>SVLP01000003.1 GCA_015067895.1 Oscillospiraceae bacterium | reverse complement strand
CCTGAGTGAGTATCTGTACGACCCGGATGGGGACGGCAATTATGAAACCACCGCCTTGCAGCTGGTGATCTACGCCCACGAAAACATCTACGGCGGCGATTGGAGCGATGTCAACTTCACCGGCGGCCCAGGCAGCTCCTACTTCGCAGGCGGCATCTTCGGCTTTACCGAGAACCTCAACTACTTCCTCAACGGCGAGTTCCCCATTGATGAGGCGCTGTCCGAGGGTTCCTCCTTTGCCGTGGGCGCAACCTCTGACCACATCGTTCTGGAAGCCGGAGACTTTATCGACATCGCCAGCTTCACCAGCTTCGCCTTCCTGTGGGACAGTGCCGCCGGGTTCCATCTCTTTGCCGATGAAAACGATGGCTTTGTCCACAGCTATACCGCTAAGGCCGGTGAAGCTGTGGATGTAAAGCTGCTGCGCTCTTACTCCAATATGGCAGATGGCTCTGCGGTTCTTGCAGCAGAAAGCGGTTATGCGCTCTCCTACGGTGCGGCCTTCGGTACCGCCGATGGCACCGTCACCACCGATGACAGCGGCTGCGCATCCATTACCTTTGACCGGGCAGGCACCTACTATCTGTGGTGCGAGGGAGCTTATGGCATCGATGCAGACCCCGAAAACATCGTGTCCTCTCCTGCTTATGCCACCATCACGGTAACAGCGCAAGAGCAACCCGAAGAACCCCGCCAGCCCCAGGATGTGTCCGCCGTGCTGAACGCCACCATGGCGCAGATGGCCGCCACGGTCACGGAACCTGCTTTCGGCACCACCGCAGGCGAGTGGACGGTCTTCGGCCTGGCCCGCGGCGGCTATTATGCCAAGGACAATGCTTACTTCACCGACTACTATGACCGCATTGTGGAAACCGTGAACACCACCGCAGCCTCTGTCGATCTCCATGGTGCGCTGCACAAGAGCAAGTCCACCGACAACTCCCGTCTGATCGTGGCTCTGTCTGCCATCGGCAAGGACGCTACCTCCGTCGGTGACTGGGATCTGGTGGAGGCTTACAGCGCCAACGGCTTCAGCTGGATCAAGAAGCAGGGCATCAACGGCCCCATCTGGGCACTGATCGCTCTGGACTCCAACAATTACGAAACCACCGATCCCACCATCCGCCAGCAGTGCGTGGATGCCATCGTTGCCGCACAGCACGATGACGGCGGCTGGTCTTTGATGGCGAACAAGACCTACGCATCCGATCCCGACATCACCGGCATGGCACTGACTGCCCTGTATCCCTACCGGGATCAGGCGGCTGTTGCCCAGGCCTGTGCCGAGGCGATTGCCTGTCTGTCCGGCCTGCAGCACGACAACGGCACCTTCGCTTCCGGCGGTGCGGAATGCTCCGAAAGCTGCGCCTGGGTCATCATTGGCTGCACCGCCTGGGGCATCAACCCCGATACCGACCCCCGCTTCATCAAGAACGGCAGCTCCGTTGTGGACGGTCTGCTGGCCCATTACGTGGAAGAGGAAGCCATGTTCCAGCACATCATCGGCGCAGGCGCAAATGCCATGGGTACGGATCAGGGCTGCTACGGACTTGTTGCCTATGACCGCTTTGTCAAGGGCAAGGCTGCTCTGTATGACTACTCCGATATGACCTTTGACACCGCTCCCGAAGCCGATGAAATGACTGCGATCCTGGGTCTGCCGGAGAAGATCAACGAGGGCGACAGCTTCAGCGCCATTGTCAGCATAAATCAGTGGGACAACGAGGCTGGCTACAAGCTCATTGATTTCATCGTGAATGTGCCCGATGGTGTGACGGTCACCGATGTGACCGCCGGTGACCGGCTCAGCGGCGGCGAGGTTCTATGGAATCTGGAAGCGGAAACCGGCAAGCTCCGTGTGGTTTACTTCGATGCCAACGAGAATACCACTCTGACCGTCAGCGGCGAGGATTTCCCCGCAGAGCTGTTCACCATCTCCTTTAAGGCCGATGCCGCCGGCGGCAGCAAGCTGGACATTGCCATCTCCGGCATGTCCGTGAAGCTCAGCTCCGATTCCGCCGACGAGGCAGCCATGATCGTGGTGAACACCGAAAATGCCAAGGGCACTGTGACTGTGGTCGAGGGCATCTCCTTCAGCGCCGTGTGCCTGTACACCGGCGACGATATGGATCTGATCCCCGCCACGAAAAAGGCCGTGGCGGTCGCCGTCACCGGCATCTCCGGCGGCACCAAGCTCCGCTACAGCGACGGCACCCATGCTGTGGAATTTAAGTACAGCGCAGAGATCAGCGAAAAGACCGGTGTTTCCACCTATGTGGCTCTGGTGGATGCCGCCATCCCCATGGAGCATTTCGTCAATGATCTGTATTTCACCATCCCCGGCGGCAATGCCCCCGTCATCACCTTCGGCGACAGCAACGGCGACGGCATCCTCAACGCCCAGGATGCACTGGCCGCTGTGGATGCCTGGCTGCGCAAGGGCGCGGCCCCTGACGAGGACGGCATTCTGACCATGAACGTCAACGGCGACAGCCGCATCAACACCTTCGATGCCCTGGGCATCGTGGAGAAGTTCGTCAGCGGCAGCGAGTACGGCGTTGTGACCAAGGCCGCAACCATCACCACCAACCGGTAATCGATCCGTGGCTGGGAGGGACTCCCTCCCAGCCCTTTGCAAAGGAGTGTGTCCATGAAGAATCTGAAAAAATACCGATGGTGGGTTCCGGGAGCCCTTGTTCTGCTGGCGGTGATTTTGCTGCTGTCCCGTTGCAGCGGCTCCGATCCCGGTGTCCCCACCCTGATCGTGGAGACACCACAGAAGCTGTCTGCATCCGAAAGGTCGGAGTTCACTTTGGATGTGACCGTCTCCACACTGGGAGAGACCCGCTATCCCGCCATGAGCATGAGCATCCGCTTTGATCCCTCCCGACTGGAATTCCTCGGCGTGGAGGAGGGCAACATCTTCATCCTCAGCGGCGAAAGCAGCAATGGTCAGCAGCTTCCGGATTGGAGCTGCAATGTGCAAAACAGCAACGATACCGGCCTTATCAACATTATGTATTTAGACATGACCGGCGGGAAAAACGCATTTTCCAAGGAACTTCTGGCGGAGGATTACAATGTTGTCCTTCGGCTGAAATTCCGGCTCCGGGGCAGCGTTCGTCCCGGCGATGTTCTTGACTTGATTGTAGAAGATGCGGTGTTTGCGGCATCCGATGAAGCGCAGAGCCTTGCCATGACCACGGGCACATTGAAAACGAAAAACGGCAGAATCGTGATTGGAGATTGACGATGAAAAGAATATTCAGCCTTATTTTGGCTTTGACCATATTGATCTCCCTGTGCGGCTGCGGCGGGAGCTTCGGCAGTGTAAACTTAAGTGATTTCATTCCCATCCCGGACGACGGCTTGATTCAGGAGAGCATCCTCGAACAAATACAGAGGGAAAACGCCATTGCGGTTTTTACCGGGGAATCGAAGGGGCTGCGCTACGAGTGGACGATCTTCGGCAGCGATATTGCAGAGCCCAAGGAGATCAATCTGATGGTGGAACTCAGCAAAAGGTCAGACGGCAGTATCCAAAGCCGCTTTGCCCATTCGGAGCCCTTTGGGTTCTCTGCCCTGCTCTCCATCTATCTGGACGAGGAATGGACTGCGCAGAGTGCCACGGCCTTCCAAAATGATACAGCGGTCGCTTCCGTGTCCCTCACGGGCAGCAAGACCACCATTCTGAACATGACACTGGACGGCTCCTATTCTGAGCTGGTGATCCGTCCTGACGAGCTGCCGGAGGAGGAAACCACGGCCCCCGAACCGGAAGCAACCACCGAGCCCACGGAAAGCAAGGACGAGTATCTGTCCGATGTGACCGACAGCGGCAGCCAGGTCTACACCGACGGCAAGGACAAATATCTTACTGATCCCATCCCGGAAGGAAAGCCCAAGCCGGTGGAGCCGGAGGATCAGGATGTGGACAAGGGCAAAACCTATACCTGCACCTTCTCCATTGAGTGTTCCACCATTTTGAACAATCTGGATCAGCTGGATCCCGACAAACTGGAAATGGTACCCTCCGGCGGCACGATCCTTGCCACCACAACCGTCACCTTCTATGAGGGCGAATCCGTGTTCGATGTCCTCCAGCGGGTCTGCAAGGAAAAGGGCATCCACCTGGAATCCTCCTGGACGCCCATCTACAACAGTGCCTATATCGAGGGCATCCACAATCTGTATGAGTTCGACTGCGGTGCACTCTCCGGTTGGATGTACCGGGTCAACGGCTGGTATCCCAACTACGGCTGTTCCCGCTATCAGCTGCAAGAGGGCGATGTAGTAGAATGGCGCTACACCTGCGATCTGGGCAACGATGTGGGCGGAAAGAACTTATTTTAACTATGGATAGATTTGCAAAGTACCACCCAACAGTGAACTTTTTGTATTTCACCCTGGTGATCGGTTTTTCCATGGCACTGAACCACCCTCTGGCGCAAGGGATCTCCCTGATCTGCGCCATCGTTTATGCGGTGCAGGCAGAGGGGAAGAAGGCGGTGCTGTTCACGCTGAAATGGTGCCTGCCCATCATGCTGCTGACGGCCTTTATGAATCCTGCCTTCAGCCATGAGGGCATCACCATTCTGCTGTATTTCCCCACAGGAAATCCGCTGACCCTGGAGAGCATCCTCTACGGGCTATCTTCCGGTGTCATGATCGCTACCGTGATGCTGTGGTTTCTGAACTTTAATCGGGTCATTACCTCCGATAAGTTTATCTACCTCTTTGGGCGCATCATCCCGGCCATGTCGCTGGTGCTGAGTATGACCCTGCGGTTTATCCCCAAATTCAAGGCACAGATGGACAGTGTAGTGGATGCCCAGCGGAGCATTGGCAGAGATATTTCAGAGGGCAGCCTTTGGCACCGCACCAAAATTGCCATAACGGTACTATCCATCATGGTTACTTGGTCGTTGGAAAATGCCATTGAAACCGCTGACAGCATGAAAAGCCGGGGCTACGGACTAAAGGGCCGCACTGCCTTTTCCATCTACCGCTTTGATGACCGGGATAAGATGGCGCTGCTCTATTTGGGTTTCTGTGGCTTTTACCTGCTGGCGGGAATGATCGTGTCTGCCTTTGGATTCCGGTATTTCCCCAGCATTCGCTATATCGGTCTAAATACCATGACCCTTTCTTTTCAGTTTGTATATTTCATCCTTTGTATCATGCCCGTGGTGCTGAACTGGGCAGAGGAAAATAAATGGAAAGCTATTCATTCAAAAATGTAGATTTTACATACCCGGAGGGGGAGAAAAAAGCCCTTCGCAATCTCTCTTTTTGGCTTCAGCAGGGCGAGTTTGTGATCCTCTGCGGCCCCTCCGGCTGCGGTAAATCCACACTTCTGCGGCACTTGAAATCCTGCCTGACTCCTCATGGACGATTCTCCGGTGAGATTCGGTATCAAGGCAAGTTACTGACTGAAATGAGTCAGCGAGAGCAGGCACAGCAGATCGGCTATGTCCTCCAATCCCCGGAAAACCAGGTGGTCACCGATAAGGTATGGCACGAATTGGCCTTCGGTCTGGAGAGCTTGGGCTACGATACCCCCACCATTCGCCGCCGGGTTGCGGAGATCGCTGCTTTCTTCGGCATTGAGAATTGGTTTTATAAGAATGTCACGGAGTTGTCCGGTGGTCAGAAGCAGCTGCTGAGCCTTGCTTCTGTCATGGCGATGCAGCCGGGTGTGCTGGTGCTGGACGAGCCGACCGCACAGCTTGACCCCATTGCCGCCGCTGATTTCCTTGCCTTGCTGGGCAAGATCAACCGGGAACTGGGTACGACAATCATTTTGACGGAGCATCGGTTAGAGGAAGCATTCCCCTTTGCCACCCGTGTCATCGTAATGAACGAGGGCGCAATCCTCTGTGACGACAAGCCGGAGAATGTAGGCTTGCAGTTAAAGGACAAGGGCAGCGGCATGTTTCTGGCTATGCCCACCGCTATGCGGGTGTGGGCAGCGGTAGAAACGAAGCTTAGCTGTCCTATGACCGTCCGAGACGGCAGCACTTTCCTTTCTCAGCGAGCAGAGGAACAGGCGCTCCTGCCCTTGGCAGAAAATGATCCTCCGATGCACCCGGAGGATGTAACGCTGGAATGTGATGATTTGTGGTTCCGCTACGAAAAGGATAGCCCAGATGTGGTGAAAGGCTTTTCCCTGAAGCTGCGTAAGGGCGAGTTCTATGCCATCCTGGGCGGCAACGGTGCGGGCAAATCCACCACACTCAAAGTGATCTCCGGACTGCGGTCTGCTTATCGTGGCGATGTTCGTATGCAAGGAAAGCTGGGACACCTGCCGCAAAATCCTCAAACCCTATTCGTAAAACGCACTGTCCGGGAGGATTTGTACGAGGTGTTCCGGGGAGAGAAGATCCCCAAGGAAAAGCAGGACGCAGAGGTTGCCCGGATCACGGAGCTATGCGGTCTGCGGGAGTTTTTAGACCGGCATCCTTACGACATTTCCGGTGGCGAACAGCAGCGTACCGCTTTGGCAAAGGTGCTTTTGACACAGCCGGATATTCTATTACTGGATGAGCCTACAAAGGGCTTTGACGCAGAATTCAAGGTGACCTTTGCGCTGATCCTCCGCAGATTGGTCGCCCAGGGAGTGACCATTCTGATGGTCAGCCATGATGTGCCATTCTGCGCAGAGTTCTCCCACAAGTGCGGCCTGTTCTTTGACGGCAGCATTGTGGCAGAGGGTACACCCCGTGCGTTCTTCTCCGGCAACAGCTTCTACACCACCCCGGCCAACCGGATGGCACGGCACTTGATTCCAAAGGCGGTAACCGTGTCCGATATCATAGGCTGCTGCGGCGGAGAATTGCCTGCCGAGCCGGAAATTCCCGAAGCTGCTGTTTTACCCGAACCGAAAGAAACGGCGGTCAACTTCAAACCCAAGCCGCTGACCCTATGGAGAAAACTCCTTGCCGGGGTATCCCTGACAGTTGCAATGCTGGTGTTCTTCTATGCCACCAGTATCACTGATTTGTCTGCGCTTATTGGTAAAAAAGGTATCAGCGTCACCGGCGAACAACAGCTCATTTTGTACCTGGTACTGATTGCTGCGCTGGGTGTGTTCGTTGCCGCCATTGGCAGAAGAAGTGCCCCGTCTGCGATATTGCAAACGCCTGTGCATCAGCGAAAGCTTGGCAAACGCACCCTTGTGGCAGCGGTGCTGATCGTGCTGTGTATCCCGCTGACCATCTTTGTCGGCGTGATGTACCTGGGCAATCAGCATTACAATGTGACCGCTATGCTGGTGCTGATCGAATGCATGGTGCCCTTTTTCCTGGTGTTTGAAAGCCGCAAGCCCAAGGCAAGAGAGTTGGTGACCATTGCGGTGCTGTGCGCTATCGCAATCGCCGGTCGGTCTGCCTTCTTTATGCTGCCCCAGTTCAAGCCGGTGCTGGCATTGGTCATCATCTCCGGTGTGGCCTTTGGCGGTGAGACCGGCTTCCTGGTGGGCGCAGTGACCATGATGGTGTCCAATGTCCTGTTCTCCCAAGGCCCCTGGATGCCCTGGCAGATGTTCAGCATGGGCATCATCGGCTTCCTGGCTGGTGTGCTGTTCCGCAAAGGCCTGCTCCGCCGCAGCCGTGGCAGTTTGGCTGCCTTTGGTGCGTTTGCCGCTGTCATCATCTACGGCGGCATCATGAATCCCGCCGCTGCGCTGATGTACAATTCTCAAACCATCAATTGGGAGATGCTCAAGGCTTATTATGTGTCGGGCCTGCCCATGGATCTGATCCACGCCGCTGCAACGGTGATCTTTATTCTGATTGCCGCAGAGCCTATGCTGGAGAAGCTCGACCGCATCAAGGTCAAATACGGCTTGGTTGAATAAAAATAGAAAGCTCGTCTGTCTGCACAGGCGAGCTTTCATCGTATGAATCATTCAGTTCTTGACACAGTATGATGCGCAGATGTACAGGATCAGCTTGCTGCGAAGCTGCCGGATTGTGTGCCCACGGTGATGGTATAGGTTTCTCCCTTGACCATCTCCGGGCAGGAGAGGATCACCACGGCAAAGCTCAGCTCGGGCGTGTGGGAAAGAACGGTATTCCCATTTTGATCCTTCAGGATGATCTGTGTGCCTGCGCCCTGGCTTCCCACCTGCACTGCGATCACACCCTGCTCAGAATCGCTGAAGGTCTGGGCCATGCCTGCGGCACCGGTGCCGATGAAGGTGCCGCCGGTGATGACTGCACTGGTATCATAGTCCAATGTTGCGGTATCGCCCTGGGTCGGGCCAACCACCACGGTATGGCCGCCGCTGATCTCCAGGCTTCCGTTGGCATCGATACCATCGCCGGAGGAATGGATCAGGAGATTACCGCCGGAAATCTTGATGCTGCCGTCCGAATTGCCGGACATACCGCCAAAGCCGCCGCCGGGTCTTCCACCCCTTCCGCCGCCGAACATACCGTCCCGTCCGCCGGTGGTGCCGCTCTGGTCTGTGCCGCCTGCGGCGTTCAGGCCGTCATCGCTGGCCGTCAGATCAATGCTGCCGCCCTGTACCTCGATGTGCAGGGCTTCCAGACCTTCGTAGCTTTCGGAAATGACGAGCTCGCCTGCGGTAACGGTCAGGGTGTCCTCTGCGTGGAGGGCATCATCGCCGGAGGCAATGGCAAAGGTACCGCCGTTGATGGTGAGGGAGGTATCCGAATGGATGGCATCGTCTGCGGAATTAATGGTAAAGCTGCCGCCGGAGATCAGCAGACCGCTCGATGCCTTCAGACCCTTCATGCTGGTTCCGGTTTCTTCCGTCGAATCATCGGAGCTTTCGGACAGATCGCCGGGTCTGCTGCCGTGACCACCGCTCATGAAGCCGCCGAAGCCGTCGGACTGGGCCTTGCTGCCGTTTTCGCTGCCGCCGCCCACAAGAAGATCGAAGCTGCCGCCCCTGATCTGCATATAGGCACTTGCGGCGATGCCGTCGCCCTCGGCTTCCGCTTTGATGCTGCCGCCGGAAATGTAGACAAAGCCCTTTGCGGTGTCATCGGTGTTTTCACAGTGGATGGCATCCTTGCCGGAATCGACGGTAAAGTCGCCCGCTGCGATCCGCACACTGTCGTTGGCATCCAGCCCGTGGGAGGCGGAATGCACCACATAGCTGCCGCCGGTGAATACCAGATCGTCCTTGCACACGATGCCATGTCCGACCGGAGATGTCACCGTCAGAGAGCCAGAGCCGTTCAGGGTCAGATCCTGTTTGGAGAACAGTGCACCGTCGATGCTGTTGTCATCGATGGCCACGAAGCTGCCGCCATTGGAGAGGGTGTTTTCCGTACCGTCGGCGAGGGTCACAAACACCTTGTCCGCTTCCAGAATGTACAGGGCCGCAGAGCTTTCGCTTGTGATATCGACACCATTGAACACAAGCTGCAGCTTTGCGGTATCCGGGGCGTCCACCACCAGCATACCATTGAGACTGCCGGAAATCACATAGGTGGCCTCCTCTTTGATGATAACCGTAGACCCATTGATCTGAACGCTGTCGGAGCTGGCGGCGGCGGTCGTGCCGCTGAGCTGGATGGTCACCGCTTCGCTTGCATCATACGCGGTTCTCCCGTCCCGCTCGGTGAACATATCCTCGTCGGTTTGGGAAAAGTCCGCCTGCACTGGCTCCGCGCCGACGGTTTCTTCGCCAAGATTGGCAATGCCCTCCGGAGCCGGTGTGCTGCCCGTCTCCGAAGCCTTCGGGCTGGCGGTATTGCTGCATCCGGCAAGCAGAAGCGCCAGGATCAAGAAAATGGATATGGTTTTTCGCATACGCATCCCTCCGTTACAATTCCGTCCCCACAGTTTCCTGCTGGGACACCACGATCTCCAGGTTGCCATTCCTGCAGCGGAGCCTGTCGATCATCGTTTTCTCCTGGGCCGTATCCGTCAGCTCCGCATTGTAGGTCAGCTTAAACATACTGCCCATGTTGGTGGTCTTGACCCGAACCAGCTCGTGGCTGCGGGTGAATTCGGCAAAGATATCGTCAAAGACACCGGAATAGTCCAGATCCTCCGGGATGGTGATGGTCAAGGTCTTGAAGACGGCTGTGTTCTTCTTTGTGCCGAAGTCCAGACGGTTGTACAGGACGAACATCCCGCACATCATCAGCGTGAACACGACCGCAAAGCCCAGATAGCCCATACCGGCGATCAGGCCTGTGCCCATGGCCAGGAACAGCATGCAGATCTCCTTGGCGGTGCCGGGAACACTGCGGAAGCGCACCAGGCTGAAGGCTCCCGCCACCGCAACGCCGGTTCCCACGTTGCCGTTGACCAGCATAATGACCACGCAGACCACCGCTGGCAGCAGGGCCAGGGTGATGACAAAGCTTTTGGTATAGCGGCTGCGGTGTATATAGGCGAAGGCCAGGATCAGTCCCAGCACAAGGGAGCATCCCAGACAGAGCAGAAAGTCGGTCACGGAAATGACCGCCGTCAAGTCGGTATCAAATAGTCCTCGGAAAATGGTTTCAGGCATGATGGGCTACCTCCAGCATATGATATGGGTTTGTCTCGTGGGTTTGGGGAAAAATCAGCATCCGATAGGCGGTGCCATATTTGGAAAAGGATGTCTTATAGAGCTTCTCCTCCGACAGCACATGGGTCATCCACAGCGGGATACCGCCGCTGCATTTGAGCTCCATCAGCACCGTTCCTTCGGGAAGAATGGGCGTTCCGGATGCATCGGATTCCAGAGATAAGTCATCCTGTCTGCAAAGGATGGTATCGTCAAAGGTCACACGGAAATCCGAGCCGTCGTTTGCAAAATATGCCTCCCGCTCATACGAGAGAAAGACCGTGGGATGCAAAGAACCGTAGTAGTCAAGGAAATAATCGATCTCGCTGGCGATTTGGGTATGCTTTTGGGGATGCGCTTCTCCAGCAAGCCATGCGGCTGCTTCGGCATAGGGCAGGGAGATCCTCCGCTTATAGACCACGGATCTGTATTTTTTCTTCAGCTCCACAAAGACCGGGCTGTCCGGGTTCGCCCGGCTGTAGCTTCGGATCCGAAGCTTTTCCTTGTAGGCAGGCTTCTCGATGGAACGGCGGATCAACAGATAGGTGTCCGTATCGTAATATAGATTTCGGATCGTTGTTCTGCCGTACCTGTCCAGGGTCATATGCGGCTCCATGGCCCGGAGCAGGTTCTCCTTCTGCTCCAGGGTCAGCAGATACTTCAGTTCATACCGCTGAAACACGGTTTGAATTGCCATAAAAAACCTCCTGTATCGTGATGGGATCATGATACAGGAGGAAGCTTGAAGTTTGATTGAAGTCACAGATCGTTTACGTTTCCTTCGCCATGGGGAGTGCTGCCCGGAACTCCACCAGACCGTGATGGCACAGTACCTCGATCTGTCCGTGGTGGGCATTGACGATGGCCTTCGCAATGGCAAGCCCCAGGCCGTAATGCTTGTCCTCGCCATTGCGGGCGGGATCCATGCGGTAGAACCGCTCAAAGATTCGAGTCCTGTATTCTGCGGGGATCTCATCGCCCGGGTTGATGACGCAAAGCTGAGCCATGCCATGCTCCCTGGTCAGGGTCAGGCGCACCTCGCCGCCGGATGCACTGTGGCGGATCCCATTATCCAGCAGAATGGAGGTCAGCTGCTTCAGCTGGGTACTGTTTCCGTCCATATAGATGCCGCTTGCAATATCGGTATGCAGTACCAGACCCTTCTCAAAGGCAACGCTTTCAAAGGGGAGCGCCTCCCCGGCCACCAGACGGCTCAGGTCAATGCGCTCCATCTGCGGTGTGACATTCTCCGTCCGGGCCAAATCCAGCAGCTGCCCCACCAGTATTCCCATGCGTTCATTTTCATATTGAATATTCCGGAGCCATTGGTTATCACCGATCTGCCGGGACAAAAGCTCAGCATTGGCACTGACCACGGAGACAGGGGTTTTCAGCTCGTGACCGGCATCGGAGATGAACTGCCGCTGCTTCTGATAGCTTTCCTCCAGGGGCGCAACGATCTTCCTGGCCAGAAACACCGACAGAAAGAAGAACAGGATCAGCGCAGCACCGCCGAAGATCAGCGTATACCGAAACAGCGTCATGGCACTTTCATTGACAACGGTGTTGTCCATAAAGCTAACCAGAATGTAGCCGCCCTTGTCTGTTTTCAGGAAGGTCAGATCCTCCAGTGATCCTGTGCTTTCACCGCCTGCAAGGATCTCCTTTGCCATTTGTGCCAAAGCTGCATCGGAATACACCGCAGCTGCGCCGTTCCTGATCTCAAGAACCTTGCCATCATGGGAGATCGCAACGGTATAGAAGACCGAAAGACGGAACCTCGGTGCTTCCGGGTCAAAGCCGGGCATGGGCCTGTTGGGCGGCATCATTTGATCGAAGGGTTGGGGAAGGGTGTACATCTGGGCGTGGGCCTGGAGCATCTGCTCGTTCTGCCGCTTCATGTCAAAATAGCTGGATGCGTAGATGATCCCCAGGGTACCCACCCACAGCAGCACCAGCGTGGACATGATCGTGGCGACGATCTTTCTTCTGGATCTCTTAAACACCGTCCCACCTCAATTCGTATCCCACACCCCGCACGGCCTTGATCTCTGTTCCGGAGCCCACAAAGCTGAGCTTCCTGCGGGTGAAGGACATATAGACCTCCACATTGTTGTATTCGGCTTCGCTGTCAAAGCCCCAGATCTTCAGGGCCAGCTGCTCCCGGGTCAGCACCTGGCTGCTGTTGGCGATGAAATATTCCAGAATGTGATATTCCTTTTCACTGAGCCGCACACTCTGGCCGTTTCTCGTACAGGTCAAGGTGAGGGCAGCGGTGTCCAGGGCAATATCCCCAAAGGAAAGGACCCCGTCGGCAGTGCCCAGAGTGCGCCGCCCCAATGCCCGAAGCCGTGCCAGAAGCTCTCTGGTCATGAATGGCTTGGTCAGATAATCGTCTGCACCGCTGTCAAGCCCCGTGACCTTGTCGTCCAGCTCCCCCTTGGCGGTAAGCATCAGAATGGGCGTACCGATTCCCTTGCTTCGAACCATTTTTGTGATGTCATAGCCATTCATTCCGGGAAGCATCACATCCAGAATCACAAGGTCATAGATCCCGGATTCGATGGCAGCCAGACCGTCCAGGCCGTTGGCAAAATGATCCACCTCATATTTTTCCAGCCGCAGGAGCTCACACAGAGCCTCGGCCATTCTTTTTTCATCTTCCACCAGCAGTATCCGCACGGAAACACCTCCTATCAGATTCAGTATAGCATAAAAGCTTGAAATAGAATTGAATATCAAAGAAGAATTGACAAAAGCGGCTCTCCTTTCGGAGAACCGCCTTTGTGAAAGAGAGGTAAAGGCTCAATGGCCTTGCTTATGGTGATCTGCGCCGCAATTCCCGGAGCATCCGGCACAATGTCCGGAGCAGGTCTTGCTGTCGGGACAGCCGATGCACTTGACACCATTCTTCTTTTCCCGGCGGATATAAAGAATTGCCCAGCCAAGGATCAGAATTACAATTGCAATAACAAGGAAGTTTTGCATAGGCAAAATCACTTCTTCAGTGCGTATTCAGCCACCAGAGACTTGTTGGTCTTGCGGATCAGGGCAGCAATCACAGCCACGATGGCGGCGACCACGATCAGGCCGGGCAGGAAGCCTGCACCGACGGAGCCGGTGGTGATCAGGGTGCCGATCTGATAGACCAGGTAAGCAAGGCAATAGCCGGTGGCGAACTGGAGGGCCACACCGCCCCAGAACCACTTGCGGTCGTTGATCTCGGAGTTCATGGCACCCAGAGCTGCGAAGCAGGGAGGAGTATACAGGTTGAACATCAGGTAAGCCAGAGCGGCGACCTTGGTGATGGCCATGATACCGGCGACCTCAGCACCTGCACCTTCCATCAGCGCCAGCTCCTCGGTGTCGATCAGGTTCTCCAGACCCACGAAGCAGACGGCCAGGGTGCCGACGACATTTTCCTTGGCGATGAAGCCGGTGACGGCTGCGGCAGCCAGCTGCCAGGAGGCCACACCCACGATGGGAACCAGCAGAACGCCAACGGGAGAAGCGATGGTGGCCAGGATGGACTCGGAAGCCACCTCGGTGGGCTGGAAGGACCAGTTGAAGGTCTGCATGATCTGCACAACGGTGTTGCAGACCAGGATCACGGTACCGGCCTTGACGATGTAGGCCCAGCCCCGGGAGCACATGGACTTGAATGCACGGCCCAGAGAGGGAACCTTATATTCGGGCAGCTCGATGATGAAGAAGGACTTGCGATTCTTGTGACCGGCGATCTTGTTCACCAGCAGAGCACCCAGCAGAATCAGGACGATGCCGACGAAGTACATCAGCGTACCGACCCAGGAAGCATCCTCAAAGAAGGCACCGGCGAACAGGGCGATGACGGGCAGCTTGGCACCGCAGGGCATGAAGGGGGTCAGCATGGCGGTGGCACGGCGTTCCCGCTCGTTGCGGATGGTGCGGCAGGCCATAACGCCGGGGATGGCGCAGCCGGTGCCGATGACGAAGGGGATGACGGACTTACCGGAGAGACCAACCTTCTTGAAGATGGGATCCAGAACCACGGTGGCACGGGCCATGTAGCCGCAATCCTCCAGCAGAGCGATCAGGAAGTACATGACCATCACGAGAGGCAGGAAGCCGACGACCGCGGCCACACCGCCGATGATGCCGTCAACCAGCAGCGCCTGCAAAATGGGCGCAGCGCCGGAGACCAGCTCGCCGACCCATCCCTGGAAAGCCTCCAGCCAGCCAACCAAAGTATCCGCCAGCCACACGCCCAGACCCAGGCTTCCGTCGGACTGGGAAATGTGGAACACCAGGAACATGATCGCAGCGAAGATGGGGATGCCCGCGATGGGGTGGGTCAGGACTGCGTCGATCTGATCCTGGAAATTCTTGTTTCTGGTCAGGACTTTGCGGGTCTCCACGGAAGCGACGATCTTGTTGACGAACTCGAAGCGCTTCTTGTCCGCAGCCACAACGGCATCCTTGCTGGTCAGATCCACATTGCCCTGGCTGTAGGGAGCCTTCTGGCCCTGGCCCTTCAGAGCGGCAGCGGCCTTGACGACTTCCGCCAGACCCTCGCCGGTGGTGGAGGTGGTATCGATGACGGGACAGCCCAGCTTTTTGGACAGGGCAGCCACATCAATATTGGTTTCCTTTTTGGTGTTGATGTCGTGCTTGTTCAGAGCGACAACCACGGGGATGCCCAGCTCCAGCAGCTGAGTGGTGAAGAACAGGGAGCGGCTCAGGTTGGTGGCATCGACGATGTTGATGATGGCATCGGGATGCTCGTTCCTGACATAGGAACTGGTGATGCTCTCTTCGGAAGTGAAGGGAGACATGGAGTAGGCACCGGGAAGGTCCACGGCGATCAGTTCCTGTTCACCGGCAAAGCTTCTCTTGATGGGAGCCTCTTTCTTGTCAACGGTAACACCCGCCCAGTTGCCGACCTTTTCATTGCGGCCGGTCAGGGCATTGTACATGGTGGTCTTACCGGAGTTGGGATTGCCTGCAAAAGCAATTCTCATGGTTTGGATTCCTCCTTAATAATTAACAGATCATTCTGTGGAATTACGAGGTTGTTAGACGCGGCTAACAAATGCTCAAAAGGCAATCAGCTGACTGCCCTCTGCGGATCATCAAATGATGATCGCAGCCGCCAGCTGATTGTCGATGTTGTATCTGGCATCCTTGATGGAAACGGTACAGCCGCCCCTGCGGCGGGAGATCACCGTGATGGGCTCGCCTGCATAGCAGCCCAGGGAAAACAGAAAGCTGTCCAGCTCTTCGTCCTCTGTTTCGATCCGTTTCACTGTGTACTCCTTGCCTTCTTCTGCGCAAGATAGATTCATGATATATCACCTGATTGAACATGATATTGGTTTGCGGCAGCTAACTGCATAGCCGCAAAAACGTTAGCAACCGCTAACGCATGCCAATCATAACGCCGTTTCCTCCATTTGTCAAGCCCCTTTGGGAATTTTTTCTGTCCTTGCAATTTGATGGACTGCATGATAGAATTAGCCTGTACTAATCTTTGGAGGTCAGACATGTCTCTACACGAATCTGCTGAGATGTATCTCGAAACCATATACACCCTTTCCCTGACGAAGGACCACGTCCGCAGCGTCGATGTGGCTGAGGCTCTGAACTATTCCCGTCCCAGTGTCAGCCGTGCGGTGGGCCTGCTGAAGAAGGACGGATATCTGGAAATGGATGATGATGGCTTTTTAACGCTCACCGAGCTGGGTAAAAGCACCGCAGAAAAGATTTACGAGCGGCACACGATCCTCACAGCGGCCCTGAAAGCATTGGGTGTTGACGAGGAATCCGCCGCAGAGGATGCCTGCAGGATCGAGCATGTCATCAGCGACAAGTCCTTGGATGCCATCAAGGCACATATGAAGCAATACGGAAAAGCTGCCGGGTGACCGGCAGCTTCAGACTGTCGAGAAAGGTGGATTTCTTGCCCCCCGCATTTATGAGGGGGGTGCCCGAAGGGCGGGGGGAGTCCGAATATTTGCGAAGCAAATATTCGGAAATGCCCGCTTTTCGCAGAAAAGCGTGCAGAACCCCTCCGACCCGGTGGCTCCGGGCTTTGCCCGTACCCACCGGCCCACCTCCCCTATAAATAGGGGAGGCAAGGGTTCTTCGACACGCTGAAGCTGCCGGGTGACCGGCAGCTTTTTTATTGGATCTCCTTTACGGTGTAACCCACCCGCTCGATGGCGGCTCTGATCTGTCCATCGGGAACCTCCCGTTCATAGGACACGGTGACGATCCCCTTTTTCAGATTTACCACACCGGCGACGCCGGGAATGTCATTGACCGCTTCCGTCACCCGGCCCGCGCACTTTTCGCAGTGCATACCATCTACCGCGAATACTTTCGTGGCAATGACATTCGTCAATTTCTTCTTGCGGGGCTTGTAATCGCTGCCACTGCCGCAGCAGCCCTTACACCCGGCTCTCCTGACCAGGGTGATGATCGCCCCGAGCAGGATCACAAGAAGGATGCCCATGATGATAACGTTCTCCACGCTTCGCTCCTCCGTTCTTGTTAGCTATCTCTAACAACCATCATTTTAGCACCTGCCCAACCGGAAGTCAATCCGGTAACTGTCCCAAAATGGTCTTGACAAATTGAAGCGCTCCGTGTATGATATTGGCGGTTAGTTAACACTAACCGCTTCTTTGAAGCGGGTGTTAGCTATTGCTAACTACTGGTTTGAAAGGAGGATCGCTCATGTCAGAAGAGTATCTGGTTCGGCACTGTGCCCCTACCCTGGCAGGGATCAAAACCGCCAATCTGTTCACCTGTCCCTGCCGGAACCGGGAGAAGCTGCTCACCTTTATCCGGCGAACGAATGCAAAGCTGGTAAGCAAGGGACTACGCATCCTTCCCCTTCGTTTTTCCGAGGAAAAGGCACTCATCTATGTCTATCGCCCCGGAAGGCTGACCTCTGACCTGTCCGATTCCAGGGCGGCAGACATTCTTCAGAAGCGGGGCTACTGCACCGGCAGCTGCGAAAAATGCGTCGGGCAGCTTGCAAAAAAGCTTCGGCTGGAAGGGGAGTTCCCCCACGAGATCGGCCTGTTTCTGGGTTATCCGCCGGAGGATGTATGCGGCTTTCTGGAAAACCGCACCTGCAAATGCGTGGGCTGCTGGAAGGTCTACGGTGACGAGGCCGCCGCAAAGAAAAAGTTTGCCCAGTATAAAAAATGCACCAGCGTCTACTGGAACCAGTGGATCAAGAGAAGGGATATCGAACGGCTTACCGTGGCCGGTTGATTCGCCAATGATTCGTACCACCTATAGCAGTTTCCCATGAATGGGACAATTTTCTTACGGGATGGCTGTTGACAATCCGTAAGAACTGTGTTATTTTGGGATAGATGTTAGTGAACGCTAACTCCTTGGATGGTGTTAGCGTTCCTTTTTCAATTATAAGTTAGTCTTTGCTAACAACTAAGGATGGAATATGATGAAACAGAAAATGACCCGACGGGAGGATTACCTCAAACTCATCCATCGCTTATCGGCCAGAGGCGAGGTTCGGGGTGCGGATCTGGCTGATGCATTGGCGATCAAGCGCCCAACGGTATGCATCTATTTGAAACGGCTGGTGGAGAACGGGGACATCACCATGGATGTTCACCACTGTGTATCGCTCACGGAACAGGGCAGGGCCGTCGCAGAAGAAACGCTCAGCAAGCATAGACTGCTGATGGATCTGCTGCTGGAGCTGGGGGTGCCGCATCAGACTGCAGCAAAGGATGCCTGCGCCATCGAGCACAGCCTCAGCCCCGAAACCTACTGCGCATTGAAGCAGCTGCTGAAGGAGCAGCAGAAATGCGTCTGATGCTGCCCAAACCAGCGAGGTAACGAAATGCAGACGATCGAAAAGAAAGAATACCGCTTTGCCAATGACCTGGGTGATGCGGAGCTGACCGTGTATGAGGTGTTTCCCGGTGTGGAGCTGGTCTACAGCTCTGTGCATATGGATCGCTTTGATCTTGGCAATGTCATGGAGGGAACTATGATCGAGATCCATCACTGTCGGGAGGGGCGGATCGAGCAGGAATTTGAGGAGGAATACTTCTATCTCATGCCCGGTGATTTTTGTATCGCCCTGCGAAAAACCGCGGCGCGCTCCTTCCGTTTTCCGCTGCGGCACTATCATGGCATCACCATCGGCATCCGGGAGGATGTGGCCAGGCAGTGGCTTTCCCGATTTATGGAGGATATCCATATCCAGCCGCTGGAGGTGACCAGACGGCTTTGCGGCAACAGCAACAGCCACATCATCCGAAGCGAAAGCTACATTGAGCATATTTTTGCAGAGCTGTACCGGGTACCGGAGCAGATCAAGAAGGGCTTTTTCAAGCTGAAGATCATGGAGCTGTTTCTGGTACTCAGTGGGATCGATGTCCACAAAAACGAAGTGACACGGTATGCGCTTCCCAAATCCCAGGTACAGCTGGCAAACTCCGTGGCAGCATATCTTTCCGGGCATATGGATCAGCACATCACCATCCCGGAGCTTTCAAAGGAATTTGGCGTTTCTGATACCCACCTCAAAAATGCCTTTAAGGGCGTGTACGGTATGCCGATCTTCTCCTATATGCGGGTGCAGAAAATGCACACTGCCGCCCAGCTGCTGATCCATACAGACAAACCGATCACAGAAATTGCAGATGCGTTCGGGTACAGCAACACAAGCAAATTCTCTGCCGCATTTCAGTCAGTTATGGGTGACACCCCCGGAGACTACAGGAGATGTCACACGAAGCTATCCGCACCGCAGTAGAACCGCACTCCAAACTTTTCCCGTTTGGAGTGTTTTTTTGCCCCTTTGGGAGTGGCAAAAGGCGATGGAATCTGATATAATGCCGCAGGAAGTTAGCGATAACTAACTATCATGAGAAAGGAGTTCCAGTAAGACGTATGTTTCAAAAGCTGCGCAGCAGGAGTTGGCTGAGTACGGTGATCCTCGCCGCCCTGCTTGCGATCCTATCGGTGTTTTCGCTGTTCGTCGGTGCCACCGAAATAAATCTTAGCGCACTGCTCTCCGGGGGAATGGAGCTGAAGATCTTTTTGTTGGCACGAATCCCCCGCCTGCTTACCATCCTCTGCACCGGCATTGGCATGAGTGTGGCTGGACTCATCATGCAGCAGCTTTGCATGAACAAATTTGTATCCCCCACCACAGGCGCCACGATCCAGTCGGCACAGTTCGGCATCGCCCTGGCCATGATCTTTTTCCCCACCATGGGGCTCTGGGTACGGACGCTGTTCGCCTTCGCACTGGCGGTTGCGGGTACACTGGCATTCGTATTCTTCATCCAGAGGATTCAGGTCAAGGATACGGTGCTTGTGCCGCTGGTCGGCATCATGTTCGGCAATATCATCGGCGGTGTGACCAATTTTATTTCCTGGCAGTGGGAGATCAATCAGCAGCTGAATACCTACTTCTCCGGCTCCTTTGCGCTGATTATTCAGGGCAATTATGAGCTGGTGTATCTGGTGGTGCCTCTGGTGATCCTGGCCTTTCTCTATGCCAACCACTTTAACATCGTTGGAATGGGACAGGATTTCTCCAGGAATCTGGGGGTCAACTATAACCTGATCCTGATTCTCGGTCTTTCCATCGCATCCGTCATCACGGCATCCGTCATCGTGATCGTGGGTCAGATCTCCTATATCGGCCTGATCGTTCCCAACCTCGTAGCTCTGTTCAAGGGTGACAAGATCCGGGGTACGCTGCTTGATACGGCGCTGTTTGGTGCACTGTTCGTTCTGATCTGCGATATCCTTGCAAGATCGATCATCATTCCCTATGAAATACCCATTGAACTGATCGTCGGCATTGTGGGCAGCGTGATCTTCCTTGCCATGCTGATGTACAAGCTGAAGCACGGCAAGAAAGCGATCCGTCTGGGGAGACATGGCCGTCATCATCGGCACGGTCATCATCACCACGGGCACCACCGGCACCATGGGCATCCCAAGGAGGCGGCAGGCGATGCATAAAGCAAAAAAAGTCAATATTCACAGAAGGAATGCCATCAGGCTGGTTTTCCTGGCAGTTGCGGCTGCGGCTGCTGTGGCGGTCTACCTGCTGATCCATTCCCACCCGGAAAAGCCGAAGCTTTTCCATTACATTTTAAGTCTCAGAATTCCCACTCTGGTCTGCATGGTCATCGCGTCCATCTCCATCGGTGTGGCAACGCTGATCTTTCAGTCCATTGTCCATAATCGGATCGTGACTCCGGCACTGCTGGGTATGAACTCGATCTATTCCTTCCTCCACACGGCGGCAGTGTTCGTGTTCGGCACAGGAAGCAGCCTGTATCTCAACGCCAACCTGTCCTTCGCCGTGGATCTTGTGAGCATGGGCGTGGTTGGTACGCTGATCTATTGGTATCTGTTCCAGAAAACCGGACACAACATTCTCTACATTATGCTCATCGGCACGGTGCTGTCCTCTTTGTTTGGCAGCACACAGTCCGCCATGATCCGTGTGATGGATCCAAATGAATATGACGCATTGCTGACAACGCTGGTTGCTGATTTTAACAATGTCAATGGTGAGATCATTGCCTTTGCGGTCATTGCCCTGGCGGCAATCGCTTTTATCCTGAGAAAAGAGCTGAAGCTGCTGGATGTTATCACCATGGGCCGGGATCAGGCCATCAATCTGGGCGTGGATTACGACCATGTGATCCGCAGGCTGCTGTTTGGTGTGGTTCTGTGCATGGCGGTGGCAACAGCCACCATTGGCCCGGTTTCCTTCCTGGGACTGATCGTTGCGAATCTGTCCCGGCAGGTGCTGAAAACCTATAAGCACGCCCACCTGATCGTGGGTGCGAGCCTGATGGGTATGCTGGCCCTGATCGGCGGACAGCTGATCTCACAGCATATCTTCCATTTCACCGTTCCGGTCAGCACCTTTGTCACCATTGCAGGCGGTGTCTATTTCCTCTGGCTGCTGCTGAGCAAGAAAGGAGCGTACTAAATGAACGTACAAGATTTGATCAAAAGCTACGGTCACAAGACTGTTGTCAATGAAGTCAGCTTTGAAGTGCCAAAGGGCAAGGTTTTGTCCCTGATCGGCCCCAATGGTGCGGGCAAGTCCACCGTCATGGGTATGATCTCCCGCCTTGTTGCCAGGGATGCCGGTGTGATCCAGTTTGAGGGCGAAGACCTCAGCAAATGGAAAAGCAGGGAGCTTGCCAAGCATCTTGCCATCCTGACCCAGCACAATCATGTGCAGATGAAGCTGACGGTTCGGGAGCTGGTGTCCTTCGGCCGCTTCCCTTACTCCGGAAGTCGTCTGACGGAAGAAGATCATGATATGGTCGATAAAGCCATTCGCTACATGGAGCTGGAAGATTTCGAAGATCAGTATATCGACGAGCTTTCCGGCGGCCAGCGGCAGCGGGCCTACATCGCCATGGTCATCGCCCAGGATACGGACTATGTCCTGCTGGATGAGCCCACCAACAACCTGGATATCTACCACGCATCCAATCTGATGCGCATTGCCCGGCGGCTTTGTGATGAGCTGGGCAAGACCGTCATCCTGGTTCTTCATGAGATCAACTACGCCGCTTTCTACTCTGACTATATCTGCGCCTTCCTGGATGGTAAGATCGCGAAATTCGGCCCTGTGGCTGAAGTCATGACCAGGGAAAACCTGAAGGAGATCTACAATGTAGACTTCGAAATCCTGAATGTGGGCGGCAGACCGCTGACGATATATTATTGATCCCGTAATTAACCCCGCGCAAAATTTTCCGTACTTTTATGATGAAAAGGAGAACAAACAACATGAAGAAAATGATCTCTCTGCTGCTGGTTCTGGTCATGGCACTGAGCCTGGCCGCCTGCGACAACGCCCCCGCTGAGACCACCGAACCCGAGACCACCGCTCCTGCGGCACAGTCCACTCCCGAGAACACTGAGGCTGCCAAGCCCGAAACCATCACCATTCAGGCCCTGAACGCCAACAAGGAGATGGCTGATATTGAGGTTCCCTACGATCCTCAGAGAATCGCCATTCTGGACATGCCCGCTCTGGACATCGTTGACGCCCTGGGCCTGGGCGGCCGCATCGTCGGCTCTGCCAAGGTCACCATCGAGTACCTGACCCAGTACAACCCTGACGACTCCAACGGCGCGATTCTGAATCTGGGCAGCGTCAAGACTGCTGACCTGGAGCAGGTCGCCATCTGCGAGCCTGACATCATCTTCATCGGCGGCCGTCTGAGCTCCATGTACGCAGAGCTGGAAGCCATCGCCCCTGTTGTCTACCTGGCGGTGGACTACGAAAAGGGCGTGGTGGAGAGCACCAGATACAATGCCCAGACCATCGCTTCCATCTTTGGCAAGGAAGCTGAGGTCGACGTCATGTTCGACGGCTTCCAGCCCAGAATTGATGCGCTGAATTCTGTCCTGGCTGGCCATGACATCCTGCTGGCTATGTATAATAACAACGCTATGAGCATCATGGACACCCAGAGCCAGCTGAACATCCTGGCTGCTGAGCTGGGCGGCAGCAACCTGGGCGAGACGGTCGGCGAAATCGAAAAGGCTACCCACGGTGAGGATGCTTCCTGGGAGACCATTGTCAATCTGAACCCCGAGTACATCTTCGTTCTGGATCGCTCCACCGCTACCGGTGCTGCAGACGAGGGGATCCTGGGTGCCCGTGAGGTCATTGAGAACGACCTGATTAAGGAGCTGGACTGCTACAAGGATGGCAAGATCGTCTACTTCATCCAGCACGCCAACGTCTGGTACACCTCCACCGGCGGCGTCCAGGCACTGGACACCATGCTGGCCGATCTGGAAGGCGCACTGCTGAATTAACTTGACAAGATAAATACGCGGGATTAATACTAACTCTTGATTAAACAGTTTAATCAAGAGTTAGTATACTATGATAATTCCAGGATATCTTTCGCAGTCCGTCAAGAAAAAACAGAATATGCCCCGGAATGGCCCGGCGGGATCGGGGCACAATAGGGGCGAAAGGTGGAATGTGTATGATGATCGGAACGGTGATCGGCGCGGTGGCTCTGAGCCGGGGTGTGCCGGGTGCGGCGGAAAAGCGGTTCGTCCAGGTGCGCTGCGGCTATGCGCTGATGACGGCGCTGGATCCTGTGGGTGTCCAGACCGGCGATGTGGTGCTGGTGGCGGCAGGGGAGGGGGCAGGGACACTGTGCCCGGAATTCCCCGTGGACGCGGTGATCCTGGGAATTGCGGGAAATAATGGTTGACAAAATGCTTGCTTTGTGGCTATAATAGGGCGTACAATCCCACAAAAGGCGATGAAGAGAAGAGTACGCGCAGATAGCTTCACAGAGAGCCCCGGCAGCTGGAAAGGGGCAGGCGAGGGGCGCGGAACATGGTCTCGGAGCCGTGCGGTCGATAGGTAGGCCGCGCCGGGTGCGCCCGTCACAGCGTCAAAGAGGCATTGCACCGCAATGCGAAACAAGGTGGTACCGCGTATCTTTACGCCCTTGGATTTTCCAGGGGCGATTTATTTTGCACCGGCTGCAGTGTTATAGTGCTGAATGCTGAGTGCTGAGTGCATAGTGAAGTGATGCTTTACGGCAAGGTTGCGTTTATTCAGCACTCAGCACTCAGAACTCAGCACTTTCACCGCCGCCGGTCAGAACATCAGGAGGAATCAATAAATGTGCACCAAATGCAAGGGTAATTACTACATTACCACCCCCATCTATTATCCCAGCTCCAATCTGCATATCGGCCATGCCTACTGCACCGTGGCCACCGATGCCATGGCCCGCTACAAGCGGCTCCAGGGCTACAATGTCAAGTTCCTGACCGGCACCGATGAGCACGGCCAGAAGATCGAGGAGAAGGCCAAGGAGGCCGGTGTCACCCCCCAGCAGTTCGTGGACAACATCGTCCTGGGCGAGCGGGGCGTTCTGGATCTGTGGAAGCTGATGAACATCAGCTACGACCGCTTCATCCGCACCACCGACGACTACCATGTGGCCGCCATCCAGAAGATCTTCAAGAAGATGTACGACAACGGCGACATCTACAAGGGCTCCTACAAGGGCAAGTACTGCACTCCCTGCGAGTCCTTCTGGACGGAGAGCCAGCTGGTCGACGGCAAGTGCCCCGACTGCGGCCGTGAGGTTCACGACGCCGAGGAGGAGGCATACTTCTTCAAGCTCAGCAAGTACGCTGACCGGATCCAGGATCTGCTGGAGAACACCGACTTCCTGGAGCCCCGCAGCCGTGTCAACGAGATGGTCAACAACTTCATCAAGCCCGGCCTGGAGGATCTGTGCGTCTCCCGTACCAGCTTCACCTGGGGCGTTCCCGTGGACTTTGACCCCGGCCACGTGGTCTACGTCTGGATCGATGCTCTGTTCAACTACATGACCGCCCTGGGCTTCGAGAACGACAAGTATACCGATCTGAACGACTTCTGGCCCGCCGATGTCCACTTCGTGGGCAAGGAGATCGTCCGCTTCCACTCCATCATCTGGCCCGCCATGCTCATGAGCCTGGAGCTGCCCCTGCCCAAGAAGGTCTACGGCCACGGCTGGCTGAACTTCAACGGCGAGAAGATGTCCAAGTCCCGGGGCAATGTTGTCGATCCCTACATCCTGTCCGAGCGGTTCGGCGTGGATGCCCTGCGCTTCTTCCTGCTGCGCACCTTCCCCTTCGGCTCCGACGGCAACTTCACCAACGAGCTGCTGATGGGTACCATCAACACCGACCTGGCCAACACCCTGGGCAACCTGGTTTCCCGCACCGTGGCCATGAACCAGAAGTATTTTGCAGGCTCCCTGGCCGAGGGCGGCGAGAGCGCACCCCTGGATGAGGAGCTGAAGGCTCTGGCCCAGGATGTCATCGAGAAGTACACCGCTCAGATGGACAAGTTCCAGTTCTCCGTTGCCCTGAATGAGATCTTCCGTCTGCTGGATCGTGCCAACAAGTATATCGACGAGACCACCCCCTGGATCCTGGCCAAGTCCGAGGATACCAAGCCCAGACTGCTGACCGTCATGAAGAACCTGTGCGAGTGCATCCGCATCGCCGCCATCCTGATTACCCCCTTCATGCCCGAGTCCGCCGAGAAGATCCTGAACATGCTGAACGTGCCCGCTGAGGCCCGGGGCCTGGATGCCGTGTGCTACTGCGCCGACGACAAGGCCGTCTGGACGACCACTGTCGGCCCCGTCCTGTTCCCCCGTCTGGATGTGGAGAAGGAGCTTGCCTACCTGGAGGAGCTGAAGGCCAAGATGTCCGCTCCCGCCGTTCCCGCCATTGAGATCGAGCCCTATTCCGAGGAGAAGGTGGACTTCGACACCTTCTGCAAGTCCGACTTCCGCGCCGTGAAGGTCAAGGAGTGCAAGAACGTCAAGAAGTCCGACAAGCTGCTCCAGTTTACCCTGGACGACGGCACCGGCACCGACCGCCAGATCCTCTCCGGCATCGCCAAGTTCTACAAGCCCGAGGAGCTGATCGGCAAGACCCTGGTGGCCATCACCAACCTGCCCCCCAGAAAGATGATGGGCCGGGAGTCCTGCGGCATGCTGATCTCCGCCGTCCACACCGAGAACGGTGAGGAGAAGCTGAACCTGCTGATGGTGGACGACGCCATCCCCGCAGGCGCAAAGCTGTGCTGATGTAAGTCGATAGTTGACAGTGGATAGTTGACAGTTACGGCTGTGGGCTATCCACTGTTTTGCCATCCTCTGTAGGGTGGGTGGTACTGCCCCCAGCCGACCAGGTTCGATGACTACCTGCTCCAAATAGAAGAACCAGCTCAAAGCTTCCATGTCATCGCGAGGAGCAAAGCGACGCGGCGATCTCCCGGTACGATATACAAATTTGTGACGCAGTACCGGGAGATTGCCGCGCCCTACGGGCTCGCAATGACAGCAGAAGCTTTGTACGAACTCTTGATTAAACTGTTTCATTCTTCCCGGTCTAAATTGCGCCATAGTGCGTTCTCGTCCTAGGTGGGCGACAGCCCACCGTCGTCCTCGGCCTTTTCTGGCACAATTTATCCTCGGAAAGCTCTTAAACCATTTAACCAAGAATTAGTATTGAACCCGGCACTTCTGGTTTGGCGGGCCGGTTGTCTAACTGGGTCGGTGGGGTCATGCCCCCACCCTACAGTGAAATACGAGGAGAGATTGTATGAAAGCAGATTGTCACATCCATATGGTGCTGGACGGCGCGGACTGGCGTGGTGCCATCGACACGCACCGGATGCAGCCGGATCGTGCCTTGATTCGTGAACGGCTGAAGGCGTACGCTGATGCGGGCTTTACCTATCTGCGCGACGGCGGCGATAAATGGGGCGTGGGTGCTGCGGCCAGGGAGGAAGCAGGGGAGTGGGGCATCACGTACCGTACACCGCTGGCTCCGCTCATCTGCTCCGGACATTACGGCGGCTTTATCGGGGAAAAATACCACGATTTGAAGGAATATGCCGCGCTGGTGGCCGAGCGCCGCCGTCAGGGTGCGGATTTTATCAAAATCATGATCTCCGGCATCATGGACTTCGACCGGTTTGGTGTCCTCAGCGAGGAGGGCCTTGACCCAAAGCTGATCCGGGAGCTGATCCATATCGCCCATGCCGAGGGCTTCGCCGTCATGGCCCATGCCAACGGAGCCCGGACGGTGGAGACAGCCGCTTCGGCGGGGGCCGATTCCGTCGAGCACGGGGCCTATCTGGACGGGGATGCCTTGATGGCGATGAAGGAGCACGGCACCATCTGGTGCCCGACCCTGTCCGCCATCGGCAACCTCCGCGGCAGCGGTCGTTTTGACGAAACGGCTGTCCGGCGCATCTACGAAAGTGCTGTGGAAAACGCCCGCCGTTTTGCACAAATTGGTGGTCTGATCGCTCCCGGAAGCGATGCGGGAGCCTGGAGGGTAGCGCATGTGCGCGGTGGCGCGGACGAATATGCGCACCTGGCGTACGCTCTGGGCGCCGGGTGGGGATCAGCCGTAAAGGCAGGCGCCGATGGGATCCGCAGCAAATTCTAATGGCGGGAAAATCTTGTCGTTTTTGACTATTTTTGCAAAACCTGTCGGAAAATCTTCATACATAATATTTTATCCCCGCCCCTTGCCGAATGCGCAGTTTTGTGCTAGAATGACCTCGTAATAAGGCTTCGGGTGACTGACGGAACAAGGTGAAGCGACACCGGGGAAACCGAAGCTGTGTTTTGGCCGACCGTCTGGGCACACTTGTCGATAGACGGGTGTGCCCTGTTGCATTTTTATTGACTGTTAAGGAGGTCAACATGAAGAAAGTCGGAATCGTCATGGGCAGCGACAGCGATCTGCCCATCCTGCGCAAGGCTATGGACATGCTCGATACCCTGGGCGTGCCCTATGAGACGCACATCTACTCCGCCCACCGCACCCCCGTGGAGGCCCGGGACTTTGCCCTGAACGCCCGCGCCAATGGCTTTGGCTGCATCATCGCCGCCGCCGGTATGGCCGCCCATCTGGCCGGAGCCATCGCCGCCAATACCACTCTGCCCGTCATCGGCATCCCCTGCAAGGGCGGCATGATGGACGGTCTGGACGCGCTGCTCGCCACCGTGCAGATGCCCTCCGGCATCCCCGTGGCTACCGTGGCTGTCAACGGCGGTGTCAACGCCGCGCTGCTGGCTGCCCAGATCATCGCCGTGTCCGAGCCCGAGCTGGCTGAGAAGCTCGACGCCAAGCGCGCAAGCGATGCTGCAACCGTCCTGAAGAAGGACGCTGCCCTCCAGGCAGAACTCAACAAGTAAACTTAGATATGAGATATAGGATATGAGATGGACTGAAATGAAGAATATCTAATATCTCCTATCTTATATCTCATATCTTTCAACCGTCTATCCACCTTTAATTTTTATTTGAAAGAGGTTAATTACTATGGAAAATCTCAAGCTGCTGTACACCGGCAAGACCAAGAACGTTTATGAGCTGCCCAACGGCAATTGCCTGCTGCTGTTCAAGGACGACTGCACCGGCAAGGACGGCGTGTTCGATCCCGGCGAGAACTCCGTTGGCCTGACCATCGAGGGCGTGGGCGACGTCAACCTGCGCATGTCCATCTACTACTTCGAGAAGATCAACGCCGCCGGCATCCGCACCCACTATGTCTCCGCCGATCTGGCCAATACCACCATGGAAGTCCTGCCCGCCAAGGTCTTCGGCAAGGGTCTGGAGGTCATCTGCCGCCGCAAGGCCGTGGGCTCCTTCTACCGCCGCTACAACCAGTACTGCGAGCTGGGCCAGGATCTGCCCTACTACGTCGAGACCACCTTCAAGAACGATGCCCTGGGCGATCCCCTGGTCACCAAGGACGGTCTGGTGGATCTGGGCGTCATGACCGCCGAGCAGTACGACTCCCTGAAGGCTCAGACCCAGGCCATCACCAAGATCGTCGCCGACGACCTGGCCGAGAAGGGCCTGGAGCTGTACGACATCAAGTTCGAGTTCGGCTACGATGCCGAGGGCAACGTGATGCTGATCGACGAGGTCGCCTCCGGCAACATGCGCGTCTACAAGGACGGCGAGTACATCGATCCCATGACCCTGAACGGTCTGTTCTTCGCCTAAGTTTATCCAATGCAACCCTTGTCCCCGGAAGGGGACAAGGGCTGTACCTGTCTTTGGAATCAGTTGACAATTGCCCGGACTGAAAACTGTCAACTATCAACTGTCAACTCGGAAAAACCCAACTCTACAAAGGAGCTAATCATAATGGATCATAAGAATTCTTTCTCCGCCAGCTATGCTGCTGCCGGTGTTGACATCACCGCCGGTTACCGGGCTGTGGAGCTGATGAAGAAGCATGTCGCCCGCACCCGCAATGAAGGCTGTCTGGATGATGTGGGCGGCTTCGGCGGCTGCTTCGGCCTGCCCCTGGCCGGTATGGAGGAGCCCGTCCTGGTCTCCGGCACCGACGGCTGCGGCACCAAGGTGAAGCTGGCCATCCTGATGGACAAGCACGACACCATCGGCATCGACGCCGTGGCCATGTGCGTCAACGACATCATCTGCTGCGGCGCCAAGCCCCTGTTCTTCCTGGACTACATCGCCTGCGGCAAGAACATCCCCGAGAAGATCGCCGAGATCGTCGGCGGCGTGGCTGAGGGCTGTGTCCAGTCCGGTGCCGCTCTGATCGGCGGCGAGACTGCCGAGCATCCCGGTATGATGCCCGTGGAGGAGTACGACCTGGCCGGCTTTGCCGTGGGCATCGTGGACAAGAAGAAGATCATCGACAACACCCGCATGGCTGCCGGCGACGTTGTCATCGCGCTGGCCTCCACCGGTATCCACTCCAACGGCTTCTCTCTGTGCCGCAAGGTCTTCAACATCGACCAGAATCCCGACACCCTGTACGTGGGGCGCGAGGATCTGGGCGGCAAGTCCGTTGCAGAAAGCCTGCTGGTTCCCACCCGCATCTATGTCAAGTCCGTCCTGGCTCTGCTGGAGCAGGTGGATGTGAAGGGCATCTCCCACATCACCGGCGGCGGCTTCTACGAGAACATTCCCCGTTCCATCCCCGATGGTCTGGGTGCCAAGATCGACAAGTCCGCCGTCCGTGTGCTGCCCATCTTCGACGTCATCGCCAAGGAGGGCAACATCCCCGAGCGTGACATGTTCAACACCTACAACATGGGCGTTGGCATGAGCATCGTGGTTCCCGCTGACCAGGTGGAGAAGTCCCTGGAGATCCTGACTGCCAACGGCGAGACCGCCTATGTCATCGGTGAGATCGTCGAGTCCGACGAGAAGGTGATCCTGTAATGGCAAAGAAAATTGCTGTTCTGGTCTCCGGCGGCGGCACCAATCTGCAAGCCCTGATCGATGCACAGGGCAGGGGAGAACTGGGCGGCGGCGAGATCGTCGCAGTCATCTCCTCCAAGGCCGGTGCCCATGCGCTGGAGCGGGCAGCCAATGCGGGGATCCCCGGTTATGTGCTGCCCCGAAAGGAATTTGAGAGCAATCAGGCCATGACCATCGCGCTGGTGGAGCTGCTGAAAAAGCTGGACATCGATCTGGTCGTCCTGGCCGGATGCATGATTATCTTCACCCAGGAGCTGGTGGATGCCTACCCCAACGCCATTATGAATGTCCATCCTGCGCTGATCCCCTCCTTCTGCGGTCAGGGCTTCTACGGCCTGCGGGTTCACGAGGAGGCACTGAAATACGGTGTCAAGCTCTCCGGCGCGACGGTTCATTTCGTCAGTGCCGAGTGCGACGGCGGCCCTATCATCGCCCAGAAAAGCGTGGAGGTTCGCCACGACGATACCCCCGAGGTACTGCAGAAGCGCATCATGGAGCAGGCCGAGTGGAAGCTCCTGCCCGAGGCGGTCAAGCTCTTCTGCGAGAATCGGATCACTGTGGACGGTCGAACCGTCATCATTAAGTAATTTGGAGGCAATACCAATGAATGTTTACGAGACCAAGACCATGGCCGAGCGCCTGAACGGCAACACCTACCCCGGCCGCGGCATCGTGCTGGGCGTCACCGCCGACGGCACCAAGGCCGTCGCCGCCTACTTCATCATGGGCCGCTCCGTCAACTCCCGCAACCGCGTGTTCTGCCTGGAGCCCGACGGCATCCGCACCGAGGCTCATGACCCCGCCCTGATGAAGGATCCCCACCTCATCATCTACCATCCCGTTCGCGAGCTGGGCAACGGCCTGATCGTCACCAACGGTGACCAGACCGACACCATCTGGGAGTTTGCCGCCCGTGGCGAGAGCTGGGAGGCCGCTCTGCGCACCCGTCAGTTCGAGGACGACGGCCCCAACTGGACGCCCCGCATCTCCGGCATCCAGGCCAACGACGGCTCCTACAAGATGTCCATCCTGAAGGCCGCCGATCCCGAGGGCAAGGCCTGCGCCCGCTTCTTCTGGGAGTACCCCGCCACCGCCGGTCTGGGCCACTTCCTGCACACCTACGTCTGCGACGGCAATCCCGTGATCCCCACCTTCCAGGGCGAGCCCGAGCGGGTCACCATCCCCGCTGACATCGATGCCTTCACCGAGGAGCTGTGGACCAATCTGGACGAGAACAACAAGATCTCCCTGTTCGTCCGCTACACCGACATCGCCACCCGCGAGGTCGAGCAGCGCATCATCAACAAGCACAATTGATTCCTGCCTTCGAAGATTGAAGACAGGTAAAGAGATACAAGATAAGAGATATGAGATATTAGATAAGTCTGTATCTCAGAAATATCTCATATCTTATATCTCATATCTTATATCTAAAAACGGAGATTATTGAAATGAAGAACTTTGAACTGAAATATGGCTGCAACCCCAATCAGAAGCCTGCATCCCTGTACATGCATGACGGCAGCGAGCTGCCCATCGAGATCCTGAATGGCCGTCCCGGCTACATCAACTTTATGGATGCCCTGAACTCCTGGCAGCTGGTCAAGGAGCTGAAAGAGGCCACCGGTATGCCCTGCGCCACTTCCTTCAAGCACGTTTCCCCCACCTCCGCCGCCGTCGGCAAGGTGCTGCCCCTGGAGCTGAAGAAGGCCTGCTTCGTCGAGGATGTGGAGGGGCTGGACGAGAACCCTCTGGCCTGCGCCTATGTCCGCGCCCGCGGCGCTGACCGTCTGTGCTCCTTCGGCGACTGGGTTGCCCTGTCCGATGTCTGCGACGAGCTGACCGCCAAGCTGATCGCCCCCGAGGTCTCCGACGGCGTCATCGCCCCCGGCTACACCGACGAGGCTCTGGCCATCCTGAAGGCCAAGCGCAAGGGCGGCTACAACGTGGTCAAGATCGACCCCAACTACGTCCCCGACGCCCAGGAGCGCAAGCAGATCTTCGGCATCACCTTCGAGCAGGGCCGGAACAACTTCAAGATCGGCGAGCATCTGCTGGAGAACATCGTCACTGCCAACAAGGAGCTGCCCGAGTCCGCCAAGATCGACCTGATCGTGTCCCTCATCACCCTGAAGTACACCCAGTCCAACTCCGTCTGCTTCGCCTACGACGGCCAGGCCATCGGCGTCGGTGCCGGTCAGCAGAGCCGTGTCCACTGCGTGCGTCTGGCTGGCGGCAAGGCTGATACCTGGTTCCTGCGTCAGCATCCCAAGACCCTGGCTCTGCCCTTCCGCCCTGACCTGGGTCGCCCCGGCCGTGACAACGTCATCGACGGCTACATCAACGGCAACGAGGAGGACGTCTGCGCCGAGGGTATCTGGCAGAACTACTTCACCGTCCGTCCCGAGCCCCTGACCGCTGAGGAGAAGCGGGCCTGGCTGGATTCCCGTGACGCCGTCGCGCTGGGCTCCGATGCCTTCTTCCCCTTCCCCGACTCCGTCAAGCGCGGTGTCGCCTCCGGCGTCAAGTACATCGCCGAGCCCGGCGGCTCCATCCGTGACGACCTGGTCATCGCTGAGTGCGACAAGAACGACATCGTCATGGCCTTCACCGGCATGAGACTTTTCCATCATTAATCCGCAGTAAAAAGATGTCATTCTGAGCGGAGCGCAGCGGAGTCGAAGAATCTTCGCACTTCCCAACTGCGCAGCAGCCCATAGGTGCGAAGATCCTTCGACTCGCTTCGCTCGCTCAGGATGACAGAGCTTTAGATTGAGGTTATTTATGAACATTATGCTTATCGGCGGCGGTGGCCGTGAACACGCCATTCTCCGCTCTCTGAAGAAGAATCCCACCGTCGAGACCGTCTGGATGCTGCCCGGCAACGGGGCTATGGAGTCCGAGGCCATTTGCACCGGCATTGGTGCCACCGATCTGGACGGCATCGTGGCTTTTGCCAAGGAGCATGACGTTGACTACGCCGTGGTCGCTCCTGACGATCCTCTGGTTCTGGGCTGCGTTGACCGCTTAAACGAGCTGGGCATTCCCTGCTTCGGCCCCAAGGCCAACGCTGCCATCATCGAGGGCTCCAAGGCCTTCTCCAAGGATCTGATGAAGAAGTACGGCATCCCCACCGCCAGGTATGAGATCTTCACCGAGCTGGACAAAGCTCTGGAGTACCTGAAGACCGCTCCCATCCCCACCGTGGTCAAGGCCGACGGCCTGGCTCTGGGCAAGGGCGTCATCATTGCAATGACCCGCGAGGAGGCCGTTGAGGCCGTCACCGACATGATGGCAAACGCCAAGTTCGGCAAGTCCGGCACCACCGTGGTCATCGAGGAGTTCCTGGAGGGCCCCGAGGTCTCCGTGCTGTCCTTCACCGACGGCAAGACCGTCAAGCCCATGGTCTCTTCCATGGATCACAAGCGGGCCCGCGACAACGACGAGGGTCTGAACACCGGCGGCATGGGCACCATCGCCCCCAACCCCTACTACACCGATGCCGTGGCCGAGGAGTGCATGAAGGAGATCTTCCTGCCCACCATCAACGCCATGGCAGCCGAGAGCCGTCCCTTCCAGGGCTGCCTGTACTTCGGCCTGATGATTACCGCCGACGGCCCCAAGGTCATCGAGTACAACTGCCGCTTCGGCGATCCCGAGACTCAGGTCGTCCTGCCCCTGCTGGAGAGCGACCTGCTGACTGTTATGCAGTCCTGCACCAACGGCACCCTGGCCGAGACCGAGGTCAAGTTCGCGGACAAGCATGCCTGCTGCGTCATCACCGCCTCCAACGGCTATCCCGAGGCCTACAAGAAGGGCTACCCCCTGGTCATGACCGCCGAAGCCGCCGCCTGCACTTACGTGGCAGGTGCCAAGATGGCGGGCTCCGTTCTGGTCACCAACGGCGGCCGCGTTACCGGCACCACCGCCATTGCCGCATCCCTGCCCGAGGCCATCCAGGAAGCCTACCGTCTGGCCGACGGTGTCCAGTTTGAAAATGCCTACCGCCGCTCCGACATCGGTCAGCGGGCCCTGAAGGCACTGAAGTAAGTTTAACCGGAGGGAACGCCGATTTGCGGCGTTCCCTATCGGTGCGTTTATAGAAATATGGAGGAAACTGAATGGTTTACCGCATTTTTGTTGAAAAGAAGCCCGGCCAGACCCATGAGGCCGACAAGCTGCTGAAGGATGTCCAGGAGTTCCTGCAGATCTCCGCCCTGGAGTCCGTCCGCGTCATCAACCGCTATGATGTGGAGAACATCGACGAGGCGCTCTTCGAGAACGCCGTGCGCAACGTCTTCTCCGAGCCCCAGGTGGACAACACCTATTCTGAGCTGAATGCAGAGGGCATCGTCTTCGCCGTGGAGCCCCTGCCCGGTCAGTTCGACCAGCGGGCCGACTCCGCCGCCCAGTGCATCCAGATCATCTCCCAGGGCGAGCGTCCCCTGGTTCGCACCGCCAAGGTCTATGTGCTGACCGGCGATCTCTCCGGCGAGGAGCTGGCCGCCATCCGCAAGTATGTCATCAACCCTGTGGAGTGCCGGGAGGCCGCCCTGGCCAAGCCCGAGACCCTGGTGATGCAGTATGACATTCCCCAGTCCGTTGCCACCGTCGAGGGCTTCCTGGAGCTGGATCGTGCAGGCCTGGAGGCTATGGCCAAGAATCTGGGCCTGGCCATGGATGCCGGTGACCTGGAGTTCTGCCAGGGCTACTTCAAGACCGAGGGCCGCAATCCCACCATCACCGAGATCCGGATGATCGACACCTACTGGTCTGACCACTGCCGCCACACCACCTTCAACACCATCATCGACAATGTGACCTTTGCCGACCCCCTGCTGCAGAGTGCCTACGACGAGTACATCGAGACCCGCGCTGAGCTGGGCCGCACCAAGCCCATCACCCTGATGGACATCGGCACCCTGGCCGGTAAGTGGCTGCGCAAGAACGGCATGCTGGAGAAGCTCTATGAGTCCGAGGAGATCAACGCCTGCACCGTCCGCATGACTGTCAACGTCGACGGCGAGGATCAGCCCTGGCTGCTGCTGTTTAAGAACGAGACCCACAACCATCCCACCGAGATCGAGCCCTTCGGCGGCGCAGCCACCTGCATCGGCGGCGCCATCCGTGACCCCCTGGCCTCCCGCGCCTATGTCTACGGTGCCATGCGCGTCACCGGTGCTGCTGATCCCCTGAAGCCCGTGGACGAGACTCTGGCCGGCAAGCTGCCCCAGCGCAAGATCGTCACCACCGCCGCCGCAGGCTATTCCTCCTACGGCAACCAGATCGGCCTGGCCACCGGCATGGTCGATGAGCTCTACCACCCCGGCTACGCCGCCAAGCGCATGGAGATCGGCGCCGTCGTGGGTGCTGTCCACGAGGATCACTCCAAGCCCGATTTCCCCGCCCCCGGCGACAAGGTCATCCTGCTGGGCGGCCGCACCGGCCGTGACGGCATCGGCGGCGCCACCGGCTCCTCCAAGGCCCATAACGTCCAGTCTGTCGAGACCTGCGGCTCCGAGGTTCAGAAGGGCAATGCCCCCGAGGAAAGAAAGCTCCAGCGCCTGTTCCGCAACGGCGAGGCTGCCGTCATGATTAAGCGCTGCAACGACTTCGGCGCAGGCGGCGTCTCCGTCGCCATCGGCGAACTGGCCGACGGCCTGGACATCGACCTGAACAAGGTTCCCAAGAAGTACGAGGGCCTGGACGGCACCGAGCTGGCCATCGCCGAGTCCCAGGAGCGTATGGCCATCGTCGTTGCCGAGCACAATGTGCCCCGGTTCCTTCAGATCGCCGCCACCGAGAACCTGGAAGCAACCGTCGTTGCTACCGTCACCGATACCAACCGTCTGGTGATGCACTGGAACGGTGCCACCATCTGCGACGTCTCCCGCGACTTCCTGAACTCCAACGGTGCCGAGAAGCACATCAACATTGAGCTGGCTCCTGCCAGTGAGTACGAGGTCGAGGTCACCGGCACCTTCACCGAGAACATGGAGCGCATCGCTTCCGACCTGAACACCTGCTCCAAGCGGGGCCTGAGCGAGCGCTTCGACTCCACCATCGGCGCGGGCACCGTCCTGATGCCCTTCGGTGGTCGGAATCAGCACACCCCTATCCAGGCCATGGTTCACAAGGTCAGCCTGGAGAAGGGTCACACCGATGACTGCTCCGTGATGTCCTGGGGCTACAACCCCTTCATCACCGAGCACAGCCCCTACCACGGCGCTTATCTGGCCGTTGTGGAGTCCGCCGCCAAGCTGATCGCCACCGGCGCCAAGTTCGAGGATGTGTACCTGACCTTCCAGGAGTACTTCCAGCGTGTGGGCCAGGATCCCAAGCGCTGGGGCCAGCCTCTGGCTGCCCTGCTGGGTGCCTTCAACGCCCAGATGGATCTGAAGATCGCCGCCATCGGCGGCAAGGACTCCATGTCCGGCACCTTTGAGGATCTGGATGTGCCTCCCACTCTGGTCTCCTTTGCAATTACCACCGAGAAGGTGCAGAACATCGTCTCCAATGAGTTCAAGGCTCCCGGCCACAAGGTCTGCCTGCTCAAGCCTGAGTACGACGCCAACGGTCTGCCCGAGTCCGAAAGCCTGCTGGGCCTGTTCGACTACGTCACCGAGCTGCTGCGCAGCGGCAAGGCTGTTGCCGCCTACACCCCCGGCATGGGCGGCGTGGGCGAGGCCGTCATGAAGATGGCCTTCGGTAACGGTGTTGGCGTGGAGTTTGCGGATGTTTCCGCCGACGAGCTGTTCGGCCACTGCTACGGCTCCTTCGTCCTGGAGATGGCCGAGGGCGAGGTGGGTCTGACCATCGGCGAGACTACCGCTGTTCCCGTCCTGCGTCAGGGCAGCGAGTCTGTGGCCCTGGATCAGCTGCTGCAGACCTACGAGAACAAGCTGGAGGATGTGTTCCCCTGCAACATCCCCGATGTCAAGACCCCCATCGAGACTGTTTCCTTCCAGACCGAGACCCGCAAGGCTCCCGCTGTGAAGGTGGCAAAGCCCAAGGTTCTGATTCCCGTCTTCCCCGGCACCAACTGCGAGTACGACTCCGCCAAGGCTATGACCGACGCCGGTGCGGACGCTGAAATCTTCGTCATCCGCAACCTGACCGCCGACGCCATCTCTGCTTCCGTCGAGGAGTTCGCTGCCAAGCTGAAGGAAAGCCAGATGGTCTTCATCCCCGGCGGCTTCTCCGGCGGCGACGAGCCCGACGGCTCCGGCAAGTTCATTACCGCCTTCTTCCGCAACGCTGCGGTGAAGGAGCAGGTCACCGAGCTGCTGGAGAACCGGGACGGCCTGATGCTGGGCATCTGCAACGGCTTCCAGGCTCTGGTGAAGCTGGGTCTGGTTCCCTACGGCAAGATCTGCGACTCCGACTGCGACATGCCCACCCTGACCTACAACGTCATCGGCCGTCACCAGTCCCGGATCGTCCGTACCCGCGTGGCCTCCAACATGAGCCCCTGGCTGAGCTCCGTCAACGTGGGCGACGTGTTCAACGTGCCCATCTCCCACGGCGAGGGCCGCTTCTTCGCCAGCGAGGAGACTGTCCGTGAGCTGGCCGCCAAGGGTCAGATCGCTACCCAGTACGTGGATCTGCTGGATCAGCCCACTGCCGACGTCCGCTTCAATCCCAACGGCTCCATCTTCGCCATCGAGGGCATCACCTCTCCCGATGGCCGCGTCTTCGGCAAGATGGGCCACTCCGAGCGTAAGGGCTTCGGCCTGTACAAGAATGTCCCCGGCGAGTTCGACATGAAGCTGTTCGAGTCCGCTGTGAAGTACTTCAAGGGCTAATATGTTTGTGGCCGCTGCTTCGGCAGCGGCCACAATGAAATTTGCCTTCGGCAAGTGAAATTGCTTCGCAGTGAAATATTGCTGTGCAATGTGAAATTCGCTGCGCGAATGAAGGTGTCCCTGCGGGACGATTTAAATGAAAAAATGCGTACTGACGATGCAGTACGCATTTTTTTACGCCATGAACTGCCCCAGCACCAGCAGCAGGATGCCGGGGATGCCCAGGAAGCCCACCAGCAGGGCCGTGACGAAGTTGATCTCAAAGACAAAGCCGGTGATGCCGGAGGCCAGGTTCAGCAGCCACAGGCAGGCAAAGCCGGAAGCGGAGTTGATGGCGATTTTCCAGATCAGCTTGACCTGGGACAGGAACAGCTTGATGACCAGGATGGCCAGCAGGGCGGGGATGAGCAGTGCGAGAATGGATTCCATGGATTTCCTCCGTATAAATATAATTGTGCCGGGGCATCATAGCTCCGGACAGGAAAACGGTTTGATGAACGCCCGTGACGACGTGGGGTACATTGCCGGTTTCGGTCAAGTCTGTCGCCGTACCGGAACGGATCGACGGGTCGGGCGGCGGATATCAGCCGCTCGTTACATAGTATAGCAGATTAGTGGGAAAAAATACAAGTGAATCTTCTGTGAACAGCGCCGGGAAAGTTGGGGCTGGGTGGCGCGGCAGACACAAGATACGGTCACCCGACAAAAACCGACGGGAAAATTCTCAACTTCCCGGAAAGTTTTTTGGCTTGTTTCCACACAGAAGGTGTGTTATAATAACCCAACTTGACAAAGAGAGAGGAAAACGGGTATGAACGTGACCGAAGTGAATATCTCCCGGGATCATGCCCGGAAGCTCCTTGCGACGGCCAGCTCCGATGCGGCCATCGTGTATCTGTACATAAGCTGCGGCAACCGGATCGAGGAGGCCGAGCAGAATCTGAAAATGAGCGCGGGCCGGATCAGCTGCGCCGTGGCAACGCTGCGGCAGCTGGGCCTGTGGGAGGAGCCGAAAAGACAAGTCATCCCCCTGGGCGAGCGGCCCAATTACACCGAAAACGACGTGCTCAGCGCCATGGAGCAGGATTTCGACTTCCGCATCCTCTACGGCGAGGTGCAGCGGGTGTTGGGTAAGAGCCTGAACACCGAGGAGCTGAAGATCCTGCTGAGCTTCACCCGGTATTTGGGGCTGAGTCCCGATGTGATCTCCGTGCTGGTCAACTACTGCAAGGATCGCCAGCGGCAGAAGGGTACGAACCGGGCCCCCAGCCTTCGCATGATCGAGAAGGAGGCCTACGCCTGGGCGGAGAAGGGCATCGACACCATGGAGGAGGCCGCCGCCTACATCCAGAACCAGAACCAGTACAACACGAGGATGCATCACATCAAGCATCTGTTACAGATCCATGGCCGCCGGCTCACTGCCGCCGAGGAGCGGTATGCCCACAGCTGGTCGGAGATGGGCTTCGATGACGAGTCCATCCTGATGGCCTATGAGCGCACCTGCATCAATACCGGCGGCCTGAAGTGGCCTTACATGAACAGCATCCTCAAGCGCTGGCACGAGGCCGGGCTCCACACCGCCGAGCAGGTGCGCTCCGGCGACAGCAAGGCCCAGCCCAAGCAGGAACGCCGGGAGCTGAGTCCCGACGAGATGGAGGCCATCCGCAGAATGATGGAGGAGGAGTAAGCCATGGCATACAGCACCGAAGTGGTTCGCCGCGCCAGAGAGCGGCTGGCCCAGGCCCGGGACGACCGCCAGCGGGAAAACCGGGAACATCTACGCATCGCCTATGAGCAGCAGCCCCGCTTAAAGGAGATCGACCGGCAGCTGCGCCTGACCATGGCCAAGGCTGCCCGGGCAGTCTTCGCCGGCGGCAATGCGGAGGAGCTCATGAATCAGGCAAAGGAGGAGAATCTGGCCCTCCAGCGGGAGCGGGAGTGGATCATCGAGGAGCAGTTCGAGGACGGCTTCCTGGACGAGACGCCCATCTGCCCCATCTGCTCCGGCACCGGCTACGTGGGCAGCACCATGTGCGACTGTCTGGCGGAGCTTTGCCGTCAGGAGCAGAAGAAGGAGCTGACCTTCCTGTCCGCCGGTCGGGAGAGCTTCGACCAGTTCCGGCTGGATTACTATTTCGACAGACCCACCCCCGCCGGATTCATCCCCCGGGTCATCATGGAGAAGACCTACCAGACCTGCCGCCGGTACGCCCTCAGCTTTGGCCGTCAGTCCGGCAACCTGCTCTTCTCCGGCAACACGGGCCTGGGCAAGACCTTCCTGTCCGCCTGCATCGCCCGCACCGTGGCCGATCAGGGCTTCAGCGTGGTCTACGAGAGCGCGGGACACCTGTTCGCTGCCCTGGAGAAGGCCCGCTTTGAAGCGAATGACGAAAACCGCCGTGCGGCGGCAAAATACAACGAATGCGACCTGCTGATCGTGGACGATCTGGGCACGGAGCTGCCGGGCCAGTTCGTGACGGCGGCGCTGTACAGCCTCATCAACGACCGGCTCCTGGAGAACCGACCCACCATCATCTCGACGAATCTCAGCGAGGAGGAGCTGGTGCGCCGGTACAATCCCCAGATCGCCTCCCGGCTCCGGGGCAGCTACCGGCGGGTAGCCTTCGTGGGCGATGATATCCGGCTGCTGAAGAACAGGGGAGGTATCCGATGAAGACCGGCATCTTATTCGACCTGGACGGCACCCTGCTGAATACCCTGGAGGATCTGAAGGATGCGACCAACGTGGCCCTGGCGCACTTCGGCTGTCCTGAACGTACCTTGGAAGAGATCCGAACCTTCGTGGGAAACGGCGCACGGAATCAGATTCGCATGTCTCTGCCGGGTCGGGCGGATGATCCCGACCTGGACGAGGTGCTTGCCTATTATAAGGAGTATTACAGCTCCCACTGCCAGAATAAGACCGCGCCCTACGCGGGTATCCTGGAAGCGTTGGCCGATTTGAGTAAGGAATGGCCCATAGCCATCGTCTCCAACAAGCCCGATGCCGCCGTCAAGACCCTCTGCGCCCAGTATTTCCCCGGCATCCACGCCCTGGGAGAATCTGCGGCCTGCCCCCGCAAGCCCGCCCCCGATATGGTCTTCGCGGCCATGAAGGCCATCGGCGTGGAGACGTGCATCTACGTGGGCGACAGCGAGGTGGACATCCGCACCGCGAGAAATGCGGGCATGCCCTGCATCAGCGTCCTCTGGGGCTTCCGGGATCGGGAAATCCTGGAAGAAGAGGGCGGACGGTATTTCTGCGAAACGCCCGACCGGCTGCGGCCCATGTTAGAGGAAATTTGCTGTGGCCAATGAATTTTACGCGCTGCTGGGTCGGATGCGCTACATCACCCGCTGGGGGCTGATGCGCAACACCTTCTCCGAGAACATCCAGGAGCACAGCCACCAGGTGGCGGTGCTGGCCCATGCCCTGGCTCTGATCCGCCGGGAGATCCTCCGGCTGGAGGGGCCGGATCCCGATAGATGCGCCACGGCGGCGCTGTACCACGACGCCTCGGAGATCCTCACCGGCGACCTGCCCACCCCCATCAAGTACCACGATCCCCAGATCCGGGCCGCCTACAAGCGGGTGGAGCGGCTCTACGGCCAGCGGCTTCTGGACATGCTGCCGCCCCAGCTGAGGGCGCACTACGCCCCCTACGTGCTGGAGGACGACCCGGAGCTGGAGCCCATCGTCAAGGGAGCCGACAAGCTCTCCGCCTACATCAAATGCATCGAGGAGCAGAAGGCCGGAAACGCCGAATTCGACTCCGCCGCCAAACAGACCCTGGCTGCCATCCACGCCATGGAGCGGCCTGAGCTGGAATGGTTTCTGCGGGAAGCATTGCCCGCCTTTTCACTGAATCTGGATGAACTGAACTGAATTGACTGCTGCCCCTTGCCTCCCCCATTTATGGGGGAGGTGGCCGAGCGAAGCGAGGTCGGAGGGGGTCTGCCCGCTTTTCCACGAAAAGCGGGCATTTTGCATTGCGTTGAGGCGGGAAAAGAAATGAAAACGTTTTCTGAATTGTTCGATTGAGTCCTTGTAATTATGTGGGATTCGTGATACACTTAGCGGGTATGAAACCGGAAAATCCGGAGAAATGAGGAAAGAAAATGAAGTGCAAACACTGTCAGAATGAGCTGGAGAAGGGCGTGACCCTTTGCCCTGTCTGCGGCGGAGAGAACCCCGAGGCCAAGGAGATCGGTCTGGGTGCCGGTAAGATCGCCCTGCTGGTGACCCTGGCTGTGGCCGCCGTCGCCGTGGTCATCGCCCTGGTCATGGGAGGCGGCAGCGGCAAGGAGCCCGCCGAGACCACCGCTCCCACCGTGCCCGGTGAGACCGGCGAGGCCGTCGTGGCCACCATCCCCGCCGACGGCGATCCCAATACCGTGGCCTGCAAGGGCACCTACTTCGCCAACGACGAGGAGCTCCTCGCCGCTGCAGACACCGTCGTCGCCACCATGGGCGATGCCAAGCTGACCAACGCCGAGCTCCAGGTCTACTACTGGATGCAGGTCTACGACTTCCTGAACCAGTACGGCAGCTACGCCAGCATGTTCGGTCTGGACATCACCCAGCCTATGGATCGCCAGCTGAGCCTGGAGGGCACCATGACCTGGCAGCAGTATTTCCTGGACAGCGCCCTGGATACCTGGTGCAACTACCAGGCCATGTGCCATGATGCCAATGCCAACGGCTATGTGCTGGAGCAGGAGTATGTGGATTACCTGGAGGAGCTGCCCGAGAGCCTTGCGGACAACGCCGTCAGCATGGGCTATGAGAGCGCGGAGGCCATGGTGCAGGGCGATATGGGCCCCGGCGCCACCCTGGAGGGCTACCTGAGCTACCTGAACAACTACTACCTGGGCTACATGTACTACGGTGATACCCTGGAGGGCATCACCGTCACCGATGCCGACGTGGAGGCCTACTTCGATGCCCACGCCGCCGAGTATCTGGAGAACGGTCTGGAGAAGTCCGACGAGGTCTACGTGGACGTGCGCCACATCCTGATCGCCCCCGAGGGCGGCACCACCGACGAGTCCGGTGCGACTGTCTACTCCGACGCTGAGTGGGCTGCTGCTGAGAAGAAGGCCAACGATGTGCTGAACGAGTGGCTGTCTGGCGACGCCAACGAGGATTCCTTCGGCGTCCTGGCTCAGGTCTACAGCGTGGACGGCGGCTCCAGCAGCAACGGCGGCCTGTACGAGGATGTCTATCTGGGTCAGATGGTGCCCGAATTTGAGGCCTGGTGCTTCGATGCCAGCCGCCAGTACGGCGACTACGGCATCGTCAAGACCGACTATGGCTACCACATCATGTACTTCGTGGGCAGCGACCTGGTCTGGTATCTGACTGCCGAGTCCGACATGATGGTGGAGAAGGGCAACGAGTTCCTGCAGGAGGTGCTGGCCAAGCACCCCGCCGAGATCGATTACAGTGCCATCCTGATCGGCAATGTGGATCTGAACGCCGCACAGTAAACAACGAAAGGGACATCGCAAGATGTCCCTTTTTTGGAATGAGGAGGATTTTTATGGATTTTATGGAGATCGCACAGCAGCGGCAGAGCTGCCGCGCCTACGATGAAGCCAGAGCCGTGGAGCCGGAGAAGCTCCAGCGTGTCCTGGAGGCCGCCCAGATCGCCCCCTCCGCCTGCAACGGCCAGCCCTATGTGCTCACCGTCTGCACCGGCGAGAAGGCCAAGGAGGTGGCTCTGCTGACCCGAGGGCTTGGCGGCATGAACAAGTTCGCCGTTCAGGCTCCCGTGTGCATCGTCGTCAGCGAGGGTGCCTATGTCAAGTCCGCCGCCCTGGGTGCCAAGGTCAAGGGCAACGACTACCGCTCCATCGACATCGGCATTATGACCGCCTACCTGACCGCTGAGGCCACCGCCCAGGGGCTGTCCACCTGCATTCTGGGCTGGTTCGATGACGAGAAAGTCCGCGCGGCCTGCGGCACCAATTCCGCCACCCGGCTGGTCATCACCCTGGGCTACGCCGCCGAGGGCGACAAGCTCCGGGCGAAGAAGCGCAAGGAGCTGGGCGAGCTGGTTCGCTTCCTGGGCTGAGGTGATCGGTATGTACTGTGAACGCTGTAATCGGCTGGTCTACCGGGAGAAATGCCCCGGCTGCGGCCGGAAAGACCTGCGGCAGCCGACCTCCGAGGATTTCTGCTTCCTGACGGAGCCGGAATTCCTGTGGACGCAGGCTCTGCGGGACATTCTGACGGATAACGGCATCGAATTTTTGGAGCGCAATGTCTACGGCGCGGGTCAGGTCAAGCGCACCGGCATCCCCCAGCGGGTGCGGTTCTTCGTCCGCTACCGGGATCATGCCCAGGCAAGCGAGCTGAACGAGGCCTTTTTCAACGCGTCTTTTGTGTTTGAGGAAGAATAAAACGGAAACTCCGCTATGGTCATTCATAGCGGAGTTTTTATCGGCGTTTGGGATAGGGGAGTGCCTTCGGAAAGCCCAGCAGATAGTCAGCGGATACGTGGAAATAGAGACAAATTGCTTTGATATCCTCCAGACTTGGCTCATATTTACCCCGCTCCAGATAGGAAATCTTACGCTGGGTCATATTCACTTTCTGTCCAAGCTCCGTCTGGTTCAGTTCCTGCTCCTCTCGGAGGAGCTTCAGCTTTTCACCAAATGACAGTTCCATATGCATCACCCGGAGTTACTTTATCATAGACGGAAAAAATCTATTGCGAATTAGATAGTAAACGTCTATAATAAGGACGAGGTGGTGCAAATGGAGCAGAGAGAACTGCTGGAGATGATCGACAGAGCAGGGGAGCGGGAGCTAAACGCGGTCGTGCTGAGACTGTTGAATCGGTATGGAGAGCTGTTTCCGAAGGAGGAAATGCTGTTCTTATCACTGCCGCTTGAAGACCGGGAAGAACGGAAAAGGATTCTGGGAGAATTGTATCAGCAATTGATGAACCGCACCATATGACGCAAAACGGAGCCTGCCCCAAAGGGCAGGCTCCAAACATTAGCGATATGAGCGCTTAGGCCTTCTCCAGAGCCAGGGTGCGGGTGGTCAGGTCGCAGACCTCGGTGGGGCCGTAGTACTGGATGGCACCGGGGTACAGGTAGCAGGTCTCAACTGCCCACTCGTCGCGATGCTCGCAGAAGAACTTGAAGGGAGCACCCTCCAGCTCCACCAGAGCCTTGCGGATGACGGGCTTGTCGGCACCGTGGCGGCGCTCGATGTTCATCATCTTGGTGATGGGCATGCCGCCGGCGACCCACTCCTCAGCGGGCTTGGACAGGTTGGAGACCTTGGACAGGTAGCCGGTGACGCCGTACTGGATCAGCATGGCGGCGTTGTAGCCCAGGGCGTAGCAGTAGTCAGCATCGAAGTTGGAGGGGAAAGCGCAGCGGCCTTCGTAGCCCAGGAAGTGATGCAGAGCGGAGAACTTGCCGTTGTAGGTACCGGCAGCCTTGCGGGCGGCCAGGTTGTCCTTGACCAGGGCGGAGAACAGCTTCTCGGACTCGATCAGGGAGACCTGAACGTTGCCGTGGGGATCGCGCTCCAGGAACAGCTGCTGCTGGATGTTCTGGGGCAGGATGTCGAAGACACCGAAGGAAGCCTCAGTCAGGCCGGCCTTGATGAAGGCGTACTTCTCGTCCCAGGAGGGCAGGGCGTTGAAGGCGTCGGCCTTGGCACCGGCCAGCAGCTCGTTGATCTCGGCGATCAGCACGGAGAACTCGGGAACGAACTCGACGATGCCCTCGGGGATGATGGCAACACCGAAGTTCCAGCCCTTGGCGGCGCGCATCGCGACGGAGTCGGCGATCTGGTCGGCGACCTGAGCCAGGGACATCTTCTTGGCGGCGACTTCCTCACCGATCAGGCAGATGTTGGGCTGGGTCTCCAGAGCGCACTCCAGAGCCACGTGGGAAGCGGAACGGCCCATGACCTTGACGAAGTGCCAGTACTTCTTGGCGGAGTTGGCATCGCGCTGGATGTTGCCGATGATCTCGGAGTAGGTCTTGGTGGCGGTGTCGAAGCCGAAGGAGCACTCGATGTCCTCGTTCTTCAGGTCGCCGTCGATGGTCTTGGGGCAGCCGATGACCTGGATGCCGGTGTTGCGGGCAGCGCAGTACTCAGCCAGGACAGCAGCGTTGGTGTTGGAGTCGTCGCCGCCGATGATGACGATGGCGTTGACGCCGTGGGTCTTGCAGTTCTCGACCACGATGGCGAACTGCTCCTCAGTCTCCAGCTTGGTGCGGCCGGAGCCGATGATGTCGAAGCCGCCGGTGTTGCGGTAGGCGTTGATATACTCGTCGTCGAAGACGATGAAGTCGTTCTCCAGCAGGCCGGAGGGGCCGCCCTTGAAGCCGATCAGGACGTTCTCGGGGTTGATGGCCTTCAGGGAGTCGTACAGGCCGGAGATGACGTTGTGGCCGCCGGGAGCCTGGCCGCCGGACAGGATGACGCCGACGGTGAGCTTGCGGGCCTCAGAGGTGTTGACACCCTTCTCGAAGATGATCTCGTTCTTGCCGTAGGTGTTGGGGAACAGGGCAGCGATCTTCTCCTGGTCAGCGACGGACTGGGTAGCGCCGCCGTTGCGGACGGAGATCTCAGCGATGCCGTTTCTCAGCATGCCGGGCAGCTTGGGATTGTACTGATATCTGGCGATCTGAAGAGGGGACAGTTTCATGGTTAAAAACACTCCTTACAGTTGATGATGAATGGATGATGGGGGAGAAAAAACAGTGATTGGCAAAATTACCCAGTAAAAAACTGTATAAAATTACATTTTCTGGTGCGTTTTGCCAATTCTGCAAATCCACGCATCGAAATTATATCATGCAATTTAGAAAATTGCAAATATTATTATTGAAAATCTCTGGGAATATGATATAATACTATCGAATCAATGCGGAAGTCCCTTCCGCTAATTTTAGAAAGGATGATTCCTATGCCTCTGGTTAATACTACTGAGATGTTCAAGAAGGCCTACGACGGCGGCTACGCCATCGGTGCTTTCAACGTCAACAACATGGAGATCGTGCAGGCCATCACTGAGGCCTGCAAGGAGGAGAAGGCTCCTGTCATTCTGCAGGTTTCCAAGGGTGCCCGCGCCTACGCCAACCACACCTACCTGGTGAAGCTGGTCGAGGCCGCTGTCATCGAGTGCCCCGAGATCCCCATCGCCCTGCACCTGGATCACGGCGATTCCTTCGAGACCTGCAAGAGCTGCATCGACGGCGGCTTCACCTCCGTCATGATCGACGCTTCCAGCAAGCCCTTCGAGGAGAACATCGAGATCACCCGTAAGGTCGTCGAGTACGCCCACGAGCGCGGTGTCGTCGTTGAGGCTGAGCTGGGCGCTCTGGCCGGTGTTGAGGACGAGGTTTCCGTCGATGCCGACAAGGCTCACTACACCCGTCCCGAGGAGGTCGAGGAGTTCGTCGCCCGTACCGGCTGTGACTCCCTGGCCATCGCCATCGGCACCTCCCACGGTGCTTACAAGTTCAAGCCCGGCACCAACCCCCAGCTGCGCTTCGACATCCTGGAGGAGATCATCGCCAAGCTGCCCGGCTTCCCCATCGTCCTGCACGGCTCCTCCTCCGTTCCCCAGGAGTACGTCGAGATGGTCAACACCTACGGCGGCAAGATGCCCGGCGCCATCGGCGTTCCCGAGGAGCAGCTGCGTCACGCTGCTGAGCTGGCTGTCTGCAAGATCAACATCGACTCCGACCTGCGTCTGGCCATGACCGGCACCATCCGTAAGTTCTACGCCGAGCATCCCGACAAGTTCGATCCCCGTGAGTACCTGAAGCCCGCCCGCGCCAACATCAAGGAACTGGTTCGCCACAAGCTGGTCAACGTCCTGGGCTGCGCCGGCAAGGCCTAATCGCTCATCCTTTTATCACAAGATGCCGCACCCACATGGGTGCGGCATTTTTAGGCTCCCCTGCGCCATGCGCGGGGGAGCTGTCGCTTGCTGACTGAGGGGGTTCCTTCCGGAGATACCGTCCATGCTCCATCAGGAGAACCAGCTCCCGCCCACCACTGTCATTGCGAGGAGCGAAGCGACGTGGCAATCTCCTGGTACTGCGTTGGTATCCGTACATGGTTCCAGGAGATTGCCACGGCCTGCGGCCTCGCAATGACAGCCGGGGAGTGCGCAAAAAGGGAACGGCACATAGGCCGTTCCCTACGGATCGCAACAACGAATGCATGTATCATTCAGTTATCTCAACAAGTCTTCGACAGGCTTCACATTCCAATGAAACTGGTCGGCAAAATCGTGAAAGCACTCAGCACATATCCAATAAAAGAAATCTTCCGTGCAGTAGAATTCGCAGACTTTGTCAGTATATGCCTTTTCCCAGCAGAATTCGCAGTGTTCATGCCAGAAATGCCGGACTTCTTCTCCATCGAGAAATTCTGCACCTTTGCCGGTTCTTTTTACATGCGCATCGGCTTTGTTGGCTATTTTTTGATAAAATAGGTTTTTGGATTCGTATGCAAGCTGCCAGAATTCCGGGAACTTCACCCGATACAACGTTGCATTGGACAGATAATCCTCCTGCCCCCGCAGTCTCCAGTCATTCATTACGGACACCTCCGTTATTTCTGAACCATCGTTACAACACTCTCTACATGCGCACACCGGGGGAACAGATCAAATGCCTGTGCGTTCTGCAAGCGGAAGCCCTTCTCCTTCAGCAATCCCACATCCCTTGCCAGGGTGGCCGGGTCACAGGACACGTACACCAGCCGTCTCGGGGCGAAGCGGGCGATGGCTTCGATGGCATCGGCGTTCAGACCCTTCCGGGGCGGATCGACCACCACCACGTCGGCTTTCACACCCTGTTTTTCCAGCTCCAGAGCAGCCGCGCCTGCGTCGGCGCAGAGGAACTCGGCGTTGGTGACGCCGTTGCGTTTGGCGTTGTCCTTGGCGTCTTCCACGGCCTGGGGGATGACCTCCACGCCGATGACCTTGCCCGCTGCACGGCTCATGGCCAGGGTGATGGTGCCCACGCCGCAGTAGAGGTCGAGGACGGTGTCCTCCTTGGTGATCCCGGCGGCGGTGATGGCGGCGTTGTAGAGCTTTTCCGTCTGGTCGTGGTTGATCTGATAGAAGGAGCGGGGGGAGAGCCGGAAGGTGAGCCCGCAGAGGGTGTCCTCGATCCAGCCCTTTCCGTAAAGGGTGATGAATTCATCGCCCAGGATGGCGTTGCCGGGCCGGGTGTTGACGCTCAGTACCAGGGTGGCGAAGCCCGGGACGGTCTTCAGACGCTCGATCAGCTCGGGGATCCGGTTCAGCTTCCGCCCGTTGGCCACCAGGCACACCAGCACCTGGCCGCTGACAGCGCCCCGGCGGACGTAGATGTGGCGGATGAGCCCACGGTGGGTGGTCTCGTCGTAGACGGTGATGCGGTACTGGTTCATCCAGTCGATCACCAGTTCCTTGACCCGGTCGGCTTCCGGCGGCAGGATCAGGCAGCGGTCGTTTTCGATGACCTGATGGGTGCCCGCCTTGAAAAAGCCCGCGTAGGCGCGATTCTTGTGGACGGATACGGGGTACTGGGCCTTGTTGCGGTAGCAGGTGGTGTCGGGGGCGGGATGCATGGGGATGGACTCCAAGGCTTCGCCCGCCATGCGGTTCAGACAAGTACGCACCCGCTCCATCTTGAGCCTTGATTCCTCCTCGTAGTCCATGTGGTGGAAGTCGCAGCCGCCGCAGAGCTTCGCCACGGGGCAGGCCCGGTTGATCCGGTGGGGGGATTTTTCGAGGATCTTCACGATCTTGCCCGCCGCCCAGGTTTTTCCCACTTTTTCGATGCGGATCTCGCAGACCTCGCCCGCGATGGCATTGGGCACGAAGACGGCGCAGCCCTCGATTTTGGCAACGCCCTGGCCTTCGCTGGTGTAGTCCACGATCTCGGCGGTGTAGATTTGATTCTTGTTCAGCATTTCATTCCTCCAGGGCTGCGTCCATGGTGATCTTCCGGGGCCGCAGGCCCATTTTTTCGTAAAAGCGGTAGGCAGAGTCGTTGCCGCACCAGACGTTCAGGGTGATGAAGTTCGCACCCTCCGATTTGGCCCAGGCCGTGACATGGCGGTACAGGGCAGTCGCCACGCCCTGACCCCGGGCGGCTTCGTCCACGCACAGGTCGTCGATGTAGAGCTCCTTGCGGTCGGTGGAGACAGTGGAATCCCGATATTCCTCCCACTGGCAGAAGCAGTAGCCCAGAAATTTCCCCTCCTCCAGAGCGCACCAGACCGGGCGGCGCTCGTCGGCGAGAATCTCGGCAAGCTCGGATGCGGTGTATTTCTGCCCGTCCAGCTTGAAAATATCAGGCCGGATGGCGGCGTGGACATTGCACACCTGCACCAGCAGGCGCAGGATCTCGGGGATATCGGCGGTTTCGGCTCTGCGGATCAGCATGTTGGGGCCTCCTTTTGATTCAGTAACTTTAATTTTATCATAAAATCTGCCGTTGCGCAATGGTGAACGGCGTGATAAAATACGGTAAAACAAACTTGCCTTCCTCTCAGAGGGAGGGGGGCCGCGTCAGCGGTGGAGGGAGTGCGTTCTGATCGAAAGGACACTCCCCCAGTCTGCTGCGCAGACAGCCCCCTCTGAGAGGGGGCCGAGATTTTCGGAGGAACCTATGGACTATTCAAATTGCACCCTCTGTCCCAGAAAATGCGGCGTTGACCGTTCGGCAGGGGAGCGCGGCTGGTGCGGTGCACCGGGTACGGCACTGGTCGCCAAGACCATGCTCCACCAGTGGGAGGAGCCGGTGCTGGCTCCCAATGGAAAAAGCGGCGCGATCTTCTTCGGCGGCTGTACCCTGGGGTGCGTCTACTGCCAGAACCGGGCGATTTCCCAGCATCCCGTGGGCCGGGAGCTGGACAGCAGGCAGCTCCGGGCCGTCATGGAGGAGCTGATCGCCAATGGCGCGGAGAACGTCGATCTGGTGACCCCCACCCATTACCTGCCCACGATCCTGCCCGCTCTGGAACCGAAATTGCCGGTTCCTGTGGTCTACAACTGCGGCGGCTACGAGCGGGTGGAGACCCTGCGGGAGCTGGAGGGAAAGGTGGATATCTACCTGCCCGACCTGAAATACGCCGACCGGGAGCTGGCCAAGGGTCTCTCCGGGGCAGCCAATTACTTCCCGGTTGCAAAAATGGCCATCAGGGAAATGGTGCGCCAGACTGGTTCCCCTAAGTGGGAGGGAGAAAAACTGGTGCGGGGCACGGTGGTGCGGCACCTGATCCTGCCGGGCCAGGTGGAGAACTCCCTCCGCGTCCTGGACTGGCTGGGGGACAATTTCCGCCCCGGCGAGATCCTGGTCAGCCTCATGCGCCAGTACACCCCTATGGAGGCGACGAAGGACATGCCCCCCTTCGACCGGCGCATCACCGACGAGGAATACGACGCGGTCTTAAGCTGGATGTACCTCAACGACCTGGAGGGCTTCGTCCAGGAGGAGGAAGCGGCAGACAGCCGGTTCATCCCGGATTTTTAATTGAAAAGAGAATATGCCATTGTTAACGTAAGAAATCCGCGTAGGGGCGATCTTTACGGTCGCCCGTCGCCCCAACGGGGCGGGGAAACGCTGCCGCTTCGCGTCAGCCGGGCGACCGCAAGGGCAATGTCAATGTCGCAAACTTAAGGAATATACCCGTAGGGAACGGCCTCCGTGCCGTTCCGCAGTATTGTGTATCAGGTTTCCTGACAAGTTCGGCGAATACGGAAATTGTGGATTTTGGCCCTTACAGGCCAAAATCCACGGGAACGGCACGGAGGCCGTTCCCTACAATCATCCTTAAGTTTTTGTCATTGCCGCAAGGGTCGCCCCTACGCGCAGCGCGATGTGTTTTTCGCCAAAAAGAGCCGGACGGCAATTGCCGTCCGGCTTTTGAGGTTTGCAGGTGGTGAAAGTCGAGCGCGATAACTGCCATGAATGCCGTAGGACAGAACAAATTGTCCGCGGCGACTCGCCGCTTAGAGCTCGCAGTTGTTGACGGTTCTGGGGAAGGGGATGGCGTCGCGGATGTTGCCGATGCCGGTCAGGTACATGACCATGCGCTCGAAGCCCAGGCCGAAGCCTGCGTGACGGGCGGAGCCGTACTTGCGCAGATCCAGGTAGAAGTCGTAGTCGGCGGGGTTCATGCCCAGCTCCTCGATGCGGGACTTCAGCAGCTCGTAGCTGTCCTCACGCTGGCTGCCGCCGGTGATCTCGCCGACACCGGGCACCAGGCAGTCCACAGCGGCCACGGTCTTGCCGTCGGGGTTGAGCTTCATGTAGAAGGCCTTGATGTCCTTGGGATAGTCGGTGACAAAGACAGGCTTCTTGAAGACCTGCTCGGTCAGGTAACGCTCGTGCTCGGTCTGGAGATCGCAGCCCCAGGACACGGGGTAATCGAACTTGTCGTTGTGCTTCTGCAGCAGCTCCACGGCCTCGGTGTAGGTGATGCGGCCGAAATCGTTGCTGATGACGTTGTTCAGGCGGGCCAGCAGACCCTTGTCCATGAACTGGTTGAAGAAGGCCATCTCCTCGGGGGCGTGCTCCAGGACATAGGAGATGATGTACTTAATCATATCCTCCTCCAGGCGCATCAGATCCTGCAGGTCGGCGAAGGCGATCTCGGGCTCGATCATCCAGAACTCGGCGGCATGGCGGGTGGTGTTGGAGTTCTCGGCGCGGAAGGTGGGGCCGAAGGTGTAGATGTTCTTGAAGGCCATGGCGAAGGTCTCACCGTTGAGCTGGCCGGAGACGGTCAGGTTGGTGGGCTTGCCGAAGAAATCCTGGGTGAAGTCGATCTGGCCGTCCTCGGTCATGGGCACGTTCTTCAGATCCAGCGTGGTGACCTGGAACATCTCGCCGGCACCCTCGCAGTCGGAGCCGGTGATGAGGGGGGTGTTCACGTAGACGAAGTCCCGCTCCTGGAAGAAGGTGTGGATGGCGTGGGCGGCCAGAGAGCGGACGCGGAACACGGCCTGGAAGGTGTTGGTGCGGGCGCGCAGATGGGGGATGGTGCGCAGGAACTCCATGGTGTGCCGCTTGGGCTGCAGGGGGAAGTCACCGGTGGAGGGGCCCTCGACCTCGATGGTGGCGGCCTGGATCTCGAAGGGCTGCTTGGAGCCGGGGGTCAGCACCAGCTCGCCGGTGACCACCAGGGCGGCACCGATGTTGATCTTGCTGATCTCCTGGAAATTGGAGATGGAATCGTTATAGACGACCTGGACGGGGGTGAAGTAGGTGCCGTCGTTCAGGACGATGAAGCCGAACTGCTTGGAGGGACGACGATTGCGAACCCAGCCGCCGACGGTGATGGTCTTGCCTGCATAGGCGTCGGTGTTGCGGAACAGCTCGCGGATGCTGATGAGTTCCATAAGTGAATCAACCTTTCTCATTGTGCAAAGTATAACACAAATTATACGCCAGATTGTGGGAATTTACAAGCCCTTTTCTTAATTTTTCTTAGGAATGCCGGGAGAATCTTGTGCCGGTAGGAAAATCATGGTATGCTTACGGAAGAAAAAGGAGGCGATCGTATGAAAAAGCGGTTTCTGTCGGCGCTTTTGATGCTGGTTCTGCTGATCCCCATGCTGGCGGCGACGGTCAGGGCCGACACCGGCCCAAAGCCCAGCACCGCCATTACCGTCCACGGCGGCGGGGGAGAGCGGATGGTGCTGACCCTGTTGGGCGGGGCTGACCAGTGGGGCCCTCACACCCGCGTGGAGCCGGGCGACGAGCCCGAGGAGTGGATGGTGTCCAACAAGCTCCAGGAGGAGGCCTGGTACGCCTTCCGGGACTATCAGGATCCCGACGGCTTTTTCTTCTGGGGCGAGGTCTGGGAGAGCGGTGTCAGCTGGAATTACTGGCCGCCGGAGGTCTTCAAGGTGGCGGTGTACTATCCGGACTACGATGTGCTCTGGGTCAGCCAGGATTTCTTTGAACGCTATGCCTTCCGGTCGGAATACCGCCTGATCCTGCCCGCTGTGGGGGAGAACGCCCAGTCCGGCATCCTGGATATGGATCTGAAAAAGGAGACGGACATGGCGGAGGAGCTGTTCGGTCTGCTGGTGCGGATCGCGCTGACCATCGCCATGGAGCTGAGCCTGGCTCTGGTATTCGGCTTCCGAAGCAAGGCCCAGCGGGGCCTGATCCTGCGGGTGAACCTCATCACCCAGCTGGGGCTGAACGGGCTGCTGTGGGCGTGGTACTTCTTCGACGGGCCGCTGATGGCCATGCTGCGTCTGATCCTGGCGGAGCTGGTGGTGCTGACCGTGGAGACGGTCATCTATCTGCGAAGGCTCCGGGAGAGAGAAGGCGCGGGGCGGACGGTGCTCTATACCATTTGTGCAAATATGGCCTCTGTTCTGATCGGATTTTTGCTTTTGACGTAAAAATGTTCTGAAAACCCTTGACAAATCCGAAAAACAGCGGTATTATTCCGTCAGCTGCATTTGATAAAAAAGGAGCGAATCATTCTATGAAGAAGATCATCGCACTCATTCTGGTGCTTACCTTGTTCGGTGCCCTGGCCGCCTGTACGGAGGTCACCCGCATTACCATCGAGAACCCCGCCAAGATCATGCTGGAGAAGAACGGCGGCGGTATGGCGCTCACCCTGACCGATGCCAAGACCGTGGGCCAGATCACCGATGTGGTCTGCCAGATCCCCCTCCAGTCCGCCGCATCCAACGGGGACGAGTGGGACTACCGCGTCCAGTGGCTCGACGACGGCGGCAAGACCATCACCACGGTCACCATCTACGGCAACCAGATTCGCTGGGAGGGCCGGAGCTACAACATGGGCATCGGCGTGGATCTGAGCGTCCTGACCAATCTGCTGGAGACCATTCCCGTACCCAATAAGTAACCCATTCCCCGGTGAAGCCCTACGCTTTTCCGGGGAATATTCATTGAACGCAGCACTGCAAAAAAATCCCGACATTCTCACGAATGTCGGGATTTTTGCTTAGAATCTTCTGGTAGCCACGCTCTTGCGGATCAGGGCGCGCTTCAGTCTGGCCTCGGCCAGCTGGATCTCGGCGTCGGTGGCGTCCTTCTTCTCCAGAACGCCCTCGGCCCGGTGGAGGGATTTCTCCGCACGGTCGGCGTCGATCTGGTCAGACCATTCGAAGGTGGTGGGCACCAGGGTGACGGCACCGTCCACCACGCTGAGCAGACCGCCGATGCAGGCGGCGGTGCGCCGCTGTCCGTCGGCTTCCACCATGGCCTGGCCCATGCCCAGGGGGAACACGGCATTGATGTGCCGCGCCAGGATGGCCACGTCGCCGGTGGTGGTGCGGACGATGAGCTTGTCGGCCTGACCGTCAAAAATCAGACCGTCGGGGGTCACGATCTTGAGGGGAAAGGTCATGCTCACTTCACCTGATCTTTCTGATAGGCCTCCACAACATCATCGATGCTGCCCTTGAACAGGAAGTAGGACTCGGGGATGGCGTCGTGCTTGCCCTCGATGATCTCCTGGAAGGAACGGATGGTGTCCTTCAGGGGGACGTACTTGCCAGTGTAGCCGGTGAACTGCTCGGCGACCTCGAAGGGCTGGGACAGGAAACGCTGCACCTTACGGGCGCGGTTGACGGTGACCTTGTCCTCCTCGCTCAGCTCGTCCATACCCATGATGGCGATGATGTCCTGCAGCTCCTTGTAGCGCTGGAGGATGGACTGCACGGCACGGGCGGTCTCGTAGTGCTCGCTGCCCAGAACCTCGGGGGAGAGGATCCGGGAGGTGGAGTCCAGGGGATCCACGGCGGGGTAGATGCCCAGGGAGGCGATGCCGCGATCCAGAACGGTGGTGGCGTCCAGGTGGGCGAAGGTGGTGGCGGGGGCGGGGTCGGTCAGGTCGTCGGCGGGAACGTAGACGGCCTGGACAGAGGTGATGGAACCGTTCTTGGTGGAGGTGATGCGCTCCTGCAGAGCGCCCATCTCGGTGGCCAGGGTGGGCTGGTAGCCGACGGCGGAGGGCATACGGCCCAGCAGAGCGGAAACCTCAGAACCGGCCTGGGTGAAACGGAAGATGTTGTCGATGAACAGCAGCACGTCCTGATGCTTCACATCGCGGAAGTACTCTGCCATGGTCAGGCCGGACAGGCCGACGCGCATACGGGCTCCGGGGGGCTCGTTCATCTGACCGTAGACCATGGCGGTCTTCTTGATGACGCCGGACTCGGTCATTTCGCGGTACAGGTCGTTGCCCTCACGGGTACGCTCGCCGACACCGGTGAAGACGGAGATGCCGCCGTGCTGCTTGGCGACGTTGTTGATGAGCTCCTGGATCAGAACGGTCTTGCCGACGCCTGCGCCGCCGAACAGGCCGATCTTACCGCCCTTGGCGTAGGGGCAGATCAGGTCGATGACCTTGATGCCGGTCTCGAGGATCTCGGTAGCGGGCTTCTGCTCGTCATAGGCGGGGGCGGGGCGGTGGATGGGCCAACGCTCGCCGGCGGGCACGGCTGCGCCGCCGTCGATGGGCTGGCCCAGCAGGTTGAACACGCGGCCCAGGCAGTCCTCGCCCACGGGGACGGAGATGGCTGCGCCGGTGTCGATGGCTTCGGTGCCGCGCTGCAGACCGTCGGTGGCGCCCATGGCGACACAGCGGACAACGTTGTCACCGATGTGCTGTGCGACCTCGGCGATGACGGTCTTGTCGCCCACGGGAACCTCGATGGCGTTGAGCAGGGCAGGAAGCTGATTGTCCGGGAAACGGATGTCCAGAACGGGGCCGATGACCTGGGTCACGGTACCGATATTTTTGGCCATTGGGGTCAACTCCTTCAATGAAAATAAAACTTACACAGGGCGGGGGCGCAGCCCCCAAAACCCCAACATCAGGCTTCTGCGCCTGCGACGATTTCGGTGATCTCCTGGGTGATGGCAGCCTGGCGGGCCCGGTTGTACTTCAGGCTCAGGTCTGCGATCATCTCCTCCGCGTTGGAGGTGGCGGAGTCCATGGCGGTGCGGCGGGCAGCCTGCTCGGCGCAGCGGGACTCACAGAGGGCACCGTAGACGATGCCGCCCAGGTATTCGGGGACGATGGAGGCGAAGACCTCCTCGGGCTCGGGCTCGTAGATGGTGGCGCAGCGACGCTCGCCGGTCTGCTCCTGTTCCTCGGGGAGCAGGGGCAGCAGCTGGCGGACTGCGGGGGTCTGGGACAGGACGGAGACGAAGTTGGTGTAGGCGATGTGGATCTCGTCGAACTGGCCGCTCAGATAGGCCTTGCTCAGGAGCTTTGCGATGCTGAAGCAGTCACCGATGTCCACATCGGCGGCCTCTGCATAGGTGTCGGTGAGCAGGGCATAGCCCTTGGAGCGGAAGAAATCCACGGCCTTCTTGCCGATGGGCAGCACGGTGGACTCCTTGCCCTCCATGCTGGCCGCGGCCAGCTTCATCACATTGCTGTTGTAGCCGCCTGCAAGACCACGGTCACCGGCGATGACCACGAACAGCACCCGGTTGCCCTCCCGCTTGCGCAGGTAGGGAGAGGTGAAGTCCCGGTTGGTCGCCACGATGTCCGAAATGGTATTGGAGAGGATCTCAAAGTAGGGTCGGGAAGCGGTGATCCGGTGCTGGGCCTGGCGCAGCTTGGAGGCAGCGACCATTTCCATTGCCTTGGTGATCTGCTTGGTGGACTCCATGCTTCGGATCCGGTTTTTGATATCCTTGGTGGAAACGCCAGCCATGGGTCACACTCCTTTCCGATTTAGTTTGCCGAAACGAATTTGGAAACCAGCTCGGTCAGGGCGGCCTTGATGGCGTTTTCGGTGTCGGGCTCCAGCTTGCCGGTGCTGCGGATGGCGTTCAGGGCCTCGTAGCCGTGGCCGTCCATGTACTCGAACAGCTGCTTCTCGAACTCGGGGATGTCAGCCACGGGGATGGTGTTCAGGTAGCCGTTGGTGACGGCGTAGATGATGCACACCTGATGGGCGACGTCCACGGGAGCGTTGTTGCGCTGCTTCAGCACGGCCACGATGCGCTCACCCAGAGCCAGTCGGGACTTGGTATCGGCATCCAGGTCGGAGCCAAACTGGGCGAAGGACTGCAGCTCGCGGTACTGGGAGTACAGCAGCTTCAGGGAGCCGGAGACCTTCTTCATGGCCTTGATCTGGGCAGAGCCGCCGACACGGGAGACGGAGATACCGGGGTTGACGGCGGGCATGACGCCTGCGTTGAACAGCTCGGTCTCCAGGAAGATCTGGCCGTCGGTGATGGAGATGACGTTGGTGGGGATATAGGCGGAGACGTCACCGGCCTGGGTCTCGATGATGGGCAGAGCGGTCAGGGAGCCGCCGCCCTTCTCGGGGGACAGGTGTGCTGCGCGCTCCAGCAGTCTGGAGTGGAGGTAGAAGACGTCGCCGGGGTAAGCCTCACGTCCGGGGGGACGGCGGATCAGCAGGGAGATGGCACGGTAGGCCACGGCGTGCTTACTCAGGTCATCATAGATGACCAGCACGTCCTTGCCCTGGTTCATGAAGTGCTCGCCCATGGTACAGCCGGTGTAGGGGGCGATGTACTGCATGGGAGCCAGCTCGGAGGCGGTGGCGGAGACGACGATGGTGTAGTCCATGGCACCGCCGATGGTCAGGTTCTCCACGATCTGGGCGACGGTGGAGCGCTTCTGGCCGATGGCAACGTAGATGCAGATGACATTCTGGCCTTTCTGGTTCAGAATGGTATCGGTTGCGATGGTGGTCTTACCGGTCTGGCGGTCACCGATGATGAGCTCACGCTGACCCCGGCCGATGGGGATCATGGAGTCGATGGCCTTGATGCCGGTCTGCAGAGGCTTGTTGACGGGCTCGCGGTCGATGATACCGGGGGCGGGCATCTCGATGGGGCGGTAGCCCTCATTGACGATGGCGCCCTTGCCGTCGATGGGCTGGCCCAGGGCGTTGACGACGCGGCCGATCAGGGCCTGGCCAACGGGGACGGACACGACGCGGCCGGTGCGCTTGACGATGTCGCCCTCCTTGATGCCGGAGTCGCTGCCCAGGATAACGACGGAGACGGTCTCCTCGTTCAGGTTCTGAGCCATGCCGTATTCGCCGTTGGGGAACTCCACCAGCTCGTTGGCCATGCACTTGGTCAGGCCGGAAACGGTGGCGATGCCGTCACCGGCGACGATGACGACGCCGGTCTCGCTGGACTGGAGCTTGGATTCGTAGTTCTTGATCTGACTACGAATGATTTTCGTAATCTCTTCGGGTCTTAATTCCATAGTGTCCCTGCTTTCTCATCAGAGTACGGTGTTTTTCAGGATGCCCCGGATGTCCTCAAGACGGCGGCGGACGGTGCCGTCCACCTGCTTGCCGTCGAAGTCCAGCCGAACACCGCCCAAGGTTTCCGGATCGATCCGGCAATCAAGCTCGATGGTCTTGCCGGTCACGGTGGAGAGCTTTGCGGTGAGCTTCCGGCGCAGCTCCTCGGTCAGCGGCACGGCGGTGTACGCAGTCACCGGCACGATGCCGTTGTCGAGATTGTACTGCTGCTTAAACATTTTGCAGCAGCCGGAGAAGTGCTTCATGTATCCCTTTTCCGTCAGGATCTTCAGGAAATTCAGCACGTAGGGGTGGAGTTTCCCGCGGAAGCTGTCGTCCAGGATCCGGACGCGCTCCTCTTTGGGGATATTGGGGGTGGAGAGCAGCTGGCAGAAGCCGGGCTCGGCGCGCAGGCTCGCGTCCAGCGCGGTCAGCTCGCCCAGGAGCTTCTGGGACAGTCCCTCGTCCCGGGCCAGGTCATAGAGCGCCTGGCCGTAAGTGGTGGCAACATCTGTCATAGGGCATCACCCAGATCGTTGATGAACTGATCGATGAGCTTCTGCTGGTCGGCGGCGTTCAGCTGACGCTCCACCACCTTCTCGGCGATGGCCATGGAGATGCCGGAGATCTCGTCCTTGGCGTCGTTGATGGCCTTCTTCTTCTCCTGAGCGATGTCCGCAGCGGCCTTCTCCTTGATCTGGACAGCCTGGGCATGGGCCTGGCTGATGATCTCCTCGGAGCGGGCGGAGGCGGTCTTCTGCGCATGCTGCAGCAGGGCGTTTGCCTCGGCCTTGGCCTGACGCATGTTCTCCTCGTAGGTGGCCTTGATGGTCATGGCCTCCTCACGGGCATTCTTTGCGTCCACGATCTCCTTGTCGGCGGCCTCGCGGCGGGCGTCAAGGATGGCAAGGATCTTGTTCAGGAAGAATTTCTTGACCACGAACAGCTGCAGGAAGAGGTTGCAGATCTGAGCGATCAGGGTTACGGGATTGACTGCCACCAAGGACTGGTAAATTGCGTCCATTGATTGGCCTCCTTCCGGTTATTTTTTGAATTTCTGGAAGTTAGCCCAGGTAGTTCATGAACATACCGGGAGCGGCGAAGATCAGCAGCAGGCCGGTGACGAAGCCGTAGATACCGGTGGTCTCGGACAGAGCGATACCCAGGATCATGGTGCTGGTGACGTCGCCCTTGCACTCGGGCTGACGGCCGACGGCCTCACAGGCAGCGGCGGCACAGTTACCTTCGCCGATACCAGGGCCGATACCAGCGATCAGAGCGAGACCTGCGCCGATGGCGCAGCCAGCCAGGGTGATACCTTTTGCCAGAATAGTGAAATCCATAAATTTTGCCTCCTAAAATATAGTACGGAATTATTCAAATGGCCTGCGGGCTTAGCCGTCGGCGGCCTGTTTGATGAAGAGAGTGGTGAGGGTGCAGAAGATGAACGCCTGGATGCAGCCGCCGAACCAGTCGAAGTACAGGCTGGGGATGGCGGGGATACCGACGGTCAGGAAGGGGAAGGTGGCACCCAGATTGGTGAAGACGGCCAGCACACCCAGAATGGCGGCGATGATGCCCCCGATCAGGGGCAGCTTCTTTCCGGACTTTCTGCCCACCAGGAACAGCACCACACCCACGACGGCCACGATGATGGCCACGGTCAGGCTGGAGCCGATGGCGTTGAACAGAGCGTCGTTGGCGACGGTCAGAGCGCCGTAGATCAGGGCGGAGATGACGGTGCCGGAGAGGATGTTGCCGAAGTGACGGCAGGCCATGGAGATGGGGGTGAAGCACTCGGACATGACGTTGATGGGGGCCATGACGAAGATGGGATCCAGGAAGCTCTTGAGGTAGCCGCCGATGCCGGAGGACTTGATCTTGTGGTAGGTGATGAGCACGAACACCACCAGAGCCCAGGCAAGCTCGGTCATCAGGTCAGCCGTGGGGCTCCAGATGCCCAGCAGAGAGATCAGGTTGGAGATGATGGAGGTGATGAAGATGGTGCCCACCAGGGGGATGTAGTGGTCAAATTCGGAGCCCATGTTGCCCCGGACGAAGTTGACCAGCGCGGTGACGATCATCTCGGCCACTGCCTGCTTGCGGGAGATGCCAGTGACCTTCAGATTGGAGCCCAGCCAGATGCAAAGGCCCGTGATGATGGCGAAGACCAGCCAGCTGACCGTCAGGGTCTGGGTGATCTGCACCGTGCCCAGCAGGGGGACATTTTCGATCTCAAAGAGAACTCTTGCGCCGTTGATTGCTAAATCCATAGATAGAACCTCACTTCTGCTTACAGATTTTCATCGGAAGGGGCCGCAGGCTCCTCCGTGGATTCCGGTTGCGCTTGTCTGGGGGGATCGGGGGGCAGCAGCTTGCCCCGGGACTGAAGGTAGAGGATGGTGACCTTGGGGAAGAGGATGGGAGCCGCTCCGGCGATGAAATGCAGGCCGGGCACCAGGAAGGCGATCACCGTCCAGCCCGCCTGGAGGATCATCCGGGCGTTGTAGCTGAGCTGGAATTTGGCCTTCATCTTCTTCTGGTCGGTCATGCCCACCGCGCTCTGCACCGTCAGGCACATGAGCACGAAGTTCAGCACCGCGATGACGGAGCCGATGGCGGCACTGAGCAGGATCTTTCCCAGCTCAAAGGTGCCGATGTCGAACTGGCTGGCCAGGAACAGTCCTGCCACCAGGATCACGTCGCACACCAGCGTACCGGCGGTGACGCGCTTGACTTCCTTTTGGGAGGCCGGTTGAAGTATCATGGGGATCAATTCCTTTGCTTGGGGGATTTGCGGGGGATCAGCTGTGGTCATTGAAGGCGGGCGGGGGATCCTTTCGGTCGGAGCCACGCTCGATCTCCTTTAAGATGGCCTGCAGACAGGACTTGGCCGTGGAGAAGGAGGTCAGCAGACCGATGATACCCAGGACTGCCACGATCCACATCCCCAGACCGAACTTCTGCTGGAGCCACACGGCCACGAACAGGAAAAAGCAGGTGGGGAAGAGGACGGAAAAACCAAACTGACCGACCCACATGAGCAGTGAGAGAAATTTCATAAGTGCTCCTGTAGAATACAATCTTATTCATCGTGTATTTTATCACATAGGTACGGAATAAACAAGTTACATTTTAGTCAAAAATTTGTTTGAAGCTTTTTGCATAGGATCTCCTGATATTTTGTGATAATCAGGGGATATCCAGGAGAAACCATGATGAATAACACGGAAAAACATGGAAACAGGAGGAAGGCTATGGAAATATTCACGAAAGGCGGAAGGCTGGCTTTTCGAAATGCTGCCGTTTTTTCATAAAAATGGCTTCCCGTTTGCACCGGGATATGCTATAATATAAGGTACGATAATGGGATTTTATCCCCCCTGGACGGGAGAGACAGATCATGAACGAGGAATTGGAGATCCTGCAGGGCGCCGTCACGGCGGTGCTCTTTCAGAATTATGACAACGGCTATGCGGTGCTGCGGCTGAACTGCGGCGGCGGCGTCAACGTGACGGTGGTGGGCACCATCCCCATGCCCGTGCTGGGCGAACGGCTGATGGTCACCGGCAAGTGGAGCAATCACAGCAATTTCGGCAGACAATTTGAAGCGGAGTTTCTGGAGCGGATGCTGCCCCAGACGGCCCTGGAGATCCAGAGCTACCTCAGCAGCCGGGCCATCAAGGGCATCGGCCCGGTGATGGCTGCCAGGATCGTGGAGTATTTCGGTGACCAGACCCTGCTCGTTCTGGAGCGGGAGCCGGAGCGGCTGGCACTGGTGCCCGGCATCTCTCTGGACAAGGCCAGAAAATTCGGCGAGGAGTTCCGCCGTCAGGCGGGCATGCGCCAGCTGATGGAATTTTTCGCGCTGCACCATCTGCCCACGGAGCTGGCCGTCCGGGCCTACAAGCTCTACGGCGAGCAGACGGTGGAGCTTCTGTACGACGACCCCTACCTGCTGATGGACGACGGGCTGGATGCTCCCTTCAATGCCGTCGACCGGTTCGCCATCGAGCTGGGCGTGGCAGGGGACGATCCCCGGCGGATCGAGGCCGGCGTCCTCTTTGAGCTGAGCTACAATCTGAACGGCGGACATACCTTCCTGCCCCGGGCCAAGCTGATCGCCGCCACGGCCCAGCTTTTGACCGTGGATCCCGCCCAGGTGGACGAGGGTATCACGAGACTTCATGAGGGAGAGCGGCTGGTGTGCCAGACCCTGGCGGACATCGCCATCGTCTATCTGCCGAAGCTCCATGAGGCGGAGGTCTTTACCGCCTACCGGCTCCTGAAAATGGCCCAGTGGCCCCATCCCGAGCCGGAGAACATCGAAAAGCTCATGGGAACCGTGGAATCGGAGAGCGATGTTCGGTATTCGCAGCAGCAGCGCGACGCCATCCGGGCCGCCGCCAGCACCGGCGTACTGCTCATCACCGGCGGCCCCGGCACCGGCAAGACCACCATCGTCAACGGCATTTTGTCACTCCTTGGACATATGCAATTGAAATGCGTCCTCGCGGCCCCCACCGGCCGCGCCGCCAAGCGGCTCACCGAGGTCACCGGCGAGGAGGCCAGCACCATCCATCGGCTGCTGGAGGCGGGCATCGACCCCAACACGGGCCGGATGGTCTTCAACCGGGACGAGGATCAGCCCCTGAAGGCCGACGCCATCATCGTCGATGAGATGAGTATGGTGGATGTGCAGCTGCTGCACAGTCTGCTGCGGGCCATCCCCATGAACAAACGGCTGATCTTAGTGGGCGACCCGGATCAGCTGCCCCCTGTGGGCCCCGGATTCCCCTTCGGCGATATGCTCCGCAGCAACATGCTGCCCACCGTCCGCCTGACGGATATCTTCCGCCAGGCCCGGGAGAGCCTGATCGTCATGAACGCCCACCGAATCAACTCCGGCGAGCTTCCCGAGCTGCGCAGAGTCGACAGGGATTTCTTCTTCATGCGCCGAAATTCCGAGGAGGCCCTGACCCAGCTGATCTGCGACCTGTGCAGCACCCGGCTGCCCAAAAACATGGGCATCCCCGCCGACCAGATCCAGGTGCTCAGCCCCACCCGCAAGGGCCCGGCGGGCACGGTGTACCTCAACAAGCTCCTGCAGAAGGTGCTCAATCCCCCGTCTCCCGACAAAAAAGAACGCCAGCACGGAGATTTTTCCTTCCGGGAGGGCGATCGGGTGATGCAAATCCGCAACAACTATGATATAATGTGGAAGAAGGTCGACGGCAGCGCCGTGGGCGCGGGTGTCTTCAACGGCGACATCGGCACCATCACCGCCATCGATCCCCAGGCAGAGACCATCACCGTGGTCTTCGACGACCGGGAGGCGGACTACGACTTCTCCATGCTGGGTGAGCTGGAGCCCGCCTACGCCATGACGGTGCACAAGAGCCAGGGCAGCGAATACCGGGCAGTGATCCTGGCGGCCTGGAACGGCTCGCCGTACCTATTAAGCCGCAGCGTCCTCTACACCGCCGTCACCAGAGCCAGAGAGCTTTTGATCGTGGTCGGCAGGGAAGAGGTGGTCGTCACCATGACGAACAATGCAAAGCGGAACCGCCGCTACACCGGCCTCAAGCTCCGGCTCCAGGGAAAGGCGGAGGAATGATCCGGCGGGTGATGGAGTGGCTGTTCCCCAGAAAGTGCATCCTGTGCCGCTCCCTTCTGTCAAAGGAGGAGACGGATCTTTGCAGGAAGTGCCGGGTGGAGCAGCCCGAGTACCGATACGGCAAAAAGAAGATCCCCCACGTGTCCGATCTGACTGCCGTCTGGATGTACCAGGGCCAGGTCAGACGGAGCCTGCACCGCTACAAATTCGGCAATGCCCGGCATTATGCGGCTCCCTACGGCCGGCTTCTGGCCATGCGGATCGCAAGGGACTTGCCCCGGGCGGACATCGTCACCTGGGTGCCCATCAGCGCGAAGCGGCGGCGCAAGCGGGGCTTCGATCAGGTGGAGCTGCTTACCAAAGCGGTGAGCCCGGAGCTGGGCATCCCCGCGGAAAAATTACTGGACAAATTTCGGGACAATCGGGCCAATTCCGGCCTGAAGACCCCCGCCGAACGCCGGGCCAATGTGCTTGGCGTATACAGAGCTGTCGGGCAGGAGCACTTTCGCGGAAAGCGGGTGCTGCTCCTGGACGACGTCGTAACCACCGGGGCCACCGCCTCGGAATGCGCCCGCGTCCTGCTGACCGCAGGGGCGGAGGAAGTCCTCTTCGCGGCCGTGGCTGCGGCCGGAACCACATCGAGCAAGTAGGTGTAATACAATGGCATTCAGTTTCAAAAATCTTCGTAATATCAACTTCAACTTCTTCACCAGCGACCTGGGCGTGGATCTGGGCACCGCCAACGTGCTGATCTACGTGGAGGGCCAGGGCGTGGTCGTCCGGGAGCCCAGCGTGGTGGCCGTGGACAAGAACACCGGCAAAATTTTGCAGGTGGGCGCCGAGGCCCGGAACATGATGGGCCGCACCCCCGGCAACGTGGTGGCCATGCGCCCGTTGAAGGACGGCGTCATCTCCGACCATGAAATGACCGTTCAGATGCTCCAGCATCTGTTCCGCAAGGCCATCAAGTCCTCCATCTTCAATCCCAAGCCCCGCGTGGTCATCTGCGTGCCCTCCGGCGTCACCGAGGTCGAGGAGCGCACCGTCATCAACGCCGCCATCGAGGCCGGAGCCCGGCGCGTCTACCTGATCGAGGAGCCCCTGGCCGCAGCCCTGGGCGCCAACCTGCCCATCGAGGAGGCCAACGGCCACATGGTCGTGGATATCGGCGGCGGCACCACCGACATCGCGGTGCTGAGCCTGAACGGCGTCGCCAACTCCTCCTCCGTCGAGGCCGCAGGCGATGCCTTCGACGAGGCCATCGCCCGCCATGTCCGCCGCAAGCACGGCGTGGTCATCGGTCAGGTCACCGCCGAGGAGATCAAGATGCGCATCGGCTGCGTCTGGCCCCGGCCCGAGGATATCTCCATGACCGTCAAGGGCCGCGACGCCAAGACCGGTCTGCCCCGGCAGATCGAGGTCTTCTCCTCTGAGATTTTCGAAGTCCTCCGCCGTCCCGCCCGTCAGATCACCGACGAGGTGCTCCACGTGCTGGAGGAGACCAGCCCCGAGCTGGTGGGCGACATCGCCCAGAACGGCATCACCCTCACCGGCGGCGGCAGCCAGATCTGGGGCATGGATCAGCTCCTCTTCGAGCGCACTGCCATCCCCTGCACCATGGCTGACGATCCCGATTCCTGCGTCGTCTACGGCTGCGGCAAAAGCTTAAGCTGGATCAACACCATGCAGGAGGGCCCCATCAACCTTGCCAGAAAACGCATCATGCGGGAGTGATCCTATGAAAATCATGCATCTGATCTCCGGCGGCGACGTGGGCGGCGCGAAGACCCATGTCATCAGTCTGCTGGAGGAGTTGGGCAAACGCAATGAGGTGGAGCTGGTCTGCTTCATCGAGGGCCCCTTCGCCCAGGAGGCCCGGGAGCACGGCATCAACACCCGCGTCCTGAAAAAGCGGGGACTGCCCCACATTGCCCGGAATCTGAAAAAATATCTGAAAAACAAGCAGTTCGACATCCTCCACTGCCACGGCTCCAAGGCCAACGTGGTGTCCATGCTCATGGGAAAGGCCAGCTGCCCCATCATCTCCACCATCCATTCTGACCCCAGACTCGACTACATGGGCCGTCCTGCGGCCAACTACACCATCGGCCTGCTCAACCGGATCGCCCTGCGCAGACGGGACGGCTGGGTGGCGGTCAGCCACGCCATGAAGGAGCGGATGGAGGGCCGGGGCTACGACGGCGGCCGGATGTGGCCCATCTACAACGGCGTCAGCTTCCCCAAAAAGCTCCAGCACAAGCCCCGTCAGGAATATCTGAACGAGCTGGGGCTCAGCTGGAATGAGGAGAACATCATCTACGGCATCGCCGCCCGGATCGACCCGGTCAAGGATATGACCACCCTGGTCAAGGCCTTCGCCAAGACCGTGGAAGCCGCCCCCAATGCTCGCCTGCTGATCGCCGGCATCGGCGACCAGGAGAAGGAGATCAAAGAGCTGGCGGCCCAGCTCTGCCCCGAGGGGACTGTCCACTTCGCGGGCTGGGTCAGCGACATGAACAGCTTCTACCACGCCCTGGATGTGAATATGCTCACCTCCATCTCCGAGACCTTCTCCTACGCCATCACCGAAGGTGCCCGGATGCACTGCGCCACCATCTGTACCCCCGTGGGCGGTCTGCCCCGGGTGGTCATCGACGGCGAGACGGGCTTTTTGGTGGGCGTTGGTGACGTAGAGCAGATGGCTGACCGGATGATCCGGCTGGCCCGGGATCCGAAGCTGCGCAGCCAGCTGGGCTGCGCCATCTATGAAAAGGTCAGGGCGGAATTCTCCGTGGAGGCCATGACCAGGCGGCAGGAGGAGATCTACCGCTCCATCCTGAACCGGAGGGCCAGAGCTGAGCGGGGGAGAGACGGCGCGGTGATCTGCGGCGCCTACGGCAAGGGCAACGCCGGTGACGACGCCATCCTGGTCAGTATGATCCGTCAGCTCCAGGAGCAGGATCCCGACCTGCCCATCACCGTCATGACCCGCAGGCCCCGGCAGACGGCCATGCTCACCGGTGTCAGCACGGTACATATCTTCAACACCCTGGCGGCGGGCCGCCGGATGAAGAAAAGCAAGCTCTACATCAGCGGCGGCGGCAGCCTGATCCAGAACGTGACCAGCACCCGAAGCCTGCTGTATTACCTCTATTCCATCCGCCAGGCCAAGCGGGCGGGCTGCAGGGTCATGATGTATGGCTGCGGCATCGGCCCCGTGGAGGGCGAGCGCAACCGGGCCCAGACGGCCAAGGTGCTGGAGGAGAACGTGGATCTCATCACGCTGCGGGATCAGGAGTCCCTGGAGACCCTGCGTTCCTTCGGCGTCCACACCCCCGAGGTGCGCATCACCGCCGACCCGGCTCTGCTGATGGAGGGCGATACCTCCGCCGCCGAGCGGTATCTGGCCCAGAATGGCCTGGATCCCAGGGGCCGCTACAGCCTGTTCGTGCTCCGTCCCTGGGACGGCACCCAGGAGCGGCTCTCCGCCATCTGCGCCGCCGCCGACTACGGCTGGGAGAAGTACGGCCTGGAGCCCCTGTTCTACACCCTGGAGCCCAGCCGGGACGAGGAGATCACCCGTTCCGCCGCCGCCATGGTCAAGGCACCGTGCAAGCTGCTGCCCCCCGTCAGCGACGGTGCGGCGTTGTGCGGGCTCATGGGGATGATGGAGCTGGTGGTGGCCATGCGGCTCCACGCCCTGATCTTCGCCTGCGCCCAGCAGACGCGAGTCGCCGCCATCTCCTACGACCCCAAGGTCTCGGGCTTCATGAAGTATCTCGGCTCCGAGTGCTGCGTGGAGCTGGAGGATGTGACGGAAAACGCCATGAAGCATCTGCTCGACCAGGCCATGGCCCAGGATACCCCCCACCAGGTGGGGCATCTGAAGGCGTTGGCCCAGGAAAACGGCATCCTGGCCGGGGAACTGCTGAGAACATAAGGAAAGGCCTGCTGCATGAGCGCAGCAGGCCTTTATTCATTAACAGGTGTGCCGCAAACTGCGGCACACCTGTTTTATGTTATTCCATGCCGGGAACCAGGTTGAAGTTCTCGAAGAAATCCTTCTGATAGTCCACCAGACCCAGGGGATCCTCGTCGTCGTACAGCTCCGGATCCAGGTGCTCCCGTCTGTAGTCGCTCAGGGCGAACAGCCGCTTGCACATGAAGGTGCAGACGAAATCATAGGAGGGCTTGATGCCGCCGATGTTGGTGGGCTGCTCAAAGTGGAGGGCGTTCTCATAGTAGCTGATGAGGGTGCCGTTGCGGCTGATGTCCGCAGCGAAGAGGTAGGCGTACTCGCAGCCGATGAGCTGGTTGATCTCCACCATCTTGGGCACCACGAACCGCCAGAAGAGCACCTCGCCCATGGAACGCTTTATGCCGTAGCTCTTCCACTCCTCCCGAACCAGGTCGTTGGCGCAGAAGTGCACCAGCTCGATGGCGGGGAAGGCCACGTCCACCCGGACGATCTTGTCACTGGGCTCGTTCTTCTTCTCCTTGCGCAGGAGCTTGCGATCCATGGAGGCCTCCCGGTATTCGCTGACGATGTCGTCCACCGCCTGGCGGAACAGGTGGCCGGAGCTGGAGCGGAGCTCCTCCAGATAGGCATGGGCCCACTCCTTGCCGCCGTCCTTCTGGAACAGAGCATCCATCAGATCTTTGCTGCGGTCATAGCGTTCGGCCACCTTCTCGGTGTAATGGGGGTCGCAGAGGACACCGCATTTCAAAGAGAAGTACAGGGCGATCTCGCCGCTGGGAGCCTTGACCACATAGTAGGCGGCGGGCAGGCCCTCGCTGTCCTCGTCCCAGGCATCGTACCACAGCTTCTCCGCCAGGGAGCGTCCCTTGCGGGAGAGGAAGCGGTTGATGCGGGCCTTGTTTCTGGGGTCTTTGGTCAGCCGCTCGCAGACGAAGCGATCCAGGATCGCCTCCTGAGCGGGGGTGATGCGGGTCTTTTTTGACATGCCGGCCACCCCTTACAGCAGACCGTACTGGTCGAGGGCTTCGCGGCGCTGGCGGATCCGGTCGGCATCGGCCCGGATATCCTCCAGGGGGATCCGGTTGTTGCTGCTCTCACTGGGGGCCACGCCCTTGCGGGAGCGCTTCCAGCTGATCTCGCCGTGGGTCAGGCGGCTCAGACTCCAGGAGTCCTTGTCGGCGTACTCGTCGATGACGGCATCCACCAGCTCCCGGGCATCGCCCAGGGCCTCGCCGGTGACGGTCTTGTCGAAGGCATCGTTCTTATAGGTGTCCCGCAGGGCGGTCAGCACGGGGCCGAACCGCCAGCCGTAGAAGTCCCCCTCGAACAGGGGCTCGTTCTTCACGATCAGGCTCTCCCGCTGGGCAAAGTACATCAGCTTATGCAGTCTCATCTCATCGATCCGCTCGCCCTTCTCTGCTTCATAGCGGCTGCAGATGTAGGCGGCGACGGTATTCATGTCATTCATTGCCATTCCTCCGTTTCTGTATTTCTTAATAGTGTATTATACCCAAAGGGATCCCATCTGTCAAGGAACGGCAAAAAGCGGGCCGGAGCCCGCTTGCAGGTATTATAGTGTCTGGTAATGCTCCCCGCCACGGTCGCAGCCGGTGGGGGTGAAGGCGTCGGCGGGGAAGGGCACCTTGTCAAAGAGGGCGCAGGGATCCTCGGCACAGCCCGGGTCGGCGCAGCACTCCTTGGTGGGGATGGCGTAGTCGAGAACGGGCACGATCAGCTGAGCGGGCCGCTCCAGCCGGATGATGGAGAACTGCCCCAGGGTCACGAAGAGCCGCTGCTTGTCGCCGCCCAGCACCAGGTCGTCGCCGAACATGGCCTGCACATCCGTGGGGATGGTCAGGGAGCAGGGCTCGCAGATGCTGACCGGGCACACCCGGCTGCCCAGCACCATGGGATCGAGCACCTCCGCCACGGCTGTGGGCAGGCTGCCGCCGCAGCTTCCCGGGCGGTCGGAGCGGAAGACGTGGGCGCCGGAATTTTCCCCGCAGAGCACCGCCCGCTTGGAAAAGAGGGCCAGGCCGCAGACGGCGGCGGGACGGCAGGGCCCCACGGCGGCATCGGCGATCACCTTATAATAGAAGGTCAGGTCGATGGTGTAGTGGTTGCGGTGGAAGGCCACCGGGCTGACGTCGATGGCGGTGTAGATCAGCTCCGCCGAGCGGACTTTTGCGGCGGCGGCGGTGTCCAGCACCGTCTGGGACTCCCGGGTCAGGTAGACCCGCAAGTCTTCGATGCAGTCCTTATCCCGGCAGGAATCGGTGATCTTCTGGGTATGGATGGACAGGGCACAGCGCAGATCCTCGGGTCTGCACTCCATGGCATCGATACATCGTTCACTCATGGCATTACCTCCTGAAAATAGGTTACAGGATAGGTTATGCCGCAGACGGGAAAAGGGTGCGCCGCTTGACATCGTTTTGGGCAGGGATTACAATAGAAAAAAACATACAGGAGGGACAGATCATGAGACCGATCACAGCAGTTGTTTTGGGTGCGGGAAGCCGGGGGTATACGTATTCCAGCTATGCGAAGGAATATCCAGGGGAGCTTCAGGTGGTGGCGGTGGCGGAGCCCAGGGAGGACAGGCGGAATCTGCTTGCCGAGGAGCTGGGGATCCCTGAAGCGGATCGCTTTGCATCCTGGCAGGAGCTTCTGTCGAAGCCCCGGATGGCCGACTGCGCCTTTGTCTGCACCCTGGACGACGACCATACCGAACCGGCGATCAAAGCCATGGAGCTTGGGTACCATGTCCTTCTGGAGAAGCCCATGAGCAACACCGAGGACGAATGTCGCCGGATCGTGGAGGCCGCCGACCGGACGGGCCGGGCTCTGGCGGTGTGCCACGTGCTGCGCTACACGCCCTTCTATATGACATTGAAAGGCCTGATCGACCGGGGCGAGATCGGCGAAGTTACGACCATCAATCAGATCGAAAATGTGGGCTACTGGCACCAGGCCCACAGCTTTGTCCGGGGCAACTGGCGAAGCACCGCCGAGACCAGTCCCATGCTCCTGCAGAAGTCCTGCCATGATATGGATATCCTCCTCTGGCTTATGGGAAAGGACTGCAAGCGGGTGCAGAGCTTTGGCTCCCTGCGCCATTTTACCCCGGAAAACGCCCCGGAGGGTGCCCCCGAGCGGTGTCTGGACGGCTGCCCCCAGGCGGATGCCTGCCCCTATTACGCGCCCAGGCTTTACATGGACATGAGCCGAACCGGCTGGCCGGTGGATGTCATCACCACAGATTTGAGCGAGGCGGGCAGACGCAGGGCTCTGGAGGAAGGCCCCTATGGCCGCTGCGTGTACCGCTGCGACAACGATGTGGTGGATCGGCAGGTGGTCAGCCTGGAGTTTGAGGGCGGCGCCGTGGCCACCTTCACCATGACCGCCTTCTCCGCGGATTTCTCCCGCCAGCTGAAGATCTTCGGCACCGCGGGACAGATCACCGCGGACATGGGCACCGGTCAGATCGTCCTCCACCGCTTCGGGGAGGAGAAGAAGACCATCCCCGTGGATGCGGCCAGCAGCGGCCACGGCGGTGGCGATTACGGCATCCTGGGCGACTTCCTGCACATCCTCCGCCACGGCGGCGAAAGCCGAACCAGCGCGAAGGTCTCCCTCCAGAGCCACCTGATCTGCTTCGCCGCAGAACGATCCCGGAAGGAGCATATCGTGGTGGAGCTGTGACCGTTCCCCCCAGTCTTCGGTGTTGTCCTTCAAAATGGATGCAACCGACTTTGCTCGAAATAGCCAACCTAAAAACAGAAGAATCAGCTGCCGTCTACCGCTGTCATTGCGAGCCGAAGGCGTGGCAATCTCCTGCTGCTGCGTTTGATATTCGCACATCGTACCAGGAGATCGCCACGGGCTGACGCCCTCGCGATGACACGATCGTTGGTACCTGATTCTTTTCACCTGTTCCAATGCGCAAGCGGAGGGAGCATCCTGATTTACTGGGATACTCCCTCCGCTTTTTATGTATGTTCTTTGAAATCAGCGGAAGCTGTAGACAGTCACGGAGCGATACTGCTCCCCGGCCTTTACCACCGGCTGGGGCCACTCGGGGTGGTTGACGCAGTTGGGGTAGAACTGGGTCTCCAGAGCCACGCCGGTGCGCTTGCCGTAGTACACGCCACCCTTGCCCACATTGTCCAGGAAGTTGCCGGCGTAGACCTGGACGCCGGGGCAGTCGGTGGTGACGGTCATGGTCAGGCCGTTCTCGGGGTTGCGCAGAACCGCGCAGAGGGCATCCTTGTTGACGAAATTGTGGTCGTAGCCGCCCTGAAGGATCAGGGGCTCGTAGTCCATGCCAATGTCCCGGCCGATGGGCTTGAAGGCGCGGAAGTCGAAGGGGGTGCCATCCACATGGCGCAGCTCGCCGGTGGGGATGTTCTCGGCGTCGTCGGGGCAGAAGTATTCGCCGGGGATCATCAGCTCCTGCTCCATGGCCTTCTCGGGCCGATCCTGGCCGAAGAGGTTGAAGTAGGCGTGGTTGGTCAGGTTGAAGACGGTGTCCCGGTCGGAAACAGCGCGGTATTCGATGGTCAGGCCATCGTTTTCAATGGTATAGGTCACCGTCACATCCGCATTGCCGGGGAAGCCCTGGTCACCGTGGGGGCTGTGGAGGGACAGGGTTAAGCTGTTTTCCCTGTGGGCGGTCTTTTCCCACAGCCGCCAGCCCCAGCTGTCGGGGCCGGAGTGGAGGTTGTTTTTGCCCTCGTTGGCGGGGAGGGTCACCGTTTCGCCGCTGAGCACGAAGCTTGCGCCGCCGATGCGGTTGGCGCTGCGGCCCACCACTGCGCCCAGGTAAGAGCCGTTGCGCTCGTAGCCCCGGACATCCTCGCAGCCCAGGCACACATCCACGCCGTCCACGAACAGCGACACCAGCGACGCGCCGTAGTCGGTGACCTCCGCCCGGACGCGGCCTGCGGCGATGGTGTAGAGCCGGGCCTGGCGGCCATCAGCAAGTTTCCCAAAGTTTTTTTCCATGGTTTCCAGACTCCTTTCAATTTTGAAGAAATGGTTCTGCTTTTTGCGGTTATTATACAATGGAATGGGACAAATAGCAATTCGATTCTTGCTCCTTCGGCCATTTTCTGCCTGACCACACGTTCTGTGTGGACGAAAAGGGGCGGCGGACAATCTGCACAAAGGGGGCAGCACCATATCCTGTGATTCCCACTTGCAAAGTAACACAAGATGTAGTATAATACCCCTGCAATTCGCCGCAACACAAGATGTTGTGGTGTTCGACCAAATTCGACACAAGGGATCCCCCTTGTTCCCCATAGAAAGGAGCATGAACCATGAAGATCATCAAGCGAAACGGCGCGGAGGAGATCTTTGACATCAACAAGATCGTTGTCGCCCTGCGCAAGGCCAACGCCGCCGTGGAGGAGCAGTTCCGCATGACCGATCTGCAGATCGAGCGCATCGCCCAGAACGTGACCATCTCCTGCGAGGCCCTGGGCCGCTCCCCCGCCGTGGAGGAGATCCAGGATCTGGTGGAGAAGGCCATCATGGCCCATGGCGCATTTGAAGTTGCCAAGGAGTACATCACCTATCGCTACACCCGGAATCTGGCCCGCCAGTCCAATACCACCGACGACCGGATCCTCTCCCTCATCGAGAGCAACAACGAGGAGGTCAAGCAGGAGAACGCCAACAAAAACCCCACCGTCAACTCTGTCCAGCGCGACTATATGGCCGGTGAGGTCAGCAAGGACATCACCAACCGCATCCTCCTGCCCCGGGAGATCGTCCAGGCCCACGAACAGGGCATCATCCACTTCCACGACGCCGACTACTTCGCCCAGCACATGCACAACTGCGATCTGGTGAATCTGGAGGATATGCTCCAGAACGGCACCGTCATCTCCGGCACCATGATCGAGAAGCCCCATAGCTTCTCCACCGCCTGCAACATCGCCACCCAGATCATCGCCCAGGTGGCCTCCAACCAGTACGGCGGTCAGTCCATCTCCCTGACCCACCTGGCTCCCTTCGTCCAGGTCAGCCGGGAGAAGATCCGCAAGACCGTGGAGAAGGAGCTGGCCGTCTACGGCATCGCCCCTGACGAGGAGACCATCTCCCATGTGGTGGAGACCCGGCTCCGGGAGGAGGTCAGCCGCGGCGTCCAGACCATCCAGTACCAGGTCGTCACCCTGATGACCACCAACGGACAGGCCCCCTTCATCACCGTGTTCATGTACCTGAACGAGGCACGGAACGAGCAGGAGAAGAAGGATCTTGCCATGATTATCGAGGAGACCCTCCGCCAGCGCTACGAGGGCGTCAAGAACGAGAAGGGCGTCTGGATCACCCCCGCCTTCCCCAAGCTGATTTACGTGCTGGAGGAGGACAATGTCCGGGAGGGCACCCCCTACTGGTACCTGACCCGGCTCGCTGCCCAGTGCACCGCCAAGCGCATGGTTCCCGACTTCATCTCCGAGAAAAAGATGCTTCAGTTCAAGGGCGATGTCTATGTCTGCATGGGCTGCCGCTCCTTCCTGACCCCCGACCGGTTCACCGACGCGGGCGCGGGCAACATCGCAAATGCCGGCAACTACGAGCCCGGCAAGCACAAGTACTATGGCCGCTTCAACCAGGGCGTGGTCACTATCAATCTTGTCGACGTGGCCCTGAGCTCCGGCAAGGATTTTGACAAGTTCTGGCAGATCTTCGACGAGCGTCTGGAGCTGTGCTACCGGGGCCTGATGTGCCGCCACGAGCGGCTGAAGGGCACCCTGTCCGATGCCGCGCCCATCCTGTGGCAGTACGGCGCCCTGGCAAGACTTGAGAAAGGCGAGCCCATCGACCGGCTCCTCTACGGCGGCTATTCCACCATTTCCCTGGGCTACGCGGGTCTTTATGAGTGCGTCAAGTACATGACCGGCCGAAGCCATACCGATGCCGAGGCCAAGCCCTTCGCTCTGGCGGTCATGCAGCATATGAACGACGCCTGTAAGGGCTGGAAGGAGAAGCACAACATCGACTTCTCCCTCTACGGCACCCCCCTGGAGTCCACCACCTACAAGTTCGCCAAGTGCCTGCAGAACCGCTTCGGCATGATCCCCGGCATCACAGACAAGAGCTACATCACCAACTCCTACCACGTCCATGTGTCCGAGGAGATCGATGCCTTCACCAAGCTGGCCTTCGAGGCCGAGTTCCAGCAGCTTTCCCCCGGCGGTGCCATCTCCTACGTGGAGGTGCCCAACATGCAGCAGAACATCGACGCGGTGCTGGAGCTGATGCAGTTCATCTACGAGAACATCATGTACGCGGAGCTGAACACCAAGTCTGACTACTGCCAGTGCTGCGGCTACGACGGCGAGATCGAGATCCGCGACGATGCCGACGGCAAGCTGGTCTGGGTCTGCCCCAACTGCGGCAACACCGACCAGGCCAAGATGAACGTGGCCCGCCGCACCTGCGGCTATATCGGTACCCAGTACTGGAACCAGGGAAGAACCCAGGAGATCAAGGATCGGGTGCTGCATCTGTAATATGTAAAAAACGGACGAACCGGGATCGGTTCGTCCGTCTTTTCGTTATTCCACAGATTTAAGTGCTTCCGCCATGTTGATCTTCTCCAGCTGGAAGTACATGACGAAATCCACGATCAGTGCCGCCACGATGGTCAGGACGGCGGAGAGAAGGTAGCTTGTCCAGGCGATGTGGTTGCCGAACCAGACCATGTCGATGCGGACATAGCCCATGACCGCAGCGTGGAGCAGCTTGCCGCCGAAGAGACCCAGGAAGGTGCCCATCACCGTCAGGGCCAGATTCTCCTTGAAGACATAGGAGCCGGTCTCGGCGGCGTTGAAGCCCAGCACCTTGATGGTGGCGATCTCCCGGATGCGCTCCTTGATGTTGATGTTGGTCAGGTTGTAGAGCACGATGCCCGCCAGCAGTCCCGCGCAGATGACGATGAGCACGATGACCGCGTCCAGAGCCTCCATCATGCCGCCCACCTGTTCGGCAGTGTCGGCGTTGATGCTGACATTCAGCACCCCCTCGAAGCCCGTGATGGCTGCGCCCAGCTCGTGGACGTCCTGTCCGTCCATGGCCAGCACGAAGGCGGACTGCTCCTCGGGGGAGCGATCCCACTGGGCGCGCAAGGTGGAGCCGGAGACGATGGCGTAGTTGTAGACATGGTTGTCGTAGATGCCGCTCACCGTCAGCTCCAGCTCCTCCATGTCGGAGGTGCGCAGGAGCACCCGGTCGCCCACGCCGATGCCCATGTTCCGGGCCACGCCCACGGAGAGGACGACCTCATGTTCACCGGGCATGGCGATGGGGGTCTCGCCGCTGTGGAGGTCGATGACGCCCTCCAGGTCGGCGTCGGTGGCCAGGAAGTAGACATTTTTCACGTTGTTGTCGAAATGGACGTCGATGCTGCCCTGTTCGCAGAAGAGCACCCGGTCGGCCTTGCCCCGGATGTGGTCACGGAAGTCCTCCTGGGTCTGCTGGGCCACGGGGTCGGCAAAGGTGACGGCCATATCGTAGACGGTGACCTCCCCGAACTGGTTGTCGGTGATGCCGGCGATGGAATCCTTCAGGCCGAAGCCGGTGACGAGCAATGCGGTGCAGCCGCCGATGCCCAGCAGCATCATGGCAAGCCGCTGCTTGTAGCGGAAAATGTTGCGCACGGCCACCTTGTTCAGGAACTTCATCTTTTTCCAGAACTGCATGTTCTCGAAGAACAATGCCTTGCCCGCAGCGGGAGCCTTGGGCCGGATCAGCTCGGCGGGCACCTCCTTCAGCTCCCGGCGGCAGCAGTACCAGGTGACGAGGAGCGTCAGGCCGGTGTAGCTGAGGAAGATGAAGGCAAAAGTGGGCAGATCGTAGCTCAGGGTCAGCTGGGGGGAGAAATTGTACATGATGCAGTAGGCGAACCAGATGATCCGGGGGAACACCAGGCAGCCCAGCAGAAGTCCTAAGATGCAGCCCATAATCGAAGCGGAGCCGGAATAGCTCAGGAATTTGTTCATGATGGCGCAGGACGAGTAGCCCAGGGCCTTGAGGATGCCGATCTGGGTGCGCTCCTCGTCGATCATTCGCGTCATGGTGGTGATACACACCAGGGCCGCGACGGCCAGGAAGAAGACCGGGAAGATCTTCGCCACGCCCGCCACGATGTCGGAGTCGCTTTCAAAGACCACGTAGCCCAGATTCGTGTTTCGTGTCAATGCGTAGACCGAGGGCTCGGCCAGATCGTCGATGGTCTGGCGGGCGTCCTGGAGCCGGATGCGGGCATCCTCCAGCTCGGCTTCCGCGTCGGAGAGCTCCTTGAGGGCTTTTTCTTTTTCTGCTTCGAAGGTCTTGCGGCCCTCGGCCAGCTCTTTTTCGCCCTCCTCCAGGAGGATCAGACCCTCCTCGGCCTCGGCCTTCCGGGCGTCCAGCTCCCGCTGGCCCTCCTCCAGCTGGAGCTGGCCTGCGTCGATCTGGGCCTCGGCGGCGGCGAACTGGTTGTCCGCGCTGCGCTGGGCCTGCTCCAGCTCCCGGAAGCCCAGCTCGATGGTCTCGATGGCATCGTTCAGGGTGGTCTGGGTGGCAAGGAGCTCGTTTTTCTGAGCCAGCACATCGTCGTACTGGGCCTGAACTTCCTTTTGGGTCACCAGCAGCTCGTCGCGCTGGGCGGTGTATTCCTCCAGCTGGGCGTTGATGTCAGAAAGACCGGCTTCCAGCTGGGCCAGGGTCTCCTCGTCGGCACCCCGTTCGAGGGCGGCCTCATAGGCCATCTGCGCAGCATCCCGGCTGGTCTCCAGGATGGGCAGCATGACCTCGATCAGGGCCAGGCCCGATTCGATCTGCTCCAGGCCGCTCTCCAGCTGCACAAGTCCCGCGTCGATCTGGGTCAGACCCGCGTCCACCTGCTGCTTGGCGGCGAGGACTTCCTTGTAATTGGTCATCAGCTCATTGCTGGCATCGGTGAGCTGGGCGTAGGTCTCGGAGCGGGTGTTGGCCAGGGTCAGGCGGCTCTGTGCCAGGGTGGCCCGGGATTCGGTCAGGGTCTTCTGTCCCTCCTCGATCTGCTTCAGGCCGTCCTCCAGAAGCGTTCGGTTGTCGGCCAGCTCCTGTTCGCCGTCCAGGAGCTCCTGCTCGGCCTTGTCCAGCTCCTCCAGAGCCTCGGCTCTGGCCTCCCGGAATTCCTGCATGCCGTCCAGGTATTCCTCCATGCCGTCGGCATATTCCTCCTCGGCCTCCAGCAGGACGGATTCGTAGCGATCCTGCGCCAGGGGTTCGCAGAGGACTTCGAGGGTTTCTGCCATGTCGTCCATGGCGTTATCATATTCGTCGGTGTAGACGGCGTAGTCGCCCTTCAGGGTCAGGTTGATCTCGGTGTAGATATCCTGATCGAAGCCGTTTCGGGGCACGTAGCAGTAGGCGGAGATGGAGCCGCTGCCGATGGAGGTGGAGCCGCGCTGCATGTTTAAGTACATGGGGGAGCTGACGGTGCCGACGATGGTGTAGCTGTCATGGCCCATGGCCTCCAGGGTGGTCTCGGTGTTGTGCTCGGAGATATAGAGCTGCTTTCCGATGATGCTGTCATCGAAGAAGAAGCCCTCCACCAGGCATTCGTCGGGGGAGGCGGGCATCCGACCCGCGTCCAGGGCGGGGCGGTTGAGCCGGTCGGGGATGGAGAGCACCTTGAAGGCGGAATCCTCGTTGTCGCCCATGTGGACGAGCACATCCAGGGAGATGGTGCCCTCGGCTTCGGCGATGCCCTCGGTCTGGGACAGCTTGAAGACGTCGTCCTCCGTCCAGCCGTAGCTGTTCATGACCTGCAGATCGAACATGTTCTGCCGGTCGGTATAATCCTGGACGGTGGCCACCATGTCCACCTTGGTCACCCGCAGGCCGGTGAACAGTCCCGCACCCAGGGCGATGATGGCCATGATGGCGATGTAGCGGCCCAGGGAATGGCGGATGGTCTGGGTCAGATTCCGCCGCATCATATTTTTTCGCTTCATCACCATTCGATCTCCGAAATATCCTGGGGGTGTTCGTTAACGGTCACGGAGGCCACGGTGCCGCTGTGGACACGAATGACCCGGTCGGCCATGGCGGTCAGGGCGGCATTGTGGGTGATGATGATGATGGTCATGCCGGTGCGGCGGCCCGTGTCCTGCAAAAGGCGCAGGATGGCCTTGCCGGTCTTGTAGTCCAGCGCGCCGGTGGGCTCGTCGCAGAGGAGCAGCTTGGGATTCTTGGCAAGAGCACGGGCGATGGCCACACGCTGCTGCTCGCCGCCGGAGAGCTGGCTGGGGAAGTTCTTCATCCGGTCGCCCAGACCCACGTCCCGCAATACCTGCTCCGCGTCCAGGGGCTCCTTGCAGATCTGGTTGGCCAGCTCCACGTTCTCCAGTGCGGTCAGGTTGCCCACCAGATTGTAGAACTGGAACACGAAGCCCACATCCTCCCGGCGATACTCCGTCAGCTGCCGCTTGTTCAGGGCGGAGACCTCCCGGCCATCGAGATAGACGGTGCCGCTGGTCAGGGTGTCCATGCCGCCCAGAATGTTCAGCAGGGTCGTCTTGCCCGCGCCCGAGGGGCCCACGATGACCACCAGCTCGCCCTTCTCCACAGAGAAGGTGGCATCGTGGAGGGCGTGGATGGCGACCTCGCCCATGTGATAGGTTTTTGCCACATTTTCGAATTCAACAAAGGCCATTTGGCTCACTCCAAATCGTAACAGAATCAAAAAATATCATATCACACACAGCTGCAGAATGGGAGATTTTTTGTAAACTTTTCAGGGGAAGACCAAAACTCTTTGCCTGGCCTCAGCTCCGGCAGGCTCCGGGAGCTCTGCAAAGAGGCCGTAGAGGTCAGCGCACCGCTGCTCCAGGGCCCACTGGGGGGCGTCCACGGCCTGGCCTACATTATATAATGGGGTGCGCTCCTTGGCGGTGCGCAGCACCTCCCGGCCCCGCTGGGTGAAGCCCAGGATCCGGGCATAGGGGGCAGGGGAGCGCAGGTCTTCTTTGGTCAGGCCCAGGAGGGCGCACATGACCATCCGGTCGAGCCTTGAGCGGGTGTAGCGCTTGGATTTGACGGCGGTGAGGATCTCCTCCAGGGTGGCACACCGGCGGCTTTCGTGCATGAGCTTCCGCCACAGACCCTCGGAGCCGTAGGGGAGTGCTTCGAACTGTGCGTCCGTCATGGTGCGAAGCCGGGCCAGGATGGCCTTTTCACCCTGCTTCAGCGTGTGGACGGCGGCGTTTTCGAAGACATCCGTGGGGACATAGGAGCGGAAGTTTTTACCATTTTCGATCAATGCCCGCAGGGCTGTGGCAGAGGGATTTTCGGGATCGGCAGAAAGGTCGTGGTAGCCGCCTGCCCGGTGGATGGGGGCTGGGCGCATGGGGCTGTTCTGGGCCAGGATGGCCTTGCAGTATTCCACAGCCAGGATGTCGTTGGGGGAGGTGACCAGCGTACCGTCCGCGCCCATGTCCGTCAGCGCCTTCGTGCGGGCGGCGGGAAAGCTCAGCCCTAAGTCCAGATGGCGGCGCAGATGCCCGGAGAATTCCGGACTGAGGAGGGCCTTTGCTGTGGAAAGCAGGCCATCGGGGTCGGGATGCTCTGCGCCGAAGGACATTTCATCGCAGAATGTCCCTAAAATGGAGACTGCCCCCGCCGCGAAGCCTTCGGCGGAGCTCAGGGCATCCTGCACCGGCAGCTCCAGCACCAGATCGGCTCCCGCCTGAAGGGCGGCCCGGGCCCGGAGCATTTTGTCGAAGACGGCGGGGTAGCCCCGCTGGACGAAATTGCCGCTCATCAGGCAGACCACCGCACAGTCGCCGCCATGCTGCTTCCGGATACTGGAAATCTGCTTGGCGTGGCCCAGGTGGAGGGGGTTGTATTCGCACAGGATACCGACAACTTTCATAAAAAATTCCCTTTCGCAAAAGAAAAGACTTGTTAAATTGGTAAACTTGTTATAGAATAAGTGTAGCTACATACTAGCACAAAACTGCGCAAAAGAAAAATGAAATTTTATTTAGGAGGCAGATTCCAATGAACATTCTGATCATCAACGCCGGCTCCTCTTCCCTGAAGTACCAGCTGATGGATCCCGAGACCGGCGTCGTGTCCGCCAAGGGCCTGTGCGAGCGTATCGGCATCGACGGCCGCCTGAACCACACCGGTAAGGGCGACAAGGTCGTCAAGGACATCCCCATGCCCACCCACTCCGAGGCCATCGCCGCCACTCTGGAGATCCTGGTCGATCCCGTTGAGGGCGTCATCGCTTCCACCGATGAGATCGACGCTGTCGGTCACCGCGTCCTGCACGGCGGCATGGAGTTCTTCGACTCCTGCATCATCAACGATGAGGTCATCGCTGCCATCGAGAAGTGCATCCCCCTGGGCCCCCTGCACAACCCCGCCAACCTGATGGGCATCCGTGCCTGCCAGGCTGTCATGCCCACCACCCCCCAGGTCGCCGTTTTCGATACCGCCTTCCACATGACCATGCCCCCCAAGGCCTATCGTTACGCCATCCCCACTGAGTACTACAAGAACGACTCCATCCGCCGCTACGGCTTCCACGGCACCTCCCACAAGTATGTGGCCCGCCGCACCGCCGAGCTGGTCGGCACCACCGAGTTCAAGCAGGTCAACTGCCACCTGGGCAACGGCTCCTCCATGTCCGCTGTCCTGAACGGCAAGTGCCAGGATACCACCATGGGTCTGACCCCCCTGGCTGGTGTTCCCATGGGCACCCGCTCCGGCGACATCGACGCCGCTGTCGTCCAGTTCCTGTGCAACAAGTACGGCTACTCCGTCGACGAGTGCCTGAACATCCTGAACAAGAAGTCCGGCGTCCTGGCTCTGTCGGGCGGCGTTTCCTCCGACTTCCGTGATCTGGGCAACGGCGCCGAGGCCGGCAACGAGGAGTGCCAGCTGGCTCTGGACAAGTTCGCCTACGAGGTCGCCAAGTATGTCGGTGCCTACGCTGTCGCTCTGAAGGGTCTGGACGTCCTGACCTTCACCGCCGGTGTCGGTGAGAACGACTCCGCCACCCGCGCTGCCATCTGCGACTACCTGGGCTTCCTGGGTGTCAAGCTGGATCCTGAGCTGAACGCCAAGCGCGGCGAGCACAAGATCTCCGCCGAGGACTCCAAGGTTCAGGTCTGGGTCGTGCCCACCAACGAGGAGCTGATGATCGCTCAGGATACCGCCGAGCTGGTCAAGGCTGCCAAGTAATTATTTCCCATAAGCGCAAGGACTCCCGAAAACGGGAGTCCTTTTTATGCAAGCTCCTGGATCAGATGTACGCCGGAGCGCAGTCCCTCCAGATAGGCCGCCCGCTGGTAGACCGTCAGCAGCTCCACGATCAGATCGGAAAGGCAGTCGCTGGCCTCCAGGGACAGCTCCGCATAGACAGGGGAGATCTTCGCTTCCGCGTTTCGGATCTGTCCGTCATCCACGGGATTGCGGCAGGAGTAGTCGTACCACAGACCTTCCAGAATGGATTCCGGCGTGTCAATGGAGCATTTGGCTTCATAGCTGGCGATGGCGGTTAGCAGTATTTGTGTGTATGGGTTCATATTCATTCCTCCTTCGATATCATTGTACACACGATCCGTTGTAAAGTCAATACATTGTTTTATGTGTATGGTATTCTGGTTATCGTAAAGAGAGGAGGATGCCTATGGCTTTCTATTATCAAAGATTGCGCGATCTGCGCGAGGATGGGGACAGGGTCATCAAACAGCAGGAGATTGCAGACTTGTTGGGGACGACACAGCAAACCTATTCTCTTTGGGAACGGGGCGACCGTGAAATCCCGTTTCACCACGTTATCACCCTGGCAAAGTATTACGGCGTATCCATCGATTACATTGCAGGATTGACAAACCGTAAGAATCGAGAGTAAAATAAAGCGACGGCTGGGTAGGGCGGGGTCATGACCCCGCCGACCAGGTTGGATGACTGACCAGCCAAACCAGAAGAGCCAACTGAAAGTTACCATGTCATTGCGAGCCCGCAAGGGCGTGGCAATCTCCTGGTACATCGTGCGAAGTTGAAGGCAGTGCCAGGAGATTGCCGCGCCTTCGGCTCGCAATGACAGCGAAATCTTCCAGGCGACCGCGGCGATTTCGCGTTGTACAAGCTTGCGGTGCGTCGGCGGGGGCAGTGCCGCCCGCCCTACAGAAGGAATACTATTTACCACAGAAGGAGTACCAAATATGAATGTTTTAGACCGTTTTCTGAACTATGTGACCTATGACACCCAGTCCGACGAGGCTTCCGCCACCTGTCCCTCCACTGCCAAGCAGAAGGTTCTGGGCGCAGCCCTCGTCGAGGAGATGAAGGCCATCGGCATCGCCGATGCCTTCATGGACGAAAATGGCTATGTCTACGGCACCGTCCCCGGCGACCCCAGCCTGCCCACCATCGGCCTGATCGCCCACATGGACACCGCCCCCCAGGCACCCGGTGCCAATGTCAAGCCCCGGGTCGTGGAGTTCACCGGCGAGGATGTGTGCCTGAACGAGGAGAAGGGCATGTACCTGTCTGCCAGGGACTATCCCTATCTCAACAACTGCGTTGGCAAGCACCTGGTGGTCACCGACGGCAACACCCTGCTGGGCGCGGACAACAAGGCCGGTGTGGCTGAGATCATGGCCTGCGCCGAGTACCTGATCCAGAACAAGCCCCGCCACGCCACCCTGAAGATCGGCTTCACCCCCGACGAGGAGATCGGCCGGGGCGCGGACGAGTTCGATGTGGACGGCTTTGCCGCCGACTATGCCTACACCGTTGACGGCGGCGAGCTGGGCGGCGTGGAGTACGAGACCTTCAACGCGGCCGCCGCCACCGTCACCGTCAAGGGCCTTTCCATCCATCCCGGCGCGGCCAAGAACAAGCTCATCAACGCCTCCCAGGTGGCCATGGAGTTCCACGCCATGCTGCCTGTCCACGAGCGTCCCGAGTCCACCGAGGGCTACGAGGGCTTCTGCATGCTCCGCGACATCACCTCCAACATTGAGGAGGCCGTCATGCACTACATCGTCCGCGACCATGACGACGAGAAGTTCGAGCAGAAGAAGGATCGCTTCTACCAGATCGCCGTGTATCTCGATTCCATCTACGGCGAGGGCACCGTGGAGGTGGAGATGAACGACAGCTACTACAACATGCGCCGTCAGATCGAGCCGGTCATGTACGTGGTGGATCGGGCCCGGGCGGCCATGGAGCGGCTGGGCATCACCCCCTACTCCGTCCCCGTCCGCGGCGGCACCGACGGCGCCCGCCTGAGCTACATGGGTCTGCCCTGTCCCAACCTGTGCACCGGCGGCATGAACTTCCATGGCCGGTATGAGTACGCAGTTGTCGAGGAGATGGAAGCCTGCGCCAGAATTCTGGTGGAGATCCTGACCGATCCCAACCTGACGAAGTAAAACATGGAACACGCCGTTGGTTTCAATGGCGTGTTTTTATTTGGGCTTGCAAAAATCGCTCCGACTGGTATAATGGGGGATAATAGGCAATCTATATCCCAAGGAGGGCACGTCCATGCGCCGATGGCAATTGGTATACAACCGATGGCTCAACCGCAAGCTGACCAAGATCAGCACCACCCGTCTGATCGCGGTGGCCTTTGCATTCATCATCCTGACAGGTACGCTGCTGCTGATGACCCCGGCTGCCTCCCGCAGCGGCGTGCCCTGTTCCTTCCGGGGGGCGTTGTTCACCGCCACCTCGGCAACCTGCGTCACGGGGCTGACCCTGTTTGACACCTGGACACAGTGGAGCGGCTTCGGGCAGATCGTGATTCTATGTCTCATTGAGATCGGCGGTCTGGGCTTCATGTCCGCCGCGTCGGTCTTCGTGTTCCTGCTGCGCCGCCGGGTCGGCATGAAGCAGCGGCTCATCATGGCCCAGTCTTTGAGCGTGGACGACATGAGCAGCGTGGTGGATCTGCAGAAGGTGGTGCTCTCGGGCAGCCTGGGCATCCAGGCCATCGGCGCGGTGATCCTGGCTCTGCGTTTCTGGCCCGAGGTGGGTCTGCGCCGGGCGGTGCGCTGGGGCATCTTCCATTCGGTGTCGGCCTTCTGCAATGCGGGCTTCGACATCATGGGCGTCTTCGACCCGGGAACCAGCGTCATGCGCTGCAACACCGACTTCGTCGTCTGTCTGACGCTGATGGCCCTGGTGGTGCTGGGCGGCCTGGGCTTCTTCGTCTGGGAGGAGGTGGCCCGCGTCCGGTGCTTCAAAAAGCTCAGCGTATATACCAAGCTGGTGCTCATCATTTCCGGCTCCCTGCTGCTGTTCGGCACCGTGTCCTTCGCCATTCTGGAGTGGGACAACCCCGGCACCATCGGCCATATGCCCTGGTACCACAAGCTGCTGAATGCGGCCTTCCAGTCGGTGACGGTGCGCACGGCGGGCTTTGTCTCCATCGATCAGGCAGCCCTGACCGACGCCAGCAAGGCGGTATCCATCGTGCTGATGCTCATCGGCGGCTCCTCCGGCTCCACCGCCGGCGGCATGAAGACGGTGACGATTTTGGTCATGATCCTCTTCCTGGCGGCCCGGGCCCGGGGCCGGGAGACGGTGGCGGTCTTCAAAAAGACCATCCCCAATTCCCAGGTGCTGGATGCCCTGACCATCGCCTCGGTCATGATCGGCCTGGCGGTCTTCGGCGGCGTGTTCATCTCCGCCACCTCGGGCTTCGGCTTCACGGACGCGCTGTACGAGGCGGCCTCCGCCATCGCCACCGTGGGACTGAGTGCTGCGGGCACGGCGAATATGAGCGTTGCCGCCCAGTATCTCATCATCGTATATATGTATTTCGGCAGAGTCGGCGTACTGACCATCGCCCTGGGCTTCCTGGAGGACAGGAAGGCCGAGCGGTTCCGCTATGCGGAGACGAAGCTTATCATTGGCTAAGGAGGACATCATGAAAAGCTATGTAGTGATCGGTCTGGGCCTGTTCGGCTCCAGCGCGGCCCGGCAGCTGTGCGCCCTGGGCGCGGAGGTGCTGGCCATCGATACCAATTCGGAGCTTGTGCAGCAGGTCAGCGGCGACGTGACCTCCGCCGTGGTGGCCGATGCCCGGGACGCAGAGGTGCTGCGGGCTCTGGGTGCCCATACCTGCGACTGCGCCATCGTGGCCATCGGTGACGATCTGGCGGGCAGTGTGCTGGCCACCATGAACCTCAAGGAGCTGGGCATCGGGCGCATCGTCTGCAAGGCCCACGACGAGACCCACCGCCGGGTGCTGGAGAAGCTGGGGGCGGACAAGGTGGTCATCCCCGAGAAGGAGGTGGCCGACAAGCTGGCCCGGAGCCTGACCAGCCACAACGTGCTGGACTTCATCGAACTCAGCAATGACTACGGCATCGTGGAGATCCCGGCCCCGAAGGCCTGGGTGGGAAAAAATCTGAAGGAGCTGAACGTCCGGGCCAAGCTGGGCGTGAACATCATCGCCATCGAGCGGCGGGACAAGATCTCCGTCTCTCCCAGAGCGGAGTTCGAGCTGGCAAAGGACGACATTTTGGTGGTGCTGGGAGATTACGACTCCCTGGCCCTGATGCAGGAGATCTGATGGAAGAGAGAATCAGCAGCAGAAAGAATCCCCTTTTGCAGCAGGTGAAAAAGCTGCTATCCAGCCGTTCCGAGCGGCGCAAGACCGGCCTTTTTGTCGGCGACGGCACCAAGCTTCTGGAGGAGGCAGTGAAATACTGGCCCGGTCTGGAGACGGTCATCCTCAGCGAGGGCGTGGAGGCCAATGTGCCTGACGGCGTACGGGTCGTCCGTGTGCCGGAGGATGTGATGGCGTCCATCTCCCCCATGGAGGCACCCCAGGGGGCCCTGTTCCTGGGCAGGATGCCGCAGCAGAGCGAATTTGTCCCAAAGCCTGGCATGCTGATCCTGGACGGAATCCAGGATCCCGGCAACGTGGGCACCATTTTGCGCACCGCCGATGCCATGGATGTACCGGTGGTGCTCCTTGACGGCTGCGCCGACCCCTGGAGCTGGAAGGTCGTCCGCTCCAGCATGGGCGCGGTGTTCCGTGCCCCCGTGCTCCAGGCGAGCTGGGAGGAAGTTCAGACCAAGTGCCGGGAAGCGGGCATCCCCATCGGCGTCACCGCCCTTTCCGACCGGGCGGTGGATATCCGCACGGCAGACTTGAGCCGGATGGCGCTGGTCATCGGCAGCGAGGGCAGGGGAGTCCGCAGGGAGGTGCTGGAAAGCGCCGACCACGAGCTCATCATCCCCATGAACCCCCACTGTGAGAGCCTGAACGCCGCCATCGCGGCAGCCATCGTCATGTGGGAAATCAAAATGAGTTGACGGTAGGGAACGGCCTGCGTGCCGTTCCATGATACCAAGTTTGTAAAATGGGGGAACGGCACATAGGCCGTTCCCTACGAAAGAAAAGGAGAACGCCTATGCTTATACACTGGATCTGGTTCGCTACCCGTACGGGGATGGGCGATAAGATGAAGAGCGTCCTCCTTTCCCATTTTGAGGATCCCGAGGCCATCTACTTTGCACCGGAGCTGGAGTTTGAACGGTTCGAAGACCTGTCTCCCGCCGCGGTGGAGAGTATGATGGACAAGGATCTGACGCCCTGTGAGGAAGTATTGCAGCAGTGTCAGGAAAAGAAGATCCACATCCTGACCTTTCAGGATGCCGCCTATCCGGGCCGCCTGAAGAACATCCCCGACCCGCCCATGGTGCTCTATTACAAGGGCACGATCCCCGCCTTTGACGAGCTTCCCGTCATCGGTGTGGTGGGCACCCGGAAGGCCAGCGCCTACGGGCTCACCGCCGCCAAGCGGATGGGCTATCAGATCGCCGCCTGCGGCGGCACAGTGGTCAGCGGTATGGCCACCGGCATCGACGGCGTGGCCATGAAGGGCGCTTTGACGGCGGGCGGAACGGTGGTCGGTGTCCTCGGCTGCGGCGCGGATATCGTCTATCCTGCGTCCAACCGGTGGCTCTACGCCGATACCGAGAAATACGGCTGTATCCTGACGGAGTTCCCGCCGGGTACGCCGCCCCTGGGGCGGAATTTCCCCCGGCGGAACCGGATCATCAGCGGGCTCAGCTGCGGCGTTCTGGTGGTGGAGGCTCCCGAAAAAAGCGGCGCGCTCATCACCGCCCGGCTTTCAGCAGACCAGGGACGGGACGTCTTCGTTGTCCCCGCCAACATCGATGTGGAGTCCGCCATGGGCAGCAATGCCCTGATGCGGGATGGAGCCATCCCCGTGTCCTCGGGCTGGGATATCCTCAGCGAATATCGGTATCAATTCCCCGGAAAAGTCCGCCAGTCACGGACGGTCGTCAATCTGACGGCCAATGCGGAGGAGCTTTCCCGGGAGCGGGAGCTGCCCGCGAAGGTGGCCCAGGAGCCGAAAAAAGTCGCTGAAAGGAAGCCCAAAAAGATACCGCAGCGAAAAAAAGTCATTGACAACGACGAAAAGAGTGCGTATAGTGACTTCAAAAAGACCCAAACTGTCCTGACGGGCGACGAGCAGCTGATCGTCACCGCCCTTGAAAAGGGACAGCGGCTTGTGGATGATGTGATCGCAGAGTCGGGCAGGGCACCGGGTGTGATCCTGGCCAGCCTGACCCTTCTGGAGGTCAGGGGCATCGTCCGCAGGCTTCCCGGAAGGTATATCGAACTGACCGGGAAATAACACTAAATGGAGGAAATCCATGGCAAATGCAAGCAATCTGGTGATCGTCGAGTCGCCCTCCAAGGCCAAGACGATCGGAAAATACTTAGGCCCCGATTATGTGGTCAAGGCCAGTATGGGCCACCTCCGGGATCTGCCCAAGAGCGTGATGGGCGTGGACTTGGAGTCCTTCGACCCCCGCTATATCCCCGTCAAGGGCAAGGAGGCCATCATCTCCGAGCTGCGCGATGCGGCCAAGCAGGTAGACACCGTTTATCTCGCAACTGACCCGGATCGGGAGGGCGAGGCCATTTCCTGGCACCTGAAGGAGCTCTTAAAGCTCCCCGACGAGAAGACCCACCGGGTCACCTTCAACGAGATCACCCAGCGGGTGGTGCGCGAGTCCATCGCGTCTCCCCGCGCCATCGATATGGATCTGGTGGATGCTCAGCAGGCCCGGCGCATCCTCGACCGGATCGTGGGCTATCAGCTCAGCCCCCTGCTGTGGAAAAAGGTTCGCAGAGGTCTCAGCGCGGGCCGCGTCCAGTCCGTCGCCACCCGTCTGGTGGTGGATCGGGAGAACGAGATCCGGGCCTTCGTGCCCAGGGAATACTGGTCTCTGGACGTGAAGCTCAACCGCATCGGCAAGCCCGGCTCCTTCGTCGCCCGCTACTACGGCAGCCCCAAGAAGACGGAGCTGGAGAACGAGGAGCAGGTGAACAACGTGATCCTGGACATCCACGGCCAGGAGTTCACCGTCACCAATGTGAAAAAGAGCGAGAAGAAGCGCTCTGCCGCGCCCCCCTTCACCACCTCCACCTTGCAGCAGGAGGCATCGAGAAAGCTCAACATGACCCCCAAGCGCACCATGGCCATCGCCCAGCAGCTGTATGAGGGCGTGGATGTGGCGGGGGAGGGTACCCTGGGTCTCATCACCTACATGCGTACCGACTCCCTGCGCCTTTCTGACGAGGCCATGGCCGCCGCCGCCGATTTCATCAAGGTGCGCTACGGCGAGCCCTATTACTACGGCAAGTTCCATGTCTTCAAGACCAAGTCCGGCGCCCAGGATGCCCACGAGGCCATCCGCCCCACCCACGTGGAGCTGGATCCGGAGAAGATCAAGGACTCCCTGACCAAGGAACAGTACCGGCTGTACAAGCTCATCTGGAGCCGCTTCCTGGCCAGCCAGATGGCGAACGCCGTCTATGATACCGTCTCCATCGACACCGAGTGCGCGGGCCATGTGTTCCGCTCCAGCCACTCTTCTTTGAAGTTTGCCGGCTTCATCGCCGTCTACGAGGAGGGCAAGGACGATGAAAACGAGACCCCCGTGGGCTCCGCCCTGCCCGACCTGAGCGAGGGCGAGAAAACCACCCATTCCGACATCAAGAAGGAGCAGCACTTCACCCAGCCCCCGGCCCGGTTCACCGAGGCCACCCTGGTCAAGGCCATGGAGGAGCGGGGCGTTGGCCGTCCTTCCACCTACGCATCCATCGTCTCCACCATTCTGGATCGTGAATATGTCCTGAAGAAGGACAAGCGGCTGGAGCCCACCCCCCTGGGCGAGGTGGTCACGGGTCTGATGGTCGATCGCTTCAACGACATCATCGATGTGGAGTTCACCGCCAACATGGAGCGCAAGCTCGACGAGGTGGAGGAGGGCAAGCAGGAGTGGAAGGCTCTGCTGGCCGAATTCTACGGTGGGTTCCACGCGGAGATGGAGCAGGCCGAGGCCGCCCTGGAGGGTGTGCGCCTGAAAGTCCCCGATGAGGAGACCGACGAAATTTGCGAGGTCTGCGGCAAGAACCTGGTCATCAAGTCCGGCCGGTTCGGACGGTTCCTGGCCTGTCCCGGCTTCCCCGACTGCCGCTTCACCAAGGCCATCGTCGAGCATATGCCGGGCCGCTGCCCCAAGTGCGGCGCGGGTATGCTCAAGCGCAAGTCCAAGCGGGGCTTCGCCTACTACGCCTGCGAGACCGGTATGGACTGCGGCTTCATGAGCTGGGATGTGCCCACCGAGGAGGACTGCCCCTCCTGCGGCAAGTCCCTCTTCAAGAAGAGCGGCAAGGGCCGCATGAAGCCCTTCTGCATCAACGAGGCCTGCGTCAATTTCCTGCCCGAGGATCAGCGGGGCTACCGCCGCCGGGTCAAGACGGAAAACAATGACCCCGAGACCGCCATCGTCGAGGAGCTCCCTGCCGAGGAGGAGAAGAAGCCCGCGAAGAAGACGGCAAAGACCACGAAGAAGACCACCGCCAAGAAGCCTGCGGCGAAGAAGACCACCACCAAGAAGACTACGACGAAGAAGACCACCAAGAAAGCGGCGAAGGAGGCCGAGGAAGCATGAATCATACCGTAACCGTTATCGGCGCGGGCCTGGCCGGATCCGAGGCCGCCTGGCAGCTGGCCCAGCGGGGCATCCAGGTCAATCTGATCGAGATGCGCCCCGTCAAGTCCGGCCCCGCCCACCATACCGACAATTTTGCCGAGCTGGTCTGCTCCAACTCCCTCCGGGGCGACCGGCTGGAGAACGCCGTGGGCCTGCTCAAGGAGGAGCTGCGCCGCCTGGACAGCATCATCATGCAGTGCGCGGAAGCCACCCGCGTGGAGGCCGGCGGTGCCCTGGCTGTTGACCGCCACGGCTTCGCCGCCATGGTCACCGAGAAGATCAAGAACCATCCCAACATTTCCGTCAGCTACGGCGAGGTCACCGAGGTGCCCGAGGGCCCCGTCATCATCGCCACCGGCCCCCTGACTTCTGACGCCATGTCCGAGGCCATCGGCCGCTATTTCGGCGACGAGGAGCAGCTCCACTTCTTCGATGCAGCAGCCCCTCTGGTCACCGCCGAGTCCATCGACATGAACGAGGCCTGGTGGCAGAGCCGCTACGACCGGGGCAACGCCGATTACATCAACTGCGCCATGAACAAGGAGCAGTACGACGCCTTCCTCCACGAGCTCATCCATGCAGAGGAGGCGGAAGTCCACGGCTTCGAGGACAAGAACGTCTTCGAGGGCTGCATGCCCGTGGAGGTCATGGGCCGCCGGGGCTACGACACCCTCCGCTTCGGCCCCCTGAAGCCCGTGGGTCTGCGCGATCCCAAGACCGGCAAGGAGCCCTACGCCGTCGTCCAGCTGCGTCAGGACAACGCGGCAAAATCCGTGTTCAATCTGGTGGGCTTCCAGACCCACCTGAAGTTCGGTGAGCAGAAGCGGGTCTTCTCCATGATCCCCGCGCTGAAGAATGCAGAGTTTGTCCGCTACGGTGTCATGCACCGCAACACCTTCCTCCAGAGCCCCAAGCTCCTCGACCGCTTCTACGCCGACCGCCGCAACCCGATGGTGGCCTTCGCCGGACAGATGACCGGCGTCGAGGGCTATGTGGAGTCCGCCGCCTCCGGCTGGCTGGCGGCAGTTGCCATGGCCGCCAAGGTCAAGGGCGAGGAGCCTGTTCAGTTCCCCAAGGAGACTGCCATCGGTGCCCTGGGTCTGTATGTCAGCGACGAGCGTCTCACCGACTTCCAGCCCATGAACGTCAATTTCAGCATCATCGCGCCTCTGGAGAAGCGCATCCGCAAGAAAGCAGAAAAGAATCTGGCCATCGCCCAGCGGAGCCTCGCCATCATCGACGAGATCAAAGCAAAGGGCATCTGAGAGAAAGAGGTGTAACGTATGAAGATCATTCTCGACGCCATGGGCGGCGACAATGCCCCCGAGGCCGTTGTCCTGGGTGCTCTGGACGCGGTCAGGGATTTTGACACCGAGATCATCCTGGTGGGCAAGGGCGAGGAGATCCTGGCCGCCATGAAGAAAAACGGCGTCAGCGATCTGCCCGCCGGTATGGCCATCGCCAATGCCGACGATGTGGTGGATATGCACGACGATCCCGCTGCCGTGCTGCACAAGCGCAAGAATTCCTCCATGGTGGTGGGCCTGAAGATGCTGGCCGAGGGCGCGGGCGATGCTTTCGTCTCCGCAGGCTCCACCGGCGCCCTGCTGACCGCCGCCACCCTGGTGGTCAAGCGGGTCAAGGGCATCCGCCGGGCCGCCATGGCTCCCGCCTTCCCCAACAAGGCAGGCGGCAAGACCATCATCTGCGACTGCGGTGCCAATGCCGAGTGCACCCCTGAGTTTTTGCTCCAGTTCGCCATCGTCGGCTCCCTGCATGCAAAGAAGTCCCTGAAGCTGGACAATCCCCGGGTCGGCCTTCTGAACATCGGCACCGAGGATTCCAAGGGCACTGCCCTGCAGCTGGCGGTGTACCCCATGCTGCAGCAGGCCCACGAGCAGGGTCTCATCAACTTCATCGGCAACGTGGAGGCCCGCCAGGTGCCTCTGGGCGAGGTGGATGTGGTGGTCTGCGACGGCTTCAGCGGCAACGTGCTGCTCAAGTCCATCGAGGGCACCGCCATGTTCATGGGCAGTGCCGTGAAGAAGGTATTCAAGCGCAACATCCTCTCCAAGATCGGTTACCTGCTGTGCCAGAGCGGCGTGAAGGACATGATGAAGCTGCTGGACTACCGGGAGATCGGCGGCACCCAGTTTTTGGGCATCAAGAAGCCCGTCATCAAGGCCCACGGCTCCTCTGACGCACGGGCCTTCTACAGTGCCGTCCGTCAGGCTGTGGACGCCGCCAACAACAACACCGCCGCCGAGCTGGAGGTCGCCCTGAAGCAGATCTCCGCAGCAAAGGAGAAGGCCTGATATGTTACATGAACTGGAGACGGCCATCGGCCATTCCTTCCGGGACATTACCCTTCTGGAGAACGCCCTGGCCCATTCCTCCTACGCCAACGAGCGTTGGCATGACAGCCTGCGCAGCAATGAGCGGCTGGAATTTCTGGGTGACTCCATCCTGGGCATGATCGTGGCCGACCACCTGTACCGCAACTTTCCGGATCGCCCCGAGGGCGAGCTGACCCGGATGCGGGCGGACATGGTCTGCGAGCAGAGCCTGGCGCTCATCGCAAACAGGATCGGTCTGGGCGCCCATCTGCTCCTGGGCCACGGCGAGGAGCGCTTCGGCGGCAGAAACCGCAACTCCATCCTGGCCGACGCGGTGGAGAGCGTCATCGCGGCCTGTTACTTAGACGGCGGCTATGAAGCGGCCCTGGGCTTCGTCACCACCTTTGTCCTCAGCGACATCCCTGTGGTGAAGTTCCACAACACCGACTACAAGACCGCCCTGCAGGAAAAAGTCCAGCAGAAGAAGAACCAGACCCTCAGCTACCATCTGGTGGGCGAGGAGGGCCCGGATCACGACAAGCGGTTCCGGGTGGAGGTGCTCCTGAACGGCGTTTCCATCGGCTCCGGCACCGGCACCAGCAAAAAGCGGGCCGAGCAGGATGCCGCACGGGCCGCGCTGGACGGATTCAGAAAATGACAAAAAAGCAGCGTACCGGAAAATCGGTACGCTGCTTTTTGCTCTTTGATTCAGGACTCGTGCTTTTTGCGCAGGACTTCCACCACGCTGCACACCACGCTTGCTTCCTCCTCCGTCAGATCGGAGATGTCCACGAACCGCTTCTCCTGGCGGCACAGCAGGTAATCCACCGTGACACCAAAAACATCGGCGATGCGCATCATCACGTCGTAGGACGGCAGACGGATATCCGTCTCGTAGGAGGAGACCATGGACGGCGTGACGCCGATCCGGCTGGCCACCTGAGCCTGGGTCAGATGCTTGTCCTTGCGGAGCTGTCTGAGCCTTAATGCAAATTCTACCATATTGATCACCCCTATCCATAGTGTAGCGAGCATCTATTTGCTTGTGGAAAGAATTTATGACCATATTTGTCGATTGTTATGGGAATTTTTAGTACCGCGTCAGAAAGTCACGGGATTGGAAGATGGGGCTGGGGGCGGAAAAAGTTCTGTAAACCTGGAAAAGTAAATTATTTTACTGAAAAGCCCGGGTTGACAGGGGGAGGGATCTGATATATACTTAGTATTACTAAACGATTTGAAATGCGAGGTTTCTATGGAAGATCGATTTTTGCAGCAGCTGAAAAAGGGTGTGCTGGAACTGCTGGTGCTGGAGCGGGTCTGTGCCGGGCCCACCTACGGCTATGAGCTGCTGGGCTGGCTGAAGCACCGCTCCGGCGGGCTCTTCACCTTGAAGGAGGGGACGCTGTACCCCATCCTCTACCGGCTGGAGGACGACGGCTTCATCGCGGCCAGCTGGTCGGCGGGGGAGGGCAGGACGGCTCCCAAGAAGATCTACGCCGCCACCGAGCCGGGAAAACAGGAGGCCCTGCGCCGCCGGGAGGTCTGGCGGCAGTTTTCCGCCACTGTGGACAGCTTCGGGAGGGAGGACGCATGAAGGTCTACTGCGACATGACCACCGAGCCGGGCTGCATCGGCATCCTCCCGGAACCGGGGACGGAGCTGATCCTCACCGGCGTGGAGCTCCACACGGAGCCCGCCAAATACCGGATGCTCCCCCTGGCCCTCCGGCTGGCCCAGGAGTGTGACCTGCGTTTTTGGTTCGACGATGAAACGTTGGAGAAGCCCTTTTACACCGTGCCGAAGACCACGGTCTTCGCCCATGACAGCTGCGGCGGCCATTTCGTCTTCACAGAGGAGCCGGGGCTGGACTGGTCAGCTCCATTATACTACATCGACCCCATGTTTGTCTGCCATCGAATCGTGCCGGTCGGCAAAGATTTGACGGACATGGGCCGCTCCTGGCGGGAGACGATGGTCGTCTGCGGCGACATCGAGATCTTTCCCGACCGGGCCGCAGCGGAAAGACAGTACCGCATCCTGACACTACAGCAGCTTTTGGAGGCAGAGGTATGACAAAGGAACAGAAACAGATGAAACGCTATATGACCGCCATCGAGCGCAAGCTGAACCTGCCCCGGGATGTGAAGGTGCGGGTCATGACCGATCTGCAAAGCTCCGTGGCCGCCCGCCGGGAGGCCGGGCAGACCGACGAGGAGATCTGCGCAGAGCTGGGTACGCCCAAAGCGGTGGCGGCGGAGCTGAACGAACAGATGAAGGAATACGCCTACTCAAAGAGCAAATGGCGCTGGGCGGCGCTGGCTGCGGCGGTGATCGCGGGGGTGATGCTGATCTTTGAGGGCATCCTCGGCCTGCTGGTGTGGCTGCTGAATCTGACCATGAACCACCCCTCCGAAATCGGCATCATCGGCGGAGCCGACGGCCCCACTGCCATCTTCGTCACCACCAGCACCGGCCCCGGCTATGACTGGCTGATGTGGCTGCTGGTGCTGGTCATGGGCTTGCTGGGCTGGTGGAAGCTGAATCACATGAAAAAGGCATGAACATGGGGAGCTGTTGCAAAATGCAGCAGCTCCAATGAAATACGCCTGACGGCGTGTGAAATATGGCTTACGCCATGTGAAATACAGCCTGCGGCTGTGTGAAATCGCCGCTTGGGCGGCGGTTATGGTGTCCCTTCGGGACGATTGGATTGATTTGAGCGCGTTGCAAAGCTTTTTGCAACGCGCCCTTTTTCCTGTTTGCGGGAAATATTTCTTGCATTTATGCGGATTCCCCGGTATAATAAACTGATTCATTATAGACATTTGAGGTTACGCAAGTGGTTCTTAAATCATTGGAAGTACAGGGCTTCAAGTCCTTCCCGGATAAGACGCTGATCCGGTTCGGCGATGACATCACCGCCATCGTCGGCCCCAACGGCTCCGGCAAATCGAATATTTCTGACGCCATCCTCTGGGTCATGGGCGAGCAGAGCAGCAAGACCCTGCGCGGCGCCAAGATGGAGGACGTCATTTTCGGCGGCACCCAGAAGCGCAAGGCCGTGGGCTTTGCCGAGGCGACGCTGACCCTGGACAATTCGGATCGGGCGCTGCCCTATGATGCCGACGAGGTCATGGTCACCCGCCGCTACTACCGCTCCGGCGACAGTGAATTTTACATCAACAAGCAGTCCGCCCGCCTGAAGGACATCCACGAGATGTTCATGGACACGGGCCTGGGCCGGGAGGGCTACTCCAACATCGGCCAGGGCCGCATCGACGAGATCCTGTCCCTGAAATCCGGCGACCGCCGTGAGATTTTTGAAGAGGCCGCAGGCATCAGCAAATACCGCCACCGCAAGGAGGAGACCGAGCGCAAGCTTATGCACACCGAGGACAACCTCCTGCGCATCGGCGACAAGGTCTCCGAGCTGGAATTGCAGCTGGAGCCCCTGAAAAACCAGTCGGAAAAGGCGAAAAAATACCTGGAGCTCAAGGACGAGCTCATGGGCGTGGAGGTGGCCGTCTGGCTGGACACCCTGGCCAGGCTCTCCGCAGCCGCCAAAAAGGCCGAGGAGGACTATACCTCCGCCGCCTTCGTCCTCCAGCAGGAGAAGGATAACCTGGATGAGCTCTACCGTCAGGCTGAGCAGTTGGGCGGCAGGCTCCGGGAAGCGGATGCCCAGCTGGAAGCCGTGCGCATCGAATCCTCCCTCATGGAGGCATCCCGCGAGCAGTTGGCCGGTCAGATGGCCGTGCTGCGCAGCAACGTGGAAAATAACGACAGCAACATCCGCCGCATCCGGGAGGAGCTGGCAGGCTCCGAGAGCCGCAGCGGCGGCATCGATACCCAGATCGCCCAGACCAGAGCGCGCATCGGCGAGCTGGACACCGCCATGGCTTCCCACCGCCGCATCCTCGATCAGCTCCAGACCGAGCTGACCGCCATGACGGCAAACGCCCAGGGCAGAACCAAGCAGTTCCTGGAGCTCCGGGCGAAGCAGACCACCCTCACCTCCGAGATCGCGGGCCGGGGCGCGGACGTCCGGGCACTGGAGGAGAGCATCCGCCAGCTCAAGGAGCGGCAGGAGCAGCTCAGTGAAGACCTGGCCGCAGGCTCCGGCCGCCGGAAGGACGCCCAGCTGGCGATGGATGCCTGCACCCGCACGCTGACTTCCGCGAAGGAGCAGGTCACCGCCGCCCAGAACACCATCGCGGGCTACGACCTGCGCCGAAATGCCCGTATCCAGAAGCGGGACGGCCTGGGCCAGGAGATCCGCAGCTTAACCGGCGAGCTGGACAGCGTCAGCGCCAAGGCACGGGTCTTCCGGGCCATGGAGCGGGATTTCGAAAGCTACCAGAAATCCGTCCGGATGGTCATGCAGGAGGCCCAGCGGGGCCGTCTGCAAAACATCCACGGCCCCGTCTCCCGGCTGATCCGCACGGACGACGAGTTCACCGTCGCCATCGAGATCGCCCTGGGCGGCGCCATGCAGCAGATCGTCGTCGGCTCCGAAGCCGACGGCAAGGCCGCCATCGGCTACCTGAAGCGTACCGGCGGAGGCCGTGCCACCTTCCTTCCCTTAAACACCATCAGCGGACGGCGGCTCCAGGAGAACGGCCTGGAAGCCCAGCGGGGCTTCGTGGGCGTGGCCAGCGACCTGGTCAGAAGCGATGACCGCTACCGGGGCATCGTGGAGAATCTGCTGGGCCGCACCGTCATCTGTGAAAACATCGACTGCGCCATCGCCATGGCGAGAAATTACAGAAACCGCTTCAAGATCGTCACGTTGGACGGTCAGGTCATGAACGCCGGCGGCTCCATGACCGGCGGTTCCGTCAATAAGGAAGCGGGCATCCTCTCCCGGGCCAATGAGCTGGAGAAGCTGACGAAGCGGGAGCAGGAGCTGACCGCCGAAAAAGCCGCACGGGAGACTGAGCTGAAGGAAGCCCAGCGTTCTGTGGATGAGGTGGAGTTCCAGCTCACCGCCGCCCGTGACCGGCTTCGCGAGGCCGAGGATCAGGTGCTCCTGCTCCAGGGCCAGCAGAAGCAGTATGAGATCCTGCTGAACGCCGTGGAGGAGGCCGCCCAGTCCGCCGAGCGGGAGCAGAAGACCATCACCGAACGGCTGGACGCCGACCGTCAGCGGCTGGCCGCCCAGGAGGCCAAGGTGCAGGTCTTCACCATCCAGCTGACCGAGACGGAAGCCACCCTGGCAACCCTGGAGGGCGAGGAATCCGAGACCGCCAAGCGCACCAATGACCTGAGCGAGCGGATGACCCAGCTTCGCACCGAGTCCGCCGCCATGGAGGCCGAGCGCACCACGGCTCTGAGCCATGTGGAGGATCTGCGGCAGCTGCAGATCTCCCTGGAGGGAGACCGGCAGCAGAAGCTGTCCGTTGTGGAAGCCATGGAAGCCGACAACCTGCGGCTACAGGCACAGATCGAGGATATTTCCCGCCAGCAGGCGGATAACGAACAGAATCTCACCGCCGTCCGGGAGAAGCTCAGCGGCGTCCTGACCCACCGGGCGGACATCGAGGCCGCCAAGACCAGGGCCGAGCGGGAGAGCCAGGAGAAGAGCAAGGACATCCTGAACATGGAGCGGGCCTGCGCATTGCTGGAGCAGAAGAAGCTCACCGCCAACATGGAGGAGCGGCAGATCGTGGACAAGCTCTGGGACAGCTACGGCCTGACCCCCGGCACCGCCCCGGAGAAGCGGGGCCACATCGATTCCGTCACAGCAGGCAACCGCCGCATCGCGGAGCTCAAGCGCAAGATCAGCGGCCTCGGCACTCCCAACCTGGGTGCCATCGAGGAGTACGCCCGGGTCAACGAGCGTTACACCTACTTAGCCTCCCAGCGGGACGATGTTTTGACCTCCAAGCGGGAGCTGGAGTCCATCATCCGGGGCATCACCCAGGAGATGACCACCATCTTCGTGGAGGAATTTGCCAAGATCGACCACTACTTCGGCAAGACCTTCGAGGAGATGTTCGGCGGCGGCAGGGGACAGCTGATATTGGAGGATCCCCAGAACCCCCTGTCCTGCGGCATTGAAATTCGCGTCCAGCCCCCCGGAAAGCAGGTCAAGACCATCACATTGCTTTCCGGCGGCGAGAAGGCCTTCGTGGCCATCGCACTGTATTTTGCCATCCTGAAAGTCCGGCCCACCCCCTTCTGCATGCTCGACGAGATCGACGCAGCATTGGACGACCGGAACGTGGAACGCTACGCCAATTACCTGCACAACCTGAGCCAGAAAACGCAGTTCATCGTCATCACCCACCGGCGCGGCACCATGGAGGCCGCCGACGTCCTCTACGGCGTCACCATGCAGGAGCAGGGCGTCAGTAAGCTGCTGAGACTGGATCTGAATCAGATGGAAGAATACTTAGGCATTACAGAGTAATGCTAATTACAAATTCAAAATTACAAATTACAAATTGGGGAAACAAAATTTGTAATTTGTAATTCGTAATTTATAATTTGACGACTGAAAGGAGTCAACAATGGGTTTTTTCGACAAAATTAAAGAGGGTCTTGCCAAGACCAAGAAGGCGATGGCCAACACCCTGGATGCCATCTTCATCGGCGGCGAGATCGATGATGATTTTTACGAGGAGCTGACCGACTGCCTGATCCTGGCGGATCTGGGCGTGAACACCGCCACCAAGGCTGTGGAGCGGCTTCGTGCAGTGGCCCGGGAGAAGAAGATGCAGACCACCGAGGAGGCCCGGGAATATCTGAAGATGATCCTGGCCGAGATGCTCTACATCGACGACACCGCCCTGCAGCTGCACACCAAGCCCAGCGTTGTGCTGGTCATCGGCGTCAATGGCGTGGGCAAGACCACTACCATCGGCAAGATCGCCACCCGGATGGTAAATGAGGGCAAGAAGGTGCTGCTGGTTGCCGGTGATACCTTCCGCGCTGCCGCTGCCGATCAGCTGGAGATCTGGGCGGAGCGCTCCGGCGCCGCCATCGTCCGCCAGCACGAGGGTGCCGACCCCGCTTCCGTGGTCTATGACGGCATCCAGTCCGCCAAGGCCAAGGATGTGGACGTGATCCTCATCGATACCGCAGGCAGACTGCACAACAAGCAGAATCTGATGAACGAGCTGAACAAGATCAGCCGCATCGTTGACCGGGAGCTGCCCGGCTGCAGCCGCGAGACCCTGCTGGTGCTGGACGGCACCACCGGCCAGAACGGCCTGATCCAGGCCAAGACCTTCAAGGAGATCGCCGGTGTCACCTCCATCGCCCTGACCAAGCTGGACGGCACCGCCAAGGGCGGCATCGTCATCGCCGTGGCCGACGAGCTCCAGATCCCCGTCAAGTTCATCGGCGTGGGCGAGAAGGCCGAGGATCTGATGCCCTTCGAAGGCCTGCCCTTCGTGGAGGCCCTGCTGGAGGAGAGCAAATAATGAAAGTTGTTTTGGCAAGTAAGAATCCCCACAAGCTCGTTGAGATCGACGCCATCACCCGGAAGCTCGGCATCGAGCTGATTCTCCAGTCGGAGCTTGGCATCGACATCGATGTGGAGGAGACCGGAACCACCTTCGAGGAGAATTCCTTCCTCAAGGCCAACGCCGTCATGCAGGCCACCGGCCTGCCCGCTATGGCCGACGACTCCGGCATCGTGGTGGATGCCCTGGGCGGTGCGCCCGGCGTCTACTCCGCCCGCTACGGCGGTGACCCCACCATGACCGACCATGACCGGAAGATGCTGCTGCTGAAGAATACCGAGCATGTGCCCGACGGGCAGCGTCAGGCGGCCTTCGTGGCCGTCATCACCCTGGTCGAGCCCGACGGCCGGGTCATCCAGGCCCGGGGCGAGATCCACGGCGAGCTGACCCGGGAGCCGAAGGGCGAAAACGGCTTCGGCTACGACCCCATTTTCTACTATCCCCCTGCGGGCATGACCACTGCGGAGATGCCTTCCGAAGAGAAGAATGCCGTCTCCCACCGGGGAAATGCCTTGAAGGTACTTTACGAAAAACTCAAGGAGGCAGGCTATGCTGACAAGTAAGGAGCGCGCCGAGCTGCGCGCCAAGGCAAATTCCATCGAGACGACCCTGATCGTCGGCAAGGGCGGCGTGAGCGAGGCGCTGATCGCCGATGTCGAAATTCAGCTGGACAACCGGGAGCTGGTCAAGGGCAAGGTGCTCGAAACCGCACTGATGACCCCTCGTGAGACGTCCGACGCCATCTGCGAGGCCACCGGTGCCGACGGCGTCAGCTGTGTGGGCAACAAGTTCGTCATCTACCGCTTCAGCGAGAAGCTCCAGGCGGAGCGGAACCAGGTGGGCCGCGCCAAGCGCAAGGTCACTCCCGTAAGCAAGTCCAACCCCGTCCGCAAGGGCGCAAAGCAGCGCCGCCTGGTCGCCAAGGCCGAGCGGGAACGCCGCAACGAGTATTTCCGTCAGCAGGCCATCGACAAGGCCATCGAGCGGAACCGGGAGAAGCAGCTCCACGGCGAGGAATGAAACTAAAGATATCAGATATTAGATAAAAGATATTAGATATTGGCTGTAAAACAGTGGGATATCTAATATCTCATAACTAATATCTTATATCTCAGCAGAAAAGGGGGAGATATTTTGGAACGTATCGGCATCTACGGCGGAACCTACAATCCGCCCCACATCGGCCATCTGCGGGCGGCGGAGTATGCCGTCGAGGCGCTGGCGCTGGATCGGCTGCTGCTGATCCCCACCGGGGTGTCGCCCCACAAGGTCATGGCCTTCGGTGCAAGCTCCGCTGACCGGCTGACCATGCTGGAATTGTCCGCGAGAAGCATCGAAAAAGCGGAAGTCAGCGACATCGAGATCCGGCGGGAGGGACGGAGCTTCACCGTCGATACCCTGCGGCATCTGCGCCGGGAGAATCCCGAAGCGGAGCTGGTGCTGCTGATGGGCACGGACATGTTCCTGAGCTTTATGACCTGGCGGGAGCCCCGGGAGATCCTGAAGCTGGCCACCCTGGCCGTCTTCTTCCGTGGGGAGAAGGGGGAGCGGGTGAAGATCGAGGCCCAGAAGCGCTCTCTGGAATCCCTGGGCGCCAGGGTGGAGCTGGTGGAGAATCCCGTCACCGCCATCTCCTCCACGGATCTGAGAAGAATGCTGATCTTCGGCTGCGCCGATCCCTTCCTGGGTGACGGCGTGGGTGACTACATCCGGGAGCATGGCCTTTACGGCACCGGCAAGAACCGGAAGGGCCTTTCCATGGAGGAGCTGGAAGCCGAGGTCGTGGCCCTGCTGAACCCCAATCGGGTGGCTCATGTGCTGGGCTGCCGGGACGCGGCCATGGAGCTGGCCCGGCTCTACGGGGAAAATGAGGTGGACGCCGCCCGGGCGGGCCTCCTCCACGATATTACAAAAGCCATCGACGGCCCCCTGCAATTGACTTTGTGCGCCGAATATGGTATGATTTTGGATACCTTTTCCAAAGCCTATCCCAAGACCCTCCACGCGCTGACAGGAAGTCTGGTTGCCCAGCGGATCTTCGGGGAGAATGAGAACGTGGTGAGTGCCATCTGCCACCACACCACCGGCCGGGCCAACATGACGAAGATCGAGAAGATCATCTACATCGCGGATTATATCGAGGTCAACCGGGACTTCCCCGGGGTGGAGGAAATGCGGGCCATGGCCTACACCGATCTGGACAAGGCGGTGCTGATGGGCCTTCAGTCCGCCGTGGCCCATGTCAAGCGCCAGGGCCAGGGACTGGCCCCCGCCACACTGGAGGCGGTGGAGTATCTGATAAATCAGTGTAATTGAAGCAAGCTGTAAGAATATCACGTCATTCCGAGGCCCATCGGGCCGTGGGAATCCCGTGAATAGAAGTATGCACCAATTTGGATGACCGAAAGATCGACGGGATTGCCACGGGGCTGTGCCCCTCGCAATGACGTGTTCTATCGATAAACTTTAATCTTTCACAAGAAAGGAAGATCCATATGTTACCTGCAAAGACCGTCGCTTATGAGACTGCCAAGGCGCTGGACGCCAAGAAGGGCGTGGGCATCAAGCTGCTGAAGATCGACAAGGTCAGCTCTCTGGCTGATTACTTCCTGATCTGCACCGGCACCTCTAACACCCACGTCAAGACCCTCTGCGACTACGCCGAGCTGACCCTGGAGAACCTGGGCGAGACCCTGCTGGGCCGTGAGGGCCATCGCGGCAACTCCTGGGAGCTGCTGGACTTCGGCACCGTGGTCGTCCACGTCTTCACCGACGAGGCCAGAAAGTTCTACGACCTGGAGCGGCTCTGGGCCGACGCCGAGAACATCGACATCAGCGACATCATCATTCCCGAGTAAATCAAAAGTGCTGAGTTCTGAGTGCTGAGTGCTGAATTGATATTCACTCAGCCCTCAGCACGATACACTCAGCACTCAACATATGAGGTGAGTTAATTGGCAAACTATGATTTCTCTGCCATTGAGAAGAAATGGCACAAGTACTGGGAGGAGCACAACACCTTCGCCACCGACGTGTGGGATTTCTCCAAGCCCAAGTATTACGTTCTGGATATGTTCCCCTATCCCTCCGGCGTCGGCCTGCATGCCGGCCATCCCGAGGGCTACACCGCCACGGACATCATGTCCCGCATGAAGCGCATGCAGGGCTACAACGTGCTGCACCCCATGGGCTATGACTCCTTCGGTCTGCCCGCCGAGCAGTACGCCGTGGACACCGGCAATCATCCCAACGGCTTCACCCAGAAGAACATCCAGACCTTCTCCGGCCAGCTGAAGGAGCTGGGCTTCGACTACGACTGGAGCAAGGTCATCGCGACCTCTGATCCTGAGTTCTACAAGTGGACTCAGTGGATCTTCAAGAAGCTGTGGGAGAAGGGTTATGCCAAGCGCATCGAGATGCCCGTCAACTGGTGCGAGGCCCTGGGCACGGTTCTGGCCAATGACGAGGTCATCGACGGCAAGTCCGAGCGCGGCGGCTATCCTGTCGTCAAGAAGATGATGATGCAGTGGGTCATCGACCAGCCCGCCTTTGCCGAGGCGCTGCTGGAGGGTCTGGACGAGATCGACTGGCCCGAATCCACCAAGGAGATCCAGCGCAACTGGATCGGCAAGTCCACCGGCGTTGAGGTGGACTTCCAGCTGGTTGGCGGCGGCTCCTTCTCCATCTACACCACCTGCATCGAGACCATTTACGGCATCACCTTCATGGTGCTGGCTCCCGACGGCAAGATCACCGCATCCCTGCTGGATCGGGTGGAGAACCGGGAGGAGGTCGACGCCTACATCGCTGAGGCCGCCAAGAAGTCCGAGATCGACCGCACCGACGCCTCCAAGACCAAGACCGGCTGTCCCCTGAAGGGCGTTTACGCCATCAACCCCGTCAACGGCAAGGAAGTGCCCGTGTTCATCGGCGACTTCGTTCTGGGGGGTTACGGCACCGGTGCCGTCATGGCCGTTCCCAGCCACGACCAGCGCGACTTTGAGTACGCCGTGGCCCACAATATCCCCATGATCCAGGTCATCGAGGGTCGCGATGTGTCCGAGTGCGCCTTCGAGAAGCAGGACTACCTGGGCAAGGGCTGCAAGCTGGTCAACTCCGAGGAGTTCACCGGTCTGACCGTGGAGGAGGCCAAGGAGGCCATCACCGGGAAGCTGGAGAAGATGGGCGTTGCCCGCCGGAAGAACAACTACCACTTCCGCGAGTGGATCTTCGCCCGCCAGCGTTACTGGGGCGAGCCCGTTCCCTGCTTCTACACCGAGGACGGCGAGACCCACTTCCTGCCCGACGAGGAGCTGCCCCTGGTGCTGCCCGTCCTGGAGGACTACAAGGGCCGCGGCGGCCAGGCCCCCCTGGAGAACGCAACCGAGTGGAAGTATTACGAGAAGGACGGCCTGAAGGGCAAGCGCGAGACCTCCACCATGCCCGGTTCCGCCGGTTCCTCCTGGTACTACATGCGCTATATCGATCCCAGAAACGACAAGGCTCTGTGCGATCCCGAGCTGCTGAAGCACTGGCTGCCCGTTGACCTGTACGTGGGCGGCCCCGAGCATGCCGTGGGCCATCTGATCTACTCCCGCATCTGGAACCGGTTCCTGTATGACGAGGGCATCTCCCCCGTGAAGGAGCCCTTCAAGAAGCTGGTACACCAGGGCATGATCCTGGGCGAGAACGGCATCAAGATGGGCAAGCGGTTCCCCGAGTTCGTGGTCAACCCCTCCGACATCGTCCGGGACTACGGCGCCGACACCCTGCGCCTGTACGAGATGTTCATGGGCCCCCTGGAGGTCTCCAAGCCCTGGTCTACCACCGCCGTGGCCGGTGCCAAGAAGTTCCTGAACCGCGTGTGGAACTTCTTCACCGAGGAGAAGAACCTGACCGACACCAACGACGGCAAGCTGACCAAGGTCTACCACCAGACCGTCAAGAAGGTCACCACCGATTTCGAGGTGCTGGGCTTCAACACCGCCATCGCCCAGATGATGGTCTTCGTCAACGAGGTTTACAAGAGCGGCTCCTGCCCCCGGGAGTACGCCGAGGGCTTCATCAAGATGCTCTCCTGCATCAGCCCCCACATCGGTGAGGAGATCTGGGAGATCATGGGCCACAGCGATACCATCGCCTACGAGTCCTGGCCCACCTGGGACGAGTCCAAGCTGAAGGACACCGAGGTCACCATGGCCGTCCAGGTCAATGGCAAGATGCGCGGCACCTTCACCATCGCCGCCGACTCCTCCGACGAGGACTGCATCGCCGCAGCCCAGGCCGAGGAGAAGGTCGCCAAGTTCATCGCCGGCCTTCCCGGACAGCTGAGAAAGACCATCGTGGTCAAGAACAAGCTGGTGAATCTGATTATCAAGTAAACTGGAAGTGAACAAAAAAACACATCCGCTGCTATACAATGGATCCCCCACATGATATGATAAATGGGCAGAAGGCATCGCTTTCTGCCCATTTTGAATTTGGGAGGAGAATAAGATGAAAAGAAGCGCTGCGTTTTTGCTGATGCTGGTGCTGATTTTGAGCCTGGTGCCCGGAGTCGCTGCCGCAGAGGGGGAGACGGTTACTGTCCTTCGGGCAGATTTTGACGAACCGGCACTTTCAACGAGCGTGCTGCTGAACGCGCTGGAAACACAAAAGCCTGCTGAGGGCGAGGAGTATTTCTTCTTCATGCCCACCTTCGAAATGTATGGCATGACGGTTCTTTCCGGGGAAAGCATGAATCTGCGTGGTTGTTTCCGCAATGGAAATAAGCGGGTGCGGATCGCTGCGGTGGTCTATGAGGGCACCTACGAAGAACTGACGGCGGAATCCGAGGCGGTCGGAGGCGGTCAGAAGCTGATTACAAGTTCGAACTCCACCAATACCGGAACCTATTTCAAGTGGGATACGACCGGTCTTCCGGAGGGAGATTATACGGCCATCTACGCCATGCTGGATCCGAACAACGATGATGAGATCGTCTATGCGGCTGTCTGCGATCTGTTTCTCAGCGATGAGGAGATCCCGCTGGAGCGCATCGGTCTGTACATCTTTGAGCTGGGTCGGGAAGTGGAGACGGTTTACTGCAGACCGGGACACGAGGTTCTGACCTATGGCTTTGTGCGGCATCCGTACCATACAACGGATCGCAGAAAGATCCTGAAGAGCGGAGACGGTTTTGGCTTTGGAAGCAGCAATTTTGAGAACGGTGACGGCATGAGTCCTCCCGGGGAGATCGGCACACACCAGTTCTATTTCTATGTCAACAACAGTGAGATCAGGTCAACGGTGGACTTCATCGTGGAGGAGGATGTCGGACAGTTTCCGAAGATCGTCCCTTTGACCGATGCCCACATTTGCTATGGACAGGAGCGGGGATTTGAGATCCTTCTTCCGGAGGGCTTCACGCTCAATGACGCGCTGGTTCAGTTCAACGGAGGCAATGCGGCAGAACTGACCAGAGTGGAAGGCAATGTGTTGTATCTCAAAGGCATGCAGGTCAATTCCGTGAAATGGCGGTTTGCCCTTACGGTGGCGGTGAATGACCGTTTTGCGGTGCAAAATATTGCGATCACGGATCACGAATTTACAGCAGATGACAAAGCACCCACTTGCACCGAGGGCGGCTGGAAAGCGTATCAGTGCGGCAACTGTGGGTGCCGCTACGGCGAGGAACTCCCTGCACTGGGTCACGATATCGCACAGACCACGATCGTCACCGAGCCCAAGGCCACCAAGGACGGCATCACCGTCGGCTGCTGCGCCCGCTGCGATCAGGATGTGGAAGAAGTTATCCCCCGGATCTTTACCGACACCCAGCCCGACTGGTTCTACTCCGATCCTCTGGACTACTGCTACGAGAAGGGAATCATCAACGGCCTGTCCGCCAACACCTTTGGCCCCACCGCCACCCTGAACCGCGCCCAGCTGGTGACCATGCTCTACCGCCATGCCGATTCTCCCGCCGTGGAAGGGGAGAGCACCTTCACGGATGTGCCCGAGGGGCAGTTCTACACGGATCCCGTGGCCTGGGCAAATGCCAACGGCATCGTCAAGGGCTACGAGGACAACTCCTTCCGTCCCGGCAATCCCATCACCCGGCAGGAGATCGTCACCATGCTCCACCGGTACGTGGTGAGCCTGGGCAGGGACAACGGCGAAAGAAACGATCTGTCCGCCTTCACCGATCTGGACATGCTCCACGAGTACGCAAAGGATCCCATGCAGTGGGCGGTGGCCAACGGCGTCATCAACGGTCTGAGCGAGACCGTCCTTGGCCCCCAGGAGCATGCCAACCGCGCCCAGACCGTCACCATCCTCTATCGCATCATCACCGGCATTCTGGAAGCAGAATAATCAAAAATTCTTTGAAATTCCCTCTTGACAACCGACAAAAACCAGCATATAATAGTCAAGCCTAATGATATAGGCCCTGAACGCATCCTGGATCTAGCCGGATGCCATCGGAGGGAGGGAAAACACATGTCTGAAATTCGCGTCAAGGAGAACGAGTCTCTGGAGTCCGCACTGCGCCGCTTTAAGCGTAGCTGCGCCAAGGAGGGCGTTATCGCCGAGGTCAAGAAGCGCGAGCACTACGTCAGCCCCAGCCTGAAGCGTAAGCAGAAGTCCGAGGCCGCTCGTAAGAACAAGAGAAAGTTCTACTAAGAAAATATCCCTCTTGCTTTGATTGCGCAAAGCGCCCAGTCTTTGGACTGGGCGCTTTTTGCAGCTGCAGGGCGGGGGCATGCCCCCGCCGACCCGGTTCGATGACTGCCCACGTCGGTTGCTTGCGGACGGGTAACGATTACCATGTCATTGCGAGGAGGGAAAAGCCCGACGTGGCAATCTCCTGGTACTGCGTTCGTAATCGTACCATGCTGCAGGAGATTGCCACGGCCTTCGGCCTCGCAATGACAGAGGTAGACGTGACATACATGTTCTGTCCGGCGTGGTCGGTGTCTCCGCCCTACAGGGGAAAAGCAAGTCCCGCTCCACTGAGGTCAGCGGAGCGGGAAGGGGTCATTTGTTCTTCAGATTGATCCCGAGCCAGTAGAAGCCTGCACCGATCACGGTGGCGAGATACAAAATGGCGGACTCCGTGCGGCCGAGCCAGAAATTGTCGATCAGAATATATCCAACCGCAAACAGAACGATTGCAACGAAAAGTGCATTCATGATGCGATCCATAAATCAACCTCCATTGTGTTCGTTTTTCACTATGGTAACATATTCCGTCCCATATTTCAACCTCCCCGTGGACAAATGGGGGATCGTGTGATATGATAACGAATAGAATAACCTTTTGGAGGTACCTATGGCTTTTTCCATGCTGCCGAGCATCATCGTTGATTCGGTGACCGATCTGACTCCGGACATGCTGTCTGAGCGGGGCATCGAGCTGCTGATGCTGGATTTTGACAATACCATCGTTCCCTACACCACCAACGTTCCCGAGCCCCTGATGGAGCAGTGGCTCTACGACATGAAGCTGTCGGACGTGAAGATCTGCGTGGTCTCCAATTCCAAGAATGACCGGGTGAAGATCTTCTGCAAAAACTACGGCATCGACTGCATCACCCACGCAAAGAAGCCCTTCCCCAAGGGCATCCGGGAGTGTCTGGCCAAGTATAACCTGCCGGCTTCCAAGTGCGCCCTGGCCGGTGACCAGATTTATACCGATACCATCGGTGCCCGCTCCTGCGGCCTGACCGCCATCCTGGTCACCGCCATCGACAACCACAATTTCTGGCTCAAGGCACGCCATGTGCTGGAGCTGCCCTTTATTTTCTTCGCAAGAAACAGGAGGATCGACCATGAAGAATCTTGACAAGTACCTGTCCCTGCTGTCCGATGGACAGGGTCTGCTGCTGACCAGCCGCTTCAGCCGCCACTACGGTGCCCAGTTCGACATCGCTGAGGGCGTTGCCATCGTTTCCAGGAACGGCTGCCGCTATTTCACCGACTCCCGCTACATCGAATCCGCCGAAAACGGCATCCAGGGCTTCGAGGTGCTGGATATCGCCGGTCACGGCTACATCAAGCGGCTCAACGATGCCATCGCCGACTTCGGCATCACCGAGCTGGGCATCGAGGAGCCCTTCCTGACCTATGCCGACTTCCTGCTCTACGAAAAGCACCTGAACTGCAAGCTCGTTCCCCGCAATGCTGAGATCAACGGCTTCCGGGGCACCAAGGAGGACTGGGAGCTGGAGCTGATGCGCAAGGCTCAGGCCATCACCGACAAGGCCTTCGCTGAGGTCATTACCCGCATCAAGCCCGGTATGACCGAGCTGGAGCTCCAGGCGGAGCTGATCTACTGCCTGTACAAGAACGGCGCCACCGGCCTGGCCTTCGATCCCATCGTGGTCTCCGGCCCCAACACCAGCCTGCCCCACGGCGTGGCCGGTGAGCGGGTCATCCGGGAGGGCGACTTCATCACCATGGACTACGGTGCCAGCTACATGGGCTACTGCTCCGATATGACCCGCACCGTTGCCGTCGGCTATGCCACCGAGGAGATGAAGACCGTCTACAATACCGTCCTGAAGGCCCAGCTGGCCGGTCTGGCTGTTTCCAAGGCCGGCGTCCCCGGCGCGGATATCGATGAGGCCGCGAGAAGCGTCATCCGCGACGCGGGCTACGGCGATTACTTTGGCCACGGCTACGGCCACTCCCTGGGTCTGGAGATCCACGAGGCTCCCAACCCCAACGCCAAGAATCCCGACCCCATGCCCGTGGGTGCGGTCGCCTCCGCCGAGCCCGGCATCTACCTGCCCGGCAAATTCGGCGTCCGCATCGAGGATACCTGCGTGTATCTGGAGGGCGGCATCGAGATTTTGACCCACAGCCCCAAGGAGCTGATCGTGGTTCCCGTGTAATTTCCAAAAAAATTCCCGTTTCCCCTTGAAAAATGGGGCATGATAGTGTAGAATGTACGGGAGCTTCTATGCGATAACAATTTTCGTCCCACTGGGACACTACATTTAGGAGGATATTTACTATGATTTCTGCAGGTGATATCAGAAACGGCGTTACTTTCGAGATGGACGGCAAGGTCATGCAGGTCATCGAGTTCCAGCATGTCAAGCCCGGCAAGGGTGCTGCCTTCGTCCGCGTCAAGATGCGCAACGTCATTACCGGCGGCGTGACCGAGACTTCCCTGAACCCCTCTGCCAAGTTCCCCACCGCTTTCATTGAGAGAAAGAAGATGGAGTACTCCTACAACGACGGCGAGCTGTACTACTTCATGGATCAGGAGACCTATGAGCTGGAGCCCCTGAACGGTGACGTTCTGGACGACTCCTTCAAGTTCGTCAAGGAGAACGATATCTGCACCGTCATGTCCTACAAGGGCAAGGTCTTCGGCGTCGAAGTTCCCAATTTCGTCGAGCTGGAGGTCACCAAGACTGAGCCCGGCTTCGCCGGCAACACCGCCACCAACGTGACCAAGCCCGCCACCGTCGAGACCGGCGCTGAGATCAAGGTGCCCCTGTTCATCAACGAGGGCGACCGCGTCCAGATCGACACCCGCACCGGCGAGTACCTGGGCCGCGCCAAGGGCTAAGCCACAACAGAACCTCAGAACAGGAGGAGTTTGCTATGACACTGTCTGAAAAGTCCGCATACCTCAAGGGCCTGATGGAGGGCATGAAGCTGAGCACCGAGACCGATGAGGGCAAGATGATCGCTGCCATCGTCGAGCTGCTGGGCGATGTGACCAAGACCCTGGGTGATGTGCAGGAGACCACCATCGCCATTTCCGACGAGCTGGACGAGATCGAGGACGATCTGGACGCCATCGAGGATTTCATCATGTCCATGGACGAAGACGAGTTCGAGGACGATGATTTCGAGGATGACGACGAGGACTGGGATTTCGAGGATCTGGAAGAGGGCTTCGATTTCGGTGACGAGGAGACTACCGTCTATGAGGTCACCTGCGCCTGCGGTGAAGTGATCGCCTTCGACGAGGAGACCCTGGAAGAGGGCTCCATCGTCTGCGAGAACTGCGGCGAGGTGCTGGAGTTCTCCTTCGACGACGAGGACGAGGAGTAATCCCCAAATATCTGAGAGCGCACCCATGCGGGTGCGCTCTTTTCTTGCTTCGGTATTCCGCAGGGAACGGTCATGACCGTTCCTTACATGGGATTGCCATAGAATAGCCGAACTGTCCAGCTTGCTGCCAGGAAGCCGGTCAGGTCTGCGATCAATGCCGCCGGGACGGCGTAGCGGGTCTTCCTGATGCCCCAGGCGCCGAAATAGACAGAGATGGTGTAGAAGGTGGTCTCCGTGGAGCCCAGCATCACCGCCGCCGTCCGGCCCACCATGGAATCAACTCCGTGGGCGGCGATGAGCTCCGCGCCGATGGCCAGGGCTGCGCTGCCGCTGATGGGTCGCACCAGCATCAGCAGCACCGTCTCCGGGGGGATGCCCAGAAACGCCAGGGCAGGGGAGAGTGCGGCGGACAGGGCTTCCAAAGCACCGCTTGCCCGGAGCATCCCCACCGCGCTCAGGAGTACGATCAGCGACGGGGCGATGGTCAGCAGCATTTTGAAGCCGTCCCTGGCTCCGTCTGTCAAAACATCGTAGGCGTTTTCCCTCTTATGTAATGCGCCGATGGCGGTCACCGTCAGGATCAGCGGCACGATGTACTCACCCACGCCAGACCCTCCCCATCAGCGTTGCCGCCAGCAGTCCCGCCGACACCGACAGCACACTGCTGATCCAGACACAGGGCAGGATGTCGAAGGGCGTTGCGCAGCCCGCGCTCTGGCGCACTGCTGCCACGGTGGTTGGCAGCAGCTGGATGGAGGCGGTGTTCATCACCACCAGACGGCACAGCCCGTCTGTCGCTTTATCCGGCTCCTTCGGATCCCGGAGCCGTCCCGCCGCCCGGATGCCCATGGGGGTGGCCGCGTTGCCCAGCCCCAGCAGATTCGCCGTCACGTTGGCACTCAGATGCTTCGCCAGCTCCCCGTCCCTCCGGCTGGCGGGGTAGAGCCTGCTGAGGACAGGGGAGAGGAGCCGGGCGAGAATGGCAGTCAGTCCCGCCCGATCCATCAGCTTCCCCAGCCCCGCCCACAGGCACAGCGGCCCCGCCATGGCGATGACAAGCTGCACCGCATTTCCGGCCCCCTCCAGCAGGGCGGAGGTGGTCTGGGTTCCAGTTTCTGTTAAGAAAGCAAAAAAAGCGGCGCACAAAACGGCCAGGCTCCAGAACCAGCTCAGGAACATATGCAACCCTCCAATCTGATGGTATTATATGCCAGAAAATGGGTTTGATTCTTGTGAAATATCACGAAATCAGTTTCGTGCAACGAAACTTGTTTGACAGAAGGGGTCTGTTCAGCTATAATATTGTCGAACAATGTTTGTGTTCAAGTTCTTCGGAAGAGAACGATTTTGAGGGGGACAATTGAATGAAATCAACTGGCATCATTCGCAAGGTGGATGAGCTGGGCCGCATCGTGCTGCCCATCGAACTGCGCCGGACGCTGGACATCGCGGAGCGGGATGAGCTGGAGATCTACATGGAGGGCGACCGCATCATTTTGCAGAAGTTCGAGCCCTCCTGCATCTTCTGCTCCTCTTCCCGGGAGCTGGCCAGCTACCGCGGCAAGAACATCTGCCAGGAGTGCATCCGCAATATGGGGAAGTACTAAAGCGCAAAACGAAACCCGGAGCCTGGCTCCGGGTTTTTGTTTTGCGAATCGCTTATTCATCGATGGAGAGGGCGGCGTCGTACACCACATTCTTCGGCAGATCCAGTGCCTTGGCGGTCTGTTTGATGGCGTCCTTGCGGCTGAGGCCCTCGGACATGAGCCGCTTGACCATTTCGCCCGCATCCTCGGCGGTGGCAACCTCTTTTTCCACAGGCGCGGCGCCGTCCACCACCAGGACGAACTCGCCCTTGGGGGCGTTTGCGGTGTAGCGCTCGATGGCTTCGCCCAGGGTGGTGCGGACGACCTCCTCGTGGAGCTTGGTCAGCTCCCGGCACAGGGAAATTTTGCGGTCTGCGCCGAAGGATTCCGCCAAGTCCTCCAGGGTGGAGAGGAGCTTGTGGGGGGCCTCGTAGAAGATCATGGTTCTCGTCTCGCCGGTCAGGGACTCCAGGTGCTCCTTCCGGCTCTTTTTCGCCGTGGACAGGAAGCCCTCGAAGCAGAACCGGCCCGTGGGCAGACCGGAGATAGAGAGCGCGGTGATGACGGCGCAGGGGCCGGGGATGGCGGTGACGGTGATGCCGTTTTCCGCGCACAGGCGCACCAGATCCTCGCCGGGGTCGGAGATGGCGGGACTGCCCGCGTCGGACACCAGCGCACAGGTCTCGCCCGCCAGAATCCGATCCAGGATCACATTGCCCTTGAAGGCCTTGTTATGCTCGTAGTAGCTGACAAGGCTTTTTTTGATGCCCAGATAGTTCAGAAGCTTCAGGCTCACCCGGGTATCCTCGGCGGCGATGAAGTCGGCTTCCTCCAGCGTGCGGCGGCACCGCTCGGAGATGTCCCCCAGATTGCCGATGGGGGTGGGGACGAGGTACAGCATTCCGGCCATGTGTGGCCCTCCTTACATGTGGTAAATGCGGCGGCAGTCCCCGGTGGGTGTGCCGTCGGGATGGTAGAGTGTCAGTTCGTCGATCGTCAGACCCGGCTTGCCCCCCTTGCGGCAGGAAAGCAGGATCAGGCTGATGGGCGCGCCGGGGCGGTGGCGCACCAGCCGCAGACGTTTGGGTTCCAGGCCCACACGTTCTGCCTCATAGCACAGCTGGGCCAGCTTTTCCGGCTTGTGGACGAGGAAGAAGTCCCCGCCGAATTTCAGGGCCTTCGCTGCGGCGGCAAAGAGCTCCTGCGGTGTGCAGGTATCCTCCTGCCTTGCGCCCGGTGTCCGGGAGTGCCGCTCCCCGCCGGAAAAATAGGGGGGATTGGACACGCAGACCTGGAAGCTCCCCGGCAAAACTTGCATGGTGCGCAGGTCGGCGCATATACTGTGAAGACGGTCTTGCAGGCTGTTGCGCAGGATGTTTTCCACAGCGGCAGCGTGGGCCCGGGCATCCAGTTCGATGCCGGTCACGGCACAGGCCTGATCCTTCGCACACAGCAGCAGCCCCAGGGTGCCGCAGCCGGAGCCCAGATCCAGCACCCGGGCGTTCTTCGGCAGCCGGACGAAGTCGGCGAGCACCATGGAGTCGGTGCTCAGGGGAAAGCCCTCCGCCAGATCCAGGGTATATCCATTTGAAATATGTTCCATAATGCACATAGAAAATTAGCCTGCAGGCCGACAGGCCTACAGGCTAACTGTGTTTGGGATGAGAAAAATTACTCTTCCACGATGGCCTCAGTGGGGCACTGGTCGGCGCAGGAGCCGCAGGAGACGCACAGATCAGCGTTGATCTCGTACTTGCCGTCGCCCTCAGCGATAGCCTCGACGGGGCACTGGTCGGCGCAGGAGCCGCAGGAGACGCAAGCGTCGGTAATCTTGTAAGCCATGATATTTCCTCCCATAAGTATTGATTGTCAGCCACGGTATGAAGTAGCTTGTCTCTATTCTAACACGGTTTTTTGAAAAATCAATTCCTTTTTTCAAAATCGACCGTATATTTTTTGTCCGTCTTGGTAAAAATCCCCAGAGCCAGGAGGTGAGCACTTGCGATATTCACAGGAAGCCGCAGATGTGATCGTGGCTGCGGCGGCCCGGGCCAGGGGGCTCGGGCACAGCTTTGTGGGCAGCGTCCATCTGCTGATGGCCCTGTGCGCTGGGGCTGACGAGGCGGGACTGCTGCTTCGAAGTGCGTTGGTCACGGAAAAATTCGTCCATGACGCCGCGGCGGTGCTCTGCGGCGTGGGGACGCCGGAGCTGCCGCTGCCCCAGGGCTTCAGCCGGGAGGCTCGGGAGATCCTGCGGCTGGCCGGGGGCGAGGCGGCACTTCTGGGTTCCGGACAGGTAAAGCCGCTGCATCTGCTGCTGGCCCTGACCCGGCGGCACGGGAGCACCGCTGCCATGGTACTGCGCATCGCCGGGACGGATCCGGATGAGCTGTTCACCATGGCGTTGGAATGCCGGTTCCGGATGGCCGGACGGCGGAGGTCAAAGGAGGGAGTCACCATGAAATTACTGGATCAGTTCAGCGAGGATCTGCTGCTCAAGGCCGCGTCCATGGATCCGGTCATCGGCCGGGAGCAGGAGATCGAGACGGTCATCGGCATCCTGAGCCGGAAGAACAAGAACAATCCCGCCCTGGTGGGGGAGCCCGGCGTGGGCAAGACCGCCATCGCCGAGGGGCTGGCCCAGCGCATCGCCGCCGGGAACGTGCCGCCCCAGCTCAAGGACAAGAAGCTCTACAGCTTGAACATGGCCAATCTCGTGGCGGGGACGAAGTATCGCGGCGAGTTCGAGGAACGGCTGCGGGATGTGCTGGAGGAGATCCGCCGGGTGGGGGACGTCATCCTCTTCGTCGATGAGATGCACACCATCGTCGGCGCTGGTGCCGCCGAGGGCGCCATCGACGCCGCCAACATCCTCAAGCCCGCCCTGGGTCGGGGGGAGATCCAGATGATGGGGGCCACGACCCTGGAGGAGTACCGCAAGTGCATCGAGAAGGATCCGGCCCTGGAGCGGCGGTTCCGGCCCGTGACCGTCCACGAGCCCGGCGAGGAGGCCACCATGGAGATTTTGCAGGCCCTCCGGCCCGGTCTGGAGCGGCACCACGGTCTGCGGATCCGGGAGGAGGCGCTGACCGAGGCCGTCCGGATGTCGAGACGGTATCTGCCGGAGCTGTATCTGCCCGACAAAGCCATCGACCTGGTGGACGAGGCGGCCAGCCACGCCCGTCTGGAGGAGCTCAGCGGCAGTCGAAAGCAGTGGCGGCAGGAGCTGGAGCGGGAGCTCAGCGAAGCCGTCCGGGATTGCCGCTACGAGCAGGCGGCCCAGCTTCGGGACAGGATGCAGCGCATGGCGGAGCGCAGCGGCGAAGGTCGCAGGAGCCGGGCGGTGACGGGGCAGGATGTGGCCTGGGCGGTCTCCGTCCGCACGGGCATCCCCGTGGGACGGCTCACCGCCGATGAGCGGCAGCGGCTGCTGGGACTGGAGGAGACTCTGTCGGGCCATGTGAAGGGACAGGAGGAAGCGGTGAAGCGGGCGGCAGCAGCCCTGCGCCGGGGCCTGAGCGGTCTGCGGGACGAGAACCGGCCGGTGGCCTGTATGCTCCTGGCGGGCCCCACCGGCGTGGGCAAGACGGAGCTGTGCCGGGCCATCGCCAGGGAGCTGTTCGGTACGACGGACGCCCTGATCCGGCTGGATATGTCGGAATTCATGGAAAAACAGGCGGTATCCCGGCTCATCGGTGCCCCTCCGGGCTACGTGGGCTATGAGGAGGGCGGAAAGCTCACCGAGGCGGTGCGGCGCAGGCCCTACTGCCTGGTGCTGCTGGATGAGCTGGAAAAGGCCCATCCGGATGTCAGCAACGTGCTCCTGCAGATCATGGAGGAGGGCGTGCTCACCGATTCCGGCGGACGGCGGGTCAGCTTCCGCAATGCGGTGGTGGTGATGACCACGAACGCCGGGGGAGAGGTCACCTCCGACGGCCTGGGCTTCAGCCCCGAGGGCCGGGCCGACCGGACGGAAAAAAGCCTGCGCCACACCTTCACCCCGGAGTTTCTGGGGCGGCTGGACGAGGTGCTGGTCTTCAAAAGTCTGGGGAAGGAGACCATGGAATCCATCGCGGACAAATATCTGGAGCAGCTTCGACAGCGGGCCCGGAAGCAGGGCATGGAGCTGCGGTTCCCGGCGGAGCTGGCGGCCATGCTGGCCCGGGACTGCGGCGGAAAGTCCGGGGCCCGGCAGCTTCGGAGCCTTGTCCAAAGCAAGGTGGAGGGGCCGCTGTCCACATTTTTGCTCCACTGCTCCACCACACCGGCCACGATCCAGGCGGTGCTGGAGGGAGAGGGGCTGGCCTTTTCTTAAGCGCGTTTCCCACGGGGGCGGCCGTTATGGCCGCCCTTTGCCCATATTTCGACGGTTTTTACTGCAAAAGTTATCGAACAACCGTTCGGTTATTGGAAATCACGGGAAATCCTCCGAAAATAATTTCATTTTCCGAAAATCTGTCGTTGACTCCTCGGGGGAGGTGCGGTATACTGTAGGTGGTGCAAAGTGGAGTAAAAGGGCACCAAAATGGAGTGGAGGTGAGGCAATTGATCGGTAAGTATCCTGCGAAGCTGGACGACAAGAACCGCTTGTTCGTTCCCGCCAAGCTGCGCGCCGAGCTGGGCAGCACCTTCTACGTGACCATTGGTGTCAACGGCGGCCATCGCTGCCTCACGGTCTACACCGAGGAGAGCTGGCGGCAGCTCAACGACAAGTACGATCAGCTGCCCCTGGCCCAGAAATCCGGCGCCACCAGTCTGCTCTTCATCTATGCTGCCGAGTGCAATCCCGACAAGCAGTCCCGCTTCACCCTGACCCAGAGCCTGATGGACTACGCCGGCATCGGCCGGGACGTGGTCATCGTGGGCCGGGCCGGTCAGGCGGAGATCTGGGATCAGGCACACTTCGCGGCCTTCGAGCTGGAGGCCCTCACCCCCGAAAAATTGATGGCATCCCTGGAGGCGATCGGCCTGTGAGTGAATTTTATCATGTTTCCGTTTTGCTGGATGAATGCATCCAGGCTTTGAATATCAAACCCGACGGCATCTACGTGGACGGCACCCTGGGCGGTGCGGGCCACTCCAGCCAGATCGCGGCCCGGCTCACCACCGGCCGTCTCATCGGCATCGACCGGGATCCCAAGGCGCTGAAGGCCGCCGGTGAGCGGCTGGCCCCTTACGCGGATCGGGTCACCTTAGTCCACAGCAATTTCAGCCAGCTCGACGAAGTGCTCGACAGCCTGGGCATTGAGGGCGTCGACGGCATTTTGCTGGATCTGGGCGTTTCCTCGCCCCAGCTTGACGAAGCGGAGCGGGGCTTTTCCTACATGGCGGACGCGCCGCTGGACATGCGCATGAACTCCGAGGACGCCCTGACCGCCCACGAGGTGGTCAACACCTGGCCGAAGGAGGAGCTGCGCCGGATTTTGTATGAATACGGCGAGGAGCGCTACGCGCCCCAGATCGCCGCAGCCATCGACCGCAGAAGGGCCGAGAAGCCCATCGAGACCACCCTGGAGCTGGTGGACGTGATCCGCTCCGCCATGCCCCCCGCAGCTCTGCGGGAAAAGCAGCACCCCGCCAAGCGCAGCTTCCAGGCCATCCGCATCGCCGTCAACGACGAGCTGGGTGCCGTTGGTCGGGTGCTGGAGGTGGCGGTGCCCAAGCTGAACAAGAAGGGCAGGCTCGCCATCATCACCTTCCATTCTCTCGAAGACCGGCTGGTGAAGAACGGCATGGCCGCCAACGCCAAGGGCTGCACCTGCCCGCCCACTTTCCCGGTGTGCATCTGCGGCAACAAGCCCAAGGTCAAGCTTATCAGCAAGAAACCCATTGTCTCCGGCCCCGAGGAGCTGGAGCGCAATCCCCGGGCCCGCAGCGCCAAGCTGCGCGTCTGTGAGAAGCTGTAAATTTCCTCTTTTGATTCTGAAGAAAAGGAGCGATGCGCCATGGCACGCAAATACAATGAACGCTATGTGCGGTACTACACGTTTGGTTCCACAGCAGCCAAGCTCGACCGCGACGAGCGCAGAGCCGCTCTGCCCAAATACAAGTCCCCCGAGAAGCGCAAGCCCATCCCCGTCGACCCCATCGCGCTGGTCGGCAATGTGGTCGCCATCGTCCTGGCGGTGCTGATGCTCATCGGCATGGCTCAGGTGGCCCATACCACCGCCCAGGTGCGGGAGCTGGAGACCCAGGTCATCAGCCTGGAAATGGAGCAGGAGCTGCTGCAGCAGAAGTATGAGAGCGGCTACGACCTGAACGAGATCCGGATGGCCGCCGAATCCATGGGTATGGTGCCCGCCGAGGAGGCCGTCCACATCAGCGTGAACGTCCCCGCCGAGACGGTCGTGCCCCAGCAGCTGAGCTGGTGGGACAGCATGCTTCTGAGCCTGCGCCAGTTTTTCGCATAATCTCCGGCCCGGTCAATACAATATGGTAGAAGCTCAGATGGGCAGCAGGGTGGATGCCTTGCTGCCCATTGATTCTATCGGAAAGGCCGGGTGGTTCCATGAAACGAAGAAAGTCAAAACCTGTTTACCGCCGCATCCGGGCAGACTCCGGTCAGCAGCGCCGGATCGCTCTTGTGATGGCAGTGCTGGGTGCGGCGGCTTTTTTGCCGGTGCTGGCCCAGCTCTTCGGGCTGATGGTGGTGTCCTACGACACCTATTCGGCCCTGGCATTAAGCAACCAGTCCCGCACCACCCAGACCCAGTCTGCCCGGGGCGTCATTTACGACCGGAATATGAACATCCTGGCGGGCTCCGAGACGGTGGAGAACGTGTACATCGATCCGAGAGAGCTGGAGCAGACCGGGGCGGACATCCCCCGCATGGCTCAGGCTCTGGCGGATATCCTGGGCGTTGACAGAGCCCGTGTGGAAAAACTGGCGAAGGATAAAAGCCTTCGCTACCACCTGATCGAGGATCGGGTGGAGGAGCAGACCGCCGCGAAAATAAGAACCTATATCGAGGAAACGGGCATCGAGGGCATCCACTTAGAGCCCAACTCCCAGCGGTACTATCCATATGGAAGTCTGGCCGCCCAGGTCATCGGCTTCACCAATGCGTCCAATGACGGGGCCGAGGGCATCGAGGCCAGCTATGACGCCTTTCTCTCGGGGGATGCGGGAAAAACCGTCACCACCAAGGGCAACAACGAGATGGATATGCCCTTCTCCGTTGAACGCTATTTTGAAGGCCAGACCGGAGCCAGCGTGGTCACCACCATCGATGTCACCGTCCAGCAGGCGTTGGAAAACCAGATGAAGCTGGCCATGGAGCGCTATGCCATCCAGAACGGAGCCTTCGGCATCGTCATGGATGTGGATACCGGCGAGATCCTGGCCATGGCGACCCTGGGGAGCTATGACCCCAACAATTACCTCGAAATTGGCGACCCGGCTGTGGACGCGAAGCTGGAGCAGCTGCGTCTGAATTACCTCCGTTATGCCGAGGATTCCCCGGAATATACCATGGGGAAGGCCGAATATCGGGATGCCCTGGTGGCGGCCCGCTTAAAGCAGTGGCGCAACCGCTGCATCTCCGACGGCTACGAGCCCGGCTCCACCTTCAAGACCATCACCCTGGCCGCCGCCCTGGACTGCGGGGCCGTGACCATGGACAGCCATTTTGCCTGCTCCGGTGCGGAGCAGATCCCGGGCCGGGCCCAGCTCCTGCACTGCTGGAGACACCAGGGCCACGGAGGTCAGACCACCGCCCAGGCGCTGCAGAACTCCTGCAACCTGGCCTTCGCCCACATCGGGCTGAAGCTGGGCGGCGAACGGTTTTACGACTATGTGCAAAAATTCGGCATCCTGGAGAAGACCGGCATCGATCTGGCGGGTGAGTCGGGGGGCGTTTTTTTCAGCAAGGAGCTGATCGTGGACACCGACAAATGGGGCACGGCGTCCCTGACCTCCGGCTCCTTCGGCCAGACCTTCAAGATCACCCCCCTCCAGCTGGTTCGGGCGGTGGCGGCGGTGGTCAACGGGGGCTATCTTCTGGAGCCCTACATCGTCTCCGAGGTCATCGACGACGAGGGGGACACCCTCCTGAAGCAGGAGCCCACGGTGCTCCGGCAGGTCATTTCGGAGGAGACCTCCGCGATGATGTGCGGCATGATCGAGTCGGTGGTCACAGAAGGAACTGCCAAAAACGCGACTGTATCCGGCTACAGAGTGGGCGGAAAGACGGGAACCAGCGAGAAAATTGACATTTTTGATGAGAATGGCCAAAGGGTTCGGGATAAAATCGTGTCATTTGTGGGGCTTGCGCCGATGGACGATCCGAGGTATATTATACTGGTGGCACTGGACACTCCGTCCGCCTCCACGGGCATCTACATCTCCGGCGGCGTCATGGCCGCGCCGACCGTGGGCGCGGTGATGGCGGACATCCTGCCGTATCTGGAGGTCACCAGGGCGGAGGAACCCCAAATCGTCCAGGTTCCCGCGCTGGAGGGCCTGACCGCAAAGGAAGCGGAAGCGGCGCTTGCGGAAGCGAGCCTGTCCGCCGTCTTACAGGGGACGGCTGACACGGTCACTGCCCAGCTCCCCGGCGCCGGGACGGCCCTGGAGCAGGGGAGTCAGGTGCTCGTCTATCTGGGCGCAGCTGTCCCCGAGACTGTTTCCGTGCCCGATTTCGCCGGGATGACCCCGGCTCAGGCGGCCAAGGCCGCCGCAGACGCGGGCTTGACCCTGCATTTTGCAGGCAATCCCGATTTGACCCAACCCATACAGGTGCAGCTCCAGGACATCCCGGCGAAGATTGCTGTGGAACCAGGGCGCACCGTCACCATAACCTTTACCGATCCGGGGGCCCGCGACTGAGGCCCGGGAAGGAGTACGAATGAAATTACTGGAACTTTTGAAGGATATCCCCATCCTGGAGTCCAACGTCAGCATGGACATCGACATCGCCCATGTGGCCTATGATTCCCGGAAGGTTGAATGCGGCGGCCTCTTCGTTGCCGTCACCGGCTTCGCCGCCGACGGCAACCGGTTCATCCCCATGGCCCTCCAGAAGGGCGCGGCGGTCATCGTCACCGCCAAGAAGCCCGAGGGTGAGGTGCCCTATGTGCTGGTGCCCTCCGACCGGATGGCCCTAGCGATGCTCGGCTGCAATTTCTACGGCCACCCCGCCAAAGCCATGAAGATGGTGGGTGTCACCGGCACCAACGGCAAGACCTCCGTCACCCTGCTTCTGAAGCACGTGCTGGAGAAGACCGTGAACGCCAAGGTGGGTCTCATCGGTACCACCGCCAACATGATCGGCGAGGAGGTCATCCCCACCGAGCGCACCACCCCCGAGAGCTTTGAGCTCCAGGGGCTCTTCGCCCGGATGCGTGACGGGGGCTGCACCCATGTGGTCATGGAGGTCTCTTCCCACGCCATCGCCCTGGATCGGGTGGGAGGCGTGGAATTCGATGTGGCGGGCTTTACGAACCTGACCGAGGATCATCTGGATTTCCACAAGACCATGGAGCACTACTGCATGACCAAGGCCCAGCTCTTCAAGCGGTGCAAGGTCGGCGTCATAAACGGAGACGACGCCTACGCGCAGAATATGCTGGATGCCGCAGAATGCAGCGTCATCACCACCTCCGTGGCGGGGGAGGGCACTCTGGAGGCCAGGGATCTGGAGCTCCGCGCCGACGGCATCGACTTCACCGCCGTGCTGGAGGGCCGGGAGGTTCCCGTCTCCCTGGGCATCCCCGGCAAGTTCACCGTATATAATGCACTGACCGTTCTCGGTCTGTCTGTGGGTCTCGGCATCGATCTGGCGGATGCTGCCGCTGCTTTGGCGGATGCCCCCGGTGTCAAGGGCCGGGTGGAGGTAGTCCCCACCCCCGGCACCGACTACACGGTGCTCATCGACTACGCCCACACCCCCGACGGTCTGGAGAACGTGCTGTCCGCCGTCCGGGGCTTCTGCAGGGGCAAGCTCCTGGCCGTCTTCGGCTGCGGCGGCGACCGGGATCCCATCAAGCGGCCCATCATGGGCGAGATCGGCGCCCGGCTGGCGGATACCGCCATCATCACCTCCGACAATCCCCGCACCGAGGCCCCCGAGGCCATCATCGCGGACATCACACCCGGCGCAGACAAGGCCGGAAAGCCCTATGAGGTGGTGGTCGATCGCATCGCGGCCATCCGCCACGCCATGGACATGGCAGAAAAAGACGACATCATCGTGCTGGCCGGCAAGGGCCACGAGACATACCAGGAGATCATGGGCATCAAGCACCATATGGACGAACGCGAGATCGTCGCTCAGATCCTGGAGGAAAAGAAGGGATAAGAAATGGGCAGAATCACATTACAGCAGGCCGCTGCCTGGTGCGGCGGCACCATCGACCCCAAATACGCGGACGTGGAATTCCTGGGCGCCAACAACGACACCCGCATCATCCAGCCCGGCCAGCTCTTCATCGCCCTGAAGGGTGCCAGAGACGGCCATGACTTCGTGCCCATGGCACTGGAAAAGGGCGCGGCGGCGGTGCTCTGCGAGCACTGCGACGGCGATTATCCCGCCATCGTGGTCGAGGACACCCGCATCGCCCTGGGCCAGATCGCAAACGGCGAGCGGCAGCGCATCGGCATGAAGGTGGTGGGCGTCACCGGCTCCGTGGGCAAGTCCACCACCAAGGAGATGATCTCCACGGTTCTGGAATCGAGCTACCGCACCGCCAAGACCCCCGCAAACCACAACAACGACATCGGCATGCCCATGGGCATCCTGGCTATGCCGGAGGATACCCAGGTCGCCGTCCTGGAGATGGGCATGAACCACTTCCGGGAGATGGCTTACTTGAGCTCCATCGGCCAGCCCGACCTGGCGGTCATCGTCAACATCGGCACCATGCACATCGAGCATCTGGGCAGCCAGGAGGGTATCCTGAAGGCCAAGCTGGAGATCCTGGAGGGCATGGCCGCGGACGCACCTGTGCTCCTCAACGGCGATGATAAGTTCCTGAAGACCGCCGACTGCGGCCTGCACGGCGTGACTTATTTTGGCGTGGACGAAGGCTGCGCCGTCCGGGGTTCCGGGGTGGAGATCAGCACCGGCTGCGTCTCCTTCCGTACCCACGCCAGGGGCACCGAGTTTCCCATCGAGCTGCCTGTGGAGGGCGAGCACTTCGTCTGCGACGCGCTGGCTGCCGTGGCTGTCGGTCTGGCGCTGGGCGTGGAGCCCGGGAAGATCCAGGAGAGCCTGGCCAACTTCCGGAATATGGCGGGCCGTCAGGAGATCTATGAGAAGGAGGGCTTCACCATCATCTCCGACTGCTACAACGCCGGCCCCGAGTCCATGGCAGCGGCGCTGAAGGTGCTGGCCCGCCAGACCGGCCGCAAAATCGCCGTTCTGGGCGATATGCTGGAGCTGGGTGCCTGCACCCAGGCGGAGCACTACAAGGTGGGCCGCCTGGCCGCCGAGCAGGCCGACTACCTGATGGCCTACGGCCCCAACTCCGCCCGTATGGAGAAGGGCGCCCTGACCGGCGGCATGGTGGGCGGCAAGGCGAGATCCTTCACCGACCGCAGGGAGCTGGTGCTGGCCCTGAAGCGGCTGGCCCGGCCCGGTGATGTGCTGCTGTTCAAGGGCAGCCGGGGCATGCATATGGAGCTGGCCCTGGAGCAGTTTTTCCGTGACGAGAGATAATTGGAGGAAATAGAAATGATGAATGTGATCCTTACCATCGTGGTCGCCTTCGTGCTGACCCTCGTGCTGGGCCGGTTCCTGATCCCCGCGTTGCGGGCTCTGAAGGCCGGTCAGGCCATCCGGGAGGACGGCCCCACCTGGCACAATTCCAAGGCCGGTACCCCCACCATGGGCGGCCTGATGTTCATGGCGGCTGCCGCTGTGTGTGTCGTGGTCTTCGGCTTTGCCGGTATGAAAAACGGTGATTTTTCCGCACTTTATGTCCTGCTGCTGGCTCTGTGCTTCGGCCTGGTGGGCTTCCTGGACGACTTCTTCAAGGTCAAGTACAAGCGCAACCTGGGCCTGACCTCCATCCAGAAGGCCTGCCTGCAGATGGCCGTCTCCGCCATCTTCCTGTACATCCTGTACAAGGAGGGCATCATGTCCGCTTCCCTGTACATCCCCTTCTTCAATGTCAGCTTTGAGCTGCATCCCATCCTGTACATCTTCTTCGCCATGTTCGTCTTCGTCGGCTGCGTCAATGCGGTCAACCTGACCGATGGTCTGGACGGCCTGAGCTCCTCCGTGACCGTCATCGTCATGGTGTTCTTCACCGCCGTGGCCGTGGCCATGGAGCGGTTCACCCTGGCTGTCCTGCCCGCGTCCCTGATCGGCGGCCTGGCTGCCTTCCTGTGCTACAACTGGAAGCCCGCCAAGGTCTTCATGGGCGACACCGGCTCCCTGTTCCTGGGCGGCGCGGTCTGCGGCACGGCCTTTGCTCTGGATATGCCCCTGGTGCTTATCATGGTCGGCATCATCTACATCATCGAGACCCTGTCCGTCATTTTGCAGGTGGGCTACTTCAAGGCCACCCACGGCAAGCGGCTGTTCAAGATGGCTCCCATCCACCACCACTTCGAAAAGTGCGGCTGGTCTGAGGAGCGCATCGACCTGACCTTCGCGGGCATCACCCTGGTGATGTGCCTGCTGGCCTGGTTCGGCGTCAGCGGCAGATTCTGAGAATATACTCTGTAGAACGGCTATGGCCGTTCCGCAGTACAATGTAATTGATTGGAACAATGTCCGGCGAATCCGTAAAACCTGTCGGTTTTCTGCCCATCGAGGTCAGAAAACCGACCGGAACGGTCATGACCGTTCCTTACATGGGTGAGCCAAAAATTGGGAAGGAGCGGCATTGGAAAAACGTCTTTTCCATGCCAAAGAGGATCCCGCCCACGGGCGGGTCAATTCCGTGGATCCGGTGTTTCTGATCCTGGTGCTGACGCTGCTGATTTTGGGGCTTATCATGCTCTGGTCAGCCAGCTACGCCCAGAGCGAGTATGACTCGAACTACACCGTATCCACCCGATATCTGCAAAAACAGGCCGTCTGCGCCGTCCTTGGGCTGGGGTGCATGGCGGCGTTCAGCCGGATCCCGGCAGAGGTCTGGCGGAAATTTGCCTGGCACATTTACAGCATCGCCATCGTTCTGCTGCTGGCGGTGCTGGTAGTGGGGCAAAGCGTCAACGGTGCCAGGCGGTGGGTCTCCATCGCGGGCATCCAGTTCCAGCCCTCGGAGATCGCCAAATTCGCGGTGATCGTTGTCTTCGCCCGGCTGAGCCGGGAATATGGCCCCCGGGCGGAGGAATTCCGCTATGGGGTGCTGGGCTTCGGGGCCGCCCTGATGGGCATTTTGGTGCCCCTGGCCCTGGAGAAGCACCTGTCCGCCATTTTGCTCATCGGCATGGTGGCGGTGGTGATGATGTTCCTGTCCGGAACAAGGATGAAATATCTTCTGATGGGAGCGGCTCTGGCTGCCATGTTCGTGCTGGTGTACATCACCTTCATGGGCTACGCCGGGGATCGGGTCACGGCATGGCTGGATCCCGAGTCCGACCCCAGCGACACGGGCTACCAGATCCTCCAGTCCCTCTACGCCATCGGCTCGGGAGGGGTCTTCGGTCTGGGCCTGGGGCGGAGCAGGCAGAAATACCTGTACCTGCCCTTTCAATACAACGACTACATTTTCGCCATCGTGTGCGAGGAGCTGGGGCTTCTGGGAGCCGCCGGGATCATGGTGCTGTTCATGCTGCTGATCCTGCGGGGCTACCACATCGCCCGGTCGGCCAGGGATCGTTTCAGCTCCATGCTGGCTGCAGGCCTGACCACACTTTTGGCGGTTCAAACGGTGCTCAACCTCTGCGTTGTCACCAATTTACTGCCCTCCACCGGCATCGCGCTGCCCTTCTTCTCCTACGGGGGAACGGCACTGGCGGTGAATCTGGGGGAAATGGGCGTGATCCTGGCGATCTCCCGGCAGCGGGAGGAACCCAAGCTACAGGAGGAAGAAATGCTATGAACGTGATGTTTACCTGCGGCGGCACCGGCGGCCACATCAACCCCGCCATCGCCCTGGCCAATACCCTGCGGCAGCGGGATCCGGGCTGCAAGATCCTCTTCGTCGGCTGCGTCGGCGAGATGGAGGAGCAGCTGGTGCCCAAGGCGGGCTACGAGATTAAATGCCTGCCCGGCTCCCGGTTCTTCCGGCAGCTGAATTTGAAAAATATCAAGCGCAATGTCCAGGGCGTGGGACGGATCCTGTCCGCCCTGAACGGCGCACGGAAGATCATCAAAGACTTCCAGCCCGATGTGATCGTGGGCACCGGCGGCTACGCCAGCTTCCCCGCGCTCTTTGTCGGCAGCAAAATGGGCATCCCCACCTGCGTCCATGAGGCCAACGCCGTCCCCGGCCTGGCTACCCGTCTGGCGGCGGGCAGCGCCGACCGGATCCTGGTGAACTTCGCCGAGAGCGGCAAGGCCTATAAACAGCAGGACAAGGTCACCTGCGTGGGCATGCCCGTCCGGTCTGAGTTCCTGTACACCAAGCGGGCCGACGCCCGGCGGGAGCTGGGTCTGGACGAGCGGCCCCTGATCGTCTCCGCCTTCGGCTCTTTGGGCGCTAAGGCCATGAACGAGGTGATCGCCGAGTTCATGAAGCTCGAAACGGAAAACGGACTGCCCTTCCAGCACATCCACGCCACCGGCTCCTACGGCTGGGAGTGGATGCCGGAGCTGGTCAAGAGCAAGGGCGTGGAGCTGGAGCAGGCAAAGGGCATCGATATGCGGGAGTATATCTACAACATGCCCACCCTGATGGCGGCGGCGGATGTGTTCATCAGCCGGGCCGGTGCCTCCAGCTGCAACGAGATCGCCGTCTCCGGCACCCCCTGCATCCTGATCCCGTCCCCCAACGTCACCGACAACCATCAGGAGAAGAACGCCCGGATCATCGAGTCCCGGGGCGGCTGTGTGCTGCTGCTGGAGAAGGAGTGCACCGGACAGCGGCTGTATGAGGAGGTCACGAGCCTTCTGGCCGATGAGCAGAGGTGCCGTGCCATGCGCAAGGCCCTTCAGGCCAGCTCCATGCCCGATTCCGCCGACCGCATCTGCGACATCATCGCAGAGCTTGCCAAGAAATAAAAGACTCCCAGGGAGGCAAACCTATGGATACGAAACAGCGTAAACGCCCTGCTTCCGCAAAACGGAACGCAGCAGCGTCCAGAACGCCGCCGGCCCGGCGGCGAAAGACCGGCGCACCCAGCACCCCCGACCGGGCCGAGCGCCAGCGTCGGACGACCCAGCGCCGTAAGGCCAAGATGAAAAATCCGCCCGTGAACCGCCGGGTGGTGCGTCCTCCCCGGGAGGAGATCCCCGACGTGATCTACACTGCCCCCAAGCCCCTGCGCAAGGGCCGCTTCGCCCTTCGGCTTGTCAGCATGGCGGCAGTGGTGGCGGCGGTGTTCCTGGCACTGAGCGTCTTCTTCCGGGTGGAGACCATCACCGTGGCCGGTGCGGAGAAATATTCCCCCTGGATGGTGCGGCAGGCCGCGGGCGTGGAGCCCGGCGACGCCCTGCTGAGCATCGGCGAGGCCAGAGTCGCCAGCCGGATCATCTCAGAGCTTCCCTATGTGGACAAGGTGAAGGTGGGGGTTCGGCTCCCCGGCACTGTGGAGATCCAGATCACGGAGCTGCAGGTGACCTACTCCATAGAGGACGAGAACGGCTCCTGGTGGCTGATCTCCGCTGACGGCCGCGCCATCGAGCAGGTAAGTCTGGACAAGGCTCTGGGCTACACCCGTGTGGAGGGGCTCGCCATCCGTACACCCCAGGCGGGAAGCCCGGTGCAGGCCCTGCCCGGCCAGATCATCGACCCCGACGAGGGTACCGCCGAATCTCAGGATCAGGCAGATGCTGACGAGCAGCTTTCTGCCCTGGTCGCGGTCATGACGGCCCTGGAGAAAAACCGGATCATCGGCCAGGTAAGCCTGATCGATGTGACGGATGTGTCGGCCATCCGGCTGGAATACCCCCAGCTGCTGACTGTCCAGCTGGGCGATGCCGAGCGGATGGACTACAAGATCGACTACCTGGCCGCCGCCGTGCAGAAGCTGGAGGACAGCCAGAGCGGCGAGCTCGATCTGAGTCTGGAGTACACCGAGGACGCGATTTTCACCCCGTCGCGGTGAGAAAGACGCAATTGTTTACAAAATCTTTCAATTAAATTGAGATTTTCTATTGACCAATCGCGGATTTCACGGTAGAATGTATTAGTAACAATGTAAATTGTGGCCGTAGGGCCAACCCCAATATACATAGGAGGATATTCGTTATGTCTGAAATGTTCGCAGATCGCGTGGTTAAGATCAAGGTCATTGGTGTCGGCGGCGCCGGCAACAATGTTATCAATCGTATGCTGGAGTCCGATGTCAACGGTGTGGACTTCATCGTCATCAATACCGACAAGCAGGATCTGAACAAGTCCACCTGCCCCAACAAGCTGCAGATCGGCGAGAAGCTGACCGGCGGCATGGGCGCCGGCTCCAAGCCCGACATCGGCCGCAAGTCCGCCGAGGAGTCCCGGGCTGCCATCTCCAAGATCCTGGAGGACACCGACATGGTCTTCATCACCGCCGGTATGGGCGGCGGCACCGGCACCGGCGCTGCTCCCATCGTGGCTGACCTGGCCCGTGAGGCCGGCATCCTGACCGTCGGCGTCGTCACCAAGCCCTTCAAGTTCGAGGGTGCCAACCGTATGCGCCAGGCTGAGGCCGGTATCGCCGATCTGGGCGCCAAGGTCGACTCCCTGATCGTCATCCCCAACGACCGTCTGAAGTACGTCACCGACCAGAAGATCACCTTCGCCAACGCATTCGGCATCGCCGACGATGTGCTGAAGCAGGCCGTCACCTCCATCTCCGAGCTGGTCGCCTACTCCGAGCGCGTCATCATCAACCTGGACTTCGCCGACGTGTCCGCCGTCATGAAGGACGCTGGCCGCGCCCACATGGGCGTCGGCATCGCCGCCGGCCGTGAGAAGGCCGAGCAGGCTGCCCTGGCCGCTGTTTCCAGCCCCCTGCTGGAGACCTCCATCAACGGTGCCACCGGCGTTCTGGTCAATGTCACCGGCTCCTCCGAGCTGACCCTGGACGATGTGGAGACCGCTGCCGGTATCGTGCAGGAGGCTGCCAACCCCGATGCCAACATCATCTTCGGCGCCACCGTGTCCGAGGACTTTGAGGACGAGATGCGTGTCACCGTCATCGCCACCGGCTTCGAGGGCGGCGAGATCGTCAAGTCCGCTCCCGTTGTGGAGAAGAAGACTGCTGCAACCGTCAAGGCTGCTCCCGCTGCCAAGAAGACCTCCGATGTCACCGACATCGACGAGATCTTCAAGATCTTCGGCCGCTAAGCGAAAACCATTGCACCCCAGGCCCTCGGCCTGGGGTGTTTTTACGGAGGAACGTGTATGAACGAAACGATACTGACCAGCTATCCCGCAATGAAGGAAACGGAGTTCATGCTCCGTCTGGCCCTGCGGGAACGGTTTGACCGGATCCCGGAGGAACTGGATCAGGAGAAGTTCGATGAGACGATGAAAAAGCACCGGATCTACCCGCTGGTCATCCGGGGGCTGCGCCAGTTCACACCGGAGCAGCTGGAGGGCTTTCCGGTTCTGGCGAAATACCGAGCCCTGCAGAATCGTTATGCCGGCGGCAGCCTAAAGCGGATGCAGACATTGGCGCTGGTTGCGAAGGCCATGGAGGAGGCGCGGATCCCTATGATCTCCATGAAGGGCCCGCTGCTGTCTGTAGAGCTCTACGGCGACCCTGCCATGCGCCACTCCCATGATCTGGATGTGCTGGTGCGGGAGGAGGACTTCCTGCGCTCCGCTGCCTGCCTGAAGGAGCTGGGCTTTGAACAGGCGGAGAATCCCCACCTGAAGACGCCCAAGCGAATGGAGGTGAACCTGCGCTATACCACCGACAACCATGGCGAATTCCGAAGGGGAGACCAGTGCGTGGAGCTCCACTGGCGGAGCAGCACCGAGGTCAATGTGCCCTTCGACGCCCTCTGGGAGAACCGGGAGGAGAAGCTGCTTCTGGGCGTCAAGGTCAACGAGATGGGGAGGGATCACAAGTTGCCCCACCTCTTCGCCCACGCGGCCCACCATGGCTTTGCCCGTCTGCGCTGGCTGCTGGATCTGTACGAGGTGCAGCGCAAGCCCGGCTTTTCCTGGGACGAGCTGCTGGAGTCCATGCGGCAGCAGGGAAACAGCCCGCTGCTCTTTGAGACGCTGATCGTGCTGATGCGCTGGCGGGTGATCCCGATGGAGACGGTCACCATCGGCTCCGTGTCCGTCCGCAGGGAGGATGACCGGGTGATCGTGCGCTATGGCGACGATTGCAAGACCGAGGTGGAGCAGGCCGTTGCCCTGTCCGATGCGGCCTGGCCCATGATGGAGCGGGAGCTTGACTGGACGTTCCCGGAATTCCGGGCCCACGAGCAGCTGCTGCCCCACGCGGCGGTGCGCCATTCTCTGTGGCACCGCATCATCTCGAAATTCCAGCCCGGCGCGGTGGATTTTGAGCTGATCGACCTGCCGGATCGGTGGTTCTGGCTGTATTATCTGATCCGGCCCGTATATCTGTTCTGGCGAAAGCTGACGGGAGGGAAGAAATGAACGCATACGGTGCACTGGCAGCCAGCTACGACCGGCTGACCAATGATGTGGATTATCAGGCTTGGGTGGACTTCGCCCACACCATTTTGGAAAAGGAGGGCCTGAAGCCCCGGACGGTGGCCGACCTCGCCTGCGGCACCGGCTCTGCAACCCGCATTCTGGCGCAAATGGGCTACGCCGTCACCGCCGTGGATCTGAGCGAGGATATGCTCACCGCGGCTATGGACAAGTGCGCGGATTTGGAGACCGTGCCCACCTTCGTCCATCAGGATCTGGCCCGGCTGAGGCTCCCCAGAGCCGTGGATATGGCCGTCTGCTTCCTGGACAGTCTGGACTATATCCTCGACCCCGCCGACTGCGAGGCCGCCATCCGGCGGACATACAAGGCTCTGAATCCCGGCGGCATCTTCCTCTTCGATGTCAACACGCCGGAGAAGCTCCGGGCCATGGACGGCCAGGTCTTTCTGGACGAGGACGACGATGTCTACTGCGTCTGGCGGGGGGAGTTCGACGAGGGCACCAACATCTGCTCCTACGGCATGGATCTGTTCCAGCGCGACGGTGATGTGTGGACGCGCTCCTTCGAGGAGCATCAGGAGTACGCCTACTCCATCGAGCAGCTGACCCGCTATCTCAGGGACGCGGGCTTCACCAGGATCGAGGTCTACGCCGACCGGTGTTTCTGCGCCCCCAGAGAAGGGGAGCAGCGGGTCTGGTTCAAGGCGAGAAAGGGAACCGTCAAACGGAAATAAGCAATGCCGCACCCGGCCGGGTGCGGCATTCTGAGTTACTTGGTCAGGAACGCGTGGGCATCACGCAAAATCTGTCTGGAGTCTTCGTACTCCGTCAGCTCCAGGGCCCTTTCGAAGGGGGCCAGGGTGCAGGAGGTCAGCTCGCTCTCCTGGATGCGGGGTGTCTGGTTTTCGTACTCCGCCAGGAAGAAGGTAACCTGCTTGCGGGTGTCGGGCGGGTAGGGGAGGGCGTAATCCTCCACCGCCCGGAAGCCGTCCAGGAGGCGCACACGAAGTCCCACCTCCTCATAGATCTCCCGCAGGGCCGTCAGCTCCTGGGTCTCGCCGGGCTCCATGTGCCCCTTGGGGAAGCCGTGGCAGCCCTCGCTCTGGTCGTTCTGCCGGATCAGCAGATAGTGGGGCACACCGTTGATCCTGGTGAAAACCACCGCGCCGCAGGAATATTCGTAGGTCATCGTGATACCTCCTCTAAAATAAAATGGGATCACATTATACGATAATTCTGCAAAAATAGCAAGAGAAAGATAAATCAAAGTGGTAGGGCGGGAGTCAGTGCTCACGCAGACCGGGGTGGACAATTGCCTGTGCAAACAAAAAGAACCAGCTGACAGTAACCATGTCATCGCGAGGGGCAGTGCCCCGTGGCGATCTCCTGGTACATCGTACGAATCGGAACGCAGTACCGGGAGATTGCCACGCCCTTGCGGGCTCGCAATGACAGCGATGGCCCTCGGCTGATCCATGCATGCTCTTCGCGGAATGACTATGAAAAACTGTAGGATTTCAGTTGATTTCCCAGGTTCTATGCGCTATAATACAAGAATCTGCGAATAAGGAGGAAAACGGGTTTACCCGTCAGAATCAATATGAACGATTACATTGTCCGCGGTATGACGATGGACGGCTTCGTCAAGCTCACCGCCATCCGCTCCACCAATATGGTAGCCGAGGCCGCCCGGATCCATGACACCACCGCCAACGCCACCGCCGCCTTCGGCCGGGCCCTGACTGCTGCGAGCATGATGGGCAACATGCAGAAGGTGGAGAACGGCTCCATGACCATGCAGATCAAGGGCGGCGGCCCCATCGGCGGCATCGTCTGCGTTTCCGACAGCGTCGGCAACGTCCGGGGCTACGTGATGGAGCCCCATGTGCCTTTGCTGGAGAAGTATCCCGGCAAGCTGGATGTGGGCGCCACCGTGGGCGTGGACGGCACCATGACCATCATCCGCGACCTGCAGATGAAGGAGCCCTACGTCGGCTCCATCGAGCTGGTCTCCGGCGAGATCGGCGACGATGTCACCGCCTACTTCGTCCAGTCCGAGCAGGTGCCCACCGCCTGCGCCCTGGGCGTGCTGGTCGACCGGGATCAGAGCGTCAAGGTGGCCGGCGGCTACCTGATCCAGCTCCTGCCCGGCGCTCCCGATGACATCATCGACAAGCTCGAGGCCGGTATCCAGCGGGCCGGTGCCGTCACCGCCATGCTCGAAGCCGGTCTGACTCCCGAGGATATCCTGGCGGAGGTTGTCGGCGAGCTGGGTGTTCTGTTCATGGGCACCCAGGAGGTGGGCTACAAGTGCTACTGCTCCCGGGAGCGGGTGGAGGCCGCGCTGATCTCCCTGGGCCGCAAGGAGCTGACCGAGATCATGGACGAGGGAAAGCCCTTCCCCGTGGAGTGCCAGTTCTGCGACACGGTCTACACCTTTACCCCCGAGGATATCGCAGAGCTTCTGAAAATCCTGTGATTTGACGGGAAATGGGGCGTTTTGTCCGGCGAAAAGTTTTTCGAAAAAATCCGAAAAAAGTGCTTGACAAAACGCCCCTCCTAAGCTATAATGTGTCTCGTCGCTGAGGTGAACGCCTCGCGAACGAGGGGAGCATAGCTCAGCTGGGAGAGCACATGCCTTACAAGCATGGGGTCACAGGTTCGAGCCCTGTTGTTCCCACCATCAATCTGGCCCTGTGGTGCAGTCGGTTAGCACGCCAGCCTGTCACGCTGGAGGTCGACGGTTCGAGTCCGTTCGGGGTCGCCATAATGCATCTGTGCAGAGCTTCGGCTCTGCACGACATGCCTCTGTAGCTCAGTTGGTAGAGCAGCGGACTGAAAATCCGCGTGTCGTTGGTTCAATTCCGACCGGAGGCACCACGGTTCCCTTTGGGAACCGAGATGCGGGTGTAGCTCATCCGGTAGAGCGCCACCTTGCCAAGGTGGAGGTAGCGAGTTCGAGCCTCGTCACCCGCTCCAATATGGTACCGTGGCCAAGTGGTAAGGCAAGAGTCTGCAAAACTCTCATTCGCCAGTTCAAATCTGGCCGGTACCTCCA
>SVLP01000029.1 GCA_015067895.1 Oscillospiraceae bacterium | reverse complement strand
TGGTTAAGACAGCGGCCTCTCACGCCGTTAACATCGGTTCGAATCCGGTATGGGTCACCAGTTAAAAAGTCCTCTGAAGTGGTTAATAACAGAACACCATGGACTGAGGCATTATATAGAGGATGGTGAAGAGCCATCCGGTGAGAGTTGGTATTGATTGTGGTGAGGGTCCACCTGTTCCCATCCCGAACACAGAAGTTAAGCTCACTTACGCCGACGATAGTTGCCTGGTGACGGGCCGTGAAAATAGGTAATGCCAACACAAATGACCGCACACGAAAGTGTGCGGTCTTCTTTTTGTTTCAGGCCTGTAGGGCGCGCATTGCATACGCGCCCTACGGTTTGTGTGGGGAATGCTGCATGGATCGTTCTACGGCGATTGAAATTCAGCCCCGCCAACGGCGGGGCTGTCGTTTATTTGAATGGGATCAATGCCATCATCAGGCTCAGCAGTGTAATGACAATAAGGGAGAGGACGGAGCTGAGCTTGCGGGTGATGGTTGATCTTTGCGGTTTCTTGGGATCTACATAGACCGTGAATGTTCGTTTTTGATGGAGGGGGCGCATTTGGCGTTTGGAGAGGGAATCGAATGTATACACCTCGTATTGGATGCCCTGATAGGTGTAGCGGACGAAGGGGGTATATCGCCATTTGTATTTTTTGCTTCCGATCAAGAGGGCTTCCACGGGTTCCGTGCATTTTTTGTGAAGGATCGCACCATATACTCCGAAAAAGCCGAAAAGCAGGGTGCAGAAGATGCAATAGGATCTGATGAAGATTGGAGTAGTCATGTTGTCTCCTTTGATAATTCGTCCCGTACCATCATCAGGGTAAAGCCCAGCAGGTTCTGGCCCTCCCACAGCTCCGGATCGAAGCGGCATTCGTCGTGCATGGTCAGTCCGATGCCCCAGATTTTGTCCTGCATGGCGCATTCAGCCAGGGTGTGGGGCGCGGTGGCGAGGAGCTGTGCTTTCAGTTCGGGGTTCTGGCGGAATTTCTCCAGCAGCCCGCGATAGACGACGATCTGGCGGATGCCGTTCCAGACGGTGTCGTTATAATTTTGAACAGAGCGGCCGATGGCTTTGATCTTGCCGACGTTGTCGGTTGCCAGGATCGCGGCAGCGGAGGCTTCGTCATGGAAGGTGACTGCCTTTTGGTACATCATGTACTGCTCCATGGAGCTGAAGCTCTGTCCATCAATGATGAAGGGGGAGGGGTACCAGTTGCTCAGGTAGCCGTTGGGTTCATTGGGATTGTGGAAGCAGATGATCTTTTGCATATGGATCACTCCTTTGCGAGGGATTGCAGGCTGCGCCACCATGCTTCCTTGAAGCTCTCCTGCTGTTGGGTATCCGGATAGCTTTCCGGGATCGCCGGGTCGAAGATGCATACCATGTCCTTCCGAGACGTCTTTTGACCGGGTATCACCAAGTAGATTTTTTCACAGACGGCCCCATCATAGGGGATTGGTGGGCGTTTATCAGAGCTCCGCAGCAGTTCATGCCGTACCCGATGGACAGCAGCTTGTCCCGGAGGTTTTGGAAGGCAGCAAAGAAAAATTCGGAGGTTCCCCGACAGGTGGTGCCGTCTATGGTCGTTTCGAGTGTGAATTCGCCGGTCGATTCTGATTCGGTCTGGTTCACGGCGACAGATGATAGGGATGATGATGCAAGATGTTTGACGTGACCTGATATGTTTCCATAAGCTTACCTCTTGTTTTTGGGTTTCTGTTTGCTTCGTTCCTGTCTGCGTTTTTCACGCCAGATGCGCTGTTTTTCGTCACGTTCAGCCTGCCGTTTTGCCTCGATCTCCAGCTCCTCTTTTCGGGAGAGGCGGCAGTAAACCGACAGGCCGCAGCATGGCAGGCCGATCAGAAGACCGATTACAAGGAACGCCGGATGATTGAAGATCCCAACCAGCAGCCCTATCAGAAGCCAGATGCCGCCCATCACGAGGAAGAACCACTGTCCCTCCAGAGCATCTATATGGATGAAGCCGTGGCCGCGATGGTTCTTGCTATGGCGGGATTTCCAGGTTTTCCAGGGAAATTTGCGTTTTTCGTTATTCATGGCCGATCCTTCTGCACAAGTTTGATGACCTCGGCCACCTTTGCCGTGATATCGCCATAGCACTCCCGCTTATGGGGCCGCAGGCAGGCGGAGCAGTCCTTGATGCCGTTTTTCGTATAGGTGAAATTGCCGCCGCAGCTGTCTCCCAGGGCGTAGAGGGGACAGTAGCAGAAGATGCAGGAGAAGGTGTCCGGATTTGCACCGGGGTGGCAGGGGAAGTATTCGCAGTCGCGGTTTTGGAAGAAATCATAGGGCATGGGATCACCTCATTTGAATTGGTTCCAGGGGAACTCGTCGGGCGGGGGAGCGGTGAAGGTCATTGTCTCGCCGGTCTTCGGGTGGTTGAAGCGGAGCAGGCTCGACCAGAGGGCGATTTCGCAGTCGTCCTCGTTGGTGCTGTACTTCCGGTCGCCAACCAGGGGAAGGTTTCGGGAGGAGAACTGGCAGCGGATCTGGTGGGTGCGGCCGGTGATGAGCTCGATTCGAACCTTGGAGAGGTCGGGGGTGGAGGAAAGAATCTCGTAATTCAGAATGGCTTCCTGGACATCCTTGCCGGGCTCCGTGACCACGTAGGTCTTACGTTCGGGTTTGTTGCGGCAGAGCAGGTCGCGTAGGGTGCCGCGCGCTTCGGCGGGGATGCCGTAGAGGACGGCCTGGTATTCCTTGTGGAAAATGCCGTCGCGGATCTGTCCGCTCAGGTCGGAGGCCGCCCGTTTCGTCCGGGCCAGCACCATCAGGCCGCTGACCACCTGATCCAGCCGGTGGACGGTGCGGACATTGGCGTTGGGATCGCCCAGAGCGGCGCGGCACAGGTCGGGAACGCCGCCGGGCTCGTCGGTGGAGACCACCCGGGGCGGCTTGATGCAGACGATCACCTGCTCGTCTTTGTACAGAATCTGGAAATTGGTCATGGTACCCACCTCAAGTCTTAGTTAAGAATAGTTTACCACAGGACAATTCTCTTTGCAATGGGTTGCTATTTGGCGAAAAGATGCTATAATGGTTGTATGATTTTGATGGAACTGCGAGGGATTGTGTATGGTTCGTATCATTACGGATTCCGCCGCCGATCTGGAGCCGCGGGAATATGAGAAGCTGGGGGTCACCTGTATCCCCCTGCGGGTGGCCTTTGGCGACAGCGAATATCAGGAAAATGTTGATCTGTGCAAGGACAGGTTCTACGAGCTGCTTCTGGGCAGCGGGGAGTTTCCCAAGACATCCCAGGCTTCTCCCCAGGTGCTGACCGAGCTGTTTGAGGATGCCAGGGCCAGTGGCGATGAGGCCATCTATATCACATTGTCCTCTGCCCTGAGCGGTACATATCAGACCGCGCTGATGGTGCGGGAGGATGTGGAGCATGAGGGTGCCTATGTATTCGACAGCCGCAACGCCACCGGCGGCCAGCGGATGCTGGTCGAGTATGCCTGCCGGCTCCGGGACGAGGGCAAGACTGCCGCCGAGATCGTGGCAGGGCTGGAGTCCATCCGGGATCGGATCGAGCTGTACGCCGTGGTCAATACCCTGGAGTATCTGCATAAGGGCGGGCGCATCTCCCACGCGGTCTACACCCTGGGCAATCTGGCCCAGATCAAGCCCATCATCGCCGTGGATCCGGAGGGCAGGGTCGCACTTCCCGGCAAGGTCATGGGTATGCGCAAGGGTATGGATTTTCTGGGCAAGCGGCTTTCCGCGAGAAAGCCCGACGGGAACCATCCCCTGTACGTGATGTACACCAACAACCGCTCCGTGGGCGAGCAGCTGGCCCAGCGGCTGGCCGGGCTTGGCTGGGAGATCCCCGACGAGCGGATCATCCCCGTGGGTGCGGCCATCGGTGCCCACGTTGGCCCTGATGCCTGCGGCATCGTGTATGTGGGCGAATAATCAAATCGTTGAACCGCCGCCGGGGCTCCGGCGGCGGTTTTCTGCTTGACGGGCGGGGGTGTTTCTGTTATACTGTCCGAAATTCCTGATTTTGGAGGTACGCTATGACAAAACTGCTGCTGCGGCTGTTTGTGAAGGAGCCGGGCACCACGGAAGGGCGGGCGAAGATCGGCTCCCTGGCGGGGGCGGTGGGCATTATCTGCAATCTGCTGCTGTTCGCGGGAAAGGTGACCGCAGGTTGGCTGTCTGGCTCCGTGGCCATTGCGGCGGACGGCTGGAACAACCTCAGCGATGCGGCGTCGTCCATCGTGACGCTGCTGGGGTTCCGGTTTTCCCAGAAGCCTGCGGACGCCCATCATCCTTATGGCCACGCCCGGGCGGAGTATCTGTCGGGGCTCTGCGTGGCGGTGCTGATTTTGTTCATCGGCGCGGAGCTGGCCCGGGGGTCGGTGGAGAAAATCAGGAACCCTGAGCCGGTGGAATTCACGGCGGTGACCCTGGGGGTACTGATCGAGTCCATCGGTGTGAAGCTGTGGATGTCGTTTTTTGTGGGAAAGCTGGGGAAGCTCATCGGCTCCAAGACCCTGGCGGCCACCTCGGCGGACAGCCGCAACGATGTGATCGCCACGGGGGCGGTGCTCCTGAGCTGCCTGGTCAGCCATTTTCTTGAGGTACAGATCGACGGCTGGATGGGTCTGGCGGTGGCGGCGTTCATCCTGTACTCGGGCTATTCCATCGCCCGGGAGACGGTGTCCATCCTGCTGGGCGAGCAGGCCGACCGGGAGCTGGTGGAGAAGCTGCAGGCTCTGGTGCTCGGGCACGAGGGGATCCTGGGCATCCACGATCTGCTGGTGCACGACTATGGCCCGGGGCGGTGCTTCGCGTCGGCCCACGTGGAGCTCAGTGCAGAGGAGGATCCCCTCGTTTGCCACGAGATCATCGACCACATGGAGTGCGACGCCCTGCGGGAGCTGAATGTCCATCTGGTGATCCACCACGACCCGGTGGCGGTGAACGATGCCGAATGGGGACGGCTGCGCGCGGTCGTGGAGCAGATCGTCGCGGCCATCGATCCGAGGATGTCGGTGCACTCCTTCCGGCTGGTGCGCGGCAGGGAGGAGCCCAGGCTGGTCTTCGATGTGGCGGTGCCCTATGGCATGGCGAACCGGGAGGAGGAGCTGAGAACACAGATCAAAGGGGAGCTGGCTGCGAGAGGGGAGACCTGCCAGACAGTGATCCGGTTTGATGAAAGTATGTGAAAAAGCCGCCGGGGTTCCGGCGGCTTTTGACGTTATGCGAAGATGATGAGCAGGCCCACCAGCATGCCGCCGATGGCGGAGAAGGCGGGGAGCTTGCTGTGGTACATGAGGATGGCCTGGGGGAGGATCTCGCCGAAGACCACGTACAGCATGGCACCGCTGGCGAAGCCCAGGCTCAGGCAAAGACCCAGCGCGCCGATCTCGCCCAGCATGTAGCCGAGCAAGGCACCGATGACGGTGGGGGCGCCGGAGAGGGCGGTGACGAGGACGGCTTTCCACTTGGTCATGCCGCCGCTGATGAGGGGGACGGAGACGGCCATGCCCTCGGGGATGTTGTGCAGGCCGATGAGCACCGCGAGAACCAGGGCCGCCCGGCCCATGACACCATCAGAACTTGCATAGGACGCGCCGATGGTCATGCCCTCGGGGACATTGTGCAATGCGATGGCGCAGGCCATGACCGCACCGGCAACGAAGAGGGCCATTTTACTGTCGCGGCGGTTGTAGTGCTCCCGGAAGTGGTCTGCGTGGATCAGTTCGTCCAGATCGTCGTGGGTCTTGGGGTGGTTTTCGTCGATGTGGGGGACTTGGGGGTTGGTTCGGCGGTCGATGATGTAGTTCAGGAAGTAGATCACCGCCACGCCGATGGCGATGGAGGCGATGACGGTGAAGATGCCGACCTGAGTCTCGATGGCCTCGACCACCAGGTCGAAGCAGACCACGCTCAGCATCACGCCGCCAGCGAAGCTCAGCAGCAGGCTGACGGTGCGGTTGGAATCCTTTTGCAGCAGCGCGCCGATCAGACCGCCCAGGCCCGTGCCCAGGATGCCCGCGATGGCGGTGGTGAGGATCAGGGTTGTGATAACGCCCATAGGTTGGATGCTCCTTTGTCGAATTTGGCAGAATATGGGGTTATGATAGCATGGACGAACCGGGAATGCAACCGCCAGAACAGAAAAGAACCGCTGAAGATCAGCGGTTCTCACAGGATTTTTGCGGTGCGCTTCAGGAAGGCGCGGGCATCTTTGGTGGCACCGGCGGATTCGATGTAATTTTTGCGCTTGAGCAGTGCGGTCAGGGGGCCTTCATAGCCGGGACAGAGCATGGAACTTGCTTTGTCATATGCGGCGCGGGCAGCGGGGATGCTGCCGTTATGCTTGTGGATCACGATCTCGGCAAGGGACAGATAGAACAGACATTTTTGGAAGGAACGGCTGAAATCATCCAGCGTCATCGACAGGTCGTACAGGCGGCGCAGCTCGTCGGAATAGGTGAAGCTGTCCAGATGGAGCTGGCAGATGAGCATCCGGGCGGCAGCGTCGGGGGCGTAGGCGGGTGCTTGCTCGGGAGGCACGGCATCCAGGGCGAGCCGGTAATGGCATTTTGCATTTGAGTAGTCGCCCTGTCGTTCATAAAGATCCGCCAGATTGTGGTGGGCGCGCATCCGATCCAGCCAGGTGCCCTCCAGGGTAAGGCTGTATTCGAGCAGTTCGACGGCCATGGGGAATTGCCAGAGCGGCATGGCGGCTGCGATGGTGTAGCAGTGCTGGGGGCGCATATCCTTTGGGGCCCGGCGCAGGGCGGCTTTGAACTGCTCCAGCAGCTCGGGGGTGCATTTGCCGATGGTGATGGCTTCTTCGATTTCGGAGAGTCTCATGGTTGGTTCACCTCCTGGAAAATCGGGTCGGGTTTTGCCAGCGAATATAATAGATGACCTTATTACAGTATATCTGCTGCGGAGAGGGAAGTCAATAAATAATGAAGTATTGCTTGCGCAATATGAAGTTGCTTTGCAATGAAGTATCCTTCGGATATGAAGTGAAATTTGCCCATCATGTGCGTCAGCACACTTCATAGCATTGCTACTTCATATGCGGAAGCATATTTCACTTGCCCGCCAGGGCAAATTTCATTGCACCAAAAAAGAGCGCAGCCGAAGCTGCGCTCTTTTTTGGTGCGAGAGATGGGACTCGAACCCACACGGCGTAACCACACGCACCTCAAACGTGCTTGTCTACCATTCCAACACTCTCGCAAATGCCTGATTATTATAATGCAGGGAAGCGGCTTTGTCAACCTTTTTCTTTTGCAACGCAGAAGAAAAATTGGAAGAATTTTGTTTGAATCGTTTCCAAAAGGGCTTGACAAAGAAAAGAAGATGTGATACCATGATAGTCCATACTGTGCCCGTATGTCCACCTCATGGTGTTCCCATCTTGTGGCATTATGATAGCACAGGGACGGACAGTTGTCAAGTGGGGAGATACAAAAATTGCAAAAACTTACAACTGCTCCGGGCGTAAAATTGTTATCAACACATTCGAAAGAAAGGCTGTGATGATCCATATGGCGAATGAACTGGTCCGTGACCAATTGTTCGGCAAAACCCTGCGTAAGTCCTACGCAAAGTACGAAGAGATCCTCGAAATGCCCAACATGCTCAAGATCCAGAAGGACTCCTATGAGTGGTTCCTGAAGGACGGCCTGCGTGAGGTTTTCAAGGATGTTGGCTCCATCACCGACTTCTCCGGCAAGCTTGAGCTGAGCTTCCTGGATTTCTCCATGGACGAGAAGCCCAAGTACACCATCGAGGAGTGCAAGGAGCGCGACGCTACCTACGCCAAGCCCATCAAGGTTCGCGTGCGTCTGCGCAACACCGAGACCGACGAGATCAAGGAGCAGGAGATCTTCATGGGAGATTTCCCCATCATGACCAACGGCGGCACCTTTGTCATCAACGGCGCAGAGCGCGTCATCGTTTCCCAGATCGTCCGTTCCCCCGGCATGTACTACGGTCATGAGGTGGACAAGGCCGATCAGCATACCTATACCGCCACCGTCATCCCTTACCGCGGTGCCTGGCTGGAGTATGAGACCGACACCAGCAACGTGTTCTGGGTTCGCATCGACAAGAACCGCAAGCTGCCCGTCACCTGCCTGATCCGCGCCATGGGCGTCATCTCCGACGAGCAGATCAAGGAGCTCTACGGCAACGACGAGCGCATCCTGGCCACCCTGGACAAGGATACCTGCAAGACCAAGGAAGAGTCTCTGCTGGAGATCTACCGCCGTCTGCGTCCCGGCGAGCCTCCCACGGTGGAGACTGCCACCGCCCATCTGGAGGGCCTGCTCTTCGACGCACGCCGCTACGACGTCAGCGTCGTGGGCCGCTACAAGTTCAACAAGAAGATGGACATCTGGTCTCGTCTGAGCGGCCAGGTCGCAGCCGAGCCCATCGTCGATCCCATGACCGGTGAGATTCTGGTCATGCCCGGCGAGGTCATCGACCGCAATAAGGCCCATGAGATCTCCGACCGCGGCGTCAACAAGGCTGTCGTCAAGGTCGGCGATCAGGATGTGGTCGTCTTCTCCAACGACATGGTCGATATGTCCAAGTTCGTGGATTTCGATCCCGCCGAGTTCGGCATCAAGGAGAAGGTGCGCTTCTCCGTCCTGAAGGAGATGCTGGAGGAGCTGGAGGGCAAGGACGTTTCCGCCTGGGAGGAGGCCATCACCGACCGCCGCGACGATCTGATCCCCAAGCACATCATCGTCGACGACGTTCTGGCTTCCATCAACTACCTCAACTGCGTCGCCATGGGCGTCGGCACCCCCGACGACATCGACCATCTGGGCAACCGCCGTCTGCGCTGCGTGGGCGAGCTGCTGCAGAACCAGTTCCGCATCGGCTTCAGCCGTCTGGATCGTGTCATCCGCGAGCGTATGACCGTCCAGGATCTGGATTCCGTCACCCCCCAGAGCCTGATCAACATCCGTCCCGTCACCGCCGTCATCAAGGAGTTCTTCGGCTCCTCCCCCCTGAGCCAGTTCATGGACGCCAACAACCCCCTGTCCGAGCTGACCCACAAGCGCCGTCTGTCCGCTCTGGGCCCCGGCGGTCTGAGCCGTGAGCGCGCTTCCTTCGATGTCCGTGACGTTCACTACACCCACTATGGCCGCATGTGCCCCATCGAGACCCCTGAAGGCCCCAACATCGGCCTGATTAACTATCTGGCCACCTTCGCCCGCATCAACGACTTCGGCTTCGTGGAGGCTCCCTACCGCCGCGTTGACAAGGCCACCGGCTTTGTCACCAAGGAGGTCGAGTACATGACCGCCGATGTGGAGGACGATTACTATGTCGCCCAGGCCAACGAGCCTCTGGACGAGAACGGCTGCCTGGCCAACGCCCGTATCTCCTGCCGTCACCGCAACGAGATCATCGCCGTTGACCGCAACGTCATCGACTACATCGATGTCTCCCCCAGAATGATGGTCTCCGTGGCCACCGCCTTCATCCCCTTCCTGCAGAACGACGACGCAAACCGTGCTCTGATGGGCGCGAACATGCAGCGTCAGGCCGTGCCTCTGCTGACCACCGAGGCCCCCATCGTCGCCACCGGCATGGAGCATCGCTCCGCTCTGGACTCCGAGGTCTGCATCAAGTCCACCGGCGACGGCGTCGTCTCCAGCGTTTCCGCCACCAACATCGTCGTCCGCTATGACGACGGCCATGTGGAGGATTACAAGCTCTCCAAGTTCTCCCGCTCCAACGCCGGTACCTGTATCAACCAGCGTCCCATCGTCTCCGTTGGTGAGCGGGTCACCGCCAACCAGATCATCGCCGACGGCCCCTCCACCTCTCAGGGTGAGATCGCCCTGGGCAAGAACGTGCTCATCGGCTTCGTCACCTGGGAAGGCTACAACTACGAGGACGCCATTCTGCTGAACGAGCGTCTGGTTCGCGAGGATGTCTTTACCTCCATCCATATCGAGGAGTACGAGACCGAGTCCCGGGACACCAAGCTGGGCCCCGAGGAGATCACCCGCGACATCCCCAACGTCGGCGAGGATGTGCTGAAGGATCTGGACGAGAACGGCATCATCCGCATCGGTGCCGAGGTCAACGCCGGCGACTACCTGGTCGGCAAGGTCACCCCCAAGGGTGAGACCGAGCTGACCCCCGAGGAGCGTCTGCTGCGCGCCATCTTCGGCGAGAAGGCCCGCGAAGTCCGCGACACCTCCCTGAAGGTGCCCCACGGTACCCGCGGCATCGTGGTCGATGTCAAGGTCTTCACCAAGGAGAACGGCGACGAGCTGGCTCCCGGTGTCAACAAGTCCGTCCGCGTCTATCTTGCCCAGAAGCGCAAGATCGGTGTCGGCGATAAGATGGCAGGCCGCCACGGCAACAAGGGTGTCGTTTCCCGCGTCCTGCCCGAGGAGGACATGCCCTTCCTGCCCGACGGCACCCCCCTGGATGTGGTGCTGAACCCCCTGGGCGTTCCTTCCCGTATGAACATCGGTCAGGTTCTGGAAGTCCACCTGGGCTACGCCGCTAAGACCCTGGGCTGGAAGGTCGCCACCCCCGTCTTCGACGGTGCCAACGAGAAGGACATCCGCGAGACCCTGAAGCTGGCCGGTCTGCGTGAGGACGGCAAGACCATCCTCTACGATGGCCGTACCGGCGAGCCCTTTGACAATCTGGTCACGGTCGGCTACCCCTACTACCTGAAGCTCCATCACCTGGTCGACGATAAGATCCACGCCCGTTCCACCGGCCCCTACTCCCTGGTCACCCAGCAGCCTCTGGGCGGCAAGGCCCAGTTCGGCGGCCAGCGTTTCGGCGAGATGGAGGTCTGGGCCCTGGAGGCTTACGGCGCAGCCTACACCCTGCAGGAGATCCTGACCGTCAAGTCCGACGACGTCACCGGCCGTGTCAAGACCTACGAGGCCATCGTCAAGGGCAACAACATCCCCACTCCCGGTGTGCCCGAATCCTTCAAGGTTCTGGTCAAGGAGCTCCAGTCCCTGTGTCTGGACATCCGCGTCCTGGACGAGAACGGCAACGAGATCGAGCTTAAGGACGAGGACGAAGATGAGGATGTGATCTACACCTCCGAGTCCCACGAGGAGATCGTGACCGACACCGAGGAGGTTCTGGGCAGCGGCTTCGTCATTGACGAGGACAGCCCCGAGGATATCATGGACGTGTTCGGCGGTCTGACCGTCGAGGACGAAGAATAAGAAGGAGGCGTGACAATGGCAAATGCCACCTTTGATGCCATCAAGATCGGCATCGCTTCTCCGGAGATGATCCGGGAGTGGTCTTTCGGCGAGGTCAAGAAGCCTGAGACCATCAACTATCGTACCCTGAAGCCCGAGCGTGACGGCCTGTACTGTGAGCGGATCTTCGGACCGAACAAGGACTGGGAGTGTCACTGCGGCAAATATAAGAAGATCAAGTATAAGGGCAAGATCTGCGACCGCTGCGGCGTCGAGGTCACCAAGGCCAAGGTTCGTCGCGAGCGCATGGGCCACATCGAGCTGGCCGCCCCCTGCTCCCACATCTGGTACTTCAAGGGCATCCCCTCCCGGATGGGTCTGATCCTGGACATCAGCCCCAAGATCCTGGAGAAGGTGCTGTACTTCGCCGCCTATATCGTCACCGATCCCGGCGATACGCCCCTGGCCATGAACCAGGTGCTGACCGAGAAGGAATACCGCGATATGCGCGAGAAGTACGAGGACGACTTCAAGGCCGGCATGGGTGCCGAGGCTGTCAAGACTCTGCTGGAGCAGATCGACCTGGAGGAGCTGAGCGCTCAGCTGCGCCGGGATCTGGAGACCGCCTCCGCCCAGAAGAAGCTGCGCATCGTCAAGCGTCTGGAGGTCGTCGAGGCCTTCCGCCAGTCCGGCAACAAGCCCAGCTGGATGGTCATGGATGTCCTGCCCGTCATCCCCCCCGATATCCGTCCCATGGTTCAGCTGGACGGCGGCCGTTTCGCCACCTCTGACCTGAACGATCTGTACCGCCGGGTCATCAACCGCAACAACCGTCTGAAGCGGCTGATCCAGCTGAGCGCCCCCGACATCATCATCCGCAACGAGAAGCGTATGCTCCAGGAGGCCGTCGATGCTCTGATCGACAACGGCCGCCGTGGCCGCGCCGTCACCGGTGCCAACAACCGTGCACTGAAGTCCCTGTCCGATATGCTCAAGGGCAAGCAGGGCCGCTTCCGTCAGAACCTGCTGGGCAAGCGTGTTGACTACTCCGGCCGTTCCGTTATCGTTGTCGGCCCCGAGCTGAAGCTGTATCAGTGCGGTGTGCCCAAGGAGATGGCCATCGAGCTGTTCCGGCCCTTCGTCATGAAGAAGCTGGTGGCCGACGGACTGGCCAACAACATCAAGTCCGCCAAGAAGATGATCGATAAGGGCAAGACCGAGGTCTGGGATGCCCTGGACGAGATCATCAAGGATCGCCCTGTCATGCTGAACCGTGCACCCACCCTGCACCGTCTGGGCATCCAGGCCTTTGAGCCCATCCTGGTCGAGGGCCGCGCCCTGAAGCTGCACCCCCTGTGCTGCACCGCTTTCAACGCTGACTTCGACGGCGACCAGATGGCAATTCACGTTCCCCTGTCTGCCGAGGCCCAGGCCGAGGCCAGAATGCTGATGCTGTCCGCCAACAACCTGCTGCGTCCCCAGGACGGCAAGCCCGTCACCGTTCCCACCCAGGATATGATCCTCGGTGCCTACTACCTGACCTACGAGCGCCTGGGCAAGGCTGAGAAGGGCGCGGAGACCGTCTTCGTTGACGATCCCGGCGACTCTTCCTGGCAGCGCGGTGAGCTGGTGGATGCCGACGAGTTCCTGGCTGTCAACGCCAAGCTGGCCAATCCCGCTACCTACCGTCCCCGCCTGGCCTACTCCGACGTGGACGAGGCCATTGCCGCCTATACCTCCGGCGATGTGGGTCTCCATGCCCCCATCCTGGTTCGCATGACCAAGGAGCTGAACGGCAAGCCCGAGACCCGTCTGGTCAAGGTCACCGTTGGCCGTCTGATCTACAACGAGCCCATCCCCCAGGATCTGGGCTTCGTCGACCGCTCCGTCCCCGGCAAGGAGTTCGACCTGGAGGTCGATTTCCTGGTGGGCAAGAAGCAGCTGGGCAAGATCATCGACAAGTGTATCCGCAAGCATGGCTTCACCATCTCCACCGAGATGCTCGACCGCCTGAAGGCTCTGGGCTACAAGTTCTCCACCAAGGGCGCCATCTCCGTCTCCATCGCCGACATGGTCGTCCCCGAGAAGAAGTACCAGCTGGTCGCCGATGCCGAGAAGATCGTTCTGGAGATCGACCAGTTCTACCGCCAGGGCTTCATCACCAACGAGGAGCGTTACCGCCTGACCGTCCAGCAGTGGGAGAAGACCACCAAGGACGTCACCGACGCTCTGCAGGGCAACCTGGACAAGTTCAACCCCATCTACATGATGGCGGACTCCGGTGCCCGAGGCTCCATGGCTCAGATCCGTCAGCTGGCCGGTATGCGCGGCCTGATGGCCGATACCTCCGGCCGTACCATCGAGATCCCCGTCAAGGCAAACTTCCGTGAGGGTCTGTCCGTCCTGGAGTACTTCATCTCCTCCAGAGGCGCACGAAAGGGCATGGCCGATACCGCTCTGCGTACCGCTGACTCCGGTTACCTGACCCGCCGAATGGTCGACGTTTCTCAGGACGTCATCATCCGCGAGCACGACTGCCAGACCACCAAGGGCATCTGGGTCGGTGCCGTCATCCAGAATGGCGATGTCATCGATTCCTTCGGCAACCGTATCCGAGGCCGTTACCCCGTCAACGACATCTACTCTCCCATCACCGGCGAGCTGCTGCACAGCAAGGATGTGCTGATGATGCCCGAGGATGCTGAGAAGTTCGAGAAGCACGGCATCGACAAGGTCTATATCCGCACCATCCTGGGCTGCCGCGCCCGTCTGGGCGTCTGCGCCACCTGCTACGGCATGAACCTGGCCACCTCCAAGGAGGTCAACCTGGGCGAGGCCGTCGGCATCATCGCTGCCCAGTCCATCGGTGAGCCCGGTACCCAGCTGACCATGCGTACCTTCCACTCCGGCGGCGTCGCGGGTGACGATATCACCCAGGGTCTGCCCCGAGTCGAGGAGCTGTTCGAGGCCCGTCGGCCCAAGAAGATGGCTCAGATCTCCGAGATCACCGGCATCGTCGAGATCGACAACTCCCGCCGTACCCCCATGCGTCCCATCACCATCAAGGCGGACGACGGCGAGGTCAAGCAGTATATGGTTCCCTACTCCGTCGGTCTGAAGGTTTCCGACGGCAAGCGGGTCGAGAAGGGCCAGCCCATCACCGACGGCGCCCTGTATCCCCAGGACGTTCTGCGGATCTCCGGCACCGAGGCTGTCCAGGATTACCTGGTGCAGTCCGTCCAGGCCGTGTACCGCCAGCAGGGCGTTGAGATCAACGATAAGCACATCGAGGTCATCATCCGTCAGATGATGCGCAAGGTGCGCGTCGAGGATCCCGGCGATTCCACCCTCCTGACCGGCACCGTGGTCGACACCTTCGAGTTCGAGGATGCCGAGGCTGCTGTTCAGGCCCGCATCGACGCCGGTGAGACCGAGCTGAAGCTGCCTACCTGCTCCGCCATGCTGCTGGGCATCACCAAGGCCGCTCTGGCCACCGACTCCTTCCTGTCCGCCGCCTCCTTCCAGGAGACCACCAAGGTTCTGACCGACGCTGCTATCCACGGCAAGGTCGACCACCTGATCGGTCTGAAGGAGAACGTGCTGATCGGTAAGCTGATCCCCGCTGGCTCCGGCCTGATGGCCTACCGGGACTTCAACCCCGGCGCCACCCCCGAGACCCGCCTGACCGAGGACATGCTGGCCAACGAAGGTCTGTAAGTGAATCTATGACCCCTGCCAAATCGGCAGGGGTCATTTTTGTGTATTATGAGTGCAATATTATACTTGAAAACAACTGGAGGGATGATATAATATACTCTTAGAAATATTAAGGAGGAAATAACCATGAAACGAATCATAAGGGCTCTGCTCGTCCTGTGCATCGTTCTGGCACTGGTTCCCACGGCTGTCTTTGCGGCGGAAACGGGAACCTGCGGCGAGTGTGCGGTCTGGACGCTGGAGGGCGACACGCTGACCATCTCCGGTACCGGCGAGATGGCAGACTTCGACGACAGCCAGGCACCCTGGTACAGCCAGCGGATGCAGATCACGAAGATCGTGGTGGAGGAGGGCATCACCTCCATCGGAAATGGTGCCTTCAGCTATCATACCAACGCACTGACGACTCAGCTGCCCTCGTCGCTGAAGGAGATCGGCACCGAAGCCTTCATGGCCTGCTACAAGCTGCAGGCGGCCAACCTGCCCGAGGGGCTGGAGATCCTGCGCAGCCGTGCCTTCTCCAATTGTCTGGTGCTCGATGGGATCGAGCTGCCGCAGTCGCTGCAGATCCTGGAGCCCCGCGCACTGCAGTATACCGGTATCACCTCCATCAGCATCCCCGAGTCCATCACCGTGCTGCCCGAGTACTGCTTCTACTCCTGCGACGACCTGACGGAGGTACAGCTCCACTACGGCATTACGGCCATTGAGGATTTCTGCTTCAGCGGAACCCGGTCTCTGGAGCAGATCCAGCTCCCGCCGCAGCTGAAGGAGATCTCCTGGGGCTGCTTCTGTATTTCCGGTCTGCGGGAGATCACCATTCCCGAGGGCGTGACCAAAATCGACAGCTATGCCTTCGACCAGTGTAAGTCGCTGGCGCAGGTGGACATCCCAGATACGGTAAAGGAGATCGGTGAGATCTCCTTCCGGCAGACCGAGAGTCTGAAGACCATCGAATTGCCTGCGGATCTGAAGAAGACCGGCCACGGCATGTTTGGCAGCAGCGGTCTGGAGTCCATCGTCCTGCCGGAGGGACTGATCACCGTGGAAGAGAATACCTTTATCAACTGCGTGAACCTGACAAATGTGGTCATTCCGGACACTGTGGAATATATGCTGGACTACTGCTTCTCCGGCTGCACTTCGCTGAAGACCGTGGAGCTCTCCGAGAATACGAAGCTGCTGGGCTGGGGCATGTTCCAGGACAGCGGTCTGGAGGAGCTTGTGATCCCCGCCAGCTGTACACAGGCCCAGGACTATGTCTTCTGCGGCTGTAACGATCTGCGCAGCATCACCTATCTGGGTGAGGATCTGGATTTCGGCGATCTGGCCTTCCGGCGCTGCAAGGGGCCTGTGACCTTTGATCTGCCCAGGGGACTGACCCGGGTCTCCTACGGCATGTTCTTCGACAGCAGCATCGAGTACATGGTTTTGCCGGACACGGTCACCTATGTGGATGATCTGGCCTTCTACAACTGCGACCAGCTGACTGAGGTGGTGTTCCCCGACTCCCTGACCCAGTTGGGTAATTATCTGTTTGGAAATTGTGATGGGATCGAGACCGTGCGGCTTCCCGCGTCGCTGGAAACCATCCCCTGGGGACTGTTCTGGAACAGTTCTATCCGGGAGCTGGAGATCCCCGACGGTGTTACCCACATCGGCAACCAGGCCTTCTGGGACGCCTATGCCCTGGAAAAGCTGGTGGTGCCCGACTCCGTCGTGTCCGTCGGCACGAGCAGGGTCTTCGAGGGTGCCGACAAGCTGACCATTTACTGCTACCCCAACTCCTTCATCCACGGCTATGCTGCGGAGCATGACATCCCCTTCGTGCTGATGGAGCGGGAGAGCGCCACAGTGGCCTCCGGCACCAGCGGTGACACGACCTGGGCGCTGGACAGCAGCGGTGTGCTGACCATCTCCGGTCAGGGCGCCATGGAAAACTACACCGGCCGCAGCAAGATGCCCTGGTATGACTACCGGGAGCAGGTGGAGTTCGTGGAGGTTCAGCCCGGTGTCACGTCCATCGGAGATTTTGCCTTCTATGGCATGAACAACCTTGCGCGGATCTCCCTGCCCGAGGGACTGCAGACCATCGGCGCCTATGCCTTCAAAAATGACATCAGACTGGACGACGTCGTTCTGCCCGAGGGACTGAAGAAAATCGGAGAGAGTGCCTTCTATGGCTGCGCCTCCCTGAGCGAGATCACGATTCCCGAGGGTATTTACACCATCTGGGGCTATACCTTCAAAAACTGTAGTGCACTGACCTCGGTCAGCCTGCCCCAGACCCTCATCAAGATCGATGAGGCCGCCTTCTACGGAACGGCTCTGCGGGAACTTCAGATCCCGGACAGCGTGGCCATCATCGGTACGTACTGCTTCAAGAACTGCAAGTCCCTGCGGGATGTGGATCTGCCTGCCAAGCTGGGCCAGGTGCGGGAGGCTGCATTCTACGGCACCGGCCTGGAAGACGTGGAGATCCCCGAGGGAGTCAGCTTTATCGGGCCCTATGCCTTTAAGAACTGCACCGGCCTGAAGACGGTCACACTGCCCGGGACGCTGGAGTGGATCGGGGAGTCTTCCTTCTACAACTGCACTGGGCTCACCACCCTGTCGGTTCCCGACCAGGTGGAGCGCATCGATCCCTATGCCTTCAAGAACTGCACGGGTCTGGCAGATGTGAAGCTGGCCCAGAGCCTGCGGGAGCTGGGCGAGAGTGCCTTCTACGGCTGTATCGCCATCGACTGGCTCACCATTCCCAGCAGTGTGGAGCGGATCGGAGATTACTGCTTCTCCCGCTGTACCGGCCTGGAGATGATGATCTTCACCGGCAATGCGCCTTCCATCGGCACCGGTGCGTTCAAGGAGATGACCGCAACGGCCTACTACCCCGGCAGCAACGGCACATGGACGGCAGCGAAGCTGCAAAACTACGGCGGCTCCATCATCTGGACTGCCATGTAACCCAAAAAGAAAAGGCCACCGCCATTTCGGCGGTGGCCTTTTCATGGTCGTTCGCTTAGTTTATTTTTGCGGTTGACAAAATAAACAAGGCGTGATATAGTGTGTTTATAAAATAAACAACAGAGGGAGTGATCCATATGAGAAAGCCAACACAGGGCCTGACTCCGGCAGAGTGGTATTTGATGGAATGCCTGTGGGAGCACAGTCCCCGGACGGCACGGGAGCTGATTGACGAGCTGAAGCTGGGCCAGAGCTGGAGCCGGAGCACCACACTGACCGTCCTGCGACGGCTGGTGGAGAAGGAGCAGGTTCGCTGTGATGAAAACGGGGATGTCCGCATCTACAGTCCCATCCTGGGCCGTGAGGAGGCCCTGTCGGCGGAGACCAGCTCGTTCCTGAACCGAGCCTATAAGGGAAGTGTCAGTCTGCTGGTCAGCGCCATGACCGAGCAGCAGGAACTGAGTCGGGAGGAAATCGACGCACTGTACGAGATTCTCCGCCGGGCGAAGGGGCCAGGTGAGGGGCTGTGAAAAGCTGGTTTATTGCCTCTGCTGTGACGATCATCGCTGTCATTGGCATTCGCTGGCTGGCAGGGGAGCGGATCAGTTACCGGCTGCGCTATGCTCTGTGGCTGCTGGTGTTGCTGCGGCTGCTGATACCGGTGAATTTTGCAAGCAGCGAAATCAGTGTTGCAAGGCTGATGGATTGGGAGCCAGTGATCCATTCGACTTATGTGAATACCGTTTCGGACAGCTTCTGCGGAGCCTTGCAATCAGAGTCAGCACTGTCTGCCGATCCGGAGCGTGTTCTGATGAGCCTGTGGCTGGGCGGAGCGGCACTGATTCTGAGCTTTCTTGCGGGCAGTGGGATCCGTATTCAGCGGAAACTGAGGCGGGATCGGATACTCGTTGAGACTGGGGTCTGTCCTGTACCGGTCTATCGTACGTCTGCTGTACAATCTCCGTGTCTTGTGGGTCTGTTCCGGCCTGTGGTATACGTGACGGAGACGGAAGAGGGAGAGACTCTGCGGCATGTGCTCCTGCACGAGATGTACCATCTGCGGCATTTCGATCACCTTTGGACGGTGCTGCGGTGCATCGTTCTGGCGGTGCACTGGTTCGATCCGCTGGTGTGGATCGCCGTTAGGCTGTCGAAGCGGGACGGGGAGCTGGCCTGTGACGAAGGGGTACTGGAATATCTGGGTGATGCCGAGCGAATCAACTACGGCCAGACTCTGATCCAATTGAGCTGCAAATCCGGGATAGGAGGAATGAACATGATGGGAAACACAATGTTGAGCAAGAAGGGAAGTCTGCGGCGGCGGATCGTCGCCATTGCCAGTGGCAGAAGGACGAAGGCATCCATGGCCGCGGTGATCGCTGTGCTGTGTCTGCTAACAGCGGGCTGCACCTTCACCGATGCACCTGAGACGACACCGCCGGTGGAGATCACCCAGCCCCAGGCGGCAGAGGATGTCTATGCCGTATACGTGAACAAGAAGTACAACCTGACCCATGAGGAAGCGGCTCTGATCGACCGGATCCCGGAGCAGGTGGGGATCATAGATGTGGACAGACAGGTTGTCAATGGTCAGATCATGATCCGTTCCAGTCAATTGAAGGGCTTCAGCCATGCCGAGGATGCACGGTTGGTGGATGTGACCGCGCTGATCGATACACAGCCTGACCCGATGGAGGAGGTTCAGCTCTATGAGCTGCATTTCCGGGCTCTTACGGCAGAGGAGGCCGTGGACGACTTCTGTTTCATTGAGTTCCGGTCTGAGGAGCACTGCGGAAGTACCGCTTGGACTGATACCTTCCCGGAGGAGCTGGAGGGGCGTTTTGTCTACCCCGACGCCTGACCAAACAGAAAAGCAGCCTGAAACGAGGCTGCTTTTCTTTATGCAAACATGGGGGTGGACAGGTATCGCTCGCCGGTGTCGGGGAGGAGGGCGACCACGGTTTTGCCAGCGTTTTCCGGGCGTTTGGCGACCTCCAGGGCCGCGTGGAGGGCAGCGCCGGAGGAGATGCCTGCCAGGATGCCCTCGGATTTGCCCAGGGCTCTGATGGCTGCGTAGGCGGCCTCCTCGGTGACGGGGAGGACTTCGTCGTAGACGGTCGTGTCCAGCACGGTTGGGACGAAGTTGGCGCCGATGCCCTGCAGACCGTGGGAACCGGCCTTGCCGCCGGAGAGCAGGGGAGAGGACTTGGGCTCCACGGCGATGACCTGCACGTCCCGGCGTTCCTTCAGGTATTTGCCCACGCCGGTGATGGTGCCGCCGGTGCCGACACCGGCCACGAAGATGTCGATCTCGCCGTCGGCATCCTCCCAGAGCTCGGGGCCGGTGGTCATGTAGTGGGCGGCGGCGTTGGCGGTGTTGGAGAATTGGTCGGGGATGAAGGAGCCGGGGATGGAGGCGGCCAGGGCCCTGGCCTTGGCGATGGAGGCCAGCATGCCGCCGGAGCCGGGGGTCAGAACCAGCTCCGCGCCGTAGGCGGTCATCAGCTTCTGCCGCTCGATGGACATGGAGTCGGGCATGACGATGATGCACCGGTAACCCCGCTGGGCGCAGACGGCCGCCAGACCGATGCCGGTGTTGCCGGAGGTGGGCTCGATGACGGTGCCGCCGGAGCCGATGAGCCCCCGAGCCTCTGCGTCATCCAGCATGGCCCGGGCCACCCGATCCTTGGCGGAGCCACCGGGGTTGAAGGATTCCAGCTTGACCAGAAGCCGACAGTTGAGATTGTGGGCCGCCTCCAGACGGGTCAGACGCAGCAGGGGCGTATGGCCGATGAGCTGCTCGGCCGCAGTGTAGATGTTGGGCATGGGTACCACCTCCGTGAAAATTACCTATATATTACGCTGTTTCCGGGGAAAAGTCAAGTTTTCCGGGCAAGAGCCATCTTTTCCCGGAGCTCGGGGGTGATGTTCCAGACGAAGCGGAACACGAGCCAGCTGCCCACGGCGCAGGCGGCGGGGAAGAGCAGGCACAATGCCTTGATGCCGAAGATGGTGCCCGCACTCTGGACGGCGATGGTGGCGTCGTAGCCGATCATGCCCAGGATGGCGACGCCCGTGGCGGCACCGATGCCCTGACCGGCCCGGCGGAGCATGTTGAAGGTGCCGTTGATGGAGCCCTCGGTGCGCTTGCCGGTGAGATACTCATTGTATTCGATGGACTCGCCCAGCATGCCCCACTGCATCATGTTGCTCAGGTTCGCCATGCCGCTGGCGACGGCGTTCCAGCCGATGTGGACGTAGACATTGACGGTGGTGGTGATGTGCAGCACGAAGAGCCCCACGTACAGCAGCGCACCCAGCAGCAGACTGGTGCGCAGCACCTTTTCCGAGCCGAATTTCCGGGAGAACCGGGGCGCGATGGACATGAACAGGATGGTCACGGGCATGCCCAGGATCGCAGCGGAGCTCATCAGGGTCAGATGGCCCAGGACATCGGCGTACATGTAGGTGCCCAAGGAGCCGCTGACAGCCATCAGAACGCCCTGGAGCATGCCGTGGATGCACAGAGCCAGCACGGCACGGTTTCTGGTGAGGACGGTGACGATGTCGGTGATCCGGATGGGGGCGGCTCCGACGGTCTTGTGGGCCTGGTTCCGTTCCTCGGTCATGGCGTAGCAGCTGATGCACAGCACCAGACCGATGGCGGCGCAGACGGTGACGCCCATGCCGTAGCCCAGCTGGGGGTCGTTCTCGAACCAGCTGATGATCTGGGGGAAGAGGATCTGGGGCAGGATGCCGCCCAGGGTGCCGCCGATGCCCCGGGCTGCAGACAGCTGGGCCCGCTCGTCGTCGTTTGTAGCCATGCCGGAGATCAGCCCTGCGAAGGCGATGACATGGATGGCGTAGACGGCCTCATACATGAGATAGGTGCAGAAGGCCACCACCAGCCGGGCCATGCCGTCCACCCAGCCCGGGGCTGTGAAGACCAGGATCGCGCAGACCGACAGCATGGGAGCCATGCGGATGATCCAGGGCCGGAACTTGTCCCGCTTTCCGCCGGAGGCGGCGAAGGACTTGTCCAGCATCACGCCCACGAAGGGGTTGGCCAGGGCATCGAAGAGCTTCCAGATCAGGGTCATGGTGGCGATGATGGCGGTGTCGATCATGGCCACGTTGATGTAGTAGCGGGTGGTGAAGGCGGCCATCAGGCCGAAGGTCATGCAGCCGCCGAAGTCGCCCAGGGCATAACCGATCCGATGACGGGCCGTCAGCGTGCCGGGTCGATTGTGTTCGTTCATATTGCATCCCTCCTAAAAATCTCCCTGTATTATAATCCGGAAAAACGGGATATGCAAGAGCTTTGGAACCGGATGCCGAAAAAATGCGCCCCGGAAGACCGGGGCGCGGGCGTATCAAAAGGCGTCGGGATTCGATTGGATGTAGTCTTCCAGAATCTGGGGCATGGGAGTCAGGGCACAATAAGCATCGTCGAAGTCGTCCCAGGGGTACAGGTCATAGAGCCGGGAGAATTCCTCCAGATCCTCGGTCTGGAACATGGGATCCAGGGGATCGATGCCGGTGTCGGAGAGGAACCGGTCGTAAAGAGCTCTGTGCTCGTCGGCCCCCAGGAGCTCCAGGGCCTCGGGCACGAAGGCGGCGCAGTCGGGACAGTTGGCGAAGAACTGGCACAATCCGCCGTTCATGATCTCCAGCTCCAGACAGGCGGCGGTGTAGGCGGCCTGCTCCTCCCGGGACATGGCTTCGAAATCCTCCGGCAGGAGGGACAGAGATATCACCAGCTCATCGCCGGAAAGCTCGGTCACATCCTGAGCCAGGAAACAGCCGGACAGCAGCAGACACAGGGCAAGTAAAGTGCAGAACAGCTTTTTCATGGGTGGTTCCTCCTTTTGTGATAGAAATATTCTATCATGGTTTGCGAAGGATTGCAAGCTGTGCTACAATAGACCCGTCAGCAATGCGCACACAGAATCGGGATTTTTCCCCACCGATGTGATACGATATAGCCAGACAGGAGGGAATGCCATGGAGTGGATCACCGGAATACAGAACGCCATCAACTACATCGAGGAGCACATCACCGAGCCCATCGACTACGAGGAGCTGGGAAGGGTCAGCTTTTCCTCGCCCTTCCATTTCCAGCGGGTCTTCAGCATCCTCTGCGGCTACACCGTGGGCGAGTACATCCGAAGCCGACGGCTGAGCCTGGCGGGCACGGAGCTGGCGACAGGACGGGAGCGGGTCATCGATGTGGCGGCGAAGTACGGCTACGACAGCCCTGATGCCTTCGCCAAGGCCTTCCAGAAGTTCCACGGGCTCTCCCCATCGCAGACGCGCGGCAATGGGGCGAAGCTGAAGGCGTTTTCCAGACTGTCCATCAAAATCACATTGGAAGGTGGAACGACCATGAATTATCGGATCGAGGAAAAGAAAGAGCTGAAGCTCGTCGGCTACAAGAAACGCTTCACCGGCACCCCGATGGAACGCCAGGATCAGGATCACAATTTCACCTGCGAGACCCGGCTGAATCAGGCGGTGCTCCAGTACATGGCTCATGACTGCGACACCAGCTATGCGGTCTATTCCAATTTTGGCGATGACGGCTATGACTACCACATCGCCAGTTGGATCGGGGATGAGAGCGTCGCAAGCATTGCAGAGGAGATGGGGCAGGAGATCGCCGGACGCTTTGAGGAGCTGACCATCCCGGCGGGCACCTATCTGGTCTGCGAGACGCCCCGGTGCAAGTGGCCCTGCAATGATCTGGAGGAGCTGTACCGGCGCGCCGTGACGGAGCTGCTGCCCGCTGCCGGGTACGAGCTGGCCGAGGGCCCCGAGGTGGAGGTCATCCACTGGTTCTACCGGCCTGGCGACGAGGAGTACAACAGCAAAAAGTATGTGGAGCTGTGGCTCCCGGTGAGAAAGCGTTAACATGAGGAAGCACCCGCGTCGGCGGGTGCTTTTCTGTGTCATGCACAGAGCATTTCGACCTTGCAATTTCACACGCATCAAAATATAATATACCCAAACAGAAATGGGAGGTATCCATATGCTGATCGATTTACACGCCCATTCCTCCGGGATCAGCCGTTGCTGCCAGATCCCCTTTGATGCGGTGTTGAAGCAAGCTCTGGACAACGGCATGGACGGCATCGTCCTGACCAATCACTATCAGAGCTCCTACGCGGAAGAGGGCCGCGTGGACGAGTTCGTGGAACGCTACATCGCCGAATTTATCGCAGCGGAGCGATATGGCAGACAGATCGGCTGCCGGGTCTTTTTCGGGGTCGAGGTGACCATGGAGCTCTATCCCAATGTCCATATGCTCATCTACGGCGTGGAGCCGGAGTTTCTGCGGAAGCATCCGCGGCTCTTCGACTGCACCCAAAGGGAGCTGTTCGAGCTGGTCAAGTCCGGAGGCGGCGTTCTGATCCAGGCACATCCCTTCCGAAACGGAGCCACGGTGCTGGACACCGACTATCTGGACGGGGTGGAGATCAACTGCCACCCGCTGTATGGAAACTCCTATTCGAAGGAGCTGCTGGAGATCGCCCGGGAGAAGCAGCTCATCGTCACCTGCGGCGGCGATTACCACGCGGATACCTACCGCCCCAAATGCGGCATGTATTTGCCTGACGAAATCAAAGATCACAGGGATCTTCGTGATTATCTGCTGTCCGCCGGAGGAAAGATGCTCTGCGTACAGGAGCCCAACACCGATGGATGCTCCGTCATTGAGATCCGGTAATGGAAAAAAGCACCGTGAAGCCACGGTGCGTCTGTTTGTCAAGCCCCTCTTGCCCCCCCATTTATGGGGGAGGTGTCGCGATGGATTCGGGCAAAGCCCGGAGCCATCGTGACGGAGGGGGTCTGCCCGTTTTTTCTGAAAAACGGGATTTTCCGAATATTTGCAACGCAAATATTCGGACTCCCCCCCGCCCTGCGGGCAACCCCCTCATAAATGCGGGGGGCAAGAAATGAATCGTTCTCGACAGTCTGAAGCACCGTGAAGCCACGGTGCTTTTTGCTGTTCATAAGGTGGTGAGCCAATAGATCAGCCCGTACACCACGGACGCTGACAGCCCGTACACGATCACGGGCCCCGCGATGGTGAACATCTTCGCCGCCGTGCCCAGGATCCGCCCCTCGGTCTGGAATTCCACCGCCGGGGCGGCGATGGAGTTGGCGAAGCCGGTGATGGGCACCAGGGTGCCTGCGCCCGCATGCTTGGCGATGTCGTCGAAGACGCTCAGGCCCGTCAGCACCGCCGCGATGGCGACGATGGTCATGGAGGCCGCGCCGGAGGCCTCCTGCTTCCCGAGTCCGAGCGAAGAGTACCAGTTGATAAAGAGCTGCCCAAGCACACAGATGCCGCCGCCCACGCAGAAGGCCCAGATGCAGTCCTTCAAAACCGGCGATCTGGGCGACAGTTCCTTCACCAGCGCGTCATATTGCTTTTCCGTCATAAAGATCCCTCCGGGCGTAGGTTGCCCGGAGGGATGGTTTTTTATGTACGGGCGGCGGTGCGGATGTCGCAGGAGCCGAACCACTTGTATTCATCGATGATGATTTCTCCGATCTCGTCGGCATGAACGAAGCCCTTGTGGGGATTCTTCACAGAGTCGATGGAGCCGGTGACGGTGGCCTGAACCTCGGAATTTTCGAAGGACAGGTCGCAGCCGGCCATGGTGCAGTCCTCCAGAACGAGACCCTTGCAGTAGCACAGGGGCTGGGTGCCGATGATTTTGCACCGCACCAGACGGACATTCTCGGAGTACCAGGCCAGATACTCGCCCTTGATGACGCTGTCGTAAACGGTCACGTTCTTCGCATGCCAGAAGGCATCCTTGGTGTCCAGGACGGAATTGCGGATGGTCACATCCTCGCAGTACTGGAAGGAATACTTGCCCTGCATGGTGAGGTTGTCGATCTCCATGCTTTTGCACTGGAAGAAGGGATACTCGGAGACCAGACGGCTGTCCCGGACGGTCAGGCCGCGGCAGAACCAGCCGAATTCCTTGGAGTCGATGTCGCAGCCCTGCAGCAGACAGTCGTCCATCTCCCGGAAGGCCTTGATGCCGCCGAGCTTTGAGTCGTAGACCTGGACATTGCGGTCATACCAGAAGGCGGCGCGGCAGGTATCGGTCATGGTAATGCGCTTCACATTGGCTCCGGTCACGTGCCAGAAGGGGTAGCGCAGCCGGAAATCGCAGTCCTCCACCAGGATCTCCCGGCACTCCTTCAGGGCGGACTCGCCGTCGGCGGGGCCGTCAAAGACGCACCTGCGGATCAGACAGTCGTGGGCACCGTACAGGGCCCGCTCCATGGCCAGCTGCATATTCTCGATGGTGTAAATAATCATGGGGTTCACTCCAGTTTTGTTTTTCCTTATTATACGCCCGCAGGGAATAAACATCAAGTGCAATTTGAAATGTCAAATATAGTTGACAAATACGCGGTAATAATGTAAAATATATTTGACAAAACAAAAAAGGAGGCGTGGACGATGAACTCTCACATTCTGATGCCGATCCTTACCATTTCCGGCATTGCCATCGCAGCCGGGTATCTGCTGAACGTACTTGAAAAGGCCATTGCGCACAAGTTTGATGAACGCCAGCTCATCGAGCGGGGACGGGGCGCAAATCTGGCGATGAGCACCGCTATGATGTATCTGCTGGGGTTATATATGGGATATGCATTTGACCTCCTCCGGCCGGAGCATTGGTCGATATTCGCGGTGTACGGTCTGATCGTGATGATGATGGTTTTCGATGCCCACTGTATCTTCCATGATGCGTTTCAGCAGCGGGGAGAAAAGCTCGGCACCCGGATCCTGAGCGACGGCCTGCTTGGCGTGCTTTGGCTGGTGACTGCGCTGCAGAAAGCCCCGTGGGATCCGGAGACTGCGTGGATCAACGGTGCATTCGCCCTGTGCTGGCTGTCCCGGAGCGGGATGCTGCTCCTCCGAACCGTCGTCCTCTGGATCCGGGATCTGACAGAAAGGAGCGATGAAGCATGAACGAAACATCCATTGCGACCCTGGTGGCCTGGGGCACCATCACGGTATTCGGCATCGGGTTTTGGATTTGGCTGACAAAGGACGAGGAAAAGGACGATCTGGGCGGCTACGACGAGCGGCAGCTGATCGCCCAGGGCAAGGCAAACAAGGCGGGCTTGACTGCGGGTGTAGTGTATCTGTTCCTGCTCCAGCTTGCGGAATTTTGGGAGGATTTCCCCCTGTCCATCCAGGAGGTATCCAACATCGGCATCCTGATAATGATCCTGACCTTTGCGACGGTGGCGATCTGGAAGGACGCCTATCTCCGTCTGCGGGAGAAGGAAGGCAGCAGAATCACATGGATGCTGATTTGGGGCCTGTACAATCTGATTATGGGGCGCACACCGGTCAGGCTTCTGATGGGCAGCGCCTGTTGCTACGTCGCGTTTCTGATCGCCCTGCGGCGCTTCCTGCGCAAGCGGGAGGAGCGGGAGGAGGACGATGGGTAAGAATCTCGCCATGAAGCAGGCCCGGACGGAAAAGGGCCTGAGCCAGGAGGCTCTGGCCGCCGCCGTGGGCGTGTCCCGGCAGACCATCAACGCCATTGAAAAGGGCGACTATAACCCCACCATCCGGCTGTGCATCAGCATCTGCCGGGTGCTGGGACTGACGCTGAATGACCTGTTTTGGGAAGAAGCATAAAAAAGAACACGTCATTGCGAGGAGGCCAAAGGCCGACGTGGCAATCCCCTCCGGGGTTCCGGAAACCTTCGGAGATTGCCACGCCAGTCTGCGGACTGGCTCGCAATGACGTGCTTTTTGTTGGGTCACTTTTCCTTGTAATACAGCATGCAGTGGCAGAAGCCCTCGAAGTCGGGGTCGGCGATCTGATCCCGGAATTCCTGGCAGATGCATTTGTTTTCCGGGGTTTTCTGAAGACGGCAGGGGCAGTAGCCGTCCTTGGCCTTCAGACCCTCCTGGATCATTTTGACGACCTCGGGATCGGGATTGAATTTGACTTTACCCATAATGGTTCCTCCTTACCAAGAAATTTCCGGGTGCTCCCGCATGGGAAGCGTGGTGATGATCTCGTTTGCGATGGCCGTGAACCGGTCGTAGTCGGTACACTTGCGCAGCTCCTTCCAGTGCTTCTCACTGCCCTCAAAGAGGGCGATGAGGTAGTGCCAGTTGTCCTTCATCCGGTAGATGGCGTTGCGCTTGCTTTCGAAAACGACACAATAGGTGTCGCTCAGTTCATTCAAAAATGCTTTCAGGGTCTCCCGGTCGGTGCCGCCGCAGAGCATGCCCGGATCAGCCACCAGACCTCTGCCGATCATGACGGACTCCACGGTGGGGAACTGGGCCGTGATTTTTTCTGCGTCCGCGATGGAGGTGACATTGCCGTTGTAGCAGACCGGGAAGGGGGAGTTTTCCACAGCTTGTGCAAAAGCGGCCATGACGCACTCGCCCTTGTAGAAGGCCTTGCGGATCCGGGGATGGACGGTCAGCTCCTTCACGGGGTAATCCCGGTAGACCTCCAGAATCTTCGCCCAGTTTTCCGAATCGTTGACACCGATCCGGGTCTTCAGGGACACGGGGAGGACTGCTTTGCTGTAGATCTGCTCCAGAAAGGCATCCAGGGCGAAAATGTCCGACAGCATGCCGCTGCCCTTACCCTTGCTGACCACCGTGCCGGAGGGACAGCCCAGATTGATATTGACCTCGTCATAGCCCAGATCCCGGCACACCTCGATGGCCCAGAGCATGTCCTCCACATTCTTGCCCAGCAGCTGGGGCACGGCGGCGAAGTCCACGCTGTCGGCCTTCGGCAGCTCCCGGGCTTCCCGATTGGTCAGGCAGCGGTGGATGGTGGGGGAGATGAAGGGCATGAAATATTTGTCCACGCCCGGGAAGTATTTTTGATGGAGCCGCCGGAAGGTGGCATCGGTGATGCCCTCCAGGGGCGCGTAATAGTACCGCATCAGACCTCCAGATATCCTTTCAAGACCAAAAGTGTGTTGTATACGCCGTCGATGTGGCTGCGCTCGTAGCCGTGGCTGGCGAAGACGCCGGAGCCGATGAGACCGTGGCGGATGTCCGCGCCGGCCTTCAGGGTGTCGTCCACATCGGAGCCGTAGTGGGGGTAGACATCCACGGCGTAGGCAGCACCCTCCCGCTTGGCGGCGGCGATGAGCTTGCCCACCACATCGTAGTTGTAGGGGCCCCGGGAATCCTTGGCGCAGATGGAGCACTCCCGCTCGGTACACTGGCAGCCGTCGCCCACACAGCCCATGTCCACACTGATGGCTTCGCTCAGGCCGCCCGGGACGGATGCGCAGGCACCGTGACCCACCTCCTCGTAGACGGTCACGTGGATCCACAGATGGCGGGGGAGAGTGACCCGCTTGTCCTTCAGATATTTGGCGAAGGAGAGCAGGATGCCCACGCTGAGCTTGTCATCCAGGAACCGGCTCTTCAGGTAGCCGCTTGCGGTGCGCCGGGTGCGGGGGTCGAAGCAGACGATGTCGCCCACCTCGATGCCCAGCTTTCTCGCATCGGCTTCGGAAAAGACGAGCTCGTCCAGCACCACCTCGGTGGTGTCCCAGCTGCGGCGGGCGGTGTGGTAGTCGTCGTTGACGTGGACGCTGGGGTTGTGGAGGTACAGTGTTCCCTCGTAGACATTGCCGTCCCGGGTGTACAGGCGGACGTTCTCGCACTCGCCGTTGTTGGGCTCCATGCCGCCCAGACCCGTCAGCTTCAGCCGTCCTTCGGCCTTGATTTGGGCGACCATGCCGCCCAGAGTGTCGGTGTGGGCGCAGAGCATCAGGCCGTTGCCGTCGTCAGGGCCGCCCAGATCGACGAGGACACCGCCCTTGTTGGTGAGCTTCGCATTGTAGCCCAGCTCAGAAAAAGCGTTTCGCACCCACACGGCTGCGTTCTTCGTAAAGCCTGTGGGGGAGTCGATGGCAAGGAGCTGGGATGCCCGCTCCCAGGCGTAGTCTGCATAGGTTCTCATAGGTTAGCCTCCAAAAATGTGGTATTTCCAGACGGCCAGGATCTCCCGGAGGGAATAGCTGGTCAGGAGGAGGGGAAATTCGGTGGATGCGGGAATGAGGGATGCGTCCAGTCCGAGACTGGCCGCCATCTGTCCCGCCCGGTAGAGGTGGAACTCATTGGAGACGATGGCGACGGATGCGCCCTCGTCCAGAAGCTCCAGGGAATAGCGCAGATTCTCCATGGTGCTGGTGGCCTGATCCTCAAGAAGGATCCGGTCAGGATCGATCCCGGCGGCGGTCAGGTAATCGAACATGCACTCCGCTTCGGAGATGCCTTCGCCGGGGCCCCGGCCGCCGGAGACGATGGCGGCGGAATCGGGATAGGTGTTCAGATAGTCGATGGCCGCGTCCAGCCGCTGGCGGAGCATCCGGGAGGGGGTGGTGCCGTTGACCTGGCAGCCCAGGACGATCAGGCAGTCTGCCTTCGGCTCGGCTGAGCCCCGGGCATCCCGGGCGATAACGCCGCCGGTGATGGACATGGCGGCGAAGGCCAGGAAGAGCAGAGCCGTCAGCAGCCGGCGCAGAAAATCATGGCGCAGGAAGTGGTAGACAGGGATCAGAGCTGCAAGACCCAGGAAAAAAAGCCCGCCGAATTTGTAGCCCACCAGGCAGAAGATCAGAAAGAGCCCCAGGACGGTGAGTGCGCCGCAGAGGATCCATTTTGTATCGATTCGTTTCATTGTGACTCCTTTCTGCCGTGACGCCCATATTGTAGCACAACCTGAGAAAAAAGTAAATGCCGCCGGAGGGCGGCATTTTTTGCGGTCAGCTGAGCAGATACCCGTAAAGGGCGAAGATCTCCCGGAGGAACCAGGGAGCCAGCAGGGAGAAGGGCTCGGTCTTGGCGGGGATCAGCGTGGGGATGAATTCAGCTTCCTTGGCGATCAGACCGGAGCGGTAAAGGTGGAAGTCACTGGAGAGGATGTCCACCTCGTTGGTGTCCAGCATGGCGCGGACGTTTCGGAGATTCTCCACAGTGCTGGTGGCCCGATCCTCCATGGTGATGCGGTCTGCATCGATTCCGGCGGCGGTCAGGTAATTATACATACACTGGGCTTCGGAGAGGTTCTCCGCGTCGCCCTTGCCGCCGGTGACGATGCACCGGGCATCGGGATGGGCGTTCAGGTATTCTGCCGCCGCGTCCAGACGCTGCTTCAGCATGGGGGAGGGCTCGGTGCCGTTGACGGTGGTGCCCAGAACGATCAGGGTCTCGCCGCCCGGCTCGCCCCGTCCGCCGAAATTTGCGGCGATCGGGATGCTGGGGATCAGCATGGCCAGCAGCAATACGGCCAGAATGCCGCAGAGGATGGGAATGATCTTTCGCTTCATAGGATCACACCCGCTCGAATTCGTAGTTTTCAAACTTCAGCTTGTCGCCCACGTCCACGCCGAAGGGCAGCAGGGCGATGGCGACCTCGGAGACCACACCGGTGTCAAGATACTTGACATAGGCATAGTCGCCGCGGATATCGATGATGGTACACAGCATAAAATACTCCTCCGAATCAGAATTCGTCAAGATGTTGCCGGATGTAGGCGGTCAGCGGCTCCCGGAGAGAGGGGAGGGTGTAGAACCGATCGTCATACTCGTCAAAGGGATAACGCTTTGCCTGCTTTTCAAAATCCCGCACCCGGAGGATGGAGAAGGAGGACAGATCCTTCACATCGATCCTGTATTTGCCGATGAAGCCGTCAAACAGCTCCTTGTGCTCCGCTGCTCCGATGGCGGCCAGGCCGTCACTGACCCAGGGGGCTGCAAGGCGGCTGGAATTGACGAAGAACTGACACAGACCGCCGTTGTTGACCTCCAGCTCCAGGAGGTTCAAAGCATAGCAATACCGCTGGGGCAGAGTCAGGGGCGCATGTTCCGCATCCTCTTCGTGCAGTTCAACAAGGATATCGATGCGCTCCACAGCAGTCTCAAACAGCGTATCGTCATCCATGTAGGGGGAGAGAACCGGCAGCTCGGCCGGTTCTTCGGATGCGGCCTTGGCAGCATCGGTCACGACCTTTTTGAAATTGGAAAGCTCCTTAAAAAATTGGATGATTCCCATAATAGTCTCCTTGTGAAAATCCGCCCCCGGCGAACCGGGGGCGGACGGGATCAAATTAAGTCAGCGAAGCTGTGGGAGATTAGTCCTTGTACAGCTCAACCAGCTTGTTCAGATGCTCCCAACGCTCCTTGGCAGCGGCCTCGTTCTTGGCGAACAGGTCAGCAGCGCGCTCGGGGTTGGCCATCTTCAGACGGGAGTAGCGGGCCTCGTTGGCCAGGAACTCCTGGTAGCCGCCCTTGGGAGCCTTGGAGTCCAGAGTGAACTTGCCGGTCTCCTTGCTGGGATCGAAGCGGAACAGGTTCCAGTAGCCGCACTCGACAGCCTTCTTCATCTCAGCCTGGCAGTTCATCATGCCGCCCTTGATGGAGTGCATCTCACAGGGAGCGTAGCCGATGATGAGGGAGGGGCCGTTGTAGGCCTCGGCCTCGGTGATGGCCTTGATGGTCTGAGCCTGGTTGGCGCCCATGGCGATCTGAGCAACGTAGACGTAGCCGTAGGACATGGCGATCTCAGCCAGGGACTTCTTCTTGGTCTCCTTACCGGCGGCTGCGAACTGAGCAACCTGGCCGATGTTGGAAGCCTTGGAAGCCTGACCACCGGTGTTGGAGTAAACCTCGGTGTCGAAGACGAAGATGTTGACGTCCTTGTTGGAAGCCAGGACATGGTCGACGCCGCCGAAGCCGATGTCGTAAGCCCAGCCGTCGCCGCCGAAGACCCAGACGGACTTCTTGGACAGGTACTCCTTCTTGGAGAGGATGTCCTTAACGGTGTCGCAGCAGACATTGGACTCCAGGTTGGCAACCAGAGCCTTGGTGGCAGCCTTGTTGGCCTCGCCGTTGTCCATGGTGTTCAGCCAGTTCTCGCAGGCAGCCTTGCGGTCAGCGTCCTCGGTGTTAGCCATGACGGTCTTGACCTTGTTGGCCAGGGACTCACGGATAACAGCCTGAGCAGTCCACATACCCAGACCCTGCTCAGCGTTGTCCTCGAACAGGGAGTTCTGCCATGCGGGGCCGTGACCCTCAGCGTTGACAGTGTAGGGAGAGGTAGCAGCGGGGCCGCCCCAGATGGAGGAGCAACCGGTGGCATTGGCGATGTACATACGGTCGCCGAACAGCTGGGTGATCAGGCGGGCGTAGGAGGTCTCAGCACAGCCAGCGCAGGAGCCGGAGAACTCGAGCAGAGGCTTGCGGAACTGGGAACCCTTGACGGTGTTGTCTTCCATCTCGGGCTTCTGAGCGACCTTGGAGACCATGTAGTTGAAGACTTCCTGCTGAGCAGCCTGGGACTCCTGGGGAACCATCTTGATGGCCTTGGTGGGGCAGACGCCGACACAGACGCCGCAGCCCATGCAGTCCAGAGGAGACACAGCCATGGTGTAGGAGTAGACGCCCTTGCCCTTGCCGGCCTTGATGGGGATGATCTTGGCACCGGCGGGAGCGGCAGCAGCCTCAGCCTCGGTCAGAGCGTAGGGACGGATGGTGGCGTGGGGGCAGACATAGGCACAGTTGTTGCACTGGATGCACTTGGTCTCATCCCACTCGGGAACGGTAACGGCAACGCCGCGCTTCTCGTAAGCAGCAGCGCCCAGGGGGAACTGGCCGTCTTCCATGCCGACGAAGGCGGAAACGGGCAGGGAGTAGCCGTTCATCTTGCCGACGGGGTTCAGGATGTTCTTGACAACGGCGACGGTCTCGGGGTTGCCCTCCAGCTCGACCTCGACGGTGTTGTCCTCGGCGGTAGCCCAGGAAGCGGGAACCTCGACCTTGACGTAGGCGGTAGCACCGGCGTCGATGGCATCCCAGTTCTTGTCAACGACATCGCGGCCCTTCTTCAGGTAGGAAGCCTCAGCGGCAGCCTTCATGTAGCCGATGGCCTCTGCCTCGGGCATGACCTTGGCCAGGGAGAAGAATGCGGACTGCAGGATGGTGTTGGTGCGCTTGCCCATGCCGACCTTGATGGCCAGGTCAATGGCGTTGATGAGGTACAGCTGGATGTTGTTCTCAGCGATGTACCGCTTGGAAGCGGCATCCAGATGATGCTCCAGCTCCTCCAGGTTCCACTGGCAGTTGATCAGGAACACGCCGCCGGGCTTGACGTCCTGGACGATCTTGAAGCCCTTGGTGATGTAGGAGGGGTTGTGGCAGGCGACGAAGTCAGCCTTGTTGATGTAGTAGGGAGAACGGATGGCCTTGTCGCCGAAACGCAGGTGGGAAACGGTGACACCACCGGTCTTCTTGGAGTCATACTGGAAGTAAGCCTGAACGTACTTGTCAGTGTGATCGCCGATGATCTTGATGGAGTTCTTGTTGGCGCCGACGGTGCCGTCACCGCCCAGACCCCAGAACTTGCACTCGATGGTGCCCTCAGCTGCGGTGTTGGGGGAGACCTTCTCGTCCAGGGACAGGTAGGTCACGTCGTCAACGATGCCCAGGGTGAACTCGTGCTTGGGCTCTTCCTTGGCCAGCTCCTCGTAAACTGCGAAGAAGGAGGCGGGAGTGGTATCCTTGGAACCCAGACCGTAACGGCCGCCGATGACGGTCACGTTGTTGCAGCCGCACTTGGCCAGAGCCATGACGACATCCTGGTACAGGGGCTCGCCCTGGGAGCCGGGCTCCTTGGTGCGGTCCAGAACGGCGATGGACTTGACGGTGT
>SVLP01000028.1 GCA_015067895.1 Oscillospiraceae bacterium | reverse complement strand
GTGGAGAATGAGATCACCAACGGTCTGACCACCACCACCTTCGGCCCCTATGCCGAGTGCAACCGTGCTCAGGTGGTGACCTTCCTGTGGCGGGCCATGGAGAAGCCCGCTCCCACCGCCACGGAGCATCCCTTCACCGACGTGGCTGAGGATCAGTTCTACTTCGTGCCCATGCTGTGGGCTGTCGAGAACGGCATCACCAACGGTCTGACCGAGACCACCTTCGGCCCCAACGCCACCTGCAACCGGGCCCAGGTCGTGACCTTCCTGTATCGCACCTACGTTAAGTAATCCCTAAACGATTTGGCCCCCGGCTTCAAGCCGGGGGCCATTTTTATTCAGATATCAAAGCGGATCGTGCAGGAGGGTCACCTGGTTTGCCTTCCGGTATTCGGTCGGGCTCATCCCTTCTGCATTGCGGAAACGCTGGGAGAAGTAGCTGGAGGAGGAAAAACCCAGAACGGAGGCGATTTGAGACAGGGAAAAATCCGTCTCGGCCAGAAGCCGTTTGCCCTCCCGGATCCTGCAGGCGATCAGGTAATTGATGGGAGACACGCCGTATTCACGCTTGAAGGCGTGTGCCATGTAGTATTTGTTGATGCTGGCCTTTTCCGCGAGGGTATCCAACGTGATATTTTCTTTGTAATGCTGGTCGATATATTGCCGCACGTAGGCGCACTGGCGGTTCGTAGGGAAGCGGGAGGGGGCCTGTGTGACGGATACGCTGGCATTTCGCATGAGCTGTACCATGATGATGTCGATGCAGGCCAGGCAGAGGGTCTGGTATTCCGGTTTTCGATCCTGCATTTCCTGAAGGATGTTCTGCATGCAGGTGAGCACCTCGTTGTGCTCCGGAAAGGAATAGATGCAATAACGTGCTTCATCAGAGCCGGGGATCGTCAATTCGACGCCCTCGATCCCGAGCACGATGTACTCCAGCGGGTGGGCTTCGTAGCTGACCTCCGTATGGATGGTATTGGGATTCACGACCACAAGCTGGTGGGCCTGGACGGGGAACAGGGTTTCGTTGATTTGAAACTGACCGTCACCGCCAACGATGTAAAACAGCTCGGTATAGCTGTGGGAGTGGGGGAGGGAATGCCAATCCCCGCCGTATTTTGCGGAGGCAACATTGCGCAGGATCATCTGCTGTCGGGGCAAAGATCCGTCCATCAGGCTGAAGGTATAATTCGTATGGCTCATGGCGGCACATCCTTTGCAAGTATATTGCTGTCATATCTATTATATTGCATATCCGGAAAAATGCAATGGGCAGGATTGTGGAATGGAGGAGGGGAGATGCGTGTTGAAACTGCATAAAACAGGGGGATTGTTGCACAAATGGAATTGGCTAAAATTGGCAAAATGACGAAATCCTCCGGGATAGCAAGATATATAAAGCATTTGACAAGAACATAATTGAAAAATGAGACGAAAACCACTATACTAATAACCGTGGAAGGATATGAGTTCCTGCACAGAAAATTTTTAGGAGGAAAAACAAATGAAGAAGATCATTGCACTTGTTCTGGCTCTGGTCATGGTTCTGGGTCTGGTTGCCTGCGGCAACGATGCTCCCGAGACCACTGCTCCCCAGGCTGGCAACGACACCCCCGAGACCACTGCCCCCGTGGCTGAGGCCAAGAAGTACGAAGGCGTTGAGCTGACCTACTGGTCCATGTGGAGCTCCGGCGAGCCCCAGGCTCTGGTCATCGAAGAGGCTGCTGCCGCTTTCGAGGCTGAGACCGGCGCCAAGGTCAACATCGAGTGGAAGGGCCGCGACATCAAGACCCTGCTGTCCGCTTCCCTGGAGTCCGGCGAGAACATCGACGTTTTCGACGATGACTACACCCGCATTGGCCAGGTTTACGCTCCCTACACCTTCGACCTGACCGAGATGGCTGCTGCTGCTGGCTACGACCAGATCGGCTACGCCTGCTTCAACAACCAGACCATCGAGTGGGCTGGCTTCCTGAACTCCATCGTTGAGCAGCCCAACATCGGCGGCATCTTCTACGACAAGGCTGCCTTTGCCACTGCCGGCATCGATGCCGTTCCCGCTACCTGGGCTGAGTTCCTGGATGCTTGTGCCAAGCTGAAGGACGCTGGCATTGCTCCTCTGGCTCTGGACTCCGCTTACGCTGACTTCAACGTCTACCATCAGCTGGTTCGTCACCTGGGTGAGGACACCATCAAGGAGCTGTCCGCCAACGGCGGTTGGGCTGCCAACGCTGATGCCGTTGCTGCCGCTCAGGAGATCATCGACTTCGTCAACGCCGGTTACCTGGCCGAAGGCGCTCCCGACCAGTATCCCAACAGCCAGACCAAGATCGGTCTGGGCACCGCTGCCATGATCGTCTGCGCTGACTACGTCTGCGCCGAGGTCAACAACTCCGTCGGTGAGGTCGACTGGGGCTTCTTCGCCTTCCCCGAGGTTGAGAACTGCGCTGACACCTCTTCCTACGCCGGTGCCAACTCCATGGCCATCACCAAGTACTCCCAGAATCCCCAGGCTGCTTTCGATTTCATCCTGTTCACTGTTACCGGTACCTACGGCCAGAAGCTGGTTGACAACTGCAAGCAGATCCCCGCTGACGTCTCCCTGACCGAGGCCACTCTGGTTGGCTCCGTTGATGCTCTGAAGAACACCGTCAAGCCCATGAGCTGGTGCGGCAACATCGACAGCGACCGCAGCCAGGGCTACAAGGATCTGTCCACTCAGATCTTTGAGGGCAAGTTCGCTGACGGCGCAGCATGGTGCGCTGCTATGGACGCTCTGAACTAATTCTTGTCTCCGCAGGCGGCACCCAACGCGGTGCCGCCTTTTTAAGAACAGGGCAGGGGCTTGTACCTGACCTGTATTCAGGCACAGGCCTCTGTCCTGTTCGCATTTTACTGAAGAGGTGATTCTGGAATGAAAAAGAATAAGCTGATGATCTTTCTGTTCATCATGCCCGCAGTCCTGAGTTTGCTGCTCATGTTTGTTTATCCGGTAAGCCGTACCGTCATCATGAGCTTCTTCCGGGTGGAAAGCCTGACCTCCTCCACCGACGTATGGAGCTTCAATGGACTGGACAACTATATCAAGATTTTTAACAGCACCGGCTTCCGGCAGGCTTTGCTGAATATGGTGCGTATCTGGCTGGTGGGCGGCATCATTACCCTGGCGCTCTCCATGCTGATGGCCGTGGTTCTGACCAGCGGTATCCGCGGCGCGAAGTTCTTCAAGGCAGCCATCTATATGCCCAACATCATCAGTGCCGTTGCACTGGCCACCATGTGGATCCAGTACATCTTCCACTATGACTTTGGTCTGCTCAATGAGATCGTGAAGCTGTTCGGCGGCGACAAGATCCAGTGGCTCGGCTCCGACATGAAGTTTTGGTCAATGCTGGCCGCCTTCATTTTCGGCAGCGTCGGCTACTATATGCTGATCTATATCAGCGGCATCGAGGGCATCCCCAAGGATCTGTATGAGGCCGCTACGATCGATGGCGCCAGCAAGGTCGTCCAGTTTACCAACATCACCCTGCCCCTGATGAAGGGCATCATCCGCACCTCCATCACCTTCTGGAGCATCAACACCACCACCTTCTTCCTGTGGTCGAAGATGTTCTCCTCCATCAATACCGAGGGTTCCACCATCGCGCCTGTCGTGTATCTGTACGACACCGTGTTCGGCGGTACCGGTATCGTGGAGCGTGATGCCGGCGCAGGCGCTGCCGTCGGCGTGGTGCTGACCCTTATCATCATCGCCATCTATGCGATCATGAACGTGGTTCTGAAAGATTCTGATCTGGAATACTAAGAGAGGAGGCTCACTATGGCTAAGTATCGTGAAAAAATCAACTGGAAAAAGGAAGCCAGACTGCTTCCCGGTTACCTGATCGTTTCTGCCTGGGTGGCCTTTACCGCCATCATGCTGTTCTGGATCCTGGGCGCCAGCTTGTCCACTTCCCGCGAGATCTTTACCGGTGCGGTTCTGGAATTCAAGACCGGTTTCCACTGGGAAAACTATGTCACCGCATGGACCAATCAGAACGTTTCCGTGTTCTTCGGAAACTCCCTGCTGTATGCCACCGTCTCTGCTGCGGGTGTTCTGGTCATTTCCGCACCTGCTGCTTATGTGCTCTCCCGCTGGAGATTCGTGGGCAGCAAGGCGCTGCGCATCGGTCTGGTCATTGCGATGAGTGTTCCCTCCATCATGATTATCATGCCCCTGTACTCTCTGGCTGTCCAGTGGGGCATCAAGGGCCGCATCCTGCTGATCGCCCTGTACATCATGCTGCAGGTTCCCTACACCACCATTTACATGCTGGACTTCTTTGCCACTCTGTCCCGCTCCTACGAGGAGGCTGCATACCTCGACGGCTGCAGCGCCATCGGCACCTTCTGGAAGATCATGCTGCCTCTGGTGCAGCCTGCGGTCATCACCGTTACCATTTTCAACTTCCTGTCCGTTTGGAACGAGTTCTTCATGGCTCTGATCTTCACCAGCAGCGAAACCATGACGCCCGTCGGCGTTGGTCTGCTGCAGATCGTCAACGCGATGAAGTACTCCGGCAATTACGGCGGTATGTTCGCTGCGGTTATCATCGTGTTCCTGCCCACCTTCCTGCTGTACATCTTCATGTCCGAGAAGATTATCTCCGGTGTCACCGGCGGTGGTGTCAAGGGCTGATCCGTTTCCCCTTTGTTTTCTCTGCCTTCCCTCCCTTTGTGGAGGGAAGGTTTCTATGCCAAACATTTACGCTTTTCAAGGAGAATTAGAATTATGATTGACGCAAGAAAGACCGGCCGTGTGACCATCCCCACTGACCTGGACGTGGTGCCCCAGACGCTGGAGATCATGAAGCGCTGGGGCGCAGACGCCATCCGTGACTGCGACGGCACCGATTTCCCCGCAGAGCTGCAGGGTCAGAACGCCAAGATCTATTCCACCTACTACACCACCCGCAAGGACAATGTCTGGGCCAAGGCAAACCCCGACGAAGTCCAGCAGTGCTACATCATGACCGGCTTCCACACCGCCACCGAGGGCACCCTTCAGATCCCCCTGATGAAGGGCATCAGCCCTGAGCTGATGGAGGTCAACACCCGCGACGACATCAAGCGCTGGTGGGAAGTCGTTGACCGCACCACCGGTGAAGTCGTTTCTGTCGATGCCTGGGACTACAACGCCGAGACCGGCTGCGTGGAGATCCCCGCTCCCGCTGCCTTCCACGAGTACACCGTGGCCTTCCTGGCCTACCTGATCTGGGATCCCGTCCACATGTACAACGCCGTCACCAACAACTGGCAGAACTTCGAGCACCAGATCACCTTCGACGTCCGCCAGCCCAAGACCCACAAGTTCACCATGGAGCGTCTGCGTAAGTTCATCGCAGACCACCCCTATGTCAACGTCATCCGCTACACCACCTTCTTCCATCAGTTCACCCTGATGTTCGATGAGCTGAAGCGGGAGAAGTTCGTGGACTGGTACGGCTACTCCGCCTCCGTGTCCCCCTACATCCTGGAGCAGTTCGAGAAGGAGGTCGGCTACAAGTTCCGCCCCGAGTACATCGTTGACCAGGGCTACTACAACAACCAGTACCGCGTCCCCTCCAAGGAGTTCAAGGACTTCCAGGCCTTCCAGCGTCGCGAGGTCGCGGCTCTGGCCAAGGAGATGGTGGACATCACCCACGAGCTGGGCAAGGAAGCCATGATGTTCCTGGGCGACCACTGGATCGGCACCGAGCCCTTCATGGAGGAGTGGAAGTCCATCGGCGTGGATGCCGTGGTCGGCTCCGTGGGCAACGGCTCCACCCTGCGTCTGATCTCCGACATCCCCGGCGTCAAGTACACCGAGGGCCGGTTCCTGCCCTACTTCTTCCCCGACACCTTCCACGAGGGCGGCGATCCCGTCCGGGAGGCCAAGGAGAACTGGGTCACCGCCCGCCGGGCCATCCTGCGCAAGCCCATCGACCGCATCGGCTACGGCGGCTACCTGAAGCTGGCACTGGAGTTCCCCGAGTTCATCGACTATGTGGAGTCCGTCTGCAACGAGTTCCGGGAGCTGTATGAGAACATCAAGGGCACCACTCCCTACTGCGTCAAGACCGTTGCCGTCCTGAACTCCTGGGGCAAGATGCGCGCCTGGGGCTGCCACATGGTGCACCATGCCCTGTACCAGAAGCAGAACTACTCCTATGCCGGCATCATCGAGGCCCTGTCCGGCGCTCCCTTCGATGTGAAGTTCATCTCCTTCGACGACATCCGCGCTGACGCTTCCATCCTGGACGGCATCGACGTCATCATCAACGTCGGCGACGGCGACACTGCCCACACCGGCGGCGCCGAGTGGGAGGATGCAGCCATTTCTTCCGCCATCCGGAAGTTCGTCCACAATGGCGGCGGCTTCATCGGTGTCGGCGAGCCCTCCGGCCACCAGTACCAGGGCCGCTACTTCCAGCTGGCCAAGGTTCTGGGCGTGGAGAAGGAGACCGGCTTCACCCTGAACTACGACAAGTACAACTGGGAAGCCAACCCCGATCACTTCATCCTGGCCGATGTCAAGGGCGAGGTGGACTTCGGCGAGGGCAAGAAGAGCATCTACGCCTACGAGGGCACCGACATCCTGGTGCAGAAGGACAAGGAAGTCCAGATGGCCGTCAACGGCTTCGGCGATGGCCGCAGCGTCTATATCTCCGGCCTGCCCTACTCCTTCGAGAACAGCCGTGTGCTGTACCGCGCCATCCTGTGGGCCGCCCACAGCGAGGAGATCCTCAACAAGTGGTTCTCCACCAACTACAACGTGGAAGTCCACGCCTTCGTTGCCAACGGCAAGTACTGCGTGGTCAACAACACCTACGAGCCCCAGGATACCACCGTCTACACCGACAACGGCAGCTTCGAGCTGCACCTGGATGCCAACGAGATCCGCTGGTATAACCTGTAATAGGAGGAGCAACCATGTACATTCCTGAAAACGAAGCCATTCTGAATGAAGTCATTGCCGCTTACGATTTCCCCGAGACCCTGATGGGTGCCGTCCGCTACGGCAGCGGCCACATCAACGACACCTTCTGCCTGGTCTGCCAGCCCCAGGAGGGCAAGGCCATCCGCTTCATCCTCCAGGGCCTGTCCGTGGCCGCCTTCCCCCGGCAGGACGAGCTGATGGAGAACTTCATCGGCGTCACCTCCCACCTTCGTAAGAAGATCGAGGCCGCTGGCGGCGATGTGATGCGCGAGACCCTGAACCTGGTCAATACCAAGGACGGCAAGCCCTACTACACCGACTCCACCGGAAAGTGCTGGCGTCTGATGCCCTATGTGGAGGGCACCGTCTGCCTGCAGAAGGCCACTCCCGAGCTGTTCGAGGCCTCTGCCCGGGCCTTTGGCCGGTTCCAGCGTCTGCTGGCCGACTATCCCGCCCACACCCTCCACGAGTCCATCGTGAACTTCCACAACACCGAGGATCGCTTCGCCAAGTTCCTGGCGGCCCTGGAGGCCGACAAGCTGGGCCGGGCCAAGGATGTCCAGGCGGAGATCCAGTTCGTCATGGATCGCAAGGCCGACTGCTCCGTGGCTCTGAATGCCCTCCGGGAGGGCAAGCTGCCCCTGAAGGTCACCCACAACGATACCAAGCTGAACAACGTCCTGATCGACGAGGAGACCCAGGAGGGCATCTGCATCATCGATCTGGACACCACCATGCCCGGTCTGTCTATCTATGACTTCGGCGATTCCATCCGCTTCGGCGCCAACCACAGCGCGGAGGATGAGAAGGATCTGACCAAGGTCAACTTCGACATCGAGCTGTATAAGATCTACACCCGGGGCTTCCTGGAGGGCGCAGAGGGCGGCCTGACCGATGCGGAGCTGGAGTATCTGCCCTGGGGTGCCAAGCTGATGACCCTGGAGTGCGGCATCCGCTTCCTGACCGACTACCTGGACGGCGACAACTATTTCCACATCCACTATCCCGATCAGAATCTGGATCGCTGCCGTACCCAGTTCAAGCTGGTCTCCGACATGGAGCAGCAGTGGGCCGAGATGCACCAGATCGTCCGCGAGATCGCCAAGTGATCCGTCTGACCACAACTGCATAGCAAACAGGCCCGCCGTTTGGCGGGCCTGATATCGTGTCATTGAAAATGGCCCCCGGCTTTCGCCGGGGGCCAAATCGTTTAGGGCTTACTTGTTGTAGGTACGATACAGGAAGGTCACGACCTGGGCCCGGTTGCAGGTGGCGTTGGGGCCAAAGGTGGTGGCAGTCAGACCGTTGGTGATGCCGTTCTCCACGGCCCACAGCATGGGCACGAAGTAGAACTGATCCTCGGCAACATCCGTGAAGGGATGCTCGGCGGCGGTGGGCTCGGGCTTCGACCTGGCTCTCCAGAGGAAAGTCACGACCTGAGCACGGTTGCACTCGGCGTAGGGGCCGAAGGTGGTGGTGGTCAGACCGTTGGTGATCTCATTCTCCACGGCCCACAGGACGGCCTTGTAGAAGAAGTCGGTCTCCTTCACATCGGTGAAGGGGTTGTTGGTGGAGGTGGGCTCGGGAGAACCGGCGGCTCTCCACAGGAAGGTGACGACAGCGGCACGCTGGCAGACACCGTTGGGGTTGAAGGTGGTCTCGGTGGCGCCGGTGGTGATGCCCTTCTCGACCGCCCAGAGGACGGGATCGATGTAGAAGCTGTCCTCGGGGACATCGGTGAAGGGATTCTCACGGGTGGCGTCACAGCGCTGGCAGGAAGTGCCCTTCCAGTCATGGCCCAGTGCGGGGATCTCTTCCTGGGCGACCAGAATTTCGTCACAGACAGAGCACTTCTTGCCCTCGGTCAGGCCGGTCTCGGTACAGGTGGGCTCGACAGCGGGGATGATCTCCTCGGTGTGGCCCAGAGCGGGGATGACCTCGCCCTCGGCGATCTTCTCACCGCAGACGGTGCAATAGGTGTCGCCGGTGTAGCCCTCGGTGGTGCAGGTGGCTGCGGCTGCGTCGCGAACCTCGGTCTCGCCGTGACCCAGAGCGGGAACGGTGACGGTCTCACGGCTCAGCTCCTCGCCGCACTCGGCGCAGTAGACCACGGAGTCGTAGGAACCGGCGTTGACGCAGTCAGCGGCCTTCTCGTTCTCACGGACGGCCTGGGCGGGGGTGTGCTCGTGGGCCGCGCCGGTGACGGTGATGTGATACATGGTATCACCGATCTGCACATGGGTCTCGCCGCTGCCGACGGCGGTGAAGACGATCCTCGTGCCGTTCTCTTCGGTGGCGGAGGTGACCTCATAGATGTCCCACTGGCTGCCCGCATCACCGGACGCGCTCCAGTCATTCCAGCCTGCGGCGCAGTTGCTGCTCTGGCCGCCGAAGTGGTTCAGATAGGAACCATTGCGGGAGATCGTCCAGGTGCCGCTGCTGTAGCTCAGGGACAGTGTGACAGGATCGGCGGTGATCCCGGCGGAAGCGCTGCCGACGGTCATGTACTTGCCGTCCAGATCCTGGAGCGTGTAGCCGCCGTCGGCGGCGGTGATGCTCCAGACGGCTGCCGGTTCCACGGCCTCCTTGATGCCGCTGAGGGTCAGACCAGACTCTGCACCGACGCCCGCTGCGGAGCTTGCGGCGACATTGGTGACGGGCTTACCCGCACGGGTGTTGACCAGAAGGTAGTTTCCGTTGGTCAGGGAGGTGACCTTGGCGCCGAGGCCATAGACATCCATCATGACGCCGGACAGCTCCACGGTGGCGACGGTCTCGTCCAGGGTGCCGGTGTCGGCATCGGTGTAATTGCCGGACTCGTCGATGAATTCGGCGGTCTCACCCACCTCCAGCACGACCTCCTGAAGCTCGCCGTGAACCCGGACGATGTACAGGGTGTCGCCGATGGTGATGTTGGTGGTGCCGGGGTACAGGCCGGTGAAGGTCAGCTCGGTGGAGGAGACGACCTCCTCGCTGACGGGGTAGATCGTCCACAGGGAACCTGCGTCGGTGGAGGCGTCATAGATGCCGTCGCCATTCCAGCCGGAGGCGCAGACGCCCTTGTTGGCGGCGTCGTTGAGGTATGCGCCGCCCTGGCTCAGCGTCCAGGTGCCGTTGCGGTACACAACGGTGACAACGGACTCGTTCTCGGCCACGTTGGCATCGTTCTGCACGATGGACAGGTACTTGCCCCCGGCATCCTGGAGGGTGTAGCCGTCGCCGGAGGCAGTGATCGTCCATACGGCGTTATCGGAAACATGATCCTTGGTGCCGCTGAGGCTCAGACCGCTCATGGTACCGGCCTCGCCCTCCTGGGCGGCGGCATCGAGGTTGGTCAGGGTCTTGCCCGCGCGGTTGTTGACAACGATGTACTTGCCGTCCGTCAGGGAGGAGACGGCGCTGCCGTGGGTGCGGGTAGTGGTGCTGGTTCCGGAGATGGAGACGGCGGCGATCATTTCGTCGTCGATGCTGGGCTCGGCATCGTTGTAATCGCCGGTCAGATCGGTGATGGTTGCCGTCTGACCCAGCTCCACATCCACCACAACGGCTTTGGAAGCATCGGACTGGAAGGTGCCGTGCTCATGGACGCCGATGTCGGGGAACAGATCCAGCTCGTTTCCGAAGAAGTCCAGGCCACCATTGTTCTCGATGGGGATACCGGCGTTGATGGCGGGGGAGTCGGGGCTGACCTTGTAGCCGTCGAACACGCTGCGCGCATGGACAAGACCGCTGGGCTGGGCACCGCTGGGGCCCTTGCCGGGATCGATGAACATGGGATCGGCGGTGATGGCATGCTCGTCGGCGGGGGTAGTTTCAAAGTTGAAGTAGATGTTGTTACGCCACTGGGCGGTGATGTCATCCCAGTTGCCCAGGGAGGCATCGGCGGGGGTGGAACCGGCGTAGTAGAAGATGTTATTGGAGATGCTGTTGCCCCAGCCGCCGCTCATGCCGGTGCGGTTGATCTTGACGCCCTCCTTGATGTAGAAGACATTGTTGTAGATCTCACCGTTGGGGCTGCGGGCCAGGTTCAGGACACCGGCCAGGTCGTTCTGGCTGATGTTGTAGCGGAAGACGGTGTTGCAGGCGTAGGTGCCGCAGAACATGATGGCGCCGCCTGCGTTGTTGCAGGAGTAGTTGTACTGGTAGATGGCGTTGTCGCCCCAGTCCGCATCCCAGGCCTGGCCGTCGGGGTTGGCGGTGGAGTTGTAGGCCTCGTTGTACTGCAGAATCGCGGTCTTGCACATCCAGGGCCAGATGCCCGCAGCCACCAGCTGACCGTCGCTGGGGCCGTAGATGGCTTCGGTCATGTCCTGGCAATAGCCGTCGAGGACATTGTACTCCATCAGGGGCTGATAGCAGTACATGGTGGTGATGCCGTCGCCGCCCACGTTGGTCAGGTAGTTGCCCCGGATGACCACGTTGGTGGAGCCGTAGGTACGGCAAATGTCGGGATCGATGGTGGGGCCGTACTCGAACTGATCCCAGTAGGCGGTGTAGCCCACGGCGATGCCCCAGCGGTTGACCTCGTCCAGGCGGCAGCCCTCGATGAGGACGTCGTCGAATCTGGAGATGCCGGTGGCTGCCTCGTTGTCGGGCTTGTGGCAGAGCAGGTAGATGCCGCCGTTGGCCATGTGCTTGTTGCGGACATGGCCCTGGACATTGCGGATGTCCAGATTCCGCAGATGGATGTGATCCACGGTGCCGATGTTCTCGGCGATACCGGCCACGCCGGTGCGGTCGTAACGGCTCAGGGAGTTGTAGACCTCACCGGCGGCGAAGCCGCCCTCGTTGGTCATGGCGATGTTGCTGATCTCGATGTACTCCACATCGTACAGCAGGATGCAGGAGGACACATTGCCCCGGTACTTGTGCAGGGTGTTATCCAGGCGCTTGCCGTAGTCCTGGTACCAGACGCCCTTGCCGTTGGTCTGGATCAGGGGTTTGGGCAGGCTTTCGTCGCCGTAAACATCGATGATGATGGGAGCCTCGGCGCTGCCGGAGCCCTTGATGTGCAGGTACTCATCGACGAAGACGGAGCCCCGCTCCAGCAGCACCCGGTCGCCGGGCTGCAGGGTGATCTCGTTGATCTTCAGCAGGCTGTTGAAGGGGGCGCTCTCGCTGGTGCCGGAGTTGCCCTCGGCGCCGTGCGCTGAGCTGACATAGTAGGTGGTGCCGCTGGCTGTCGGACGGATGCTGGCGGCATGGGCGTAGCCCGCAGGCATGCAGCCGAAGATCATTCCGAAAGCCATCATTGCGGCGAGGATTCTCTTGAACATTCTGTTTGCTCCTTCCTTTTTTGCGTATTATTTATACCAAAGCAGCGGCCTGACGGGGGGCTGCTGCCTTCGGCATCTAATGGAATTGCTTCGCGGTGAAGCGATAGAGTGCCTGAAGATCTGCGTCGATCTCCATCTCCTCCGCGCGCTGGGCGATGAGGGCATCGTAGCGGCTCTCCCGGATGGACTGGAGGACGATGGACTGCACATCCTCCAGCGGCGCATAATTCCGGGTGATCCGCTGGCGGCACTCCACCAGGCAGAGCCAGCCCTCATTCTGGAAAACCTGGGAGACGTCCCCGGTCTGCAGCCCCTCGGCGCAGAGCAGGATGTCGCCATGGGATCGGGCGTAGACACTGTAGCTTCCCCGGTCAACGGTAATTTCTGCGTAGTGCTCCTTCAGCTGGGGATGCTCCTCCAAAGCCGGGGCAAGGCCGCCTAGCTCCAGGGCCAGCTGCCGCAGGGTCTCCAGCTCCGATTTCAGAGTCTGGGCCTCCTGGGGCGAGGTGTCGATCACCAGAAAGCTGAGCTCCAGATCATCCGGCAGAGCGTATAGGTTTGCCTTGTCGGTCTCGTACCGCTGGCGGAGCTCCTCCGCCGTCACCTGGTTTTCGGGATTGTTTGGGTCGCCGCAGAATTGCAGGCGGAGGTTGGAGGCCCGGTAGGTCATGTAGTCATCCAGGGTGAACTGGGGGATCCCGGTGACCATGGCCCCGGTGCCCAGAGCTTCCTGCCGCTGGCGGTTGACTTCCTCCATGTCCCGCACCATGGCATCAAACCCGGCGTCCGCCAGATAGCCCCGCTCCACGGCCAGTGTACTGACGGCGTAGTATTGGGTCAGCAGCTCCAGGGCCCGCTCCATGGTGAGCTCGCGGGGATCTCCCAGAGCGGTCTCAGCGCGCCAGTCGGTCAGGGAAATGCCCGCAGCGGCGTGGTCGGAGAGCACATCATTCCGGGCCTGATACATGGCCCGGAGGTATTCCTCCTGGGTGACCCGATGTCCGGCCACCTCCAGCCGGGGGAATGGGGCGGTGAAGGCGCGCAGGCCCGCCGTCAGCGCAGTCAGCACCAGGACGGCGGCACAGAGAACCGGAACCTTCTTTCCGGAGGGGGCAGAGGGGGACTGCTTGCTGTGTTGGTTTTTTGTCATTTGACACCTCCGGTTTCGTTTTCATGAAGAAGCGGGATTATACGAACTCTTGATTAAACTGTTTCATTCTTTCCGGTCTAAATTGCGCCATAATGCGTTCTCGTCCTAGGTGGGCGACAGCCCACCGTCGTCCTCGGCCTTTTCTGGCACAATTTATCCTCGGAAAGCTCTTAAACCATTTAACCAAGAATTCGTATTAGTCCAACATTTTGAACAGATTTGCTGCTATTTATTATAATTGCATTTGTGTATTTTGTCAATGGAACACAGATGCGCCCCCAGGGGCATCCACCGGTAGGATGCAGTTCCTGAAAAAACGTCCTGCAGGGAGAGTCCTGCAGGACGTTTGGTTTGGGTCAGGGATTACTTAACGTAGGTGCGGTACAGGAAGGTGACGACTTGGGCCCGGTTGCACAGGGCATTGGGGCCGAAGGTGGTCTCGGTCAGGCCGTTGGTGATGCCGTTCTCCACAGCCCACAGCATGGCCTCGTAGTAGAACTGATCCTCAGCCACGTCGGTGAAGGGATGCTCGGCGGCGGTGGGAGCGGGCTTGTTCATGGCTCTCCACAGGAAGGTCACGACCTGGGCCCGGTTGCAGTCCACGGTGGGGCCGAAGGTGGTGGCGGTCAGACCGTTGGTGATCTCGTTCTCCACGGCCCACAGGACGGCCTTGTAGAAGAAGTCGGTCTCCTTCACATCGGTGAAGGGGTTGTTGGTGGTCTTGGGCTCGGGGGCACCGGCGGCTCTCCACAGGAAGGTGACCACGTGTGCGCGCATGCAGTTGCCGTTGGGATTGAAGGTGGTATCGGTGGCGCCGTTGGTGATGCCGTTCTCCACGGCCCACAGGACGGGATCGATGTAGAAGCTATCCTCGGGAACGTCCACGAAGGGATTCTCGCGCTTTTCGTCACAGCGGGAACAGCCGGTGCCGTGCCAGTCATGGCCCAGGGCGGGGATGATTTCGCCCTTGGCGATGCGCTGCTCGCAGTCCAGGCACCAGGTGTCGCCGGTGTAGCCGTCGTCGGTGCAGGTGGGCTCAGAAACACCGCGGATCACAGTGTTGACATGGCCGGTGGCGGGGATCTCCTCCTGAGCGACCAGGATCTCGCCGCAGACAGAGCACTTCTTGCCCTCAGTCAGGCCGGGCTCGGTGCAGGTGGCGTCCTTGCCGGGGATAACTTCCTCGGTGTGGCCCAGAGCGGGGATCTCTTCCTGGGCGACCAGGATCTCGCCACAGACAGAGCACTTCTTGCCCTCGGTCAGGCCGGGCTCGGTGCAGGTGGCATCCTTACCGGGGATGACTTCCTCGGTGTGGCCCAGAGCGGCGACCTCGCGGGTCTCGGTCTCGCCGCACTCACAGGTGCGGGTCTCGATGCCGACCTCGGTGCAGGTGGGCTCGGTGGTGACGACCCACTCACCGAAGCTGTGCTCGTGGGGGGCCTCGTCGCCGAAGGACAGGGTGATGACAGCATTGGTATCGAGGTAGGTATAGCAGCCGAGCTGGACGGTGACCACATCACCGGCCTTGACAGCCACGGTGGTGCTGTCGACGGTGAAACGGTCGCCGTTGACCATGAAGCTGATATCGCCGTCCTCCAGATGGGGCACCACAGGCTCTTCACTCCAGAAGCCGTAGAAATACATGGAAAGCTTGGTGAACTGAACGGTCAGGTTACCGTCCTCGGTGGCAGTCCAGCCATAGACGGGGCCCTCGCCGGAGTTGGCGAACATGCTGATCTCGTTGTCGCCCAGAACCAGGGGCAGGAACTCGGGAACATCAGGCTCCTCCTCGGCCTCCAGAGCCAGGTTCACGTTGAAGCGAACATCGGTGCTGTCGAGCCAGGAGGCACTGGTGTGGGCGAGCTCCACCTCGACGGTGTCGCCCTTGGCGACCTCGATGGTGTTCAGGACGATGTTGGCTTCAAGCTCGGAGCCCTCGACGGTATAGCCGGTGTTCACACCATTGACGTAGATATTGATGGCACCCTCAGTGGCGACGAAATAGTCGATGGCCATGGTGGTCCAATTGCCGCTCCAGTCGTTGAAGTAGTACAGGTCATTCAGCTTGATGGTCAGCTTGCCGGACTTCTCGGCGGTGTAGGTCTTGGCAGCGCTGGCGGTGCCGGCGGCGATGGTGAACTGGTTGTCACCCAGATGCAGGCTGCTGCCCTCGGTGGTATAGGTGGCGTCGCAGCGGATGCAGGGGTAGGTCATGGAGCCGTCGGCGTTGGCGGTGCCGTTCTCCATATCCCACTCGTGGCCCAGAGCGGGGGTGACGACCTCGGAGACGGTCTGCTCACAGCGGGCGCAGAAGCCGGTCTTGACGCCGTCGTCGGTGCAGGTGGCCTCGGTGGGCTCGCTCCACTCGGCAACATCGTGACCCAGGGGAGCGGTGTAGTCGGACTCGTAGTAGTAGCCGCAGATGGAGCAGGTGTGGACATTGTAGCCGCCGATCTCGCAGGTGGCTTCCACGGTGGTAGTCTCGTAGGTGTGGTCAGTCCAGACCCAGTTGGTGGTGGTATAGTAGTCGCAGCGGGAGCAGGTGGTGATGTCGTAGCTGTAGTCGCCGCAGCTGCCTGCGTAATGCTCGATCTGATAATCGTGGCCCAGAGCGTCGTCGTTCTCGGGGCTGATCTCGGTGTAGCCGCAGACGGTGCAGGTCATGGTCATGTAGGAGCCGGTCTCGCAGGTGGCGGGCACGTTGACGACCTCGCCCCAGGCATGGGAGCCGGAGCACAGGCCGCTCCAGGTGATGGTGCCGCCGTAGTTCTGCTTGATCTCCTCGGTCCAGGTCTCGTTGCCCAGGGGATACCAGGCGTTGGCGGTGATATACTGGAAGACCTGGCTGCCGCCGAAGGTGGGAGCGTCACCCTTGAAGATGAAGTCCTTGGTGTTGTACATGGAGGCGAAGGCGTAGTCGCTCAGGGTGGTCAGGGTGGAGGGCAGGGTCAGCTTGCTCAGGCTGCTGTTGTTGCTGAAGGCATACTGACCGATGGAGGTGACGCCCTCGGGGACGATCAGGTTGGACAGGTTGCAGCTGTAGAAAGCGTTGGACTCGATGGCAGTCAGGGAAGCGGGCCAGATGATGCTCTCCAGGGAGCCGCAGTACTTGAAGCAGGAGTCGGGGATGGTGGTGATGGCGTCGGGCAGAGCGATCTCGGTCATGCCGTAGCAGGAGGAGAAGGAATTGGCGCCCAGGGCGGTCAGGGACTCGGGCAGAGACACGGAGGCCATCTGCTGGCAGTTGTAGAAGGCGTAGCTGCCGATGGAGGTGACGCCCTCCTCCACCACCAGGGCGGTGATGGCGTTGGCGTAGTCATTGTACCAGGGGGCGGGGTAGTTCTCGGAGTAGCTGACAACGTAATTGTACATGTCGCCGGTGCCCTTGATGGTCAGGTTGCCGAAGTAGTCCAGCTCCCAGGTCAGGTTCTCGCCGCAGACGCCGGTGATGAGGTAGGCCTCGCCGCAGTAGATGCACGCGCCGGTCTTCTCGTCGTAGCTGTGGGCAGCGGGGATGACCTCCTCGTAGCTGTCGCCGCAGTAGGTGCAGGTGTGGGTCAGAACGCCGTCTTCGGTGCAGGTGGCTTCCTTGGTGACCTCACTGGTGTAGCTGTGGCCGGTCATGGCGGTCACGGTGAAGTCGCCGGTGTAGTAGGAGCTGTAGTACTTGGCGCCGATGACGTAGGTGGTGCCGGCCTCCATGACCTGCTCCATGCAGAAGTTGGGGCCATAGACACCCAGGGTGCCGCCGTAGTAGGAGTCGTCATTGTAGTTGATCTGATTCATATCGGCATCATAGATGTAGCCAACCGTATCAGAATCGGCGGTGGAGTAGACGTAGTACAGATCCGTCTTCTCGGGGGTGAAGGTGAAGTAGACGATGTCGCCGCCGTTGGCGATGGTGGCGGTGGCGGGGGTGTCGGCAGTGATGACGGGATACTCCTCGATCCCGTTCAGCTCCGCCGCGTGGGTGTGCGCATGGGCGTGGACGGTCATGGAGGGCATCAGACCCAGAACCATGACGGCGGCCAGCAGCAGCGCAACCAGCTTGTTGGTGGTTTTCATGCTTTTAACTTCCTTTCTGTTAAAAAATGATAGTTTATCTTACCATATTTCCCAAAATAAGGTCAAGAAAATCTTGGAGAATCAGAGAATTGTACAACTTCTGTCCCGGCGGCTTCATAGTTTTTTAACACTTTGTCGACCGAACCTGAAGAAATGTTGAACATCGTTCCACACGAAAAAACGCCCCTGCACCGCATTTTGGGCGCAGGGGCGTTCGCGGGATGCAGTTATGGCATCAGCGTGTTACGGATTGAAATTGCGCTGCAGGAAGGTGACGATCTGGGCCCGGTTGCAGGGCAGGCCGATGCCGAAGGTACCGTCGCCCATGCCGTTGGTGATCTGCCACTGGACAGCCCAGAGGATCGCGTCGGTGTACCACTGACCCGGCTGGACGTCGGTGAAGGGGATGGCGTCGCTGTCGGGGGCGTCGCTGCCCTCGTAACGCCACAGGAAGGTGACCACCGTGGCCCGGTTGCAGGTCAGGTAGGGGCCGAAGTGGGTGGCATCCACGCCGTTGGTGATGCCCGCTTCCACGGCCCACAGGACGGCCTTGCAGAAGAAGTCCGTCCCGGTCACATCCACGAAGGGATTGACGCTGCTCTCAGGCTCGGGACAGCCTGCGGCCCGCCACAGGAAGGTGACGGCCTCGGCGCGGCTGCATGCCTTGTTGGGGCCGAAGTGGGTGGCATCCACGCCGTTGGTGATGCCCTGCTCCACGGCCCACATGACGGGATCGAAGAAGAAGTCCTCGCCGGTCACATCCACGAAGGGATTCACGGGGGCATGGAGCCGGACGGTCTGAACGGTTTCCGTGGTATCGGTGCCGTCTTCCAGGGTGGTCAGGGTGATCTCGGTGGGCTCGGTGCCGGTGTAGGCGAAGGTCAGATCCGCCAGCACAGAGCTGAAGGCCCGGTGGTTGGCGTAGCCCATGCGGAAGACGCCGGGGGTGGAGGTGTCCATGGCGGTCAGGGAGGAGGTGTGGCAGCCCAGCTCCGCCAGGGTCAGCACGGCGGGATCGTAGCGCAGCTCAAACAGACCGTTGGAGCCGTCCGCGATCTGGATGGGCACCCGGACGGTGCTCTCCCTGTAGTCATAGAGGACACCGGGGTAATAGGACTGGGTCTCGGTGTCGATGACCGCGTCCGGAGCGCCGTCGGCGGCAGCGCGGCAGCGGGCGGTTCCGGCGGGGGCGGCGTCAGCGGCGGCGTTGGAGGCGGCCTCCAGGATCACGGCGGGCCAGACGTCCTTGCCGAAGTCGCCAAGCCGGATGGACTCATAGGTCTCGGTGGCGGCGTCATAGGTCAGCCGGTACAGCTCATTGGTGTCGCCGGTCCAGGCGGAGAAGTACAGGGCACCGTCCTCACCCAGAACCAGGGAGGAGCGGCCTGCGAACTCGGCGGGATAGTCGGCGTCCAGGTTGGAGGGGATGATGGAATAGACCATATCCCAGCGGTCGCCGCTCTCCAGGAACATGTTGCAGCGCCAGACCCGGTTCTTGTTGTCGATCATGTAGAAGATCTCGGACTCGGCGGTCAGCTCCTCGCCGTAGTAGCCCTGATACGTAATGGTCTCAGTGCCGCCGGAGGTGATGCCCGCCAGGAAGGTGACGCCGTACATGCTCAGGTCAAAGGTGACCATCTCGGGGCTCATGGGGTCGAAGGGGGCCAGCAGCAGGTTCTCCCGGATGCCGTAGAGCCTGCCAGAGAACATCTCGCTGCAGGCCAGATCCCAGACCCAGTAGTTTGAATTCAGGTACCACTCGGAGGGAGCGGTCAGATCCTTGCCCTGCCGATCCAGCAGGTGCATGGTGCCCTTGCTTGCATCCAGCAGGTAGAAGCTTTCGCCGTCGGGCAGCTGGGCCACGGACATGGGCTGGTTGCTGATGGCCTGGCCACGGACATAGCTGTCCTGGGTCAGATCCCAGGTGTAGAAGATGGGGGTGCCGTCCTCGCTGCACAGGATGCCCTCCACATCCACCTCCAGCTCCCGGACGGTGACGGTGCAGCTTCCGGTGACGGAGGGATCCAGGACGGAGACGGCAGTGACGGTGGTGGTGCCGGGCTTCAGGCCGGTGACGGCACCGGTGTGATCCACGGAGACGATGGCGGGGTCAGCCACGGTATAGGTGACCGCCTTATTGCTGAGCGTCCAGGGGTAGGCGTTGACGCCCAGCTGTTTGGAGTAGCCCCGCAGGATCTCGACCTCGGCCTTGTCGAAGGCGATGCCGGTGGGCACATCGGTGGGTTCCGCCCAGGCGTTGGCCTCCTCGCCCCAGGTGGGATAGACCAGGGCCACGGCGGCCTTGGTGAAGGGGGTGGGGGGCGTGTAGGAGTAGCTCAGCAGGCTGTCGCCGGTGGCGGGATCGATCTCGAAGTAGTAGCTGTCGTCATAGGAATAGCCGGGCACCCGGGCGAACCAGCCCAGAACTCCACGGTTGCTGTCGAACTCCATGGCACCGATGCCGGAGGGCTCGTAGTAGTACTTCTGGTACACATCGCCCAGCAGCTGGGGACTGCCGATGGTCTCCAGGGTGAAGGTGTAGACCTCAAAGTGGTAATCGTAGCCCTCGGGGCGGTAGTGGCTGCAGAAGAAGGTGCCGTTTCCGTCGGCGGCCAGGGTGTTGGTGGAGACGCCAATGGTGCCGACCTTCGCCAGCTCGCCGGAGTATTTGTCCAGGGTGTAGAGGGCGCTGCTGTCGTCCACGGCGTAGACCGTGTCGGTCAGGGCGTCGTAGGCCATGTCCGTCAGAGCCACATCCAGACGGCGGATAAAGATGCCGTCGAACATATCCTCCACGGGGAGGGCGTACAGATTGCCGCTGGGATCGCAGGCCAGCACGGTCTCGCCGATGGCGGTGGCGGACTGGATCACCAGCTCGCTGGCGAACCACTCCTCACTTGTCCAGCCGTACTGGCCGTTGTAGAAGGTAGACCAGGACTGGAAGCTCTCGTCAAAGGCCAGCCGGGTGGGCAGGGGATCGGGCTCGCCGATGGTGTGGCGCAGCTCATAGGTGACCATGTTGCAGGCATAGTCGGCGGTCTGGATGATAAACTTGTAGCCGTCGACGGTGTTCAGGGGGATCTCGAAGGTGATGGTCTCACCGGCCTGGGCCTCGGCGGTGGTTCCGGCCTTGCCCAGGAGCTTGCGGCCCGTCACATCGTAGAGCAGAACGCCGGCCAGATACTGGTCATCGGAGGCGGTGACCTCCAGCGTGTTGGTCTCCTCATTGACGACGACGGAGAGGATCTCGGGATATTCGTTGTCCACGGTGATGGGCATTTCCAGAGACGCGCCAGCGCCCAGGGCGTCCCAGTCGATGGAGCCGTCGGCGTTTGCGTAGTATTCGGGGGCCAGGGTCAGCGTCATCAGGGCGGACTGGCCCTCGGTCAGTTCGGGCTTATAGTCGACCTCAAAATACTGGGGGGTGTTCATCCAGGAGGCGTAGGCCACGTAGTAGAAGGCCGCTTCCACGCCGCCGCCCAGCTTTTCATAGAGCAGCTCGCCGGTCTGGCCGTCGGTCACGGTGAACCGGGAGGCCACGGCGTTGCGCATGGGGGCGTAGCTCCACTCAAAGAACCGGTCGCCGCGCTCAATGTTCACGGCGTTGCGCTCGGGCAGATATGCTGCATCGGGCACGATGGGGTTGCCGCCGAAGTACCAGACCTCGTTGGGGCGGTCGCCGTAGATGATGCCCAGGGCATTGCCGTAGGTGTTGCCGAAGTAGGAAGCGCGCAGCTCCTCGCCGGTGGCGTGGGTCACCTGGGTGCCCACATCGAACATGCCGGACTCCGTCCAGCCGCCGTAGAAGCCCAGCACAGGGATGCTCAGCCGGGGCAGCAGCGCATCGTTTTCGGCGACGGCGTCGGCGAAGACATAGGCCTCCACATAGGCGCCGTTGGGGTTCTCGGCATCCAGCCGGGCCTTCTCGGCCTCGGTCAGGGTCATGGTCACCTCCAGGGTGACGCTGCCGCCTGCGGGGATCTCCACCCGGGAGGCCAGGGCCTTCAGGTACAGGTGGACGTCGTAGGTGTTGACGGTGCCGTCGCCGCTCAGATCGGCGTTTTCGGCATTGGCGGGCAGGTCATTGCCCAGGGTCACGTGCTCCAGAAGCAGCTGGGCATCGGCTTTGGTCAGCAGGCCGTTGCCGTCAAAGTCCCGGAGCTCTGCCAGCTCGCCGGTGGGCAGCTCCAGACCGTTCAGGGTGAAGGTGACGTCGGCATCCATGGGCCGGGTCAGGGTGTCCAGATAGCCGATGCCGCTGTCGTCGGAGAAGACGCTCTGGGTGAACAGATCGGCGCTGAGCAGGTAGGTGTGGGCGGCGTTCTCCAGATTGTGCAGGGTGAAGGCGAAGCGGTAGCTGCCGGTGCGGTCGGGGTCGTCGCCCAGCTCGGCCTTGACCTTGCCGTCGTCCATGCCCTCCACGGTCAGATAGACGGGAGTTTCCAGAGCGTCGGCGGCGTTGGCCAGACCTGCGCCCTGCTGGAAGACGGAGTAGTAGCTGCCGGAGGTGCCCTCCAGCAGGGGCTCGGCGGTGGACATCAGCAGGGACTGGGCCAGTGCCCGGGCGTTCAGACCGGGAACGGTGATGCCCTCCTCCCGGAGGTACTGCTGCACCAGGGCCACCAGACCGGAGATCTGGGGCGCGGCCATGGAGGTGCCGGACATCAGCTCGTACTGATCGGTCTCAGCCACGGCACCGTTGACGGAGTAGATGGCGCCGCCGGGGGCGGTGATCTCGGGCTTCAGGCTCAGGTCGCCGGGAACGCCCCAGGAGCTGAAGGAGCTCATGGTCTTGAACGCAGAATTCTCGTAATTGCCGGTCAGGGCACCCTTGACGGTGATGGTGCCGGAGTACCAGCCGCCGTTGTCCTGAGCAAGAGATCGGATGGCGTCGGCGTTGGCCTTGGTCAGGAAGACCGCAGGCATGGCGTAGTGGTAGTCCGTCAGATCCATGTTGATGGTGCCGGACTCGGTGTTGTAGACGATCAGGGCCGCAGCGCCCAGCTCGGCGGCGATGTTGGCCTTCTCGGCGTAGTACAGCTCACCCCGGGAGCACAGGACGACCTTGCCGGTCAGATCCAGACCAGCGTAGTCCGCCGCAGTGCCGATGCCGTCGATCATGACGAATTCATAATCGGTGCCGGAGCCGTCAGCGGAGGTGTCCAGGGTGGCGATGGCGGCATTGCCGAAGGGGACGCCGGAGGCGTCGGTCAGGGCCTCGGTGTAGCCCATGGAGCGGCCGCCCACCACCAGACTGGAGCTGATGAGACCGTCGTTGTCCACGGAGGCCACGGCCAGGGCGCTGACATAGGAGGCGGGGACGCCCACAGTGTCGAAGTTGACGTCGGTGTTGTACAGATGGCCATTGGTGGAGTTCATGGCCCACTCGCCGTCGTTACCGGCGGAAGCGGAGAGGATCATGCCGCTGTCCACGACCCGGTCGAGAAGCTGGCGGTAGACCTCGTTCTCCACAGCCACGTCACCTGCGCTGGAGGAGCCCAGGGACAGGTTCACCACATCGGCGCCCAGGATCAGGGCGTCCTCGATGGCGACCATGATGTCGGAGTCGTAGGCACCGCCGTCCTTGCCGAAGACCTTCATGACCAGCAGCTGGGCGTCGGGGGCCGCACCGGCCACATGGACGGTGTCCAGGGCGTCGACGAATTCCCCGTCCCGCTCCAGATACCGGTTGGCGGCGGCGATACCGGCCACATGGGAGCCGTGCTCGCCCTGGCCGTCGTTGTCGTGGGTCACGTCCAGATCGCCGTCCACGTAGTTGAAGCCGAAGGCGGCCTTGGCGTTGATGTACAGATCCTGGGCGGTCAGGGAGCTGACCCGCTTGTAGGCGTTCAGCTGGGGCAGGACTGCTTCAATGTCGCTGACCTCCAGCAGCTCCGGGGCGGTGCCCTTTTCGGATCCCACCAGGCTGATGGCATGCTCGAAGGCCTCGGGATCGAAGGACTGGTGGTCGGTGTCCAGGCCCGTGTCGATGACGGCGATCAGGCTGCCTGCGCCGGTGCAGCCCTCCAGCCAGGACTGGACTGCGCCGGTCATCTGGTTGGAGACGGCCATGTTGGGCTTGAAGCTGCCGCCCACACTGACCACATCAGGGCTGTAGCGGTTCTCCTCCACCACCGCGCTGACACCGGGGAGCCGGGCGATCTTGTCGATGGCATGGCGGGGCACGTTGGCGGAGATGACATTGGCCGCCAGGGTCATGCTCCAGACCACATCCAGCTTCGCACCATTCAGCACCTCCCGCTCGATCCGGGCGGTCAGGGCCTGCTGCTCCTGACGCAGACCCTGCTGGTAGAGGGCGGCTTCCTCGTTCAGGGCGATGGTCTTCAGCTCGAAGCCCCTGTCCATGGCAGGGGCCTTGGCAAGCTGGATGGATACACGGACGATCCCGTCGGGATCCGCCGGTTCGGCGGTGTCCATGGGGATCATGGGCGCGGGAGCGGAGACGGCGGAGTTGTCCACCTGGGTCATTTCCAGACGGAGCTCACGGCTCTGCACAGCTCCCGCAGGAAGCACATTGCCCAGCACCAGCACCAGGGCCAGCACCAGGGAAAGTGTTCTGTGAAAAAACGCGTGTCTTTTCATGGTTGTTCCTCCTTTACAGAATATGGGGCTATCTTAACATTCGCACCTTTTTCTGTCAAGATTTCACGGTTTTTGCATAGAAAAGGGCGGCCCGAAAGGGCCGCCCTCGTGCTTGGGGGAGATGTTGGACATGTCAGCGGGCTATGCCCGCTGGGGTGCTGTGTAACGTTCGACCTGCCGCTCAGCCGCCGAAGCCCAGAACCTTGGTGAAGGCCCAGTCTTCGATGACCACATCATCAGCCAGCTCGCCGACCACGAAGGAGGAGCAGCCGTAGAAGGCACCCTCGCGGATGTAGGCAACCTTCTCCAGGTTGATCTCCACCAGGGAGACGCAGTTCTTGAAGGCGTAGTTGCGGACTTCCTCGACGGACTCGGGCAGAACCACGGTGGTCAGGTTGGGCAGCTCGTAGAAGGCCATCTGGCCGACCGCGTTGACGCCCTCCTCGATGACGACGGTGGTGATGAGGTCAGCGTAGTCGCTCCAGGGCAGGGTCAGGACACCGTTCACCTTGTGGTAGTTGGCCATGTTGCACTTGCCGTTGTAGCGCTCCTCGGTGGGGGACACGGTCAGGACGCCCTGGTCGTTGAGCTTCCAGGTGGTGTAGCCGCTCCAGCCCTCCGCGATGATGACCTCGGGGATCTCCTCAACGGTGACGGTGGTGCGGTTGAGCTCGGTACCGGTCTTCTGGTAGACGACGGTGTAGGTATCGGGGGTCTCGGCCCGGAACATGCCGTTGACGTTCGCACCCAGCTCGCCCTCGTAGGCGTAGAGCTTCATCTCGTAGACGCGGACAGCACCGTACTGTGCGCCGGGCTGGACGTACTGATCCACCACGAAGCGGTAGACCTGGGCGGAAACCAGATCATCCAGAGGCAGCTCGATGGTGACCTCGTTCTCGGTGTTGCCGGTGACGACCACCAGGTCGTTCCAGTTGGCGGCGGAGCCAGCGACGCTGCGCTTCTCACTTGCGCTCATGGCCAGATAATCCTCCTCGGCCACCACATCGGTGTTCAGCACCTGGAGCCGGAAGGCAGCGGTAATCATGGAGTTGGACTCTCTGCCGGCGTGGAGGGTGTACCACTGACCCAGGACGCGGGCCTCCTCCAGCTCGAAGACAGTCCAGGCACCGTTGTTGCCGGTGCACCACTTGCTGGTGTCGCTGCCGTCGAACATCATCTCACAGGTCTCGCCGTCGTACTGGCCGCTGGCGAAGACATTGGTGACGGGGAGACACTCGGTCTCGATGCTGCCCAGCACGGGGCCCTCGGTGGGGTAGGCGTACTCGCTGCCCTGGGAGTTGGTGATGGTGACCTTGACGCCGGAGGGACATACGGACTGCTCTGCCAGATAGCTCAGGGAGATCCAGTCGGCCCCAGCCAGATCGGCGGCATAGGTGCCGGAGAGGGTATGGGCGGAGGCGTACCAGGCATCCAGCAGCTCCAGCAGCTGGTAGTCTGCGCCGTCAGCATGGACGGACAGGACGGGGATGGGATCCTTTTCCATAGCGGGCTTCTGGCCGCCGTAGGTGAAGCCCATGGGAGCCACATCGAAGCCGGTCACAGTCCAGTAGGTCCAGGCCTGGGTGTCCTGCACATCAACGATCTTGATATACCGGGCGCGGGTGCCAGCGGGGACTTCCACGGTGTAATCGGCGGTGGCATCGGTGGGATGTGCCAGCTCCTCGAAATTCTCGCCGTCGGTGGAAACGGAGAGGATGAACTCGTTCAGAACACCGTAGTATTCAGCCTGTCTGGTGCGCATGGAGATGCTGTGGAGCAGGTTGACCTTGCCCAGGTCGAAGGTCTTCTGGGTCTCATAATAACAGTCGAACTCGCCGGGAGAGTTGTTGGAGCTGCCGTCCAGGAGGACGACGGGGCTGCCGCCGATCTCCTCTTCCAGGTCGGCGTTGGCGAAGTAATCCTTCATACCTGCAAAGAATGCACCCTCGGCGGTGGTCTCGGACAGATCCAGTCTGGAGCCGTCCCAGGCCCAGTAGTAGGCGTTGGTGTAGTCAGCGGCATCGGCGGCGGTCAGGGCCGCGATGGAGCTGTTGACGAAGGTGAAGTTGTGGAGCTTGAGGTTGGCGGAGATGTCCAGCCCGGTCAGCTTGGTGCCGTCCAGATACAGGTCGGTCAGCTCGGTGCAGCCGCTCAGATCCAGCTCGTAGTTACCGTAGCCGATCAGGGACAGGTAGGTCAGGGCGGGCAGCTGGCCCAGCACGACCTCCAGTGCGGACTTGCCGTCCAGCTCGATCCGCGTCAGGCTCTCGTTGCCGTCCAGGATGATCCGCTCCAGGGCGGAGGGCAGGACGCTGGCAGTCAGAGAGGCAATGGGGTTGCCGCTCAGATCCACCTCAGTCAGGCCGGTCAGAGATTTCAGGCCGGTCAGATCGGCGATGCCCAGGTCGGACAGATCCAGGCTGCCCCGGAAGTCCATCAGATCCTGCAGGGTGGGGCCGACCAGGGTGCGGATGGCCTCCAGCAGTGCCGCATCGGGGAATCGCTCTGCGCCGTACTCAGCAGTCAGGTCGGCGGGATAGCCGTCCATGAACATCAGGGTCACGGGCTCGGAGACGTTGCCGTCGATGTCGGTGACGGTGACGACCACGGTGGACAGGCCGGAGGCGCCCACGCCGACGCGCTCCATGCAGCTGCCGCCGAAGCGGGTGAAGGTGCGGCTGCTGCCGTTGATGTTCATGGTCAGGCTCTTCCAGTCACCGGCGGAGGGCGTGGTGAAGTTGATGGTGCCGGGGCTCTCCACTCTGGGCTCGCCGTCGAAGGGTGCGCACCAGGTGTCGGCCAGAACACCGAAGTAGTTGACGGTCTCGCCGTAATTGCCGGAAGCATCAATGGCGGTCAGGGACAGGATATATTTCTGGCCGTCCTGGACAGCGATGTCGAAGGAAGCGGTCTTGGTACCGGCGTCCGCGGTGATGGCGGCGGGGGCGGCCTCCTCGGAGTAGAAGAAGTCCATGGCGACCTCAACGGCGGCGATGCCTGCGGGCTCGTCCCAGCTGACGGTCAGGACGTTGTCGGCGGAGAGAGCGGTGACGTTCTCCACCTTTGCGCCTGCGTTGATGGCGACGGCAGTGCCCGCACTCTCGGAGCCGTCAATGCCCACAGCCCGGACTTCCAGAGCCACGACCTCAGCGGCGTTCTCCAGGGTCTGGATGTAGTAGTTGTCTGCGTAGGCGCCGCCGACGAAGCGCTGGGTGCCGTCGGCATAGATGGCGTAGATGTGGTAGTTCTGAACGGTGTCATAGGCAGCCAGATCCCACTTCAGCTGGATCTCGCCGGTGCCGTCGAAGAACTTGTCGAGAACCACGTTCTCGGGAGCATCGGGGGTGTAGTCCATGCCGTCGGTGACAGCCAGACGACCCAGGTTGAGCTGATAGCCGGAGACGGCCTCAGCGGCGGACAGCTCCAGGCCGATGGCGGCGATGGTGCGGCCTGCATATGCGCTCAGATCGACGGAGGCGGTGACCCAGTCGGTCTGGACACCGGAATTTTCAATGGGCAGCACGACGGTCTCGGTGCCCAGATCCTCGGTCTGGAAGGTGACGGCCACGCCGAGCTGGGATGCGTCGTCGGCGGAGGACTTGTGGTAGGTCAGCTCGATGGCGGAGGAATCGGTGACCTCCAGCTCGGTCTTGTACAGATGGACGGTGTGCTTGTCGGCCAGGTCACCGTAGATGACCAGGGAGGAGCCGCCGTTGTAGGCGCCGATCTGGGTGTAGGGGAAGGCACCCTGGTGGCGGGTGAACTTCTCGCCGTAGTCCCAATCCATCTCCAGGGTCAGAGCCTCACCCTCGGTCTCCATCCGCCACTGCCAGGTGGGCAGGATGTCCTGCAGGTTCAGGTTGGACCACTCCATGTCCCGGGAGACTTCGCCGCCGCGGAAGTACTGCATGCCGTGGCCGTTGTTGAAGTCGGAGGTGAAGACGGTGCCGTCGATGACGGACTTCTCGACCACGTACTTGGAGAAGCCCTTGAAGCTGATGGTACCGGCCTGGACATCATTACGGCTCACACCGGTCTCGTAGGTACCGGCGTTCTCGGTGGAGGAGGTGAAATACAGACGCTCGCGCTCCTCAACATCCCACTGGTACTCGGCCTTGTAGCGGTTGTTGTCGGTGCGGTCGTACTGATCCTGATACCAGTCGGAGCCCCAGATGGCGAAGGAGGTATAGGGCTGACCGTTCTCGTCCACGGCGTTGTAGCGGGACTCGATATCGGTGCCGAACTTCCACTGGCCGCCCTCGACGCCCATGAACACGGTGTCGTAGGGATCCAGGCCCAGGGCCTCCGCGTGGGCCTTGGAGTTCTTCAGAGCGGAGGAGCTGTACCAGTAGTTCAGGAAGATGGAGTTGGCGACATTGCCGTCCTCCTCGTTCCAGAGCCAGCCGTCGTTGTAGTCGTTGAAGGCGTTCTGGTAGGAGATGGAGCCGCCGTCACCAATGGAGTCATACCACTGGATGTACAGGCCCTGCTCCACCATCCACTTAATCATGTCCCGGAACAGGGGGACATAGCTGGAGGGGATGTACTCCTCCTGGTTGATGAAGTAGCCGTCAAAGCCGTAGAATTCCGCGATCTCCACCAGCTTTTGGGCGTAGGGGAAGTCGCCGTTCTCATCCTGGTACAGCCACTCCTCGGTGTACTGGGGCACGCGGGGGGTGAAGTACTCCGCCAGGGACAGAACGCCGTTCTTGTGGGCGGCGTTGGTGGCGGCGGCGATGGGGATGGCGATGGTGCCGTACTCGAAGGAGCCGATGTAGTTCTTGGTGGCCTCATCGATGTGCTCGGTGGGACGGCCGCCTGCACCGGCGTAGTTGGTGTACTGCCAGAACTTGAACAGGTTGTAGCCAAACTCATCGTAGGCCATCGCGCCGTTCCAGGGGCCGTTGCTGGTGTCGGTGTTGCGGTAGTTGGAGGAGGAGATGGCATACAGCTCCGGTTCGTCGCTCAGCCAGGGGTTGGCCTGGGTGGCGGCGTAGGTGCCGATGCGCTCCTGCAGGGGAACCTGAGCCACAAGCTCTGCGGCGTAGTCGTCGGTCTCGGGACTCCAGTTCAGGATGTCCACGAACCGGTAGCCGTGGGCCCAGGGCTCATACGCTGCACTGGGGACACCGGCGGCGCCTTCCTCCTCCACGGCGAACACGCGGTTCGCGGGCAGCAGAGACAGGCACATGACCAGCGCCACAAGCAGGGCGAGGGATCGTTTCAGCTTTCTCATCGTTCGTTCTCCCTTCGTTTATTTTCATGCCCTTGTGGTTTGGTAAGGACACGATCTTACGAAAACAATATCATATTTGTGCAATGTATTCAACAAATATTGAGCCAATGAACGAATATTTGTTCAAACGAACAAAAGAAGCCGGTGGATTTCGTGAATTGCATGCGCTTTGCACCGCACTTTACCATACTGCACGGGATCGGCGCGCCGGACGGCTGCGCACAAAAAACGACCGATCCCGGTTTTGGGATCGGTCGTCAGTTTACGCTGTTATTCTTCGATGCGCCGGATCTGGGCACCGAGCTTGGTGAGCTTTTCGATGATGCGCTCGTAGCCGCGCTCCACGTAGTGGATGTTCTTGACGTAGGTGGTGCCCTCGGCGGCCAGGCCCGCGATGATGAGGGCCGCGCCCGCCCGGAGATCCTTGGCGTGGACGGTGGTGCCCTTGAGCTTGCGCTCGCCCATGCCGGTGACATTGGCGGTCTTGCCCTCCACCTTGATCTTCGCGCCCATGTTCTCCAGCTCCGAGCAGTAGCCGAAGAAACGGGTCTCGTAGACGGATTCGGTCAGGCGGCTGACGCCGGTGGCCAGCACCATGCACACGCAGATCTGGGCCTGCATGTCGGTGGGGAAGCCGGGGTAGGGCATGGTCTTGACGGTGATCCGGCGCAGGGGGTAGGTGGCCTGAACCCGGATGGCGTCGTCGAACTCGGTGATCTTCGCGCCCATCTCCCGCAGACGGGTGGTGATGCACTCCATGTGCTTGGGGATGACGTTCTGCACCAGCACGTTGCCGCCGGTGGCGACGGCGGCGGCCATGTAGGTACCCGCCTCGATCTGGTCGGGGATGACGGCGTAGGTGCCGCCGCGCAGGGACTTGACGCCCCTGATCTTAATGGTGTCGGTGCCGGCGCCGGAGACCCGGGCACCCATGGTGTTCAGGAAGTTGGCCAGGTCGACGATGTGGGGCTCCTTGGCCGCGTTCTCGATGATGGTCTGGCCCTCGATCAGGCAGGCGGCCAGCATGATGTTGGCGGTGGCGCCCACGCTGACCACGTCCAGGCTGATCCGCTGGCCCCGGAGGCCATCGGGGCCGGGCTCCATGGCCACGTACTCCTCGGTCTCCTCCACATCTGCGCCCAGCAGGCCGAAGCCCTTGATGTGCTGGTCGATGGGGCGGGCAGCGAAGGCACAGCCGCCGGGCAGGGCCACATGGCTGCGGCCATAGCGGCCCAGCTGGGCACCCAGCAGGTAGTAGCTGGCCCGCATCTTCCGAACCAGCTCCGCATTGGGCTCGCAGTAGGGCACGTCGGTGCAGTCGATCTCCACCACGCCGGGCTCGGCCCAGCGGACGTCAGCGCCCATGGAGCGCATGATGTCCAGCAGGATCCGGACGTCGGAGATATCGGGAACGTTTTCGATCCGGCATTTGCCGGGAACAAGCAGTGTGGCGGGCAGGATGGCGACTACGGCGTTCTTCGCGCCGGAGATGACCACTTCGCCCTTCAGCGCCTTACCGCCGATGATTTCATATTTTGCCAAGGAAATCCTCTCCTTGCTGTAGTTGATAGGGGTATACAACATTATACCACGGTTTTCAGGTTATGTAAAGTGGGAAAAAATCACCGGCGGAGGCCCTTTGGGTAGTGATTTTTCAGGACTTTGCCGTCGCCCTTGCCCCAGCCGATGGACAGGCCCCCGGCGGTAACCAGCGTCCAGCCCTTGTTTTGGGAGGGGACGACGTCGCCGTGGAGGTAGGCGGCCATTTCGGGGGAGTCGGGGGCAAAATCCTGGACACTGACACAGTCCTTCAGCCACAGGGCCAGTGCGTGGGCGGGCTCGAAGCGGCCCTTCTTTACCTCGCCCAGCTCCAGACCGGGCCGCAGGACTTTCAGACCCTTGAGGTCGGGAGCATCTTCGGGGAGCCACCAGAGGGTGGAGCCGAAGAGGGCGGGCTTTCCGGCGGGGAGGACGATGCCCATGGTTTTGGCGAAGTCCGTCCATTCTTTGGGAAGCTTGTCGGCCTTGGAGGGGATCAGTGCGGATTCGGTGTCACCGGCCTTGCGCAGAACGGCGGCGTAGTGGCCCTCACCCCGCTGGTGATGGGGCCACAGGCGGAAGGTGTGCTCGATGCCGGGGGCGGGATCGCTGATGCAGTCGGGCCGTCCGGGGGACAGGGCCGGTGCTTCCACAGCTTCGATGGAGAAGTCGGGATGGTTGCGCAGGAATTCACTGACGGCGCCCTCGTCCTCCGCCGGGGCGAAGGTGCAGGTGGAGTAGACCAGCCGTCCGCCGGGACGCAGGAGCTTCGCGGCAGTGGCCAGGATCTGACTCTGCCGCTCGGCGCACATTTGGACGGTCTCCTCGCTCCAGTCGGTGATGGCGGCCTCCTCCTTGCGGAACATGCCCTCGCCGGAGCAGGGGGCGTCCACCAGGACACGGTCGAAGCAGCCGGTGAAATGCCGCTCTAAGTCCTTTGGATGGTGACTCAGCACCAGGGCGTTGGACACGGCCATCCGCTCGATGTTCCGGGCGAGGATCCTGGCACGTTTGGGATTGATCTCGTTGCAGACCAGCAGACCCTCCCCGCCCATCATCGCGGCGATCTGGGTGGTCTTGCCGCCGGGGGCCGCGCACAGATCCAGCACGAGCTCGCCGGGCTGGGGAGCGAGCAGGGTCACAGGAGCCATGGCACTGGCCTCCTGGAGGTAGTAAAGCCCCGCCTCGTGCCAGACATGAAGACCCGGCCGGGCATCGGGGGTGTAGTAATAGCCGTACTGCGCCCAGGGAACCACATCCTCCACAAAGGGCAGCCCGGGGAACGCATCGGTCTTCAGGGGATTGAAGCGCAGGGCCACGGCCCGGGGCCGATCCAAGCTGCGCAGATAGTCGTCATATTCATCGCCCAGCTGCTGTTTCAGCCGGGACAGAAAGGCTTCGGGGAGCATATCGTTCCTCCTTTGATAAGTTGGCTTCATTATAGAAAACCAACGGATGCTTGTCAAGGCCGGGCGGATATGGTAAACTAGGGAAAAAGGAGGGATTCGGTATGGATCATGGAATCAAGGCGGCGGAATTGTTCCTGTCGGGGTACAACTGCGCCCAGTCGGTGGCGGTGGCCTTCTGCGATGTGACGGGGCTTACGGAAAAACAGGCGGCCAGGATGTCCGCAGCCTTCGGCGGCGGCATGGGCCGGATGCGGGAGGTTTGCGGCGCGGTCAGCGGCATGCTGATGGTGCTGAGCTTCCTCTACGGCTACGACACCCCCGGTGACGACGCCAGCAAAAAGGTGCTCTACACCCGGGTGCAGGAGCTGGCGGGCAAATTCCGGGAGGAGAATGGCAGCATCATCTGCCGGGAGATCCTGAAAAATCCTCCCTCCGACCCCAACCCCACTCCCCGGACGGCGGATTTCTACGCCAAACGGCCCTGCGCAAAGATGGTCATGACGGCGGCAAGGCTTCTGGACAAGTTTATCGAGGAGCACCCGTTATGAAGGATATGATCTATTGTCAGCGGGATATTCCCGCCGATGAGCTGCGCTACGGCCTGCGCACCTCCGCCGCCACCGGCTGCGGCTGGATCGCCACCTACAACGCCCTGCGCATTCTGGGCAAGCGGGCGAAGCCCGAGGCGCTGATCCGCTACTACGAGCGGCAGCTACCCCTGCTCCACGGCAACACCGGCACCTCCTTCTGGGGCCCGGCGGTGTTTTTCCGGCAGCATGGCTTCCAGGTGACCATGGAAGTCCGCCGGGAGCGGTTCGACGCCCTGGTGGAGGGCAGTGACGTGTGCATCCTCTTCTACTACTGGCGCAGGGACTGGAAGGTGGGGGCCCACTTCGTCGCCCTGCACAAAACCGACCGGGGCATCCTGGGCTATAATACCTACAAAAATTCCACCGGCCCGGATCCCTACGGCGGGAGCCTGGCGGAATTCCTGAAGCAGCGGGGCTATTTCGGCGGGGTGCTGATAGGGATTCGGCATACATAAAGGAAGCGCGCAGCGAATCGCTGCGCGCTTCAGCGTGTCGAAAAACCCCTTGCCTCCCCCATTTATGGGGGAGGTGGCCCGGTGGATTCGGGCAAAGCCCGGAGCCGCCGGGTCGGAGGGGGTCTTCCCGTTTTTCTGTGAAAAACGGGCTTTTCCGCATATTTGCAACGCAAATATGCGGACTCCCCCCTGGCCTGCGGCCATCCCCCCCTCATAAATGCGGGGGGCAAGAAAATTACCTTTCTCGACAGTCTGGAGCGCGCAGCGAATCGCTGCGCGCTTTTGCTGTTTACGGATGTACGCCGCCCGCGTCCTGGGCGAGATAATACTGCGCGTGGGTCATCTGCTCCACCAGGAGCTGCTGCTCTCCGGTCAGAGCATCAGTGAGGATGCCGTCGGTCAGATACCGCCCGGTGGTGTGGAGCAGGGGAGTGGCGGCCATGACTTCATTGGTCAGGGCGGTGTAGCCGGGGCCCTCCCAGCCGCACTGGTCGAAGAGCACGTTCATCAGGAAGCAGGGGCTGATGTCGGGGCCGGTGCCCACGAAATCGCTGCCCAGCACCTCCTTCGCCGCATCGTTGGCCCAGACCAGGTAGTTGGTGGCGTAGTAATTGTAGAAGCTGGCATCGTTTTGGGAGGTGATGTCGATGCCCAGGGCTGCGTAGGTGACGCTCTGCTCCCCCAGCCAGGGCTTGTGGTCACCGAAGAAGACCAGGATCACAGGCTTGCTGCTGGCCCGGAAGGCATCCAGCATGGTCTGCATCCGGCGGGCGGTGTCCTGGATGCCCCGGAGGTAGTTGTTGACGATGTGGTAGTCGCTGTCGCTCAGGTCGCCCTGGGGCACGTAAATATCGGAGAACGCGGCATAGTCGGCGCTATAGGGCCCGTGGTTCTGGTAGGTCACGTTGAAGGAGAAGACGGGGCCGGACTCCATGGCAGCGAGCACGGTTTCGGTCACATCTGGCAGGAACACGTCGTCCATGGGTATGCCGGAGATCATGGCATCATAGCAGCCCTCGATGAAGCGGTAATCGGAGATGCCCAGGCTGTCATTGACATTGCGCCGGTTGTAGAAGGCCTCGTAGCCCGCGTGGGCGCCCTCCACGGTGTAGCCCTGGTCGGCAAAGTATCGGGCGTAGCTCCAGGAGGGACGGCGGAAATTCTCCAGGGCGGAGAAGCCCGTCAGCACACACCGCTCGGTGTCGATGGTGCCGCCGGCGAAGACGTTGGGGATCAGGCGGCCGTGGAAGCTCTCGTCCAGGATGGCGTGGTACTCGGCGTAGGGATCCACGCCGGTGATCCGGTCGGTCAGAACGGACAGATCGGCAAAGGCCTCCAGCTGGGTGATGACGATGCTGACCTTCTCCTCTCCGGGGATATCGGCAGAGGGGTAGGCGGAAAGGAGGGCCTCGGCGGCGTCCTCGTCATAGCCCTCCGGGGGCGTGGGCAGGGCGTCGGGGATGGTACGGAGGAAGGAATAGACACTGCCCCGGGAGATGTAGTTGTTGGTCTCGAACCACTTGTTGATCTCGGGCCAGACGGTCATGGCGTAGTAGCTGATGTTGCGGTCGTAGTAATGGGTGAACAGGAGCATGGAGCCGGTCACGACGACGGCGGCCAGGGAGATGCGGGGCAGGCAAGCACGGATGCGCCCCTTGGCAAAGAAGAAGAGGAGCAGGGCATTGAGCACAGCCAGCACCCCGGACAGGACGATCTGCCAGGTGATCTGGATGTACTGCCCCGCCATCTGCATGGCTTCCCCCACGATCAGCAGATCCTCGGCATAGATGGGATCGCCCCGGGCCAGGAGCTTCCAGTGCTGGGCCCAGGAGAAGATCAGGCACACTGCTGCATTCACGGAAAAGGCCAGCCAGGCCCGGTCGAACAGGGCCAGCAGCACCAGTCCCAGCAGCACCAGGGGGAGCGTATTGAGCACCAGCACCAGCGGCTGGGTGAAATACCAGGCGAACAGCTTTGTGCCGTAGACGCCCGTGGAAAAGTAAAGACTCACCAGTCCCAGCATGGCGCAGGAGACGGTAAACAGGGCCAGCGTCAGCGGAAGGGACTGCCGCAGGGCACTTCGTTGCTTGAGCAAGGGGATCACCTCGAAATATCGGATATGTCCAGTATAGCGAAAACTGGGGAAAAAGCAAGATGGAACCGAAAAAAGCCGCCTTACGGCGGCTTCAGTCTGTCAAAGAACCCCTGTTTTCTCGAAAGGAAAACAGGGGTTTTGGTATAGAAAATTGGAAAACAGTTGTCCAGAAATAAAAATAAGGAGTTCTTCCAACTCCAATTTGCCAGCTTTTTCA
>SVLP01000027.1 GCA_015067895.1 Oscillospiraceae bacterium | reverse complement strand
TACTGCTTAGAAGGCAGTTGCTCTATCCAACTGAGCTACTGGCGCATATAAAATGGAGCGGGTGACGGGAATCGGACCCGCGTATCCAGCTTGGAAGGCTGGTGTTCTACCATTGAACTACACCCGCGTAAGCTGTTTTGCGTTCTCAGCCAGGAAATCATAACACAGACGATTCTTTTTGTCAAGTATAAATTCACGAATAATCCGAATTTACGCAAATTCAGCAAACTCGGCCCCCTCCGAGAGGGGGCTGTCAGCGTCAGCTGACTGGGGGAGTGTCCTATCATTAGAACTACACCCCCTCCACCGCTTACGCGGTTCCCCTCCCCCTGTGGGGGAGGCAAGGGGGTTATTTCGACAAAATTTCCGGGATTTTTTTGTAGATCACATCAGCCACCGCGCCCTGGGCGCAATCGCAGACATTCTCGAAGCGATCCCGGATGATGGCGTCGCCGGGGCAGAAGGCGTAGTCGGCGTCTTCGAGCATGTTCACGTCGTTCTCGCCGTCGCCCACGCAGACGAGGATCTTTCTTCCCAGCTCCGCCTGGAGCCGCCGGGCGGATTTGGCCTTGCTGACGCCCTTTGCATGGATGTCGATGATCCGGTTGGCGGCCCGGAAGACCACGCACTTGTCTCCGAAGACCTCCTCCAGTTTCTCGTGGATGGCATCGAAGGCGGCGAACTCCTCGGGGCTTCCATTATACAGGTCGGCCACGGTCACATCCCGGAATTCGCCGTAGATGGTGAACTTCAGGAAGGGGCCGGGGGCATCCTCCAGACGGCGGAACTCCCAGGGACAGCCGTTGTGGATGTTGTACTTCATCCACATTTCGTTATCCTCGAAGAGGTAGTGGGACTCCAGGCCCTGGAGCTCCACCGCGTAGCCGGGAAAGAGCTCCATGGTCTTGCGCAGGGTGTCCACCATGGGAAGGTCGATGGGCGTGGCGAAGGTGAATTCCTTGCGCTCCTTATCATAGGCGGCGGAGCCGTTGTACAGCAGCAGCGGGGCGTTAACCGGCACAAGGTCGAGCTTGCTGGAGTACATGGGCACACTGCGGCCCGTGTTGACGGTGAAGGCTCCGCCGTTTTCGATGAAATAATTGATGGCCTCGATGTTGCGCTCCGGGATGGAAGAATCCGGCGCTGTCAGCGTCCGGTCAAAGTCAACGGTCAGTAAAACATCGGAATAGATGCCCATAGATGTGTCCTCCTTGGCGTAATTGTGCTTTGCGGTTGATTTTGCACGAAACGTGAAATAACGCTGCCATTGCGAGCCCCACAGGGGCGTGGCAATCTCCTGGTACGACCTTTCATCACGGGCTAACGTTATAGAAGTAGTATCGCGTTATAGCTTCATTTGCTACTGCGTCAGTTATCGAAAGGCTGTACCAGGAGATTGCCACGTCGCTTCGCTCCTCGCAATGACACTGAAACTTTTACGTTCTGCGTGATTCTGTCTGTTATCCCATTCTTTCCAGCTTTTCAATGACCTCAGCAAAATACTCCGGCATCGGCGCAAACACCATCACCGGCCGGCCGTCCCTGGGGTGCCGGAAGCACAGGGCCCCGGCGTGGAGACACTGGCTCTCCTGGCCCAGCTCCTTCTTTTTGTGGCCGTAGACGGTGTCGCCCAGGATGGGGTGGCCGATGTGTGCCATGTGGACGCGGATCTGGTGGGTGCGTCCCGTCTCCAGCTTACAGCGGATGTGGGTATAGCCCCGGTACCGCTTGACCACCTCCCAGTGGGTGACGGCATTGCGGGAATTGCGCTCGGTGACGCACATCTTCTTGCGGTCGGTGGGGTGCCGCCCGATGGGGGCATCCACGGTGCCTGAGTCCTCCCGGAAGGAGCCGCAGACGATGGCTTCATAAGTCCGGGCCATGGAGTGATCCTTCAGCTGGCTGGCCAGCATGGTGTGGGCAAAGTCATTCTTCGCCACCGCCAGCAGTCCGCTGGTGTCCTTGTCGATCCGGTGGACGATGCCGGGACGGAGCTCGCCGTTGATGCCAGAGAGGTTGTCGCCCATGGCATGCATCAGGCCGTTGACCAATGTGTCGTCCTGGTGTCCCGCCGCCGGATGCACCACCAGCCCCTTGGGCTTGTTGATGACCAGCACATCCTCGTCCTCGTAGACGATCTCCAGGGGCATCTCGGTGGGCTTGATGTCCACCGCCACAGGCTCCGGGATCTCAACTTCGATCACGTCGCCCGGCTCCAGACGGTCGTTTTTCTTGGGAATTTTCCCGTTTTTCCGAACATTTCCCTGTTCGATCAATTTCTGCACCGCACTGCGGCTCATGTCGGCGGCCCGGGCCAGGAAGGCGTCCAGACGCTCGCCGGGGATGTCAGCGGTAAAAGTCATAGTGGTTCTCCTGAATCAGTCGGATTCTCGCCCCCCGCATTTATGAGGGGGGTGCCCCGAAGGGGCGGGGGGAGTCCGCCTGTCGCTTTTGTATACTCCCCCCTGGCCTGCGGCCATCCCCCCTCATAAATGAGGGGGGCAAGAGGTTGCATCTTATTTTTTTTCGTCCTTCCAGAACTCCTTGTTGCACAGAACCAGGTGGGCGATCAGCAGCACACAGCCGCAGGTGATGAAGCAGTCGGCCACATTGAAGACCGGGAAGCGGATGAACTCCACCTCGATCATGTCCACCACATAGCCAAGCCGCACCCGGTCGATCATGTTGCCCAGGCCGCCGGCCCAGATGGCGACGATGCTCCACCGCTCCAGGGGCAGGAAGCCCATGTGATTTTTCCACAGCTCCCATGCGAAAAGGATGGTAAAAACTCCGAAAATGACGGCAAACAGCCACTGCTGCCCCTCAAAGGAGGAGAAGGCCGCGCCGGTATTCTGCACGTAGGTGAAATGGAAGAGCCCGTCCCAGAAGGGGACGTCCTCAAACAGCGCGATGTTCGCCACGGTCAGGGCCTTCGTCCACTGATCCAGCACCACCGCCCCGGCGGCGAACAGGGCCATAAACAGATATTGCATGGTATGTTTCCTCCAGATTCGATGCGATCATTATTTTTTATATTACCATGCCCATTCCCCAAAGTCAATTGACGCAAAAGTATCGGGAAAGGTTGATTTCTTGCCCCCCGCATTTATGAGAGGGGTGCCCGAAGGGCGGGGGGAGTCCGAATATTTGCAACGCAAATATTCGGAAAAGCCCGTTTTTCACGGAAAAACGGGCAGACCCCCTCCGTCACGATGGCTCCGGGCTTTGCCCGAACCCATCGTGACACCTGAAGGTGAATTGCCCCGCAGGGGCAAGAGAGGCCACCCTGGGGTGCCCCCATAAATGGGGGAGGCAAGGGGTTTTCGGCACAAAAGGGGCCTCCCTTGCGGGAGGCCCGGTCATCTATGGTTTAGCAGCAGCAGTCGTGGCTCCGGTCGCAGCCGCAGCCGTTGTTGGTCTGGCACATGCCGCCCTGGTTGCCGCAGCCGCAGAACAGGATGAGCAGGATGATGATCCACAGACAGTTGTTGCCGCCGAAGCAGTTGTTGTTATACATAAGATTACCTCCGGGAATGGATTTTTGAGCAGCTTCACCGCTCATTCCATGTTATTCCGCTGGCCGGATTTGGTGACAGCGGCAGCGCGTTTTCATTGCAATTTGTCCGGTTTTCCCTTATAATAGAAGCAAAATTTCCAAAGGAGGGCCCGCCATGGCAAGCAAGCTCGACCTGCACATCCACACCACCGCCTCCGACGGCTCGGACACCCCCGCCCTTTTGGCGGAGAAGCTCGCCGCGTCCGGCATCCGGCTCTTCTCCGTCACCGACCACGACACCATCGACGGTGCCCTGGAGATGGAGGGTCTGGTGCCCAAGGGCGCGTGCTTCCTCCGGGGCGTGGAATTCTCCTGCGTCAGCCCGGCGGGGAAATGCCACATCCTGGGCTACGGCTACGACCCGGCATGCCCGGAATTCCTCGCTGCCCTGGAGGAGGGGCGAAGCCTGCGCCGGGAGAAGCTGGCGCGGCGGCTCGAACATTTGCAGGAAAAATTCGATATTACCCTGACTGACAGGGAGCTTCAGTGGCTCAACAGCCTGAAAAGTCCCGGAAAGCCCCATCTTGGTAAGCTCCTCGTGGATCGGGGCATGGCCCCCGACCTGACCGCCGCCATTCAAACCTTTCTGAAGGGCGTTCCGGGCCGGGATCGGATCGAAGCCGAAACGGCAGTGCGCGCCATCGCGGCGGCAGGGGGACTGCCTGTGTGGGCCCACCCCCTGGGCGGCGAGGGAGAGAAGCGGCTGAGCAAAGAGAAATTCGCGGCCCAGCTGGAGACTCTGCTGGGCTTCGGCATCCGGGGGCTGGAGTGCTGGTACTCCCGGTATTCGATGGAGGACGTGCACTTTTTGCTGGAGCAGGCGAAAAAGCACGGCCTGATCGTCACCGGCGGCAGCGATTACCACGGAGCCAACAAGCCCGATCTGGAGCTGGGGATGCTGAACGCCGAGGGCGTGGCATGGACGGTTGACAGTGATTGGGAATATGGTATAATTTGTAAATAAATGCACATTCTCGTCCCCCTCATTTATGAGAGGAATGGCCGAAGGCCAGGGGGAGTATGCAGACTTTGCAACGGACTCCCCCGCCCCTCGCAAACTTAAAGGATATACCCGTAGGGAACGGCCTCCTTACATCCTGTTTTTGGTGAATGCCTATGAAACGACAACAACGAAACCGTCTGCCCATCTTCTGGCAGCTGATGGCGGGGATCCTGGTGACCTGGTTCATCCTGCTGTCCATTGCCATGATGCTGACCCTGCGCTACGCGCTGAAGACCTTCCAGGAGAAGGTCGATGACATCCTCCTGTCCACCGTCAAGACCCTGGCGGAAAGCCCTCTGGTTCTGGATGAGCTGCGGGACGGCGTTTGCAGCGAGGATATGTCCATCTATCTGACCAGCGTGGTCGATAACACCTCAGACCTGGACTACATCACCATCGCGGACACAAATTCCATCCGCCTCTACCACATCGACCCGGCCTTCATCGGCCTGCCCTTCGAGGGCGGCGACCAGTACCGGGCATTGGCAGGGGAGGTCTATCTCTCCGACGCCAATCCCGACAATTTCGAGGGCCAGCGTCGGGCCTTCCACCCGGTCTTCGGCCAGGACGGCAGGGTGCTGGGCTTCGTCATGGCCTCCACCACCCACGAGCGGATCGACCAGCTCCGCTCCGACATCTACGACACCTACGCCAGGCTCTTCCTGATTCTGACGGTCTGCACCCTGATCTTCGGCACGATCCTGGCCATGTATCTGGGCAGGAATCTCCGGGGCGTGAAGCCCGATGATCTGCTGCGCGTCTACCTGACCCAGAACGACATCCTCAACGCCCTGGACGAGGGCATGATCTCCTTCGACAACACGGGCAGGGTGCGGCTGGTCAACGCGGCGGCGGCAAAAATGCTGGGCCACCGGGAGGATCTTCTGGTGGGACAGCAGGTGGACGACCTGCTCCGGGCCGAGGACGGCACCACCCTGCGGGATCGGGAGAGCGCCATGGGACTCCAGAGCAGCCGGGCCAACATCCTGGTGCGGCCGGTGCAGCTGCCGGACTCCAACCTCTGGGCCCGGCAGGTGCTGATCCTGGCGGACAAGTCCGAGGTGGCCCGCTATGCCGACGAGCTGGTGGGCACCCGGCACATGCTCAGCGCCCTCCGGGCCAATACCCACGAATTCCTCAACAAGCTCCAGGTCATCTCGGGCCTGCTGCAGCTGGGCTATGTGGCCGAAGCTCTGGACTACATCGGCAGCATCTCCGCCCTCCACGAGCAGATCACCGGCCCGGTCGTCAAGCTGATCCGCAACGCCAACGTGGCGGCTCTGATCCTGGGCAAGGAGGAAAACATGCGGGAGCTGGATATCCAGCTGACCCTGCTCAGCAACTCCAGCCTGCCCGAGCGCAGCCGATACCTGAGCACCCGGGAGCTGGTGACCATGGTGGGCAACCTGCTGGAAAATGCCATGGAGGCCGTCAACTCCGCCCCCGCCGGCGGCCTGCGCCAGGTCACCCTGCAGCTGACCGAGGATGACAACGGCCTGTTTTTGATGGTCAGCGACACCGGCGAGGGCATCAGCGAGGAAAATCTGCCCCACATCTTTGAATCCGGCTTCTCCACCAAGGCCCAGTCGGGCCGGGGCATCGGCATGAAGCTCATCAAGGAGATCATCGACCGCCACAGCGGCTCCATCGACGTGGACACGGAACCCGGCTCCGGCACCACGTTCTCCATCATTTTCAGCCGGGAGAGAGGAGAAAGCCTATGATCCGCATCATCGTCGTCGAGGACGACCCCATTGTGGCCCAGCTCAATGCCGCCTATCTTGACCGTCTGGAGGGCTTTTCCGTCCGGGGCATCTTCCCCAACGGACAGCAGGCCCTGGAATTTCTCCGGGAGAACCCGGTGGAGCTGGCCATCGTGGATGTATACATGCCGGTGTGCAGCGGCGTGGAGCTGCTGCGCCGGATGCGGAGCACCGGCATCCAGACCGCCGTCATCATGATTACCGCCGCCACCGAAATGAAGGTGGTGGACGAGGCTCTGCGCCTTGGGATCGAGGACTACATCATCAAGCCCTTCTCCTACGACCGGCTGCGCGAGTCCGTGCTCCGGTTCCGGGACAAGACCAGCCTGGTGCAGCAGTCCCAGACTGCCAGCCAGGCCATGGTAGACCAGCTGCTGGGCAACCAGCCCCGGCGCAGTGCCGACACGCCCCTGCCCAAGGGTCTGAACGCCAAGACCCTGGCCGCCGTCCGGTCGGTGCTGGATCAGGAGCCCGGGGGAAACCATACCTGCGAGAGTCTCTCCGCCGCCTCGGGCCTTTCCAAGGTGACGGTGCGCCATTACCTCAACTACCTCATCGATACCGGAACCCTGACCAGCGCCATCGACTATGAGACCGGCGGACGGCCAAGGGTGCTGTACCGATTGAAGTGAGTTATTAGATATAAGATATAAGATATTAGATATCAGGATATGAGATACGGGATATGTCAGTGACGATCTTGTATCTCATATTTTTTGCTTCTGTCAGGGCAAACGCCTATCTCATATCTTATATTTTATATCTTATATCTCCTCTCCATCGTATGGCACAAAAAAGTTTCCTTTTTGCATCTCGTTTTTATTAAATAGTAGCCTGTGGAAAACTCTTGTTTTTTCCACAGGGATGTGGTAAACTTATGGTGTTATTTTATGCCCTTTTTTCCGGGGAACGTTTGTTTTTTCCAAGGAAAATTTTGCAGAAAGGAGCGCACAAGCTATGTATTCATCCGCCTATGTCTGGGCGAAGGTTCTGATCCATATGGAGGAGCGGCTGGGTGCCGTCACGGTGTCGAGCTGGTTCGATGACGCGGAGGTGGTGGAGCTCAACGACGAGCATCTCATCATCTATTCCCCCTCCGACTTCCGCCAGGAGATCATCCGCCGCCGCTGCACCGAGTATATCCAGGACGCGCTCAAGGAGATCTTCAATTCCAACGCCAAGGTCATCGTCTTCAACGACGAGCAGCTGGCCCAGCACCGCTCCGGCGGAAAGAAAAATACCTCCCTGGAGTTTGCACCCCAGTTCTCCTTTGAGAATTTCGTCGTCGGCCCCAGCAACCGGTTCGCCCATGGCGCGGCCATCGCCGTTGCCAATTCCCCCGGCGACATCTACAATCCGCTCTTCATCTACGGCCCTCCCGGCGTGGGCAAGACCCACCTGCTCTACGCCATCGCCAACGGCATCCGCAAGCAGGATCCCGACGCCCGCATCGTCTACATCAAGGGCGACGAATTCACCAACGAGCTGATCGCCGCCATCCAGAAGGGCTCCCAGGCGGAGTTCAAGAACAAGTACCGCCAGGCCGACCTGATGCTCATCGACGATATCCAGTTCATCGCCGGTAAGGAATCCACCCAGCAGGAGTTCTTCCATACCTTCAACGCCCTGTATGAATCCCGCAAGCAGATCGTCATGACCTCCGACCGCAAGCCCAGCGACATGCCCACATTGGAGGATCGTCTGCGCACCCGCTTCGAATGGGGCCTGCTGGCCGACATCCAGCCGCCGGATTATGAGACCAGAATGGCCATCCTGAAAAACAAGGCCCGCAGTCTCAATCTGAAGCTGGACGACGATGTGTGCAACTACATCGCCATCAACATCACCAACAACGTCCGTCAGATCGAGGGCACCGTCAAGAAGATCATGGCCTACCACAATCTGACGGGCATGGAGCTGAACCTGCCCAATGTCTCCCGGGCCATCGACGACATGTTCAAGAGCGAGGGCAGCGCGGTGCCCACCCCCAGCCTCATCATCGGCCAGGTCAGCAAGTTCTACTCCATCGACGAGACCATCCTCCGGGGCACCAAGAAGAACAAAAACACCGCCGAGGCCCGCCAGATCGCCATGTACCTGATCCGGCAGCTGACCAATCTGAGCCTGCCCGACATCGGCCAGGAGTTCTCCCGGGATCACTCCACGGTGCTCCACTCCATCCGCAAGATCGAGGTGGCCCTGAAGGGCGGCAACCAGCAGCTGGCGGACAATATCCGGGATATCACCGCCAATATCAACAGCTGCCTGTAAGAGAAACGCACCGATTCTTGCCCCCCGCGTTTACGAGGGGGGATGGCCGAAGGCCAGGGGGGAGTATTGCGGTACACCGCCCCTCCTATTGCTGCACTTCGGCGAATACGAACTGCGTTCAGACTCCCCCCGCCCCTGCGGGGCACCCCCCTCATAAATGCGGGGCACCCCCCTCATAAATGCGGGGGGCAAGAATCGGGATCGTTTTACTCAAAAATTTATCCACAGCTCCTGTGGACAATTAACAAGTTGCCTTGTGGACAAGTTGCGCTTTGATTTTGCTCCACAGCGCCTGTGTAAAACTTTTGGAATCTGCACAAACTGGCTGTGGATAAAAAACCGTTGGGGCCGTAGGAGATTTTCGAGTTATCCACATAACTTTCCCCTACTACGTCTACCTCTGCATAATAGATATCTGTTTATATATATTTCTTTTTCAGAAAGAGAAAAGGAGCGTCACTATGCGTTTTACCTGTGAAAAAAGCATGCTGGTTCAGGGCCTGAACATCGCCTCCCGGACTGTGGCCCAGAAGTCCAGCCTTTCCGTCATCGAGGGCATCCTCTGCCGGGCAGGTCACGTGCTGAGCCTGACCGGCTACAACATGGAGACTGCCATCACCTATGAGATCGCCGCTGAGGTTTCTGACCCCGGCGTGTGCATCCTGCCCGCCAAGCTCTTCGCGGACATCATCAGAAGACTGCCCGAGGGCCCCGTCACCGTGGTCGTGGACGAGACCTACAAGGTCTCCATCCGGGCCGGCTTCGCTTCCTTCACCATCGCCGCAGAAAATGCCGACGACTATCCCGACCTGCCCGATGTGGGCGAGGGCCGGGGCATCCGGATCCCCCAGAACGCCCTGAAATCTCTGATCGGCGGCACCATCTTCGCCGTCTCCGAGAATCAGGCCCGCCCCATCCATACCGGCGTCCGCTTTGAGGTGGAGGATACCGCCATTTCCGCCATCGCCGTGGACGGCTTCCGTCTGGCCCGCCGGACGTACCATCCCGCCGAGCCCACCGGCCGCACCATGGCCTTCGTGGTTCCCGCCCCCGCGCTGAAGGAAGTGGAAAAGATCCTCTCCGATACCGAGGACAACGCCGTCTTCACCCTGGGCACCAAGCACATCCTCTTCCAGATCGGCGGCGCGACCCTGGTCTGCCGTCTGCTGGACGGCGACTTCCTGGACTGGAAGAAGGTCGTCCCCACCAACTGCCCCGTGAAGCTGGTGGCCCATGTTGGCGATCTGACCAGCTCCATCGAGCGTGTGGGCCTGATCGTCTCCGAAAAATTCAAGAGCCCCGTCCGCTGCATCTTCTCCAACCAGGTGCTGATGCTGCGCACCAACACCACCATCGGCGCCGCCGAGGATCAGTGCTCCATCGCCGGCGACGGCAAGGAGCTGGAGATCGGCTTCAATGTCCGGTATCTCGCCGATGCCCTCCGGGCCGTGCCCAGCGAGGAGGTCACTTTGGAGCTGACCAACGGCCTGAGCCCCATCGTCCTGACCCCCGTGGACGAGAAGGAGGACTTCGCCTACATGGTGCTGCCCGTCCGGCTCAAGTCCAACTAACAACAAATAGAACAAGTCATTGCGAACCAGTCCGCAGACTGGTGTGGCAATCTCCGAATGCTTCGGATCGCTGCGATGGTGCGCCCTTCTCTTTGGGGGATTCCCACGCCAGTGTGCGCACTGGCTCGGAATGACGTGGTAATTTTCAGCGTGCGCACCAATCCACATTTGTCAGGAGAACATTATGAAAGTTGTTGTTCGCAAAAAGGGAGAAAATCCCGAGATTCCCGTGGTGATCGGGACGGAATTTATCAAGCTGGAGTCTGCTCTGAAGCTTGCAAACGCCGTCCCCTCCGGCGGTCAGGCCAAGGTGCTGATCCAGGAGGGTGAGGCCAAGGTCAACGGAGAGGTCTGCCTCATGCGGGGCAAGAAGCTCTATCCCGGTGACCGGTTCGAATTCATGGGCCAGAAATACCTGGTCTGCATCCATGCACCTGTGTGAGCTGGAGCTGCGGGATTTCCGCAACTATGAAGCGCTCCATTTCACCGCCGAGCCGGGGGTCAACCTGATCGTGGGCGACAATGCCCAGGGAAAGACCAACCTGCTGGAGTCCATCGTCTACTTAGGCTCCGGAAAAAGCTGGCGTACCCAGAGATCCGCCGAGCTTGTGCGCTTCGGCGCGGCCTTTGCGGATCTGGAGGGGAAGGTCTGGAGCCAGGAACGGGAGCAGACCCTCAGATCCGTGATCTTCCCCGGCAAGCGGCCCCGGCAGCTCTGGCGCAACGGCGTCAAGAAAAAATCCGCCGCCGAATGCGCGGGGGTGCTGAACACCGTGCTCTTCTGTCCGGAGGATCTGATGGTGTTAAAATCCGGCGCATCGGCCCGAAGAAAGCTGGGCGACGCCGCCCTTTGCCAGCTGCGGCCCAATTACGACGCGGCCCTGGCGGAGTACAACCGGCTTCTGGAGCAGAAAAGCCGCATTTTGAAGGATCGCTTCGAAAATCCTGCATGGCTCGATATCCTGCCGGAGTACAACCTGCGCATCTGCCAGGTGGGTGCGCTGCTCATTTCCTACCGGGCCCGGTTCTTTGAGAGCCTGGGCAAGGAAGCGTCCGTGTACCACGGACAGTTCTCGGGAGGAGCCGAGGAGTTCACCCTGGATTATCATACGGTCTCCACCGTGACTGACCCCTTCGCCCCTGTCGCGGAATTGACGGAAGACCTGCAAAACCACATGGAGTCCCACGCCCGGGCCGAGCTGGAGTCCGGCCAGTGCCTGACCGGCCCCCACAAGGACGATTTTGACGTGAAGCTCTCGGGCCTGTCGGTGAAGACCTACGGCTCCCAGGGCCAGACCCGTACGGCGGCCATCTCCCTGAAGCTTGCTCAGCGGGAGCTGATGCGCCGGGAGTCCGGCGAGGAGCCGGTGCTGCTGCTGGACGATGTCCTTTCCGAGCTGGATCCCGGAAGGCAGGACTTCGTCCTGAACCAGATCCAGACGGGCCAGGTCTTCATCACCTGCTGCGAATCCGGAAGGTTTACAAAGCTGGGACAGACCATACAGATCAAAAAAGGACAGATCGTGTAATAATTACTGTGTCATTGCGAGCCAGTGCGCACACTGGCGTGGCAATCTCCCAAAGAGAGGTACAGATGGAATACTACGTCTATATCCTATCCAATAACAACAAGAATGTGCTGTATACAGGTGTGACCAATGATTTGGTGCGCCGTGTATATGAACATAAACAGCATCTGGACAAAGGCAGTTTTACTGATCGGTATAATGTCGAATGTCTGGTGTACTATGAATCTACTTCCGATGTGAAAGAGGCTCTTGAACGGGAAAAACAGATCAAAGGCTGGAATCGGAAACATAAGGAAAAGTTGATTTCGGGAAAGAATCCGCAATGGATCGATCTCTATCCCACGATCCTGTAAATCTGGGAGATTGCCACACCAGTCTGCGGACTGGTTCGCAATGACATTCCTATTTTAGAGGGTTGAAATTTAAGGAGATCGCCACGCCAGTGTGCGCACTGGCTCGCGATGACAACCTCTTTTTTACATTGCTCAAGGAGGACAATATGTCTGACGAAATGAAAGTTACCGAAGAATACGGCGGATCGCAGATCCAGGTTCTCGAAGGCCTGGAGGCTGTCCGCAAGCGTCCGGGTATGTACATCGGCAGCACTTCCAGCTCCGGTCTGCATCACCTGGTCTATGAGATCGTCGACAATTCCATCGACGAGGCCCTGGCGGGCTACTGTAAGCATATCACCGTGACCATCAACCCCGGCGACTCCATCACCGTCACCGACGACGGCCGCGGCATCCCCGTGGACATCCAGCCCCAGACCGGCAAGCCCGCTCTGGAGGTGGTCTTCACCGTGCTCCACGCCGGCGGCAAGTTCGGCGGCGGCGGCTACAAGGTCTCCGGCGGTCTCCACGGCGTGGGCGCGTCTGTCGTCAACGCCCTGAGTGAGTGGCTCCGCGTCCGCGTCCACAAGAACGGAAACATCTACGAGATGAAGTTCGCCCGGGGCCATATCACCCAGGAAATGCGCATCGTGGGCACCACCGACCACACCGGCACCGAGGTCACCTTCCAGCCCGACCCGGAGATGTTCGACACCCTGGTCTACGAGTATGACATCCTCCGCAACCGCATGCGGGAGGAAGCCTTCCTGAACGCAGGCCTTTCCATCACCATCACCGACCAGCGCGGCGAGGAGCCCGTCTCCAAGACCATGTGCTACGAAGGCGGCATCCGGGAGTTCGCCACCTGGAGCAATCGCCACAAGACCGCCATCCACCAGGATGTCATCTACATGTCCGGCACCAAGGGCGATGCTTCCGCAGAAGTCGCTGTCCAGTACAACGACGGCTACAACGAGACCATGCTCTCCTTCGCCAACGACGTCCGCACCCCCGAGGGCGGCATGCACGAGACGGGCTTCAAGACCGCACTGACCCGGGTTCTCAACAACTACGGCGTGAAAAACGGCATCATCAAGGGCGACGACAAGGTCTCCGGCGAGGACTGCCGGGAGGGCATCACCGCCATCATCTCCGTGAAGCTCACCGACGCCCAGTTCGAGGGCCAGACCAAGGCCAAGCTGGGCAACGCCTACATCCGCACCCTGGTCGACCAGATCGTCACCGAGCAGCTGACCACCTACTTCGAGGAGCACCCCGGCACCGCCAAGATCATCCTGGAGAAGGCCATGATGGCAAACCGGGCCAGAGAAGCCGCCCGGAAGGCCCGGGAGAACGCCCGGCGCAAGACCGGCCTGGAGTCCGGCGGCATGCCCGACAAGCTCAAGGACTGCAACGAGCGGGATCCCGAGCTGTGCGAGATCTACATCGTCGAGGGTGACTCCGCTGCGGGCTCCGCCAACCAGGGCCGTGACTCCCGGTTCCAGGCCATCCTGCCCATGTGGGGCAAGATGCTCAACGTGGAGAAGGCCAGAGTCGACCGGATCTACGGCAACGACAAGCTGGCGCCCCTAATCGCCGCCCTGGGCGGCGGCATCGGCGAGGACTTCGACATCGAAAAGCTGCGCTATCACAAGATCATCATCATGTCCGATGCCGACGTGGACGGTGCCCACATCCGCACCCTGCTGCTGACCTTCTTCTTCCGCTACATGCGGCCCCTGATCGAGCATGGCTACGTCTATTCCGCCGTGCCGCCCCTGTACAAGCTCAGCCGGGGCAAGCAGACCAGAGTCGCCTATTCCGACGAACAGCGCGATGCCGTCTCCGCCGAGCTGCGGGGCACCTCCAACGCCAAGATCGATATCCAGCGCTACAAGGGTCTTGGTGAGATGAACAAGGAGGAGCTCTGGGAGACCACCATGGATCCCGAGCGCCGCACCCTGCGCCGGATCACCCTGGCCGACGCCGCACGGGCCGACGAGATCTTCACCATCTTGATGGGCGAGCAGGTGGAACCGAGAAAGGAATGGATCGAGACCAACGCAAAATATGCCATCAATATCGACATCTGAGGAGGTGACGCATTTTGGCAAAGCATAACCGCAATTACAAACCCGAGGACATCCGCTTCCCCGATCAGGCGATCACCACCTCCAATCTGGTGGATGAGATGGAGAAGTCCTACATCGAATACGCCATGAGCGTCATCGTCGGCCGCGCTCTGCCCGACGTCCGGGACGGCCTGAAGCCCGTCCACCGCCGTATCCTCTACACCATGCACGAGGATGGCCTGACCTCTGACAAGAAATACAAGAAGTCCGCCACCACCGTCGGTGCCGTGCTGGGTAGCTACCATCCCCACGGCGACGCATCGGTCTACGATGCCATGGTGCGTCTGGCCCAGGACTTTTCCATGCGCTACATGCTGGTGGACGGCCAGGGCAACTTCGGCTCCGTGGACGGCGACCCGGCGGCTGCCTACCGTTATACCGAGGCCCGCCTGAGCAAGCTCTCCAATGAGATGCTCCGGGACATCGACAAGGACACCGTCAACTGGGATCCCAACTTCGACGAGAGCAAGAAAGAGCCCCGTGTCCTGCCCAGCCGGTTCCCCAACCTGCTGGTCAACGGCTCCAGCGGCATCGCCGTGGGCATGGCCACCAACATCCCGCCCCACAACCTGACCGAGGTCATCAACGCCTGCGTGGCGGTCATCGACGACCCCGAGTGCTCCATGGTGGATTTGATGGAGCATGTCACCGGCCCCGACTTCCCCACCGGCGGCATCATCATGGGCCGCAGCGGCATCCGGGCCGCCTACGCCACGGGCCGGGGCAAGGTGGTCGTCCGCGCCCGCACCGAGTTCGAGGAATTCGGCAAGGATCGCGTGCGCATCATCGTCACCGAGCTGCCCTACCAGGTCAACAAGAGCGAGCTGGTGCGCAAGATCGCCGAGCAGGTGCGGGACAAGCGCCTGGACGGCATCTCCGACCTCAGAGACGAATCCGACCGCATCGGCATGCGCATCGTCATCGAGCTGAAGAAGGACGCCAACCCCCAGGTGGTGCTGAACAACCTGTTCAAGCAGACTGCCCTCCAGTCCTCCTTCGGCATCATCATGCTGGCCCTGGTGGACGACCAGAAGCAGCCCAAGATCCTGTCCCTGCGCCAGATCATCGACGAATATCTGGCCCACCAGATGGAAGTCCTGCGCCGCCGTACCGAGTACGATCTGCGCAAGGCCCGGGAGCGGGCCCACCTGTTGGAGGGTCTGCTCATCGCCCAGGACAACATCGATGAGGTCATCAAGATCATCCGCAGCCGCTACGACGACGCCAGAGAGGCGCTCATGGAGCGTTTCGGTCTGGACGAGGTGCAGGCCCAGGCCATCCTGGATATGCGCCTGAAGGCTCTCCAGGGCCTTGACCGGGAGAAGCTCCAGAACGAGTACAATGAGCTCATGGAGCGCATCACCTATTTCGTGGGCCTGCTGGAGGATCCCGAGAAGCTGCGGGGCGTTCTGCGCACCGAGCTGCTGGAGATCCGGGACAAGTTCGGCGACGGCAGACGGACTGAAATCCAGGATATCGAGGACGAGATCGACATCGAGGATCTGATCGAGGAGGAGACCTGCGCCTTCACGCTGAGTAACCAGGGCTACATCAAGCGCATGCCCGTGGACACCTACCGCACCCAGTCCCGCGGCGGCCGGGGCGTCAACGCCCAGAACCTGAAGGAGGAGGACTTCGTCAAGAACATCTTCGTGGCCTCCACCCATGACCATATGCTCTTCTTCACCGACCTGGGCCGTGTCCACCACCGCAAGGGCTACCAGATCCCCGAGGCCGGACGGACTGCAAGAGGCACCGCCATCGTCAACGTGCTGCCCCTGGAGCCCGGCGAGCAGGTCACCGCCGTGGTCACCACCCGGGAATTCCAGTCCGATGAATACCTGATGATGGTCACCCGCTCCGGCACCATCAAGCGCATCCCCTTCGTGGCGCTGAAGACCAACCGCAAGGGCGGCATCCGGGCCATCACCCTGGAGGAGGGCGATCACCTCATCAACGTCATCCGCACCAAGGGCGACGACAACATCCTCATCGCCACGGCACAGGGCATGGCCATCTGCTTCAACGAGAACGACGCCCGTCCCATGGGCCGCGATGCCGCCGGTGTCCGGGGCATCAGCCTGAGTCTGGGTGACCACGTCGTCGGTGCCGAAAAGGCCGAGGAGGGCAAATGCCTGCTGACCGTCACGGAAAAGGGCTACGGCAAGCGCACGGAGATCAGTGAGTATCTGCGCACCGCCGCCGACGGCTCCCGCACCGCCCAGCAGCGCGGCGGCAAGGGTCTGAAGAACTACAACATCACCGACAAGACCGGCCTGGTCGCCGGCTGCCGCATGGTGGCCGAGGACGATGACGTCATGCTCATCGAAAACGGCGGCGTCATCATCCGCATCCCCGCCTCCTCCATCAACGTCTACAAGCGCGACGTCCAGGGCGTCATCGTCATGCGCCTGGAGGAGGGCAACCAGGTGGTGTCCGTGGAGCGCATCGACGCTCTGGCCGAGGAAACCGCCGAATGAAGACCGTGACCATCTACACCGACGGCGCCTGCTCCGGCAACCCCGGCCCCGGCGGCTGGGGTGCCATCCTGGAATACAAGGGCGTGGAAAAGGAGCTCAGCGGCGGCGAAAAAAGCACCACCAACAACCGTATGGAGCTGACCGCCGTCATCCGGGCTTTGCAGGCTCTGAAGGAGCCGTGCATCGTCGAACTCTATTCCGACAGCAAGTACGTCATCGACGCCCTTCAAAAGGGCTGGGCCATCGGCTGGAAAAAGCGGGGCTGGATCAAATCCGACAAAAAGCCTGCATTGAACCCCGACCTCTGGGAGGAGCTTCTGGCCCTGACAGCGAAGCACGATGTCCGATACCACTGGGTCAAGGGCCACGCCTCCAACCCCAAAAACAACCGCTGCGACGAGCTGGCGGTGGGGGAATGGAAGAGGCTGAAGTAACCCCCCTTGCCTCCCCCATAGGGGGAGGGGAACCGCGTCAGCGGTGGAGGGGGTGCAGGAAAAGAGAACACCGCACTCCTATTTCAGGAAACTCCCCCAGTCGGCGAAGCCGACAGCCCCCTCTCGGAGGGGGCCAAGCCTTGCCTCCCCCCATAGGGGGAGGGGAACCGCGTCAGCGGTGGAGGGGGTGCAGGAAAAGAGAACACCGCACTCCTATTTTAGGACACTCCCCCAGTCAGCTGACGCTGACAGCCCCCTCTTGGAGGGGGCCAAGAAAGGTGGAAATCTGATGAAGCCGTACGATCATTACAACGTTGCAAATGCAAGACGGCTGAGAAAGGAAATGACACCCTGGGAGCGTCGGCTCTGGTACTGCTTTCTCCGCAGCTACCCCATCCGATTTCAGCGCCAAAAATGCATCGACCATTACATCGCGGATTTCTACTGCTTTCAGGCGAAGCTGGTGATCGAGCTGGATGGCGGCGGGCACTATGAGCCGGACGCCCAACGAAAGGATGCCGCAAGAACGAGGGATTTGGAGAAGTGCGGTTTGAAAGTCCTTCGAATTTGCAACCTGGATATCGACCGTAATTTCGAAGGGGTCTGTACCTTCATTGATATGGAAGTGAAGAAACGGATTGCCGACGCATGAATGCGTCGGCGGACTCCCCCCGGCCTGTGGCCACCCTCTCGTAAACGTGGGGGGCAAGAGGGGGGCGACAGGAGGAATCACCATGGAAGAACAATTCATCACCGCCTGGCTCTCTGCCCGGGAAAAGGCCCAGCAGATCGGCGTCCGGCTGCGGCCCCTGGAGCGGGACAAGGCCATGCAGCTGGCCCATCGGAGCCTGCAGGGCCACCGGGAGAGCGAGGGCTTCGGCATCCTGGCTGACAAGAAGCATCTGGAGCTGAGCCTGGAGGCCCTGGCCGTGGACAAGCGGTTCGGCGCACTTTTCTCCGACGAGGAGGCCAACAACGCCCTGAACCGCCTGCTGAATGCCGGGTATTATCTGTAACGAGAGTGCCTCTTGCCTCCCCCATAGGGGGAGGGGGACCGCGTCAGCGGTGGAGGGGGTGCAGGAAAAGAGAACACCGCACTCCTATTTCAGGACACTCCCCCAGTCGGCGAAGCCGACAGCCCCCTCTCAGAGGGGGCCTAGAATTGCATTACAGCAAAACACACCCCCGACCGGATCGGTCGGGGGTGTGTTGCATATCATAGTCTGTCATACCGCTCGGTCATGGTGCGGATCTGCTCTGCCAGCTCCCGGCTCGCAAAGCCCTCCCGGGCGCGCCAAGTCCAGTTGGCGGTGGTCAGGGTGCCGGGGTGGTTCATGCGGCCCTCGCCGCCGATGCCCAGATAGTCCTGCATCTGGATGATGCACAGCCGGGAGACGCTGGACATGGCGCCCCGGATCATGCCCCAGATGTAGCCCTCCCGGTCGTTCAGGCCCAGATAGCTGATGGCAGCGTCCACGTCCTCGGGGACGGCCTCGTCGAACCACTGCTTCAGGGTCAGGTTGTCATGGGTGCCGGAGTAGACCACGGAGTTGACGGGGTAGCGGTGGGGCAGATAGTCCTTGGCGCTCTCCTCCCGGGAGTCGAAGGCGAACTCCATGACCTTCATGCCGGGGTAGCCGGAGTCGGAGAGGAGCTGCTTGACCTCGGGGGTGACGAAGCCCAGATCCTCGGCGATGATGTCCAGATCCGGCAGGGCGGCCTTGATGGCGCCCACGAAATCCATACCCGGGCCCTTGCACCAGGCGCCGCCTGCTGCGGTCTTGTCCCCGGCGGGGACGGCCCAGTAGCTTTCGAAGCCCCGGAAATGGTCGAAGCGCACCACATCGTACATCTTCGCGGCGGCCTTCATCCGGCGGATCCACCAGTGATAGCCCTCGGCGTGGTGCTTCTCCCAGTCGTAGATGGGGTTGCCCCAGAGCTGGCCGTCGGCGCTGAAGCTGTCGGGGGGACAGCCGGCCACCACCTTGGGACGGCGGCTGGCATCCAGCTGGAACATGCCGGGGTTGGCCCAGACATCGGCGGAGTCCAGGGGCACGTAGATGGGCACATCGCCGATGATCTTGATGCCCCGGGAGTTGGCGTAGCTGCGCAGGGCGCGCCACTGGCGGAAGAATTTGTATTGCAGGAAATACTGGAAGCGGATGGCGTCCTGGAGCTCGTCGCGGTAGGCATCCATCACGGGGGGCAGACGCATCAAAAGGCTGACAGACCAGTTCTGCCAGTCCCGGCCCCGGAAATGCTCTTTGATGGCCATGAAGAGGGCGTAATCCTCCAGCCAGAGGATGTTGTCCCGGACGAAATTCTCGTAATCCTCATTTTCCTCGAACCGGCTGTGGGCCAGCTTCAGAAGCCGGGAGCGCTCGTTGTAGAGCTTGCCGAAGTCCACCCGATTGGGATCATGGCCCCAGTCGATGCCGTCGAGCTCCTCCGGGAGCAGAAGGCCCTCGGAGACCAGGGTGTCCAGATCAATCAGATAGTGGTTGCCGGCGAAGGTGGAGAAGGACTGGTAGGGGCTGTCGCCGTAGCCCGTGGGGCAAAGGGGCAGGATCTGCCAGAAGCTCTGGCCCGCCGCCACCAGAAAGTCCACGAAATCGTAGGCACTTTTTCCCATGCTGCCCACGCCGTAGGGCCCGGGCAGGGAGGAGATGTGCATCAGAATACCGCTTTTACGCATATGAAAAAACTCCTTTATAGAGTTATTGATCGATAGGATCTTGCCCCCCGTATTTATGAGGGGGGTGCCCCGCAGGGGCGGGGGGGAGTCCGACCGCAGTTCGTATTCGCCGAAGTGCAGCAATAGGAGGGGCGGTGTACCGCAATACTCCCCCTGGCCTTCGGCCATCCCCCCTCGTTTACGAGGGGGGCAAGAAATCGGTCAGGTCTTGGCCTTCCCGGTGCTCTCCCGATACAGCAGGGTGAAGGGCACGGCCTCGTGCTTTGCTGCCGCGCCGTTTTCGATGGCGTCCAGCAGCAGCTCCAGACCCCGCCGGGCCATGGCCTCGGTGGGCTGGTTCACGGTGGACAGCCGGGGGATCAGATACTCGCCCACGGGCAGGCCGTCATAGCCGATGACGGAGACATCCTCCGGAACACGCAGACCCTGATCCTTCAGCGCCCGGAAGGCACCGATGGACATCAGGTCGGACATGGTGAACAGGGCGGTGAATTTCCTGCCCTGCTGCAGCAGCTCCATAGTCCCCTGATAGCCCCCATCGGGGGAGAAATAGACGGTGGAATAGTCCAGCTGGGGATCGATGGTCAGGCCGTTGGCGGCCATGGCGTCCTGGATGCCCTCCCACCGCATCCGGCTGATGTCGGAGTAGTGCCGGTGCCCGCCGACCACGGCGATGTCCCTGTGGCCCAGGGAGATCAGGGCCTCTGTCGCCTGGCGGGCAGCCTCCCGGTCGTCGATGTAGACGCTGGAGAGCTTGTCGAAGCTCAGACTCTCCGCGTTGTTGGTCACAAGGACGGCGGGGACACCCAGCTCCTTGAAATCCGCCCGGAAATTCTCCAGGTTGCCGCCCAGGAAGATGACGCCCAGGGCGTTCTTCTCCCGGATCAGCGTCCTGGCCCGGCGAACCTCGTTGTCCGCACCGTGGAGGTAGTCCACGTGAAGGGGATACCGGGTATCGTGGAGGGCGGTCTGGATGACCTCCAGCATTTCGGCGAAGAGGATGTTGCCGCTGCCCTTGAGGATCACCAGGATGGAGGTGGCATGGGACTGCTTGAGCTGCTTGGCGTTCTGGTTGAGCTGGAAGCCGCTCTCTTCCACGGCGGCGAGGATGGCGGTTCTGGCCTTTTCGCTGACGTTGGGATGGTTGTTCAGGACACGGGAGACGGTGCCGACGGCATAGCCGGTCTTCGCGGCGAGATCTTTGATTGTCATGGACGGCACCTCGATTAGTTGGACTTTTTCCGCATATCCCGGAAAAATGACATTTTGGAAACGATTCCAAAATTCCATGGCTTCAGTATAGCGCAACCATTTTCATTTTTCAACAAAAATCGAAGCGATACCCATAAACTTCATTGCATTCCACAAGGGAACAGAAGGATTTTTGTACACTTTTACCCCGTTATGAAGAAGATCCCTCGTAGGGAACGGTCATGGCCGTTCTACAGGGTCGGTTTTTTACTGGTAAGTTATGACTAACCGGCTGTTTTGTGGACAATCGCTACTTATGTTCTTAAAAAATAAGTCTTTTCGTATCGATACCCCATTGAATTTTACACAGGCCTTTGTTATAATAAATGATGCAGAAATACGGAATTACCAAAACTTTCCGTTTTTTGAAGCTTGCACAATTTTAAGTAAGGAGTGAAATCCATGTGCTGTAACCATAAGAGTGTGGATCTGAGCCTGATCTCTGACGTGCTGGAGCAGTATGCATCCGTCAAGGGCAGCCTCATCACCATTCTCCAGAAGACCCAGGACATCTACGGCTACATCCCCACCGATGCCATCTACCACATCGCGGAGAAGACCGGTCTGACTCCCGCCAAGATCATGGGCGTTGCCACCTTCTACTCCCAGTTCCGCTTCCAGGCTGTGGGCAAGTACCTCATCATGATCTGCAAGGGCACCGCCTGCTACGTCAACGGTGCCGAGCGCATCATTGAGGCTGTCCAGGAAGAGCTGGGCATCGGCGACAACCAGACCACCGAGGACGGCCTCTTCTCCCTGAGCCTGGTCTCCTGCTTGGGCTGCTGCTCCCTGGCTCCCGTCATGATGATCAACGAGGACACCTACGGCTCCCTGACTCCCGACAAGGTCAAGCAGATCCTGCGGGACATCCGTGCGAAGGAGGGCAAGTAAATGAACGCTAGAATCGTTGTTGGCCAGGGCTCCTGTGGTCTGGCCGCCGGTGCGGGTGCTGTCTACTCCGCGCTGGAATCCAAGCTGACTGCCGATGTGAATGCCACTCTGGGCATCACCGGCTGCGTGGGCATCTGCTATCTGGAGCCCATCGTCGATGTCTATGACGAGCAGGGCGACCTGCACCGCTGCGTCAAGGTCACCGCTGACCATGCCGAGCTGATCGTCAAGGCCGTCGCTGAGAAGAACTACGACCTGCTGGCCCCCATCGTCATCTCCGAGGACGATGCCCAGTTCCTGAGCAAGCAGACCCGCATCGCACTGCGTCACTGCGGCATCATCAACCCCGACGAGATCGATGCCTACACCGCCGACGACGGCTACAAGGCTCTGCAGAAGGTTCTGACCACCATGACCCCCGAGGAGGTCATCGAGGAGATCAAGATCTCCGGCCTGGGCGGCCGCGGCGGCGCAGGCTTCCCCACCTGGTTCAAGTGGAACGCTGCCCGTCAGAGCAAGGGTGAGGAGAAGTACCTCATCTGCAACGCCGACGAGGGCGACCCCGGTGCCTTCATGGACCGCGCCGTCATCGAGTCCGACCCCCACAACCTGATCGAGGGCATGCTGATCGGCGCCTACGCCATCGGCGCCAAGGAGGCTGTGGTCTACGTCCGTGCCGAGTATCCCCTGGCCATCGTCCGTCTGACCAACGCCATCAAGCAGGCTGAGGAGAAGGGCTACCTGGGCGAGAACATCCTGGGCACCAATTTCTCCTGCCATATGCGCATCAAGGCCGGTGCCGGTGCCTTCGTCTGCGGCGAGGAGACCGCTCTGATCGAGTCCCTGGAAGGCTCCCGCGGCATGCCCCGTCTGAAGCCTCCCTTCCCCGCCCAGGCCGGTTACTGGCTGAAGCCCTCCAACATCAACAACGTTGAGACCTTCGCCAACGTGGCCTGGATCATCAACAACGGCGGCGCCGCCTTCTCTGCCATGGGCACCGAGAACTCCAAGGGCACCAAGGTCTTCGCCGTCACCGGTAAGGTCAAGCGCTCCGGCCTGGTGGAGATCCCCATGGGCATGACCCTGCGTGAGGTCATCTTCGACATCGCCGGCGGCATCCGCGACGGCAAGGAGTTCAAGGCTGTTCAGATGGGCGGCCCCTCCGGCGGCTGTATCCCCGCACATCTGCTGGACACCATCATCGACTACCGCGCTCTGGGCGCCACCGGTGCCATCATGGGCTCCGGCGGTATGGTCGTCATGGACGAGACCACCTGCATGGTGGGCATCGCCAAGTTCTTCCTGGACTTCACCACCAAGGAGTCCTGCGGCAAGTGCGTCCACTGCCGCATCGGCACCAAGCGTCTGAGCGAGATCCTGGAGCGAATCGTCAATGGCAAGGGCCAGGACGGCGACATCGAGCTGCTCGAGGAGCTGTGCACCACCGTCAAGGACGGCGCCCTGTGCGGCCTGGGCCAGACTGCCCCCAACCCCGTTCTGACCACCATCCGCTACTTCCGTAACGAGTACGAGGATCACATCTACAACAAGAAGTGCACCGCCAAGCAGTGCCCCGCTCTGCTGACCTACTCCATCGATCCCGAGAAGTGCATCGGCTGCTCCCTGTGTGCCAAGAAGTGCCCCGTGGGCGCCATCACCGGCGAGCTGAAGAAGACCTTCTCCATCGATCCCAATGTCTGTATCCGCTGCGGTGCCTGTATCAATTCCTGCCGCAAGGGCGCGGTCGTCGTGGAATAAGGAGGCTAACCAATGAGTGAAATCAAGCTGATTATCAATGGCAAGGAGTGCGTCGGCCAGGCCGGTCAGACCATTCTGGAGATCGCCAACGCCAACGGCATTTTCATCCCCACCCTGTGCCACCTGGCCAAGGTGAAGAACTACGGCGCCTGCGGTGTCTGCGTGGTCGAGGGCGAGAAGCTGCCCAAGCTCATGCGCGCCTGCTCCACCATCGCCGCCGACGGCTGGGTCATCAACACCGAGTCCAAGCGCGTCGTCCAGGCCCGCAAGGTGGCTCTGGAGCTGCTGATGTCCGACCATGACGGCGACTGCAAGGGCCCCTGCCACCTGGGCTGCCCCGCCCACACCGATGTGCAGGGCTACGTCAAGCAGATCGCCCTGGGCAACGACCGTGAGGCCGTCCGCATCATCAAGGACAAGATCCCCCTGCCCGCCTCCGTGGGCCGCGTCTGCCCCCATCCCTGCGAGAACGACTGCCGCCGGGCTCTGGTGGAGCAGCCCCTGTCCATCGCTTACCTGAAGGCCTTTGCTGCCGATAACGATATGAAGTCCGGCAACCCCTTCACCCCCGCTGTGGCCAAGGCCACCGGCAAGCGCGTCGCCATCGTCGGCGGCGGCCCCGCCGGTCTGACCGCCGCCTACCAGCTGGCCGTCAAGGGTCACGAGGTCACCGTCATGGACATGATGCCCGAGATGGGCGGCATGCTCCGCTACGGCATCCCTGAGTACCGTCTGCCCAAGGCAGTCCTGGCTCAGGAGGTCGCCGCCATCGAGAAGCTGGGTGTGACCATGATTAACAACATCAAGGTCGGCACCGATGTGACTCTGGAGAAGCTGCGTGAGCAGTTCGACGCCATTCTGGTGGCTGTCGGTGCCTGGAAGTCCACCGGCATCGGCTGCGAGGGTGACAAGCTCGAGGGCGTCCTGGGCGGCATCGACATGCTGCGCGAGGTCAACCTGGGCGGCCGCCCTGACCTGGGCAAGAACGTCGCCGTCGTCGGCGGCGGCAACGTGGCCATGGACGCCTGCCGTACCTCCGTCCGTCTGGGCGCTGAGAATGTCTACGTCATCTACCGCCGTACCCGCGCCGAGGCTCCCGCCGAGGATCTGGAGATCGAAGAGGCTCTGGAGGAGGGCGTGAACTTCAAGTGGCTGACCAACCCCGCCGAGATCATCGGCGAGAACGGCAAGGTCACTCAGATCAAGCTCCAGGTCATGGAGCTGGGCGAGCCCGATGCCTCCGGCCGCCGCTCCCCCGTTCCCGTGGAGGGCAAGTTCGAGATCCTGGATGTGGATACCGTCATCTCCGCCATCGGCCAGCGCTGCGCTCTGCAGGGCTTCGAGGAGCTGACCCAGACCCGCAAGGGCACCATCGTGGCTGACGAGCGCTCCGGCGCTACCAACATCCCCGGCGTGTTCGCCGTGGGCGATGCCACCAACCGCGGTCCCTCCATCGCCGTCCGCGCCATCGGTGAGGCCAACGAGGCCGCCGAGGCCATCGACGCCTACCTGAACGGCGCTGAGTGGAAGGCTCCCAACCCCTACTACTCCAAGCGCAAGGTCACCTCCGAGGACTTCGCTGACCGTCCCAAGCTGGCTCGTGCCGAGATGTCCTGCAAGGATCCTGCCGTCCGTCGGGGCAACTTCGACGCCGTCATCAACGGCTTCACCGACGAGCAGGCCCGTGCCGAGGCCAAGCGCTGCCTGGAGTGCGGCTGCCACGACTTTGACGAGTGCCGTCTGGTGCACCACACCAACCTGTATGAGGTCAACCCCGACCGCTTCGCCGGTGCCAAGCGTACCACCACCGCCGAGACCAACATGGTCTGCATCGAGCGCAACCAGGGCAAGTGCATCCTGTGCGGTCTGTGCGTCCGTGTCTGTGAGGAGGACGTGGGCAAGGGCATCCTGGGTCTGGTGGGCCGTGGCTTCACCACCGTGGTCAAGCCCGAGTTCCGGGATCCTGCCACCATCGCCGACTGCGTCAACTGCCACAAGTGCGTGGATGCATGTCCCACCGGTGCGCTGAAGTTCCTGAAGTAACATATCGTTTCCCACCGGGACGCCTTCGGGCGTCCCGGTTTTTTGCGTTTTGGATGGAAAAGTCCCCGGAATCGTAAGATTCCGGGGAGTTTATGCGTTTATGAACGATGTTTGTGTGATTGGATCAGGTAACCACCACCGCTGTCATTGCGAGCCCCGCAGGGGCGTGGCAATCTCCTGGTACAGCCTATCGATAACCAATGCAGTTGCAGACGAAGCTATGACCGTGATACCACTTCTGCAACGTAGTTCCATGATGGAAGATCATACCAGGAGATTGCCACGGGCTTCGCCCTCGCAATGACAGAGGTAGACGGAAGCTGGCTGCATTCCTAGGACACCGCGTCAAACTGGCTCTGATAAAGCTGCCGGTAAAAGCCCCCGGCGGCCATCAGCTCCTCGTGGGTGCCCTGCTCCACCACCCGGCCGTCGCGCATGACCAGGATGTGGTCAGCCGAGCGGATGGTGGAGAGCCGGTGGGCGATGACGAAGCAGGTCTTGCCCGCCATCAGGCTGCGCATGGCCTCCTGGATCTGCTCCTCGGTGCGGGTGTCCACGTTGGAGGTGGCCTCGTCCAGGATCAGCATGTGGGCATCCAGGAGCATGGCCCGGGCGATGGTCAGCAGCTGCTTCTGGCCCTTGGAGATGGAGGTGCCGTTGTCGGAGAGGATGGTGTCGTAGCCCTGGGGCAGCCGGGAGATGTAGCCGTGGATCCGGGCGGCCTTGCAGACCCGGATGACGTCCTCCAATGTGGCGTCGGGCCTGCCGTAGGCCACGTTCTCGAAGATGGTGCCGTGGAAGAGCCAGGTGTCCTGCAAGACCATGGTGAAGGCCCGGCGCAGGCTCTCCCGGGTCAGGTCGCGGATGTCCGTGCCGTCGAGATAGATGGCGCCGCTGTCCACATCGTAAAAGCGCATCAGGAGGTTAATAATGGTGGTCTTGCCCGCGCCGGTGGGGCCCACGATGGCGGTGAGCTCGCCGGGCCTGGCGTGGAGGGACAGATCCCGGATGATGGGCTTGCCCGGCTCGTAGCTGAAATCTACATGGTCGAGCACCACATCGCCCCGGCAGTCGCTCAGGTTTTTCGCGCCGGGCTCGTCCTCGGGCTCCGGCTCCGCGTCGATGAGCCCGAAGACCCGCTCGGCGGCGGCGAAAGCGGATTGGAGCTCCGCGATGATGTTGGCCACCTCGTTGATGGGGCCGGAGAACTTCCGGGAATACTGGACGAAGCTCGAAAGATCGCCCAGCCCGATCTGCCCCCGGAGGAATAGCATGGAGCCGAAGATGCACACCAGGGCCAGGGACACATTGTTGATGGTCATGACGCTGGGGCCGTTGATGGTGCCGTTGGCCTCGGCCACGGTGTAGGCAGCCACTGCGTCGGCGTTCTTTTCGTCGAAGCGTTCCAGCACGGCGGCCTCCCGGCCATAGGCCCGGATGGTCTTCTGACCGGAGAGCATCTCCTCGGCAAAGCCGTGGAGCTTGCCCAGCTCCATGCTCCGCCTGCGGAACAGGGGCCGCACCCGCTTGGCAAACCAGCGGGTGAACAGCATGGTTGCCGGGATGGTCACCAGGAAAACGAGCATCAGCCTGGGGGCGATGGAGAGCATCATGCCCAAACTGACGGAAACGGTCACAAAACTGTTCAGAATTTGCAGCAGGTCTGTGGATAACGAGGTGTTCACCGTGTCGATGTCGTAGGTGATGATGCTGATGATGTCGCCGGTCTGGAACCGGTCGAAGAAGCTGACCGGCAGCCGGGTCATGTTTTCGAAGACGTCATGGCGCATCCGCTGGCTGACCCGGCGGGACAGGCGGATCATGACGAATTGCAGGGTGTAGCTGAGGATGGCGGCGCAGCCGTAGCAAAGGGCCATCAGCATGCAGCAGCGCACCACCGTGTCCATGTCCACCGCGCCGGTCTGCAGGTCGATGGCGTTGATGGCCTGGCCCGAGAGCTTGGGGCCGTAGAGGGCCATGATGCTGGAGCTCATGGAGAGGATCACCGCCAGCACCAGCAGCATCCGGTTCCGGCCTAAGTACGACCAGAGTCGGCCCAGGAGCTGGCCCCGGCTTAAGTGGGTGGTGCGGTCGCGGGTGGAGGAGGCGAAGCGGCCCTCGCCGATCATGTTGGGATTGTTCACGAGGCCACCTCCTCCGCGCCCATCTGGGTCTGGGCGATGCTGCGGTATTCGGCGCAGGCGTCCATCAGCGCTTCGTGGTCGCCCATGCCCAGCACCTTTCCGTCGCCGAGGACGAGGATCAGATCGGCGTGGCGCAGACTGCTGACCCGCTGGGCCACCAGCACAGTGGTGGTATTGCGGAAATTCTCCCGCAGGGCCTTGCGGAGCTTTGCGTCGGTGCGGTAGTCCAGAGCGGAGCTGGCGTCGTCGAGAATGAGGATCTCCGGGTCGGCTGCCAGAGCCCGGGCGATCAGCAGCCGCTGCTTCTGGCCGCCGGAGAGGTTGTTGCCCCGGACGGCGGTGGGTGCATGGAACCCGCCCTCCTTTTCTGCGATGAATTCCGCTGCCTGGGCGGATGCGGCGGCGTTTTCCACAGCTTCGTCGCAAATGTGTCTAAAAAAGTCGATGTTATCCCCAATGGTGCCCTCGCAGAGGAAGTCGTTCTGGAAGACCACGCCGAATTTCGAGCGCAATTCGCCCGCGGGGATGGTGCGGATGTCCCGTCCGTCGATGCGCACGGTGCCGGAATCGGGGTCGTACAGCCGCAGGAGCAGGCTCAGGATCGTGGACTTTCCCGAACCGGTGGAGCCGAGAATGCCCAGGGTCTGACCTTTTTCGAGGCGGAAGCTGAGGTTTTCCACAATATTTCCCCTTCCTGTGTAGGAAAAGGTCACCTTGTCGAATTCGATGTGGGGCGCGGTCAGGGGCGCGCGGGCGGCGGGCAGAACGGTCAGGTCTTCTCCCAGCTCCAGCACATCGGCCACCCGGCGGGCACTGGCCTCGCCCTTCGACCACATGACGAAGATCCTCGTCACGCCCAGCATGGCGTTGAGGATCATGGTGAAATACTGCAAAAAGGCCAGGATCGTCTCCGGGCGGCTGACGCCGTCCCGGACACGCATGGCACCGATCAGCACCACGAGGGTCAATCCCAGATTCAGCACCAGGCTGGCGGCGGGGTTGGTGATGGCGGTGACGGCACCGGCCTTTCGATCGATGGCGGTGAGCTCGTCGTTGACGGCTGCGAACCGGGCCTTCTCGTGGTCGGTCTTGCTCAGGGCCTTGATGACCCGGATGCCGGTGATGTTCTCCTGGAGGGTGCGCACCATCCTGTCCAGCACCGACTGCTGCCGGGTGTACAGCGGCAGGCTGGTCTTGGTGACGAAATACACGATCAGGCCGATGATGGGCAGCAGTGCCGCCAAAATGAGCGCCAGCCCCGGATCCATGGTCAGCATCATGGCGATGCCGCCCACCAGCAAAATCGGGGCGCGCACCCCCACCCGCTGCACCCGGGCCAGGAGCTGGTTGATGTTATAGGTGTCGCTGGTGAGCCGGGACTCGGCGGAGGACAGTGTCAGCTCGTCCATCTGCCGGGCGGAAAGGCTCAGGAGCTTTTCGAAGAGATCGTGGCGCAGGGCGCGGGTGATCTGGCCGGAGGAGCGGGCGCTCATCCGGTTGGCGATGATGTTGAAGGCCAGGCACAGCCCGGCGCAGAGGATCATGAGCCCGCCGTAGCCCAGGATCCGTCCCATCTCCCGGGATGCCAGGAGATACTCCATCAGGTAGGGGATCATCAGCTCTGCCACCGCGCCCAGGAGCTTGATGACGAGCGTTCCCAGAATGAACCCCAGCCAGGGGCGGATGTAATTCGAGATTCGGAGCATCAGCGTTTCTCCATCCAGTCGGCGGAGCGGGATTTCATCTTCTCCAGCATGGAGACCAGCAATTTGCGCTCCTCCTCACTCAAGTCCTGAGCCACGAAGGACTCCCAGACCTTGAAGATCCGGGCGATCTCCGGCATGGCGTCCTTCGTCTTCTGGGTGGGGAAGACCTGGATGGCCCGCTTGTCCTCGGGGGAGGGTCTGCGCTCCACGAAGCCGTCCTCCTCCAGGATCACGAGCTGCCGGGCCACGTTGCTCTTGTTGATGAAGATGCGCCGGGCCAGCTGATCCTGGGTGATGCCGGGGTGGAAATAGATGGCGGTCAGATAGCTGGCGTGGCAGGATTTCAGCCCCAGGGCGGCCAGCTCCTCCTGGCGGAAGAGGGCGGCACAGCGGGCGATGTCGGTGACATGATGCATCAGATCGGGCATGGAAATCATCCTTTCTTTGTTGCGTCTACAACTATTTTACCACAGAAGCGGAGCTGATGTAAAGGGTATCCGCGAAGAAAAGACAAAAATTTCCCCATGACGGACAATGGATGCCCCGCTGTCCTGGGAAATTTGCCCCCGCTCCCCCGTTCGCGGGTTTTCCCGGGACATAGCCGCTACAATGGGACTACCAAATTTACCAAGGGGGAATGCGCGTGCAGTGCGCCAAGCTGAAAACCTATATGGAGACGGGCCGGGTGGTCTTTCTGCCCGCCCGCTCCATCCGCCCCAACCCGGCCCAGCCCCGGCGGAGCTTCGACGAAAAGGCCCTGGCGGAGCTGGCCGACTCCATTCGACATCACGGGGTCATCCAGCCGTTGTCGGTGCGCCGGGTGAATGGCGGCTATGAGCTCATCGCCGGAGAGCGGCGGCTCCGGGCGGCCCTGGCGGCGGGGCTGGGGGAGATCCCCTGCATCGTCATGAGCATGGACGATGCCGAGTCGGGATTGGTGGCGTTGGTGGAGAATCTCCAGCGGCAGGATCTGGACTTCGTTGAGGAGGCCATGGGCATCTCCCGGCTGATCCGCACCCAGAATTTAAGCCAGGAGCAGGCCGCCCGGATGCTGGGGAAAAGCCAGAGCGCGGTGGCCAACAAGCTGCGGCTCCTGCGCCACAGCCCCGAAGTCCTGGCTGCCATCAAGCGGGCGGGGCTGACGGAGCGCCATGCCCGGGCGCTGCTGAAGCTGAAGACCGAGCCTGAGAAGCTGCGGGCCATCGGCGTCATCGACAGCTTAAGCATGAGCGTCAGCCGCACGGAGCAGTACATCGACGGCCTCCTGACCCCCGACCGGAAAAACGGGCCGGTTCGGGTGAATCTGGGGGGATTTCTCAACAATCTGAGCCAAAATCTCGCCCGCATCCAGTCAGCAGGCATCCCCGCCGTCTCCGAACGCCGGGAGACCGAAAGCCAGATCGTGCTGACCATCACGATCCCGAAAGAACGGCAAGAAAAGCACCAGACTAACGTAGGGAACGGTTATGACCGTTCCGCAGAAAAAACGCACAAGTTTGAACCATGTCCGGCGAATTCGTAACAGTCTGCCCCGTCGCCCAACTGCGTCAATTTGGCTGCTGCATACTGCGGAACGGCCGTAGCCGTTCCCTACGGGTGCTTTCCATCATCCGCTGTTGCATTTCCTTTCAAAAACTGCTATGATAACAAAAACGTTTGGAGGAGATCTTCAATGGCAACATTCGGCTTCATCGGCATCGGCAACATGGGCGGCGCCATCGCCATCGCGGCGGCAAAGGCCCACGACCCCAGTGATATTATGGTCAGCGCGGGTCATCCCGACCGGGCGGCTGCCTTCGCAGCAGAGCACGGCATGGCGGCGTCCACCAACGAGCAGATCGCGCGGGAGTGCAAATTTGTGGTTCTGGGCGTCAAGCCCCAGTTCATGGCATCCGTCCTGGGGGCACTGAAGCCCATCCTGGAGGTGCGCACCGACTGCGTGCTGGTGACCATGGCCGCAGGCATGACCATGCAGCAGATCGCCAACCTGGTGGGCGGCGGCTATCCCGTCATCCGCATCATGCCCAACACCCCCGCCCGGATCGGCAGGGGCGTCATCCAGTACGACTGGAATGACCGCTGCCACAAGGCCGACGTGGAGGAGTTCCTGACAGCCATGACCCACGCGGGCTGGCTCAGCCACCTTCCCGAGCGGCTCATCGATGTGGGCAGCGCGGTGTCCGGCTCCGGCCCGGCCTTTGCCGCCATGTTCATCGAGGCCATGGCCGACGGCGGCGTGGCCTGCGGCCTGCCCCGGGCCACCGCCATGGAGTATGCCGCCCAGATGCTCATCGGCACCGCCGAGCTGATGCTGGCCACCGGCGACCACCCCGGAAAGATGAAGGACGCGGTCTGCTCCCCCGGCGGCTCCACCATCCAGGGCGTCCGGGCTCTGGAGAAGGGCGGCTTCCGCGCCGCCGTCACCGAGGCCGTCATCGCCACCTACGAGAAGAACAAGGAATTCGCCAAGTGAAAAACGAACGCCCGCAGGTCAGCCTGCGGGCGTTTCGCGGTGAAATTGGTTGCATTCCGAATGATTCTGTGATATCCTTGACCCGGTGCTACCAGTAACGGTAGGCGGTTCCCCCACTTTTCGGGGGTGATCTTCTTTGCCCCCGATCTACATAGAGAGGGGGTGAGCAGCATGATTACATGGTCGGAGCTGTTTCAGTTTTGTACCCTCATCATCGCGCTTCTCGCATTGGTCGTTCAGATCATTGGTAATAAAAAGAAGTAACCGCCCGTCTCGCAAACCAGCGGTTACTTCTTCGTAACTAAAGGGGCGAACCGTCTGCCGGTAGCACCACTTTCTATGTACAGTATACCCATTCCCGGAATTTTTGTCAATAGCTTTGCGCTCCTCCTGTGGAAAAAGGAGCAGTCGAAACGGCTTGCATTCTGAAAAAATCTGTGATATCCTTGACCCGGTGCTACCAGTAACGGTAGGCGGTTCCCCCATCTGCGGGGGTAAACTTCTTGCCCCCGATCCACAAAGAGAGGGGGTGGTCGATGTGATTACATGGACGGAGCTTTTTGCCTTCGGTATGTTCATCATCGCGCTGATCTCCCTGATCGTACAGATCATTGAGAAAAAGAAGTAACCGCCAGCTTCCCACTCCGGCGGTTACTTCGCTGTAAACACAAGGGGTGGAACCGTCTGCCGGTAGCACCACTTTCTATGTACAGTATATCCCAATGATACATCTTTGTCAAGCAAAATGCCCTCCCGGTTACCCGGGAGGGCATCATTGCGTTATAGATGATTACGAGGGATTACTCGCCCAGCATCTGCTTGAACAGATCCATGTACCGGCCAGCAGGAACGTTCCAGCTGAAGTCGGTCTCCATCTCGCGCTTCTGCAGCGCGATCCAGGCCTCGCGATCCTCGTTGTACAGCTTCAGAGCGCGCTTGATGGCGGTGTGGAAGTCATCGCCGTTGTAGCTCTGGAAGTTGTAGCCCAGGCCGTTCTCACCGGCATCGTCGACGCCGGGGACGGTGTCCTTCAGGCCGCCGGTGGCATGAACCACGGGCACGGTGCCGTAGTGCATGGCGTTCATCTGGCTCAGGCCGCAGGGCTCGGACTTGGAGGGCATCATGTAGATGTCACCGCCGGCGTAGATGCGGGCAGCCAGACCCAGATTGAAGGTGATCTTGGCAGCCACCTTCTCGGGGTACTCAGCCTCCAGGCCCCGGAAGAAGGACTCGTACTGAGCCTCGCCGGTACCCAGAATGGCCATCTGGATGTCCTCCTCGTTCAGCAGGCGGCGGGCGATGTAGCACAGCAGATCCAGACCCTTGTGACCGGCCAGACGGGAGACCATGACCAGCAGGGGCACATCGGGCTCCACGGGCAGACCCAGCTCCTTCTGCAGCTCAGCTTTGCACTCGGCCTTGCCGATGGTCAGGGTCTCAGCATTGTAGTGAGCGGGCAGAGCGGGATCGGTCTCGGGATTGAAGGTGTTGTAGTCGATGCCGTTGACGATACCGGTCAGCTTCCAGGCGGCACCGGCGATGATGCCGTCCAGGCCGTGGGCGTAGTAGGGGTACATCAGCTCACGGGCGTAGGTCTCGGAAACGGTGGTGACCAGATCGCAGGTCTCGATGGCGCCCTTCATGACGTTGACGGAGCCATTCATGTCCAGGATGTTCCGGTACTCCCAGGGCAGACGCAGCACATCATCGAAGAAGTTGGCGTTGGACCAGCCCTGATACTCGATGTTGTGGATGGTGTACATGACCTTGGTCTTGGGGAACATGTGACGGTACAGGGCCTTCAGGTAGGTGGGCACCAGAGCGGTCTGCCAGTCGTTGCACTGGATGACATCGGGAATGAAGCCCAGGACAGCCAGGGTATCCAGGCAGGCCTTGGAGAAGTAGGCATAACGCTCGTTGTCGTCGTCGTCGCCGTAGATGGCGCCGGGACGGGCACCGAAGTAGTAGTCGTTGTCGATGAAGTAGACGGTGACCTTGTCGGCCCGGTTGGTCAGCTTCATGACACCGCAGTACAGATTGCGCCAGCCCAGGCCGACCTCAAACTCGGCGACCTTCTCGACCTCGTACTTGGCGTTCTCCTTGATCTTCTTGTAGTAGGGCAGGACCAGGACGACCTCATTGCCCTCGATGCGGCTCAGCGCAGCGGGCAGGGCCTCCATAACGTCGCCCAGACCGCCGGACTTGGCATAGGGCGCACCCTCAGAAGCTAAGATTGCAATTTTCATACGGTCTCACCCTTCTTAACGACGATGATGTGATCCTTGGTGCCGCACAGCTTGGCACCGGGCTTGACGGTGACTTCCTTGTCCAGAATGACGTACTTCAGCTCAGCACCCTTGCCGATGACGCAGTCGTTCATGATGATGCACTTCTCGACCTCGGCACCCTCCTCGACGGTGACCTGACGGAACAGGACGGAATCCTCGACCTCGCCCTCGAGCATGCAGCCGTCGGCGACCAGGACGTTCTCCATCTTCACGTTCTCGCCGTAGTAGCAGGGAACGCGGTCACGAACCTTGGTCCAGACGGGATGTGCGCCGCCGAAGACATCGGCGCGGACGTCCTTCTTCAGCAGGGCCATGGTGTTGTTGTAGTACTCCTCCTCGGACTCGTTGTACAGAGCAACGCCCTCGAAGGCATAGGTGTTGACGGAAACGGTGCCGTCCTGCCAGCCGCCCATGATGAGGTCGCGGTCCATGTGGGACACGCCGTGGGCATAGGCCTCCTTGACCTTGGCGATCAGCCAGGGCTTGGAAGCGACGAAGATGTCCATGGAGGCAACGTAGTCGGCGGAAGCAGCGCAGTCGCAGACGATGTCAACGATCTCACCGGCGTCGCTGAGCTTCAGAGCCAGGTCGATGTTCTTCTCGCCGTTGCAGATGCCGGCCTTGGTCACGACGGTCACGTCTTTGCCGGAGGCCACATGGGCAGCGACAACGGCGTTCAGGTCGATGTTGGAGACGATGGCGGAGTCGATCATGACAACATACTCGTCGTCACCGAACTCCAGGAAGTCCATGGCGGTGTTCAGGGAGTCCAGCTTGCCGCGGTAGACATCCTGAGTGGACTGTGCGTAGGGGGTCAGGAACTCCAGACCGCCCTCACCCAGCTCCAGGCCCCACTCCTCGCCGGAACCGACGTGGTGCATCAGGGACTGATAGCTGTGACGGGAGATGATGCCGATGTGACGGACACCGGCGCAGCTCAGATTGGACAGAGCAAAGTCGACCTGGCGATAACGGCCGGCGAAGGGCAGGGATGCCATGGTGCGCTTGTCAGTCAGCGTGCCGATGGTGGCATCGTTGGCAAAAATGATACCCATTACGTTCATAGTGGTGATCCTCCTATATTCCTTCTAAGCAAGCCTTAGAGCATCTCACCGGGAGCCAGGTGGCTGCCGGCAGCGACAACGGCACCCTTGGCGGTGACGCTGATCTTTTCCTTGTCGGTGCCGCCGACGACAGCGTTGGCCTCGACCTTGCTGCCCTCGCCCAGGATGGCGTGGCGGACGATGGCACCCTCCTCGATGACGACATCGGGCATGACCACGGAGTCCTCAACGATGGCACCCTTGCCGACGGTGCAGCCGACAGAGATGACGGAGTGCTTGATGGAGCCGTA
>SVLP01000026.1 GCA_015067895.1 Oscillospiraceae bacterium | reverse complement strand
TCCCAACAAGACCAAGGTCGGTTCCCTGACCATGGCTCAGGTCGAGGAGATCGCCAAGACCAAGATGCCCGACCTGAACTGCGTCTCTCTGGAGTCCGCCATTTCCCAGGTCAAGGGTACCTGCCGCTCCATGGGCGTCACTGTTGTTGATTGATAAATTGCTGTCCGGGCTGCTCTAAGGCCCGGTAATGTGGGAGGATTATTCCGCATCACCACGATATAGGAGGAAATTACATTGTTTAGAGGTAAAAAGTATCAGGAGAGCGCCAAGCAGATTGACCGCTCCGTTCAGTATGATCCCGCAGAGGCTCTGGATCTGGTCGTGAAGACCGCCTCTGCCAAGTTCGACGAGACCGTCGAGCTGCACATCAAGTTGGGTGTTGACTCCCGTCACGCTGACCAGCAGGTTCGTGGCGCCGTCGTCCTGCCCAACGGCACCGGCAAGACCCGCCGCGTTCTGGTCTTCACCAAGGACGCCAAGGTCGAGGACGCCAAGGCTGCTGGCGCTGATTACGTCGGCGGCATGGATCTGGTCGAGAAGATCACCAAGGAGAACTGGTTCGAGTTCGACGTGGTCGTCGCTTCCCCCGACATGATGGGTATCGTCGGCCGTCTGGGTAAGGTTCTGGGCCCCAAGGGTCTGATGCCCTCCCCCAAGGCTGGCACCGTGACCCCCAACGTCGGCGCTGCCGTCAAGGAGATCAAGGCCGGTAAGGTCGAGTATCGTCTGGACAAGACCAACATCATCCACTGCCCCATCGGCAAGGTCTCCTTCGGCGTTGAGAAGCTGCAGGAGAACATGGACACCCTGGTTCGCGCTGTCGTCAAGGCCAAGCCCGCTGCTGCCAAGGGCCAGTATATCCGTTCCTGCACCGTCGCCGCCACCATGGGCCCCGGCGTCAAGGTCAACTCCGCCAAGTATATCTAATCGATATAGCTCCAATTCTCCGGAAAGCCTCGGCTTTCCGGAGTTTTTGTATTTTCCGTCCCCTGTAGGGCGGGCGACACCGCCCCCGCCGACCAGGTTGGATAATAGCCATGGTAAAATCAGGGGAACCATCTGCCCATGACCTCTGTCATTGCGAGGCCGCAGGCCGTGGCAATCTCCTGGTACTGCGTTCAATTTCGTAGGGTGTACCAGGAGATTGCCGCGTCGCTTCGCTCCTCGCAATGACAGTGGTTGTGGGAAGCTGGTGCTCCTGATTTGCGTAGGCACTCACCCACCATGGTCGGCGGGGTCAGTGACGCCCGCCCCACAGTCCTTTGATACGACTTAAGATTTTTTCATTTGACAACCACCCCCCCTCCTGTATAATAGAGGTAGGAAGTACTTTCCCATCCCATCAAAAGGAGGTATCTGTCATGAAACGACTGGCTTTTGTACTGGCTCTGGTGCTGCTGCTCTGCGGCTGTGTGAAAACGCCGCCCCCGGCCACCACCGCCCCTCCCCTGCCCACGGAAACCACCGCACCGCCCGAAACAACGGTACCTGCTGAGCCGACGCTCCCGCCTGAGACCACCGAACCGCTGATCGACTATGCCGAATACGAAGCCCTCCTGGACTTCGCCGCAGAGCCCAACTGGCTCCCCCGTTCCCTGGGCTGCCTTTTCGAAAAGCCCGAGGATATCGACCTGTACTACCTGTTCTACCTGGGTGTGGAGCATCCCGGCAGCTGGGATGATATCGCCCCCGAATCCGAGGAATTCCTCCTCGGACAGGGCTTTATGCGGGATATGGATCTTCAGATCATGCCTGTTGAGAAGATGGAGGAGATCCTCCGGCAGACCTTCGGCATTGAGCTGAAGGATGTAGCAATGCCCAAGGAGTGGCGCTATATCGAAACGGAGGATGCCTACTGCTCCAACCACTCCGACGCTTACTTCCCCGGCGTGCCCATCATCACCGCCGTGGAGGATGACAGCCAAACCATCGTGATCCATTACACCATCGACGGCTACTGGATTCCCGACACCGGCGAATTTCTGGACACCGCCCAGCTGGTGCTGACCCTGAACCGACTGGAAAACGGCACCATCCACGCCGTTTCCAACGTCCTCGCTCCTGCGCAGTGATCTAACCCACCCGGAAGGCTTCGGCCTTCCGGGTTTTTGTGTTCTTAAGAATTCTTCATTTGACAATCCCCCCCTTTTTGCTATCATAAGGGTAAGGAGGTGTTCCCCATGACCAAAACAAAGGTTTTGTCTATCGCCGCCTGTGCATGCAGCGGGCTGGGTCTCGTGACCTGGTTCCTTCCCGATCTATACCACTACCTGTATATGGGTACCAACGGAAAAACAGAAGTGACGGCCACTTCCCTGTTTGCATTCTTCCCGACCCCGGTGCTGCTGCCGCTGATCTGCACCGGCATCACCGTCTGTGCGGCCTGTAAGGGTATGGCCACACGAGGCATGTACTGGAGCCTTTTCGCCGTCTCCCTGCTGCAGATCGGTTATCTTTGGTTCATCGGCTGTGCGTTTTCCCTGCCCTTTATTCTGAACCTGCTCGGAACAAACGCCTTTCTGGTAGCTTACGGCAAACGAAAGCAGGCCCGCTGATTCCCCTTAAAAATCAAACTTTTTTCAAAAATAATGCTTGACAAATTCTGCGCACTGTGATATTATACCCCTGTTGCCAAAGACAGCAGGTTGACATCAGGTCGTAAATCCCGCCGAGGTGCGCTGAACATGATTTTTCTGCGTGTCTTTCTGTCCTTTGGCAGAAAGACACTTTTTTATTTCGGAGGTGACATCTCATGCCCAACGCAAAGGTTCTTGAAAGCAAGAAGGCCGTCGTCGAGCAGCTGACCGGTAAGATCCAGGAGGCTACTTCCGTCGTCTTTGTTGACTACAAGGGTATCACCGTTGCACAGGACAACGAGCTGCGTAAGCAGTTCCGTGAGGCCGGCGTTGAGTACTCCGTTGTCAAGAACACTCTGACTCGTTTCGCTACCAAGAATGTTGGTTACGACTTCGACAAGGTTCTGAACGGTACTACCGCAATGGCCATCACCACTGGCGATCCCATCGCCCCCGCTCGCATCGTCTGCGAGTTCGCCAAGAAGAACAAGCTGAAGACCCTGTCCATCAAGGGCGGCGTCGTCGAGGGCTCCGTTCTGTCCGGCGAGCAGCTGTCCGGTTTCGGCGAGCTGCCCAGCAAGAACGCCCTGGTCGCATCTGTCCTGGGTACCTTCCTGGCCCCCATCTCCTCTCTGGCATTCGTTCTGGATCAGATCCGTATGCAGAAGGATGGCAGCGCTCCCGCTGCCGAGGCAGAAGCCTGATCGCTGCCTAATTCGATCAGAAACAAACACTCACACAATTAACTACATTTTAGGAGGATATTAAAATGGCTAGTGAGAAGATCACTGCTCTGGTTGAGCAGGTTAAGGAGCTGACCGTTCTGGAGCTGTCCGAGCTGGTTCACACTCTGGAGGAAGTTTTCGGCGTTTCCGCCGCTGCCGCTGCTGTTGCCGCTCCCGCTGCTGCTGCTGAGGAAGTCGAGGAGAAGACCGAGTTCGACGTCATCCTGAAGTCCGCCGGTGCTTCCAAGCTGGGCGTCATCAAGGTTGTCCGTGCCGCTACCGGCCTGGGCCTGAAGGATGCCAAGGAGCTGGTCGACAACTGCCCCAAGACCCTGAAGGAGGCTATCTCCAAGGAAGATGCCGAGAAGCTGGTCGAGGAGCTGAAGGCCGCTGGCGCCGAGGCCGAGATCAAGTAATTGATCCCGAAACCCTAACCGCAAACCAAAACAGCCGCCAGGCCCTGGCGGCTGTTTCTTTCATATTGACCTTTCTGCGAAAATCTGCTATTCTATAGTATATGGTTTCAAAGAAAATCAATTACGATCCCCGAAATGGAGGTGTACTCCAATTGGATAAACTAACGACGCTGTTCCATACCGTAGGCGACAGCCTCACCGGCGCGAGCTGGTTCGAGTATGTACAGTGGCCCTTCTGGGCGTTTCTCATCATCATCGCTGTCGGAGGCGTCTACAATGCCCGCTTCAACAAGAACAGCCTGCTCTGCAGGGGCATCCTGGGTGCGCTGAAGCTTGCGGTCATCTACATGGTCGCCGTCGCCGGTCACATCTGGGCCCCCTCTTTCATGTCCGGTTTCTCCCAGCTGCCCTTCCTGTCCGTTTCCAAGGAGACCCTGACGCTGGTCAATCCGCTGGGCCTGCTGGATCGCTGGAACACCGCCCTGCCCCAGGTGCTGGTGCGGCTCTATTTCCTGCTGTTCCTCATCAACGCCGTTGCCACCTTTGATTACAATGGCAGACAGTTCCCCACCTGGGTGCTGTTCCAGACCCTTTCCTGCACTGCCGCAGTGGTCATCTATTCGGCGATCTCTGCGTTCCTCATCAAGTTCTGGCCCTTCCCCCTGTCCTGGCTGTACAACATCATCGCCATCCTTCTGCTGCTGGTGTTCTTCCTGATGCTTCTGTTCAAGCTCTTCTTCCTGCTCAACAAGAAGCCCGGCAACCACGCCTATACTGTGCTGCTCCAGTTCTTCACCAAGCAGAAATTCGGCTCCCTGTTCACCGTCAGTGCCCTCTCCTGGCTTACGGTGCTGTTCTTCCTGGTGGTGCTGAATCTGTTCGGTATGGGCCGGATGGCTTTCGCCAACTTCAACACCGCCGCGTTCCTGCTGATCGGTGCCATGTGTACCGTGACCATGTACATCTACGCCAAATTCTTCACAGAGCGGTGATCCCGATGAAGCAGAACATCTTATCGATCTGTGCCGTGATCCTGTGTCTTCTGATGCTGACCGGCTGCACCCTCCCGGAGGATCAGCGGTTCGTCAATCCCACCGAATATGTGCCCTGGGAGCCCACCGAGCCCGCGGCCACGGAGGAGACGAAGCCGCAGCCCAAGCCCACGGAGGCCCCTGTGAAACTGACCGCCGCCCAGATCGCTGCGGAGCTGTCTGATGAACAGCTGATCGCCCAGCTGTTTCTGGTGAAATGTCCCTATGGCGGCGCCCAGGAGCTGCTCGATGCCCATCATGTGGGCGGCGTCATCCTCTGCGACCAGGACATCGACGGCGAAACGCCGGAATCCCTGAAGGCGGAGCTGACCGACTATCACTCCCGCGTCCCCATCCCGCTGCTCGTGGCTGTGGACGAGGAGGGCGGCACGATCAACCGGATCAGCTCCCATTCGGCCTTCCGCAAGGAAGCGTTCCGCTCCCCCCACGACCTGTACTATGAGGGCGGTCTGAAGCTCCTGCGGGAGACGGAGGCCGAAAAGGCCCAGCTGCTCCGTCGCGTGGGCATCAACGTCAATCTGTCCCCGGTCTGCGATGTGGTCACCAAGGATGACGCCTATATGGCCGACCGTTCCCTCTTCCAGACCGCCAAGACCACCGGCGAAGCCGTGGCCGCCATGGTCAAGTCCATGCAGCAAAACGGCGTCGGCGCGGTGCTGAAGCACTTCCCCGGCTTCGGAGATCTGCCCGGCGACGATCACACCGGCAAGGTGGTGGACAACGTTCGTTCCCCGGAGCATCTGCGGGCCTACGACTATGTCCCCTTCCAGAAGGGCATTGAAGCCGGAGCGGGAGCGGTCATGGTCGGACACTGTCTTGTCACCAAGCTCGATCCTGCGGCGCCCGCGTCCCTGTCCGAAAAGGTCATTCGCATCCTGCGCAGCGACTTTGGCTTCAAGGGCGTCATTATGACCGACGACCTGACCCAGCCCATCATCGGCGAATACTTCGATGAGGGCGAGGCTGCGGTTCAGGCGATCCTGGCGGGCTGCGATATGATCGTCACCAGCTGGTCTGACGTCCAGTATGACGCCATCGTACAGGCCCTGGAAGACGGTCGGCTCACGCGAGCCCGGCTTCAGGAAAGCGTCGTGCGCATCATCCAGTGGAAAATGGATCTGGGTCTTCTGTAATTCGTACCCCGCAGACACCGTCTGCGGGGTCTTCTTTTGCTTCAAAGAAAATTTTTCACGGAATTCCATGATTTTTTGTATGTGAAACGATTTACAAACGGGCATCCTTGCATTATAATGTGAAAGTAAGAGCGCAAAGCACTTAACACTATACTACATGTTTGGAGTGTTCTTTTATGAGCCGAATGTTAGGTACCGTTTCCATGGGCGTCCGCGCCCCCATCATCCGTCAGGGTGATGACATGGTCAAGATCGTCACCGACTGCATCCTCGACGCCATGAAGTATGACGGCCTGCAGCCCCGCAACCGGGACATCGTCGCCATGACCGAGGCCATCGTGGCCCGTGCCCAGGGCAACTATGCCACCGTTGACAACATTGCCGCCGATGTCCGCGCCAAGCTGGGCGGCGAGACCGTCGGCGTCATCTTCCCCATCCTTTCCCGCAACCGCTTCGCCATCTGTCTGCGGGGCATCGCCAAGGGCTGCAAGAAGGTCGTGCTGATGCTGAGCTACCCCTCCGACGAGGTGGGCAACCATCTGATCGATCTGGACATGCTGGACGAGAAGGGCATCAACCCCTACTCTGACGTTCTGACCGAGGAGAAGTATCGCGAGCTGTTCGGCTACACCGTCCATCCCTTCACCGGCGTGGACTACGTCGCCTACTACAAGAAGCTGGTCGAGGACTGCGGTGCCGAGTGCGAGGTCATCTTCGCCAACGACTGCCGCGCCATCCTGAACTACACCAAGAACGTCCTCAACTGCGACATCCACACCCGCGTCCGCACCAAGCGGCTCCTGCGCAACGCCGGTGCTGAGCGCGTCTGCGGCCTGGACGACATCCTGACCACCTCCATCGACGGCTCCGGCTGGAACGCACGCTACGGTCTGCTGGGCTCCAACAAGGCCACCGAGGAGACCGTCAAGCTCTTCCCCCGGGAGGAGTGCCAGAAGCTGGTGGAGGAGATCCAGGACTCCCTGCTGAAGGCCACCGGCAAGCACATCGAGGTCATGGTCTACGGCGACGGCGCCTTCAAGGATCCCGTGGGCAAGATCTGGGAGCTGGCTGACCCCGTGGTCTCCCCCGCCTACACCCCCGGTCTGGAGGGCACCCCCAACGAGCTGAAGCTGAAGTACCTGGCCGACAACGACTTCGCCGACCTGTCCGGCGAGGCTCTGCGCGAGGCCATCAAGGGCAAGATCGCCGCCAAGGACGGCTCCAGCCTGGTTGGCAACATGGCCGCCCAGGGCACCACCCCCCGCCGCCTGACCGACCTAATCGGCTCCCTCTGCGACCTGACCTCCGGCTCCGGCGACAAGGGCACCCCCATCATCTATATCCAGGGTTATTTCGATAACTACACCAACGATTGATTCTTTGTGGGCCGGGAAACCGGCCCACTTTTTCAAATGCTATGATCTCAACAAAAGGCAAGAGAAAACTGATCTATCAGGGTGTCGCCTACTATTGGTACATCGCGAAGACGGATGACGATCATCCTGTCATCCATATTTCATCCGAGGACAAAAAAGTACATCTCACGTTCCCCTTTGATAAGGAATTGTCCATCGGAACGCATTATATTGAGGATATTCTTTCGAGAAACCTTTGATTCTGCGCCTGTAGGGCGGGGTCATGACCCCGCCGACCAGCTCAGCCATTTGCCTGGGTACAAAAGAAGCGGTAACCGAAAATCCGCTCCGTCATTGCGAGGCCCATAGGCCGTGGCAATCTCCTGGTACGCCGTACGAATTTGAACGCAGTACCAGGAGATTGCCACGTCGCTTCGCTCCTCGCAATGACAGTGGTAGCTTTAGGCTGGTTCTACTGTTTTGGCTGGGCGGTCATCGTACCTGGTCGGTGATGTCATGCCCCCACCATACAGAATTACAAAAACGCCCGAAGCATTCCGCTTCGGGCGTTCGTTCATTTTGCGTTATAATCGTGCTTACAGTAGGGGCACTTGGGGTAGTCGAAGTCGTGTTCTCTTCCGCAGGTGGGGCATTTGCGCTGGGGCATACCGTCCAGGCTGACGGAGTCGATGCCCTCGTTGACCATGGAGCCGACGAAATCAAATTCCTCGGGCTCGGACTTCCGATTGCCGGAGCCGGGGACGAAGAACTCCACCTTGCCGCAGTCGGTGCAGAACCAGACCTCCAGCTCCAGGGCACCCGCCAGGATATTCGGCCAGTCGCCCAGCAGGAAGCCGGTCTGGCCCAGCTGGAACTTCTGCTGCATGCCAAATTTCATGGCACTGCCGCAGCGAAGGCACTTGAGCGTTCTCATGCCTGCTCGATGGCGGCGACAGCGTCAGCCAGGTGCTGGGTATCCACAGTCTCCATCAGACCGGCGTCGAACGCCTCGGCCACGGCGGGGTTGATGGGCAGCCGGGCCAGCACGGGGATGCCGAACTCGGCGGCGACCTCGTCCACATGGGACTTGCCGAAGACGCTGATCTTCTTGCCACAGTCGGGGCACTGGAGGTAAGAATAGTTCTCCACCAGACCCAGGACGGGAATGTGCATCATGTTGGCCATCTTCACAGCCTTGGAAACGATCATGGACACCAGATCCTGGGGGCTGGTGACAATGATGACGCCGTCGATGGGCAGGCTCTGGAACACGGTCAGGGGCACGTCGCCGGTTCCGGGAGGCATATCCACGAACATATAGTCCACATCCTCCCAAATGACGTCCGTCCAGAACTGCTTGACGGCACCGGCGATGACGGGGCCGCGCCACAGCACGGGCGCAGAGGGGTCGTCCAGCAGCAGATTGATGGACATGACCTGGATGCCGCCGCGGCTCATACCGGGGTACAGGCCGTCCTCAGTGGCTCCCTGGCACTCGTTGACACCGAAGGCCTTGGGGGCGGAGGGGCCGGTGATGTCGGCATCCAGAACGCCCACCTTCTTGCCCTTGCGGGCCATGGCGACGGCCAGCATGGAGGTGACGGTGGACTTGCCCACGCCGCCCTTGCCGGAGACAACGGCGATGACCTTCTTCACACTGGAGTGGGGGTTGGCAGGGGCCAGCAGGCTCTCCGCCTTGCGGTCGGCGCAATCGCTGCCGCAGGAGGAGCAATTACCATTACAAGAACTCATAAACATAACTCCTTTGCCGATTTTCGGCTTTTTTCATACCAGATTATTATAGTACCCCAGTCGATTGATGTCAACCGTCAATTCTGATTGTAGGGAACGGCCTGTGTGCCGTTCCCTGCGGGCCAACATACGAATCAAGGGACGGCACACAGGCCGTCCCCTACATTCCATTATCGGGCGTTTACCACATCGATCAGGATGTCCACATAGAATTGCTCCATGTCGCAGTATTCGCTGAATGCATCGGAACCGGTCTTTTCCGCACCGCCGGAGCGGCACCATTCGTCCAGCCGATACATCCAGGCCCAGGTGTCCTCCTCCGCGTCCTGGGTCACGGATTCGCCCCAGTTTTCGGTGACACCATCGGAATAGGTGATCCGATAATAGAAGTCTCCCGTCCATCGCATGGGGATCCCAAGGAGCTTTCCCTTGAAGCCTGTCTCCACCTGTTCCACGTCCGTGTAGGCGTAGAAGGTGCCGTCTGGGTCGAAGAAGCTGTAGCGGGTGATGCCCTCCTCGGTAGCGACGCTGAGCCCCGTCAGCGCGCCGTGGAACATGATCCAATTTGCCGCAAGCAAGCCGCAAAGCAGGAGTAATCCATACTTCTTTCCTTTTTTCAGCTTTTGGAAAAATACCATCTCATCCCGATCCGGCGAAAAGGCCAAGGCTCCGGCTGTCAGCTCAACGATCAGGAACAGGGTCGCCGCCAGCTGCCAGGGCCGCTGAAGTACAATATCCGAATCGGCTATGCCGTATCGGTCAAGCTGCAAGTCGGACATCCAGATCCAAAATGCGATCACCGCCGCGACTAGAAGAATGCCCACGATCACCACAGCCAGACAGCCATTGTGCCTGCGTTCCTTCTTCGGTGTCTTCAAATATCTGGCCCAGCTGAACGCCGCCAGAATACCACCTGCAATACTGAAAACAAATCCCCACAGCAGGGTGTCCGGCTCTGCACCGTCTACGATGCCGAGCATCGTGCCAAGGATCGGGCCCAGCGCGATCAAGGTGGCATACAGTGGCGTTCCCACATGCTCGTCGTCCTCCCGCAGGATGTCGTCCAGCTCCAGAAGGATCTCGTTGATCGGTTCCATCACCTCAGCCGCTTCGCCCAGATCCGCATCGGGATCATCTTCCAGGATATCGTTCAGATCCTCTGCAAGTCTGTGCCGCAGTTCACTCTCCCGACTGGCTTCCCGGTTCTGCTCTGCCGCTTTTTGCAAAATCTCTGCCAGCGGCGTTTTCCCGTCCGTCCAGTCCTTGATGGTCTTGACGGGCACATCGAGCTTGCGCAGGATGGCAATGGTCTTCAGCCGCGCCACATCCTCCTCGGTGTAGTCCCGGTAGTCGTTTTCCGTTTCTCTCGCGGGCTTCAGCAGGCCCTTGGATTCGTAAAGCCGGATGGCCTTGGCGGTCAGCCCGGTGCGCTGTTCCACTTCTTTGATGCGCATGTTTTATCACCTCTTGGGGCCATTATATACCTTGACCCAGGGTCAAGGTCAAGGGTTTTCCAACATTTTTCGAAAAAAGAACATGTCATTGCGAGGAGGCAAAGCCCGACGTGGCAATCCCCAAATTGACCGGAAACTGAATTGGTGCTTCCTTTTAGTTCGGGGATTGCCACGCCAGTGTGCGCACTGGCTCGCAATGACATCGTTGCTTTACTTATTCCTGGGCCGCTTCCCACTGCTCCATGAGCTCCATGAGAAGCAGTTCGGCCTCTTCCTTTTCGGCGAGCAAGCGGGTCAGCTCCTGGTAGTCGGCGGAGGCGGCTTCGATCTTCGGGTCGAAGTCGGCCACCACCTTTTCCTGCTTCTCGATCTCCCGCTCCAGGCGCCTCACCAGCTTGTCGTTTTCCTTGGTGCCGCCCTTGGGCTTTTCTTTCTTTTCCTTCTTCTCCTTCACGGGGGCGGGGATGGCGGCCTTGGCCATCTTCTCGTGCTCCCGGATGGAGCGGTACTTGGCGTAGCCGCAGTTGTAATCGCGGATGGTGCCGTCCTCCAGATCCCAGATCCGCTCGGCAAACTTCTCGATGAAGTAGCGGTCATGGCTGACGAAGAGGAGCACACCCTCGAATTCCTCGATGGCGGCCTCCACCCACTCGCGGGAGGAGATGTCCAGATGGTTGGTCGGCTCGTCCAGAATGAGCAGATTGATCTTCTCATCCATCAGCATGCACAGCCGAAGCCGGGACTGCTCGCCGCCGGAGAGGGTTCCGACCGTCTTGAAGACATCCTCGCCGCTGAATAGGAACTGTCCCAGCCGGTCTCTCGCCATCTGGGGGGAGCAGTTCTTCTCATAGAGCATGGTGTCGTACAGCGTCCGCTCCGGGTGGCTGAAATGGATGATCTGGGGCAGGTAGCCGTATTTCACCGTGGGGCCGAAGGCGATCTTGCCGGTGAAATCCTCCTCGTCCAGCAGACACTTGATGAAGGTGGACTTGCCGGTGCCGTTGTCGCCCAGGATGGCGATGCGCTCGCCGCCGGTGACGGTCAAATTCACATCCGAGAACAGCACCCGGTCACCGAATGCCTTTTCCAGCCGTTTGGTGGTAAAGACGATATCGCCGGAGAAGTCCTTCTGTCCGAAGCTGGCCTTCATGGTCTTCTCGGTCTTTGGCTTCTCGGTCTTCTTGATGCGCTCCATGCGATGCTGGATGGACATGGCGCGGCGGTAGAGGGTGCGGTTGTTGATGCCCCAGCCCTTCATCCGCTCGACGGTGTAGCCCAACTGCTTGAGCTTGGCCTGCTCCGTCTCGTACTGCTTCATCTGCAGATCGAACCGAGCCTGCTTCTCGTCCATGTAGAAGGAGTAGTTGCCGGAATAGAATTCCGCGTGGCCCTCGGTGATCTCGATGACCCGCTCGGCGATCTGGTCGATGAAATAGCGGTCATGGGAGATGGCCAGCACCGTGCCCTTGAAGGTCTTGATGTAAGATTCCAGCCATTCCACGGAGTGGAGATCCAGGTGGTTCGTGGGCTCGTCCAGCAGGAGGATGTCGGTCTTCTCCAGCAGAAGCCGCGCCAGGTTCATCCGGGTCTTCTCACCGCCGGAGAGTGACGCAAACTCCTGCCGCCGCTGCTCCGGGGTGATGGCAAGGCCGTTGCAGATCTTGTCGACTTCGACATCCATGTCGTAGCCGCCGCCGGAGGTGAAGCGGTTGCTGAGATCGTCGTACTCCTTCAGCACATCGTGGTCGCCGGCGGCCATCTGCTTTTCGAGCCTTTCCATCTTCTTCTGGATGGCGTAGAGGTCGGCGTAGGCACTGCGCAGCACATCCTCCACGGTGTAGCCCGCGGGGAATTTGGGAATCTGGGAGATCAAGCCCAGCCGCTTGTTTGGGTTGATGAAAACCTCGCCGTCGTCGTAGTCCATCTCGCCGGTGAGGATCTTGAAGAGCGTGGTCTTGCCGCAGCCGTTCCGGCCCAGGATCGCCACCCGCTCCCCCTCCTGGATGTCAAAGGACAGCCCGTCCAGAAGATTTTCACCGATGGTGAAAAATTTTACCAGGTTTTTGACTTGTATATCGATCATCTTGTTTTCTCCAAAACGATTAGTCTTCCGTTGCCTCTCCGATGTGTTCTCTATCGATGCACAGCTCCGTCAGCGGAAGCTGGGAACCGATGGCAGTACGGATCGTGCGATTGTCTGCCGCTTTTGTCCGAACTGCAATGTAATCCTTCCAAACACCACAAGGCTTGGAGCAGTTCAAATCAAATGCGATCTTGTCGATCAATTCCTGATCCAACGGCTTTGCCGTCAGCAAAAAGTAGGTATCAGCATCCTGATGCGCTCCAAGCGACCCTGCGAAAAGCTTGAAAATGTAACCGCTATCAAATGCACTCCAGGGTGTCAGAGGAACCGTGTCCCGCCCATGATTCCGAACACGAATGCCGTCTTCCGACAGGAACAGCTCCACGCCCCGCTGACGGATGCGAAAAAGCCCAAGCAGCAGACAAGACAGCGCAAAAATCACACCATAAACCCAGCCCGCCATGTCAAACCAAAGGTAATCAGAAAAACACCAACAGAAAAAAGTGATAGCAGCCGCACCCCATAGCCACTGCCAGTTTTCCTTTTCGTAGGGTGCAATACGATAGGTTTTCTTTTCCATCTGTGTACTCCTTTCTTCGCACCCGCAGGGTGCGTAAAACCCCTTCTCCCGTTGCTGAAGTGTAACATCAGATATTGCCAGCTTCCCACTACCTCTGTCATTGCGAGGCCGTAAGGCCGTGGCAATCTCCTGCGGGAATGTACGAATCGGAACGCCGTACCAGGAGATTGTCACGCCCTTGCGGGCTCGCAATGACATGGTAATCGAAAGTCGTTCTTCTGTTTTAACCGGGCAATCATCCACCCTACAGTCAGATTTGTTCCAAAAGCTGTGCCAATGTCTCCAAATCATACAAAAGATTCAGTGCCTGCAACAGTGCATTGGGACTCATATGCTCCGGAAGATCCAGATGCTTCATGAGCTTCTTCCGCTTCTCCTCGCTGCCGCTGGTTCCCGCAAGACCCAGCTCCATCAGGTCGGCCTTGGTGATGGCACCATTGGTGCGTTTTTCGGTTTCCCCCTCGATGGTGGCTCCGGCGTTGCGCAGAGCCTGGAGGATGATCTGAGGGGTCATGCCCTCCACGCCCAGCTTGCCCTCCTTACCGGGAGCGGCCTTGCGCTTCTCCTTGCCGGGGATGTCGGGGATGTAGGCGTGCTTCAAATATTTCGCCGGGATGGCGGATTTGATGTGATTGCGGATGACAAAGCCCGCCCCGTCGGCATCGGTGAAGACGATCAGGCCCCGGAGCTGTGCAACTTTTCGTAGCAGCTTCATCTGCTGCTTGTCCTTGAAAATGCCGAAGCCCGACGTCTCCAGGATGGGCGCGTCCACGATCTGGCTCAGGGCATTCTTGTCGTAGCGGCCCTCCACCACGATGGCTTCCTTGATCTTAACCATTGCGCGCCTCCTGAGCCAGCTGCAGGATCAGCAGCTCCAGAAGCCGCTCCTGCTCGTCAAAGGATGTTTTCATTTTATAGTCCGTCTCCAAGATCAGCTCTGCGGCCTTTCGGCAGAAGCGGGCGTTGAAGGCCTTGGCCGCACCCATGGTCTTCCGGGCGGGATAGTCCTTCAGCCCCGTCAGGCGCATCAGATCGTCGGCCGTCTTGCCGCAGTCCATCAGCGTCCGGGCGGCGGAGATCCGGCGGAAATGGCCGCCCACGGCACCGAGGATGACGATGGGCTCCTGCTGCATCTTGAAGAGGGTGTGCAGCTTCAGCATGGCCTCGCCGTACTTGCCCGCGCCCAGAAGGTCGGTCATCTGAAAAACCACCGCATCCAGCACCGGCTCGGTGACGGCGTCGATATCGGCCCTGACAATGGTATCAGAGCCAGAATAGGCGGCGATCTTTTTGATCTCCCCCTGCAGCGCAGTCATGGTGCCGCCGGTGATGTCGATGAGATAGACGCAGAGGTCAAAGCTGATTCGTTTGTTGTAGCTTGCAAAATGCCGGGTTACCCAGGCGATCAAGTCGCGCTGGCTCTGCTTGGCGAACTCGACAATGGTGCCGTGCTTGCTGACGGCGTCCCACAGCTTTTTCAGCCGTTTGTCGGGCTTCCACTCCACGATCTCGTAGGTGAAGACCACGGTGCAGTAGTCGGGCACATCCGAGAGGACGGCGATCATCTTCTCCCGCTCAGCTTCGTTCAGCTTGAAGATATCGATCTCATCCACCTGAACGAAGGTGGATTCTGCCATCATGGGCAGGGCCTCCACCGCATCGGAGAAGTCCTGGACGGAGAAAGTCTCCTGGGTGAAGCGGTGGTAGTTAAAGTCCCAGGTCAGCTCGTCGATGGTCTTTCTGCGCATCTCATTGAGGTAGTGGTGCAGCAAAAAGCCCTCCTCGCCGTGGAAGAAGTACAGCCGCTCCAGCCGCCGTTCCTTGATGGCGGCCTTGAGCCGGGAAAGCTCATCGGGCGCGTTATTCACTTTTGCCATTGCTTCACCCCCTGTAGGTAATGGTTCCGTGTAAGTCCGTCCGGTAAATGGCGCAGCCCGCCTGCGTCAATCGCTCCAGCACCTCGGCCGTGGGATGGCCGTAGCTGTTGTCCGCGCCCACGGAAATGATGGCCGCGTCCGGCGCGGTGGCTTCGAGAAGTTCGGTGCAGGTGGAGTATTTGGAGCCGTGATGCCCCACGATCAGCACCTCCAGGTCGGGGAGGTCGTAATCGGAAAGCAGCTGCCGCTCGGCATCGGCACTTAAGTCACCGGTTATCAGTGTATCACATTTTTCCCGCTGAAACAATACCGAAGCGCAGGAATCATTGCCGGAGCTTATCATTTTCGCGGGAAAAAGCTGAATTCTGGCATCGCCGAAGGCGATGGTCATGTCTGAATCGATGTGGATATGTTCCTTGACTGCATCCAAAACAGACCGCAGACAGTCGTCCGCATCCTCGGTCTGAGGAAGATAGACCCGCTCGATATGGATCCTGTGGGCCAGGTATTGGACGCCGCCGGCGTGATCCCGGTCGTAGTGGGTCAGGATCAGGCCGTCGATGCGGCTGATGCCCTGACTCAGCAGGAATCTGGCGGCTGTGTCTGCGGCATCATCGTCATAGCTGCCGCCGCAATCCACCAGAAAGGTGCTGCCCTCGCTCTGGAGCACGATGCACTGTCCCTGGCCCACATCCAGCGCCGTCACCCGGTAGCCGCAGGTCAGCGGCTCCAGATAGGACAGCATCAGGCTGACACACAGGCCCAGAACGCCACAGCACAGCGCAAGACCGGGCCGCTTTTTCTTTGACAGCAGCAGCCACAGGATCAGTCCGTAGGCAAAGACCAGCCAGATCACCACATAGGGGCTGGCGGTATAGACCGCCGCCATGGGCACCTTCGCCAGAGTATGGGAGACAGCCAGCACGTACCGGATGGGCCAGGAGATGACCTTCGCGGCTAAAACTCCCGCCGGGATGCTGAACGCACCCAGCAGGCACACCAGCACGACCCCGTAGAAAATGCCGCTGATGACGAAGATCACCAGCAGATTGGTCACCACACCGATCAGGCTCACCGTGCCGAAATACACAGCCACCAGCGGCGTTGTCAGCACCAACGCGCTCAGCGTCACGGAGACGGACGAGACGAACCACCGCTCCAGCCTCCCGCGAAGCGTCTTCCCCTTTCCGGGCAGAGACCGCTTCATCCATTCGGACAGGGCGGGATAGAACAGGAAAATGCCCGCCACGCTGGCCACCGACAGCTGGAAGCCCACCGACGCGATGGTCAGGGGACAATGGATCAATATGACAAGCACGGCAAAGGCCAGCGCCGTGGGCGGGTCATACTCCCGATCCACCACCACGGCCAGCATCATGAGGCACTGCATCAGCACCGCCCGGGTAACCGACGGCGTAAAGCCCACCACCGCCGCGAAAAACAGCAGGACAGGGATGCCGATGATGGCCGTCAGAAACCGCCGCTTCCGGGATACCACGAAGATCATCGCGCACAAAATGGACACGTGCAGTCCCGACACCGCCACGATGTGGCTGATGCCGCTGACGCTGAAATCCGTATTCTGCGCGTAGGAAAGGTCGGTCTTGTCGCCCAGAAGGAGAGCCTTCGCAAAACCAAAGGTATCCGCCGGGAAGCATCGGGTTATGATCGATTTCAGCCGATGACGCCATACAGCAGGCCAGTCACGCCAGGTGGTCTCCCCTGCCGTGATCGCAGCATCTCCCCGCTGATACCCCAGCAGCAGGATGCCGCTGGTGCGGTGGAAGGTGGGCTCTTTGGCACCGCCCTCGTCGGTCAGACGAAGACGGGCTTGCAACTCGACCATGTCGCCGGGTTCCAGCTCTGCTTTCTCATTCAGATAGAAGCGGATCTTGTATTCCATTCCGTCCAATTCGGCGATGCCGTCGGCTGCGGAGCCGTAATCCGTGTCCCAGCTGTAGTCCGTGACACGGATCGTCACCGGGACGATCTGCGTATCCAGTGCAGTGATGGGCGACAACAGGCCATTCTCATATCCGAAGAACGCCAGTGCCCCCACCGCGCAGCCCAGTACCGCCATCCCGGCCCGCATGACCACCGGATGCTTCCGGAATCGGAAAAGTGCCGCCAGGAGCAGCGCACAAATGCCTGCTGCAAACAGCATCCCGCCCTCCCGGAACAGGTACGTTCCAAGGGCGCAGCTTGCCGCATATCCGATCGTGAACCACATGAGCTTTCGCAAGCCAACGCCCCCTTTCTTTGAAAATGGGCACTGCCCGGTCAGGCAGTGCCCAAAATACAGGTTATCTTACTTCAGCTTGGTACCGACGAAGGCTGCCACACCGGCCAGGGCCTCGGGCAGCTTGCTGGCGTCCTTGCCGCCGCCCATGGCGGAGTCGGGCTTGCCGCCGCCAGAGCCGCCGCAGCAGGTGCAGACATTCTTGACGATCTCACCGGCCTTGACACCGGCCTTGACGGCCTCCTTACCGCAGACGGCCAGGATGGTCAGCTTCTCGCCCACCTGGGTAGTCAGAACGGCCACCACACCGGGATCCTTGTCCCGGAGCACGTCGCCCAGCTGGCGCAGCTTGCCGGGATCGGAATTGGGGATGCACTTGGTCAGAACCTTGACGCAGCCCACACACTCGGCGGAAGCGAGCATCTGATCGACCGCACCGGCGGCCTCCTTGGCCTTGTAGGACTCGATCTCCTTCTTCAGCTGCTTGATCTCGTCGTTCAGGGAGGTCAGCTTGTTCTCCAGCTCCTCGGCCTTCTTGACCTTGACAGCGGCGCAGGCGTTCTCGACGACAGCGCGGGTGGCAGCGGCATCGGCCAGGAACTCCAGGCCGGTGACGGCCTCGATGCGGCGGACGCCGGAGGCAACGCTGCCCTCGGAGACGATGCGGAAGGGGCCGACCTTGGCGGTGTTGTCCAGATGGGTGCCGCCGCAGAGCTCGATGGAGTAGCCGCCCATGTTGACCACGCGGACGGTATCGCCGTACTTTTCGCTGAACAGAGCCATGGCGCCCTGAGCCTTGGCCTCGTCAATGGACATCTCGCGGACGTCCACATTGTAGCCCGCGAAGACGGCATTCTGCACGATGGCGTCGATCTTGGCGATCTCCTCGGCAGTCACGGCGGAGTAGTGGGTGAAGTCGAAGCGCAGACGGTCGGGCAGAACCAGGGAACCGGCCTGATGGACATGGTCACCCAGGACGGCCTGGAGGGCCTTCTGCAGCAGGTGGGTGGCGGAGTGGGCACGCATGACGGCATTGCGGCGGACAGCGTCCACGCTGACGCTGACAGCATCGCCCACGGTCAGAGCGCCCTTCACCAGCTTACCGTGGTGCAGGTACTTGCCGCCCTTGTTCTTCTGAACATCGTGGACGATGAACTCGCCGCCTTCGAAGGAAATGACACCGTGGTCGGCAACCTGGCCGCCCATTTCGGCGTACATGGTGGTCTGATCCAGCACCAGGATGGCATCGGTACCCTCACCGATGGCGTCCACGGTCTCGTCGCCCTGGACGATGGCCAGAACCTTGGCATCGCAGTTCAGGGACTCGTAGCCGACGAAAGCGGTCTCGGGGATCTCCTTGCCCAGATCGACACCGGCCCAGCCCAGGTCGCCCAGAGCCTTCCGGGCCTCGCGGGCGCGGATCTTGTCCTCCTCGCGGTTGCGGTTATACTCGTCCAGATCCACGGTCATACCCTCGTCCTCCACCATCTCGATGGTCAGATCGATGGGGAAGCCGTAGGTGGCGGCCAGCAGGAAGGCGTCAGCGCCGGAGAAGACGGTCTTGTTTTCAGCCTTGTGCTCGGCCATCTTGGCATTGAAGATCTGCATACCGGTGTCGATGGTCTTGGCGAAGTTCTCCTCCTCGATCTTGACGATCTTGGTGATATAATCGGCCCGCTCCAGCAGGTAGGTGTAGTGGGAAGCGTTCTCCTTGATAACGGTCTGGACGACCTCGAACAGGAAGGGCTTGTTGACACCCAGGAGCTTGCCGTGACGGGCAGCCCGGCGCAGCAGACGGCGCAGGACATAGCCCCGGCCCTCGTTGCTGGGCAGAACGCCGTCGGCGATCATGAAGGAGGAAGCGCGGATGTGGTCGGTGATGACGCGCAGGGAAACATCGGTCTTGTAGGACTGGCCGTAGCTGGCACCGGTGATGGCGGTGACGTGGTTGGTGATGTTCATGACGGTGTCCACGTCAAACAGGGAGTTCACATCCTGGCAGACGACAGCCAGACGCTCCAGACCCATGCCGGTATCGATGTTCTTCTGCACCAGCTCGGTGTAGTTGCCGTGGCCGTCGTTGTCGAACTGGGAGAACACGTTGTTCCAGACCTCCATGTAGCGGTCGCACTCACAGCCGACGGTACAGCCAGGCTCGCCGCAGCCGTACTTCTCGCCGCGGTCGTAGTAGACCTCGGAGCAGGGGCCGCAGGGGCCGGAGCCGTGCTCCCAGAAGTTGTCCTTCTTGCCGAAGCGGAAGATGTGGTCAGCGGGGACACCGATCTCCTTGTTCCAGATCTCGAAGGCCTCCTCGTCATTCTCGTAGATGGAGGGGAACAGCCGATTCTCGTCCAGGCCCACCACCTTGGTCAGGAACTCCCAGCACCAGGCGATGGCCTCGCGCTTGAAGTAATCGCCGAAGGAGAAGTTGCCCAGCATCTCGAAATAGGTGCCGTGACGGGCGGTCTTGCCGATGTTCTCGATGTCGCCGGTGCGGATGCACTTCTGGCAGGTGCAGACTCTGCGGCGGGGGGGCTCCACCTCGCCCTTGAAGTAGGGCTTCATGGGAGCCATGCCGGAGTTGATGAGCAGCAGGGATGCGTCATTCTGGGGGATCAGAGAGAAACTGGGCAGACGCAGATGGCCCTTGCTCTCAAAGAAGCTCAGGAACATTTCCCGCAGCTCGTTTACGCCGTAAGGCTTGGGATTGGACATTGTTGTTACCTCCATTTCATTTCGGTAATGAATAATGAAGCCGCAAGCTAATGAATAATGAATAGTGAATAATTAAGGTGTCGCTGGGCGACTTATTTCAAATAAATGCCGAAGGCATACCACAATTATTCATTTTTCATTATTCATCATTCATTATTCATCAAAATAAAAAAGCCACTTCACGTGCAGGGGCGATCTCTCGCGGTACCACCCTGCTTCGCTGAAGTGACAGCATCTTGTTTGCTCTGTACCGGGAGCACCCGTCCTGATCTCTCAGGCCGCACGAAAGTGGCCCGCAGCTTATCCTCCGAGGGCTCCCACTGTCCCCTCTCGCTCAGGAAGTCTTACACTGCTTCTTTTTCGTATCGCGTTGCAATATCTTGAATATTTTAGCATAAATAAAGGAATTGTCAACCTTTTATTTTCAACTTTCGATTGCCAATCCATTTGACTCACTTTCAATTTGATATTGACTTTTTGGCAATTCATACAGTAATATAGTACTATAATCAGACAGAAAGGATGCTCCGATATGAAAGAAGAAATAAATGGAAAGGCTGTCATCTCCAAGGACTATACGGTAGAACAGTTCCAGTGTGACTTGGAAATGCTGAAGTATTTCCAGGACGAGTTTATTTACCGACACAAGCACTTTTGGTCGATTTTGTTTAAAATCTTCACGTTGGTCATTGTCATTTGTATTATGCCATTCGCCAGCGAAATTGCGGGCATAAAGCTTATAGACTCCGCAAGAGCCTATTCCCTCTGCTTCCCTGTCGTTGCTTTTTTACTTGCGTCTTTCGGTAAAATCACACTCGAAGATGAAGCTACCAAAATGCAGGCTGTTAACAAAGCAAAGTATACCCTTAATCGCCAACATATGGATAAACGGTTTCACTACTTTTATTACAATGACAAAGTTGGCACCAAAGCCGATTCTTCATCCAAATCTGCTACTGAGATAAAAAAAGAAAACCATCGATGGCTTGCTGTTTCACTCCCCATTAAAATATACATGTTGGAATTGCTTGTAATCATCGGCTCTGCGTTGATTATTATAATCAATCTGATTATTCCCTCTTGAGTTCATACTTAATGCCCCCTTGAAAGCACTATGCTTTCAAGGGGGCATTCTATCATGATCTAGATATTCTCCATCAGCCACTGATGCATGGCTTCCCTTCCCTCTTCACTCATGGGAAACTCCCGCTTTTCTTCCATTTCGGACAGCTCATAGCACAGCTTTCCGTGCCAGAACTCGCAGGTGATGGAGGACTGCTCGAAGTCAACCTCTTTCGGCGTGGCCATGATGACGTTGGGCTTGGCCATGAAGCGGAAGTCACCGCAGGAGCCGGAGAAGGTGTTGGTCATGGCGAACCAGTGCAGCGTCGGGAGGAAAATTTCCTTTTCCATCACAGCTCCTCGACCAGCTCTTCCATTTCATCCAGCAGTCTGCCGAACAGAGCCAGAGCCTCGTTGACAGGCTCGGGGCTGGACATATCCACGCCCGCGCCCTTCAGAAGCTCCACGGGGGGCTTGCTGCGGCCGCCGGAGAGGAACTCCAGGTATTTCTCCACAGCGGGCGCGCCCTCGCGCAGGATCTTCTGGCTCAGGGCGATGGCGGCGGAGTAGCCGGTGGCGTACTGGAAGACATAGTAATTATAGTAGAAGTGGGGGATTCTGGCCCACTCCATGGCGATCTCGTCATCGACCACCATATCCGGGCCGAAGTACAGCTCATTCAGAGCCCTGTACTCCTGACACAGCTTCTCGGCGGTCAGGGGGATGCCCGCCTGAACCATCTCGCCCATCTTCAGCTCAAACTCGGCGAACATGGCCTGGCGGTACAGAGTGCCCTTGAACTGCTCCAGGAAGTGGTTGATGAGGAAGGCCCGCTCGCGCTTGTCGGTGGTCTTGTTCAGGAGGTACTCCATCAGCAGCGCCTCGTTGCAGGTGGAAGCGACTTCCGCAACAAAAATCACATAGTGGCTGTCCAGGGGCTTCTGGGTGCGGTTGGACAGGTAGGAGTGCAGCGCGTGACCCATCTCGTGGGCCAGGGTGAACTGGCTCTTCAGGGTGCCGGAGTAGTTCAGCAGAACATAGGGGTGGACACGGGCACCGGAGGAGTATGCACCGCCCCGCTTGCCGGGATTCTCGTAGACATCGATCCAGCGATTCTCGAAGCCGTGCTTCAGGATGGCCTGGTACTCCTCGCCCAGAGGAGCCATGGCCTCGTAGACCGTCTGCTTCGCCTCCTCGATGGGGATGTACTTGTCCACGCCCTTGACCAGGTTGGTGTACACGTCGTAGAAGTGCAGCTGGTCCACGCCCAGCATCTTCTTGCGCAGGCGCACGTAACGGTGCATCTTGTCCATGTTCTGGTGGACGGCCTCCAGCAGATTGTGGTAGACGGCGGTGGGCACGTTGGTGCGGGACAGGCTGGCAGCCAGAGAGGACTCGTAGTGCCGGGCATCCGCCTGGAACTTCAGCTGCTTGACCTGACCGTACAGGAGGCTGGCAGAGGTGTTCTTGAACTCGGCCAGGCGGCCATAGAGCTTCTCATAGGCATCCTTGCGCAGCTGACGGTCGGGGCTCATCTGCAGGGGCACGAAGGTGCCGCCGGTCAGGTTGTGCTCCCTGCCCTCAGAGTCGACGGCGGCGGGGAACTTCATGTCGGCGTTGTTCAGCATGCCGAAGACGTCGCTGGGGATCCGGGTGACGGAACCGGCAGCGGCCAGCAGCTTCTCCTCACTGGGAGACAGGGTATGCGCCTTCAGCCGCCGCTGGTCGCCGATGAAGCGGCGGAACCGCTCCAGCTCGGGCTCCTCGGCGTAAAACCGCTCCAGGGTCTCGTCAGGGATGGCCAGCAGCTCCGGGATCTCAAAGCTGGTGGACGTGTTCAGCTGGACGAAGGCGGAGGAGAACTTGCTGCCCATGGCCTGATAGGCGGCCACACGGGTGTCCTCATCGCCCTTGCGCTGGGCATAGTTGGAAAGCTGGGCGCTGCGAACCTGGATGTCCTCCAGCAGCTTCATATAGCTCAGCAGGGTCTTGGCATCCCGTCCCAGAGTGCCGACATAGGAAGCCATCTCCTTGCCCTCGGCGATCATGTGCTGGAGCTCAAGCTCCCAGGCCTCGTCGGTGGGGTAGAGATCCTCGGTTGCCCAGCGGTGTTCGAGGGGGATGTCGTTACGGTTCTGATAGGTCTTACTGTCCATGGTGTACCTCCAAAAATGTATTGTTCCGGCCATCTGCTGTGGAAAAATATGCGCTCCGTTTTCCGGGAAATCGCGCCAAAAATCCACCGTGCAAGGACACTCCTCCGCTCGTCACCGACCAGCCCCGTCAACGAGGGGTGCAAAACCAGTGCAGCGGAGGAAGATGGCCGCCAAAATTTTATGTTTATCCATTATACCACGAATAAAATAAATTGCAATCGCAACCAACTTGAAATCTTCCGAAAAATATGGTATGGTACCTCCGGTGATTTTATGAAGAAAGAACAAATCAAGGGCACGGCCCAGCTGCTCTTCGCAACACTGATCTGGGGCAGCGCCTTCGTGGCCCAGAGCGTGGGCATGGATCACATCGGGCCCATGACCTTCCAGGCCGCCCGGAGCCTGCTGGCTGTGCTGGCCCTGGTGCCCACCATCCTCCTGATGGACAAAGACAAAGGACAATACCTTCCCCGGTGGGCGGACAAGGAGCTGTGGAAGACCGGTATTCTCTGCGGTCTGGCCCTGTTCGTGGCCCAGGGACTCCAGCAGGTGGGCCTACAGTACACGGAGCCGGGCAAGGCGGGCTTCATCACCGCCATGTACATCGTCCTGGTGCCCGTGCTGGGGCTCTTCCTGGGACGGAAATGCGGCTGGCGGGTCTGGGTCAGCGTGGTGCTGGCGGTGATGGGACTGTATCTGCTGAGCTGTGTGGGCGTGACCCGCATCAACATCGGCGACCTGCTGATCCTGGGCTGCGCGGCAGCCTTCGCGGTGCAGATCATCCTGATCGATGTGCTGGCCCAGCAGCTCGACGGCCTGCGGCTCAACTGCATCCAGTTTTTCGTGGTGGCCGTTCTCTCCGGTCTGATGGCTGTGTTCACCGAGACCCCCACCCTGTCCGGGATCCTCAGCTGCGCCGTTCCCCTGCTCTACACCGGCGTCCTCAGCTCGGGCCTGGCCTTCTCCCTGCAGATCCTGGGTCAGCAGCATCTGCCGCCGGAGCCTGCATCCCTCATCATGAGCCTGGAGTCGGTCTTCGCGGTGCTGTCGGGCTGGCTGCTGCTGAACCAGACCCTGACCGCGTACGAGGGGCTCGGCTGCTGTCTGGTCTTCGCGGGTGTGATCCTGTCTCAAACAAAAGCATAACCTCAAAGGAGGCAGCACCGCCGTGCTGCCTCCGCTTATTTTGCGCCGCTTTCTTCCTTGCAGATGCGCCGGTAGTACCAAAGGCCGACCCCGCTGAGCAGCACCGTCGCGGCCATGACCCACGCCGCCAGAGCATAGTCCGCGCTTCCGGCTGCTCCGCCGGAGACGGCGGAGCCGATGACCGAGGGGATCCGGGCAACTGCAACGATGGCCAGCCACTCCAGCAGATGCAGCTTCGTCAGCCCGGCAAAATAGCTGAGGAAATCCTTGGGCGTGCCGGGGATCAGCATCAGCAGGAAGGCGATGGGTCGTGTCCGCTTCGGATCCCGCAGGAAGGCCACCGAGTCGATCCGCTCCATCGGAAAGAAGACCTCCACCAGCCGAACGCCGAACCGGCGCACCAGCAGGAAGACCAGAGCGCTTCCGAGGACGATACCCCCCAGCGCCAGAGCCGTCCCCTCCAGGGCCCCGAAGGCGTAGCCCCCGGCGATCTCCAGGGGCTCCCCGGGGATAAAGGCCACCACCACCTGCAGGGCCGTCACCGCCACATACAGGAGCCTTCCCCAGCCCCCAAAGCCCGCCACCCAGGCCCGAAAGGCCTCCGGGTCATTTGCCAGCCTGAGCATGGGGATCCCCACGCTTAGACAGAGCCCGGTCATCGTCAGGATGAAGATCCAAAAAGCCCCTTTTGATACCAGTTTTTGCTGTTTTTCTCCCATGGTGCACCTCCTGTTTGGAGATATCATACCACATTTTTCCTGACCTAAACCTTAAGCCTTCCTTAAGGGCAGATGAAGAATTTCCAATATTTGTGTCGCCCGCTACCGAATTTGTGCAAGCTGTATATCCGGAGCACGGATTCTTGTGCGGTATTTCCGGCCCCCTGCGGTTGTAATTCCCGATATGTCATGCTAAAATGTGTAGCGTACAACGTATTAGGAGAGGAGTGATCGAAACGCCAATACATCTGGGCCACGCCTTCAAAAAGCTCCACTTTCTGCTGGAGCAGATCATGAACCGCAAGCTCCAGGAGCTGGATCTGACCAGTGCCCAGGGCCACGCCATCGGATTCCTGACCCACGCCGCCGAGGCCCCCTGTGCCCGGGACATCGAATCCACCTACGGCCTGAGCCATGCCACCGTCTCGGGCATCCTCAGCCGCATGGAGTCCAAGGGCTTCATCGAAGTCCGCCCCGATCCCCGGGATCGCCGTGTCAAGCGGATCTATCTGCTGGACAAGGGCACGGCCTGCTCCAAGAGCATCGCCCGGCACATCGAGGAGAGCGAACGGATCATGACGGAGGGCTTTACCGAGGAGGAGCTAGAGCAATTCCGCGCTTACCTCAGCAGAGCCACCCAAAACCTGGAACGAAGCGTCCGGGAAAACCACTGTAACCGAGAGGAGTAACCAATGATAAAACGACTTGCCCGGTGCATCCGGGAATATAAGAAGGCCACCATCCTGGCGCCCCTGACCATGATGGGCGAGGTGGCCATGGAGGTGCTGATCCCGCTGGTCATGGCGGATCTGTATGACTTCGGCATCGTCATGCAGGACATGGGCGTTGTGGTGGTCAAATCCCTGCAGCTGGTCATCTGCGCCATTGCGTCGCTGATGTTCGGCGTGGCCTCCGCCAACTATGCCTCCAAGGCCGGTACCGGCTTTGCCAAGAACCTGCGCCACGATATGTACCACCGTGTCCAGGACTTCAGCTTTTCTAACATCGACAAATTCTCCACCTCCTCCATCGTCACGAGACTGACCTCTGATGTTGCCAACCTGCAGATGACCTTCCAGATGATGATCCGCATGGCCATCCGTGCCCCCATGATGCTGGTGCTGGCCCTGTTCTCCGCCCTGAACATCAATGTGCGGCTGAGCCTGGTCTTCTGCGTGGCCATGCCCGTGCTGATCGGTGCGCTGGTGCTGCTGGTGCCCATGGTGCACAAGATCTTCGACCGGGTCTTCAAGACCTACGATAAGCTCAACAACATCGTCCAGGAGAATGTCCACGGCGTCCGGGTGGTCAAGTCCTTCGTCCGGGAGGACAAGGAGATCGAGAAGTTCACCTCCATCTCCGGCTCCATCTACAAGGATTTCTGCAAGGCCGAGAAGATCCTGGCCCTGAACAACCCCATCATGCAGTGCTGCGTCTACTTCTGCATGATCGCCATCTCCTGGCTGGGTGCTCAGATGGTCGTGGCCTCCGGCAACAATCCCGACCTGGGTCTGACCACCGGTCAGCTCAGCTCCATGTTCACCTACACCACCCAGATCCTGAGCTCCCTGATGATGTTCTCCATGGTCTTCGTCATGATGACCATGAGCCGCGCGCCCCTGCGCCGCTGCTACGAGGTGCTGACGGAAACTCCCGACCTGTTCGACCCCGAGGTGGGCGAGGAGGTCGTGGCCGACGGCTCCATCGACTTCGAGAACGTCTCCTTCCGCTACTCCGCCACTGCCCAGCATCGGGCTCTGAAGGAAGTGAACCTGCACATCCCCTCCGGTGCCACCGTGGGCATCCTGGGCTCCACCGGTTCCAGTAAGTCCACCCTGGTGCAGCTGATCCCCCGCCTGTACGACGTCTCCGAGGGCGTCCTGAAGGTGGGCGGCATCGACGTCCGGGATTACAACCTGGAGACCCTGCGCGATCAGGTCGCCATGGTGCTCCAGAAGAACGAGCTCTTCTCCGGCACCATCAAGGAGAACCTCCGCTGGGGCGACCCCGACGCCACAGACGAGGAGATCATCCACGCCTGTAAATTGGCTTGCGCCGATGACTTCATCCAGAACTTCCCCGACAAGTACGATCACCACATCGAGCAGGGCGGCACCAATGTCTCCGGCGGTCAGAAGCAGCGTCTGTGCATCGCCCGTGCCCTGCTGAAGAAGCCCAAGATCCTGATCCTGGACGACTCCACCTCCGCCGTGGATACCAAGACCGACGCCATGATCCGTCAGGCCTTCCGGGAGTTCATCCCCGAGACCACCAAGCTCATCATCGCCCAGCGTATCAGCTCCGTTCAGGATGCGGATATGATTATCATGCTCGACAACGGCATGGTGGCCGCCGTGGGCAGCCACGACGAGCTCATGCAGACCTCCCCCATCTACCAGGAGGTCTTCTACTCCCAGCAGAAAGGAGGGGATGAGTAATGCCCCCTGTCAAAATGAAAGGTGACGGCCGGATGGCCCGGGATCCCAAGAAGACCCTGACCCGGCTGCTCGGCTATATGAAGAAGTACATCCCCATCCTGGTCATCGTACTGCTGTGCATCTGCGTGACCGCCTTCGCCCAGACCACCGGCTCCGCAGCCCTGGGTACCCTGGTCGACGATTACATCCTGCCCATGGTGGACTCCGGCTCCACCGACTTCGGCCCCATCGCCGAATACCTGTTCGGCATCGTCTGCATCTTCGCCCTGGGCATCTTCTGCTCCTGGCTGTACAACTACCTGATGGTCGGCGTTGCCCAGGGCACCCAGAAGGTCATCCGCGACGAGATGTTCACCAAGATGCAGCGGCTGCCCATCCGCTACTTTGACACCAACACCGCAGGCAACATCATGTCCCGCTACACCAGCGACATCGACACCCTGCGCCAGATGGTGTCCCAGTCCATCCCCCAGACGGCCTCCTCCATCATCACCCTGGCGGTGGTCTCCTGGCGGCTGCTGAGTACCAGCTGGATCCTTTGTCTGGTGATGGTGGTGACGGTCTTCGGCATCGTCAATGTCACCAAGTTCATCGTCAGCAAGTCCAGCACCTATTTCATCGGCCAGCAGAAGTCCCTGGGTGCGGTCAACGGCTTCGTCGAGGAGATGATTAACGGCCAGAAGGTGGTCAAGGTCTTCAACCACGAGGACGAGTGCAAGGCCCGCTTCGACGAGCTCAACGAGGAGCTCTGCCGCAACGCCTACAACGCCGGTAAGTTCGCCAACGCCATGGGCCCCATCAACAACAATCTGGGCTATGTCCAGTATGCGATCCTGGCCATCGTGGGCGGTCTGCTGGTGGTCCTCAGCGATCAGAAGATGCTGAAGCTGGGCGAGCTGATGACCTTCATGCTCCTCTCCCGTTCCTTCAATATGCCCATCTCCCAGATCTCCAACCAGGTCAACTCCATCGTCATGGCCATGGCCGGTGCCGAGCGGATCTTCGATCTGATGGATCAGGAGCCCGAGGTGGACGAGGGCTATGTGGAGCTGGTCAACGCCGTGGTCACCGCCGGCGGCAACGTGGTGCCCATGCACAAGCGCACCGGCCACTGGGCCTGGAAGCACTATCACAAGGCCGACGGCTCCACCACCTACATCCCCCTCAAGGGCGACATCGTCCTCGATCACGTGGACTTCGGCTACGTGCCGGAGAAGCTGGTGCTCCATGACATCTCCCTGTACGCCAAGCCCGGTCAGAAGATCGCCTTCGTCGGCGCCACCGGTGCAGGCAAGACCACCATCACCAACCTCATCAACCGCTTCTACGACATCGCCGACGGCAAGATCCGCTACGACGGCATCAACATCAACAAGATCAGGAAGTCGTCCCTGCGGCAGTCCTTGGGCGTCGTCCTCCAGGAGACCAACCTCTTCACCGGCACCGTCATGGAGAACATCCGCTACGGCAAGCTGGACGCCACCGATGAAGACTGCATCGCCGCCGCCAAGCTGGCCAACGCCCATGATTTCATCATGAGACTCCCCCAGGGCTACGACACCGAGCTCACCGGCAACGGTGCTTCCCTCTCCCAGGGCCAGCGGCAGCTGCTGTCCATCGCCCGGGCCGCCGTGGCAGATCCCCCCGTCATGATCCTGGACGAGGCCACCTCCTCCATCGATACCCGCACGGAAAAGCTGGTTCAGGACGGCATGGATAAGCTGATGGAGGGCCGCACGGTCTTCGTCATCGCCCACCGCCTGAGCACCATCATGAACTCCGACTGCATCATGGTACTCGACCACGGCCACATCATCGAGCGCGGCACCCACGACGAGCTGGTCGCCAAGAAGGGCACCTACTACCAGCTCTACACCGGCGCGTTTGAGCTGGAATAACCGGGCAGTGCCCGGCTCCAAGCTGTTCCGCCTGCGGCAATTGTCGCTAAGTTGTACGAAGGGTCGTTACAGCCCGGAGCATCCGCTCTAAGCCCAATCATACACCAAAAGCCCGCAGTGAAAGCTGCGGGCTTTAATTATTTTAATATTTTAATTTAATATTATTTATCTTGACTTTCGCTTTATTTAAGCGTATACTATAGACACAAACCAAAATCGAAAGGAGATGCAGCCATGAAGGATATTCCCTTATGGATCACGGAGCTGGAGCCGGACGAGCTGAAGTTCATCCGCAACTTTGTCCTGGCCTCCGGGTCGCTGAAGGAGATGGCGGCGACCTACGGTGTCAGCTATCCCACCGTCCGCTCCCGGCTCAACAACGTGATCGAGAAGATCAAGGTGAGCGAGGAAAACCAGCAGGACCCCTACGAGAAGCTCATCAAGCGTCTCGCCATCGAGGGCAAGGTGGACTTCGAAGCCGCCACGGTGCTCATCCAAGAGTACCGTGCCAAGAAGGAGGACTGACCATGAACGATATCATTCTCTACATTTTTCTGCCGGTCATCATCGGCATTGGCATGATGGCACTGCATATGACGTATATGCATACCACTGAGGCCAGGCATCGGGCCTGGAGCCTGGCGGGGCTTGCCATCCTCTGGATCCCCATGGTTCTGATCGTAGCCCGGTACCTCTGCTCTTATGCGCAAACCGTGGAAGAGTGCTTCCTGCTCTGGACGATGGCCTTTGGGCTGTGCTGTCTCACCGCCGCGATCCAGGGTGCCATTCTCTTCTTCTGCAGCAACAAGCGGGATGTCACCGGGCTGGATAAGATGAAGCTGAAGGATCTCTGATGCAAAGGAGGAATCAACGTGTTTATCCCGCTGAATTATCTGTCCAGGTTTGCATTTACCATCGCGGATAGTGCCTATGATCTGCTGCTCATGGAGTCCTACTCCGTCCTCTTCGGCGTGTTCGCCGTGGGTGCGCCTACACTGATCCTGCGCCACATCTACCTGGAAACCACGAAGCCGAAGACGCGGATCCTGCTGCTGTGCGGTATGGCTGTGGTGCATGTGCTGACGGTGCTGTGGCTGGCGAATCTGTTCTGCTATGAGGTCGTCGATCCCGTGCAGATCAAGAACGCATGGACGGCAGCCTTCCTGGTCGGAACTGCCTGGACTGCCTTGATGGCACTGCTGCTGTACATTTTCCGTCCCAAGCGTCAGCTGACGGAGGAGGACAAAATGAAGCTCAAGGACATCTGATCACCCTCGTCGGATGCCGAAAACGGCCCGCTGCTTTCGCAGCGGGCCACATTTTTATGCTTCGTTGGGAACCACGGTCTTCACATCATTGATCGAACGCCCCATGGAATAGTAAAACACATTGTCCCGGCTGGGCTCCATGTCCCCCGACAGCCCCCGGTCGGCGTAGACCGCGTAGGAGCGGAAGAGCACAGGGATCAGCTGGCCGTTGCGCAGCACCATCTGGTGGAGGTTGTAGTAATTGCCGCTGTTCTCCAGGGCCTCCTGGCACATATCCAGGCAGGTGGCGTTCGCCATGCCGCCCCAGCTCAGGGCACCGTCCTCCCGGAAGAAGGCAGACAGATCCATATTGGGCGACAGCTTGGTCTGACCCAGATACAGGTCAAAGCTGCCGTCCCGGAGCACCGCCCGGTAGTCGTTGTAATTGTGCTCCAGCATCTCCACCACAAGGCCGCAGTCGGTGAGCATCTGGGCGATCTTCCGGGCGGCCTGAAGCCGGATGGAGTCGCCCTTGTTCACCAGCAGCCGGACGGTCTTGCCCGTCAAATTGGCATCCGCCAGGGCCTGCTGGAACACGGTGGGATCATAGCTGACCTGCCGGGCCAGATTCTGGTCGTAGAAGGGAGAATTGGGAGACGCGGGCAGGGTCGCGGCGGTGCCGAAGCCATTGTAGCAGTCCGACAGCAGCGCGGAGCGGTCGATGGCATAGCTCAGCGCCACCCGAACCGGTGCCTGGGCGAATACCTTGCTCCTGATGTTGCAGCCCAGATACAGGAAGATGCCCGTCTCGGCATCCCACAGCTCATAGTCGCAGCGGTAAGCTGCGTAGCTGGCGGAGCCGGGGTCGGCGGTGGACACGCCCAGATCACCGAACTCGAACTCATCCCGGATCTGGGTGGGATCCTCGCCCACCATCAGGCTGATCTTCTCTGCGGTCATGGGCACCGTCACATCGCTCCACCAGTTGTCCCGCCGGCGCAGGACAGCGCCCTCGGCGGTGTCCTCCAGCACATAGGGGCCGGTCCCCTGGGGCATCAGCGCCTCCGCCTGGCCGTACTTGACGATGGGGATGTCCAGCAGCAGAGGCAGCTGCTCCATGGGGATGCTGGTCTCGATCCTCACCCGATTGCCCTCGGCCTCGGAGATGGATTTGATGTACTGGAAGCGGCCCTCGTAGTAATCGGAATCCCTGGCCTCCTTCAGGCTCTCCACCACATCCAGTGCCGTCAGGGCCGTGCCGTCGGCATAGGTCGCCTGAGCCAGGGTGAAGGTATAGGTGGTCAGATCCTCGGTGACCGTGTAGCTCTGGCAGAGCTGGGGCTCCACATTGTAATTGCTGTCCGTGGTGAACAGGCTCTGGTACAGCAGGGAAAAGAGCATCCGGTTGTTGATGTTCAGGCAGTCGTAGGGATTGAAGCCCTCGTCGGGGAAGTAGGCCAGGTTGAACTTGGCCTCGGTGGCGAACAGGCCGCCGGGTGCGGTGACACCGGGCTCCGTAGGCGCGGTGGTGGGGGGCGCCACATCCGCCAGACCGTCGCCGGTGGGGACATAGGCCTGCTCCCCCGCACAGCCCGCCAACGCCGTAACCAGCATCGCCAGGCTCAGAAGCAGTGCGATTCTTTTCATTTGGTTCTCTCTCCTTCCCGGACAATGATGGCTGCAAGGCTGCCCCGGTCATTGCCCACCCTTCGGTGGCTCCAGAACCGGTCGGGACGGCAGGCGGTGCATTCGCAGCTGATCTCGATCTTGTGAACACCTGCCCGGCGCAGCAGCGTGGCATTGACGCCCTTCAGATCCACCCGGAACTTTTCTCCGGAAGCAACGATGAATTCCTCCGCCGCTTCGCCCAGAACGGCCCGGACGGCCTCGGGCACATCGGCGTGGGTCTCAAAGCAGCATTGGGCGATGTTGGGGCCGATGGCGGCTCGGATGTCCTCGGGCCGGGAGCCGAAGTGCTCCGCCATGGCCCGGACGGCATTTCCCGCGATGTCTGCCACAGTCCCCCGCCACCCGGCGTGGACGGTGCCCACGGCGCCAGTGACAGTGTCCCACAGCAAAATGGGGGTACAGTCGGCGGTGAAGGCCGCCAGAGCCACGCCGGGGGTGTTGGTCACCAGTGCGTCGCACTCCGGCTCCACCTCCCGGAACAGCCCCTCTCCCCTGTTCGTATCGTCCACGACCCGGACGATGCTCGTGTGGGTCTGACGGGTGAATACCAGCTCGCGGATATCAAAGCCGATGGCATCGCCCAGGATCTCGTAATTCTTCACCACATTCTCATGGCTGTCTCCCCGGTGGATGCCCAGATTCAAGCTCGCCAGATGCCCTTCGCTCACGCCGCCATGACGGGTGGTGAAGCAGTGGGGCACCGCAATCCCCTCAGCGACAAGGTATTCCAGTTTTCCAACTTTATTTGTAATTACAGACATAAATGTTCAATTCTCAATTTATTCCTGTCCCTGCCGACCGGCGTTCTTATCCTTCTGCATGCAGCACTTCTTGTACTTCTTGCCGCTGCCGCAGGGGCAGGGATCGTTGGGGCCCACCTTCTTCTCGGCACGGCGGACGGGCTGCTTCTTGACGATGGAATCGCCGGAGCCCACGGCCTGGATCTCCTTGGCGACCTTCTGCCGCTTGACCTCCTGCCGGGGAGCCAGCCGGAACAGGAACATCCGGCGGACAGTCTCCTCCCGAATGGCGTTGACGGTGGCCTCGAACATCTCGTAGCCCTGCTGCTTGTACTCCACCACCGGGTCGTGCTGGCCGTAGGAGCGCAGGTGGATACCCTGCTTCAGATCGTCCATGGCGTCGATCAGATCCATCCAGTATTCGTCGACCACCCGCAGGGTCACCACACGCTCGATCTCGCGCATGATGTTCTCGCCGTAGGCGGCCTCCTTCGCCTCGTAGGTCTTCACGGCCTCGGCGGTCAGGATGGACTCCAGATCGGCGGTGCGCAGCTCCTCGTCACTGAGCTGCACGGCCCCCTTGGGGAAGTAGATGTTCTCGAAGTGGCTCAGCAGGGAGACCAGCTGCTCCTGGTTCTCGATGCCGCCCTGCTCGGCGGAGACATCGGCGATGTGACCCGCCACCACCTTGGCAAGGTTGTTGAGCATGGTCTCTCGCAGGTTCTCACCGGCAAGCACCTTCTGACGCTGGCCGTAGATGACCTCGCGCTGGGTGTTCATGACGTTGTCATACTCCAGCACGTTCTTTCTGGCCCGGAAGTTCCGGGATTCCACGGACTTCTGGGCGTTTTCCACGGCGCCGGAGAGGATCTTCTGATCGATGGGGGTGTCCTCGTCCAGACCCAGAGTATCCATCATGCCCATGATCCGCTCGGAGGAGAACAGGCGCATCAAATCGTCCTGCATGCTCAGGTAGAAGCGGCTCTCGCCGGGGTCGCCCTGACGGCCCGCACGGCCACGGAGCTGGTTGTCGATGCGGCGGGACTCGTGCCGCTCGGTGCCGATGATGAACAAGCCGCCTGCGGCGCGAACCTTCTCGGCGTAAACGGAAATTTCGGCGCGGAACTTGCTGAGCAGCTCCTCATACTTGGCCCGGACGGCCAGGATCTCGGGATCGGAGGTCTCGGAGTAGGCATTGGCCTCCCGGATCAGCTCCTCGGTGTAATCCAGCTTGCGCAGCTCGTTGAGGGCCATATACTCGGCGTTGCCGCCCAGCATGATATCGGTACCGCGGCCTGCCATGTTGGTGGCGATGGTGACGGCGCCGTACCAGCCGGCCTGGGCCACGATCTGGGCCTCCATCTCGTGGAACTTGGCGTTGAGCACATTGTGCTTGATGCCCTCTTTTTTCAGGAGCTTGCTCAGCAGCTCGGACTTTTCGATGGAGGCGGTACCCACCAGAACGGGCTGACCCTTCTCGTGGCACTCCTTGACCTGGCGGATGATGGCCCGGTACTTGCCGGCCTCGGTCTTGTAGACCGCGTCGGGGTTGTCCTTACGGATGACGGGACGGTTGGTGGGGATCTCCACCACGTCCAGACGGTAGATGGTGGAGAACTCCTCCTCCTCGGTCAGGGCCGTGCCGGTCATGCCGGAGAGCTTGCCGTAGAGCCGGAAGAAGTTCTGGAAGGTGATGGTGGCAAGAGTCTTGCTCTCGCCCTCGACGGTGACGCCCTCCTTGGCCTCGATGGCCTGGTGCAGACCCTCGTTGTACCGGCGGCCGTACATCAGTCGTCCGGTGAACTCGTCGACGATGATGATCTTGCCTTCCTTGATGACGTAGTCGATGTCCTTCTTCATCAGGCCGCGAGCCTTCATGGCCTGGTTGATGTGATGGTTGATGGTGGTGTTCTCCATGTCGGCCAGGTTCTCGATGCCGAAATACTTCTCGGCCTTGGCGATGCCCTTGGCGGTCAGGGAGACGGTGCGGGCCTTCTCGTCGACGATGTAGTCGCAGTCGTAGTCGTCCTGGATCTCCTTGTCCTCGGTCTTGGTGAAGACCTTGCGCTTCATGCCGGACACCAGGAAGTCGGCCATCTCATAGAGCTTGGAGGATTCCTCGCCCTTGCCGGAGATGATGAGGGGGGTGCGGGCCTCGTCGATCAGGATGGAGTCCACCTCGTCCACGATGGCAAAATTGTGGCCCCGCTGCACCATGTCTGCCTTGTAAAGAGCCATGTTGTCGCGCAGATAGTCGAAGCCCAGCTCGTTGTTGGTGCAGTAGGTGATGTCGGCGGCGTAGGCCTCCCGGCGCTCGGGGGACGTCATGCCGGGAACCACCAGGCCCACGGTCAGACCCATATAGCGGTAGACCTTGCCCATCCACTCCGAGTCGCGGGTGGCCAGATAGTCGTTGACGGTGACCACATGGACACCGCGCCCGGTCAGGGCGTTCAGATAGCAGGGCAGGATGGCCACCAGGGTCTTACCCTCGCCGGTCTTCATCTCGGCGATGCGGCCCTGATGCAGCACGATGCCGCCGATGATCTGAACGGGATAGGGCTTCATGCCCAGCACCCGCCAGGCGGCCTCCCGGACGGCAGCGAAGGCCTCGGGCAGGATGTCGTCCAGGGTCTCGCCCTTTGCAAGACGCTCCTTGAACTCGGCAGTCTTGCCCTTCAATGCTTCTTCGCTCAAAGCACCATACTCGTTCTCCAGCGCCAGCACCTTGTTGACGATGGGCTGAAGCTTCTTGACCTCACGCTGGGAACGGGTGCCGAAAATCTTGTCGAATAAACCCATAAAAATAACTCCTTTGGTAGTTTTGTCCCGAAATGGACATAGAGAACCATTGTCGTTCATTATAGCACAGATACAAGGAAAAGAATAGAAGTTTTTGTGAATTTTCTCATTTCTCCAAGCCTCCCCTGCCGCGGATTGCGCGGTGGGGGAGGTGGCCGAGCGCCAGCGAGGTCGGAGGGGGGTAGGATCGTCGGCAATTCGCCCGAATGCAGATGATGATGAAGGTTACACTGCATAGCCCCCTCAGTCAGCAAGCTGACAGCTCCCCCATGCTTACGCACAGGGGAGCCTTTGGTCGCAAAAACGGCCCCGTCCGAGGGCAGGGCCGTTATGTGATTCTATGCGAACAAAGCCAGCCGAAGGATCGCAAAAACAACTGACTTGGCGGTGCGGTGCAACAGTTCGACAAATTGGGATTGGTATTATACTGGTTTAATCAAACCGTTTGTCCAGAATGTCTCAAAGGTTTCAGTTGAACCGCCGTGCTCGACAATTTTACCGTCAACAACTCTGTCAATGTCAACTCCC
>SVLP01000061.1 GCA_015067895.1 Oscillospiraceae bacterium | reverse complement strand
TGACGCAGTACCAGGAGATTGCCGCGTCGCCTGTCGGCTCCTCGCAATGACAGCGGTAGACGGCAGATGGTTCTTCTGATTGACTCATGTATAACCCGAATCTTTATTCAGGTTTCTTTACAGTCCCTTCAGACTGTCGAAGAACTTGTATTCGACCAAAACTGTAGGGGCGGGGCATCGACCCGCCCCTACGGAACTCTTTTTTGACAAGCTGAACCCTCCCGCGAAAGCGGGAGGGTTTGCTTTTGATTGAACTATATCGAACCGTAGGGCGGGAGCAAGTCCCAATATCAAAAACTTCAGGATGATTGTAGGGAACGGCCTCCGTGCCGTTCCCTACGGGCATATCCCTTAATTTTGCGACATTGGAGCATTGCTCGTGCCTACGCGAATCGTCCCAAATCACATCCCCGGCTTGCCCAGCAGCTCGAACATGTTCCGCTTGTAGGCCTCCACGCCGGGCTGGTCGAAGGGGTTGACCCCCAGCAAATACGCGGACACCGCGCAGCTGAGCTCGAAGAAGAGGAACAGCTCGCCCAGGGTCTCGTCGGTGAGCTTGCCGCAGTCGATGGAGATCACCGGGCAGCCGCCGTCGGCGTGGGCCGCCATGGTGCCCTGCCAGGCCTGCTCCTGGACGTAGTCCAGGCTTTTGCCCGCCAGATAGTTCAGGCCGTCCAGATCCTTGACATCCTCGCCGATGACCATTTTCTTGGCGGGGCCCTCGAAGCGGAGCATGGTCTCGAAGACGTTCCGGCGGCCCTCCTGGATCAGCTGACCCAGGGAGTGGAGGTCGGCGGTGAGCTCGGCGTAGGCGGGGAAGAGCCCCTGGCCGTCCTTGCCCTCGGACTCGCCGAAGAGCTGCTGCCACCAGCCGCCCATCATGCGGAAGCCCGGCTCAAAGGACTCCAGCAGCTCGATGGCCATGCCCTTGCGGTAGAGCAGGTTCCGGATGCCGGCGTAGAGCCACACGGGATTTTCAAAGCTGCGCAGGTCGTAGTCTTTTTTCGCCTTTGCGGCGCCCCGGAGCATGGCCATCACATCGATGCCCGCAGCCGCCATGGGCAGCAGACCCACGGGAGACAGGACGCTGAACCGGCCGCCCACGTCGTCGGGGATGACGAAGGTCTCCCAGCCCTCCTCGTCGGCCATCTGCCGCAATGCGCCCTTACTCGCGTCGGTGACGGCGTAGATCCGGCGCTTGGCCTGGGCGGTGCCGTAACGGCGCTCCAGCATCCAGCGCAGGTTCCGGAAGGCGATGGCGGGCTCCAGGGTGGTGCCGGACTTGGAGATGACGCAGATGGAGAAATCCTGGCCCTCCAGCAGCTTCACCAGCTCGTTCCAGGCCCGGGTGGACAGATGGTTGCCCGCGAAGAAGATCATGGGGTCGCCCTTGCCCTTGCCCAGATTCCGGTTGGGGCCCTGCAGCAGCTCGATGGCGGCCCGGGGGCCGAGATAGCTGCCGCCGATGCCGATGACTACCAGCACGTCGCTGGTCTCCCGGATCTGGTGGGCGGCGGCCAGGATGCGCATGTGCTCGGCGGTGGGAGCCCGGTCGGGCAGATCCAGCCAGCCCAAATATTCATTGCCCGCGCCGCTGCGCTCGGAGACGGTCATGTGGGCGGCGGAGAGCTCGGTCTCGATGGACAGCAGCTGGGGCAGGCTGAGCTGCCCCCAAATATTGGAAATATCGATTTGGATCATTCGATACACCTCTTTCTTGGGTTTCTTTCTGCATAAATGTTACCGCAATTCGCCCCCAAACGCAAGGGATTTTTTGGGCGAGAGTAGAGAGTGGAGATTGAAGAGTGGAGATCATGGAGGAGCGTTCGAAGAAATTTATCTCAACGCTCCACGCTTCGATCTGCAATCTCGAAATGCAACCGGTTGTCCGTTGACAAATGGTGTCCTTCAGGGTACAATTATTGAGAAGATAAGCAGGCTGGATCTCGCCCCCCTCGTTTACGAGGGGGGATGGCCGAAGGCCAGGGGGAGCATACAAACCTTTAGGCGGACTCCCCCCCGCCCCTGCGGGGCACCCCCCTCATAAATGCGGGGGGCAAGAGGTTTCGCGTGCTGTAAAACGAAAATAAAAGACACGGAGGAACATATTATGCGCTACGGCTTTGGCATCGATGTGGGCGGCACCACCATCAAGCTGGCTTTCCTGGACGAGGAAGGCACCATGCGGGACAAGTGGGAGATCCCCACCCGCACCGAGGAGGGCGGCAAGAACGTCCTGCCCGACATCGCCGCTTCTGTGAAGGAGTACATGGAAAAGGAAAACCTGACCAACGAGCAGATCATCGGCATCGGTATCGGCGTGCCCGGCCCCGTCTCCGACGCGGGTATCGTCAACAAGTGCGTCAACCTGGGCTGGGGCATCACCGACCTGCACGGCGAGCTGTCCGTCCTGACCGGCATGCACGTCAAGGGCGGCAACGATGCCAACGTGGCGGCTCTGGGCGAGTGCTGGAAGGGCGGCGGCCAGGGTGCCAAGGATATGGTCATGGCCACCCTGGGCACCGGCGTCGGCGGCGGCATCGTCGTGGGCGGCCGTGTTATCCCCGGCTTCCACGGCGCGGGCGGCGAGATCGGCCACATCACCATGGATCCCACCGAGACTGAAAGCTGCGGCTGCGGCAAGTTCGGCTGCGCCGAGCAGTACTGCTCCGCCACCGGCGTCGTCCGGATGGCAAAGCGGTATCTGGTAAGCCACGACACCCCCTCCGTCCTGCGCGATATGAAGTTTGAGTGCAAGGATGTCTTTGCCGCCGCAGCCAACGGCGACGAGGCCGCCAAGGAGATCCTGGAGCAGGTCTACGAGATCCTGGGCCGGTTCCTGGCCTCCATCGCCTGCGTGGCCGATCCCGAGGTCATCGTCCTGGGCGGCGGTGTCAGCAAGGCCGGTCAGCCCCTGATCGACGGTGCCACCCGCTATTTCCACAAGTACGCCTTCCACGCCTGCCGCTCCACCCGCATCACCCTGGCCACCCTGGGCAACGATGCCGGTGCCTACGGCGCGTTCAAGCTGGCTCTGGACGAGTTCGGCGCGTAATGCATAATGCCTAAAAAAGCCCCCCGGATTTTTCCGGGGGACTTTGTTGCATTATGCCGGAGAATACGATAGAATAAGTTGAAAAAGACCGTCAAAGCCTTCCCCTTTGGGGAAGGTGCCCCAACGCACGCAGTGCGGCAGGGGCGGATGAGGTTACCGCAGTGCGAATTCGCATAAGTGCATCAGCAGAAGCAACTGCCTGCTGCACCTCACCCGGCCCTTCGGGCCACCCTCCCCAAAGGGGAGGGCATCAAACGCTTTGGGAGGCAGAATACCATGGAAAACATTCTCGTCATCGGCATCGCCGGCGGCTCCGGCAGCGGTAAGACCACCCTGATGAACAACATCGTTAAGCGGTTTGAGGACGACATCACCGTCCTCAGCCACGACAGCTATTACAAGCGGCACGACGACATGACCTATGAGGAGCGGTGCCAGCTCAACTACGACGAGCCCGCCGCCCTGGAGACGGAGCTGATGGTGCGGCATCTGGAGCAGCTGAAGCATGGCAGCGCCATCGACTGCCCCGTCTACGATTTCACCGTCCATAACCGCTCCAGCGAAGTCCAGCGCATCGAGCCCAGCCGGATCATCATCGTCGAGGGCATCCTGATCTTCGAGAACCAGGAGCTGCGGGATCTGATGGACATCCGCATCTTCGTGGACACCGACGCGGACATCCGCCTGTGCCGCCGGGTCAAGCGGGACGTGAACAAGCGGGGCCGCAGCCTGGAGAGCGTCCTGACCCAGTATCAGCAGACCGTCAAGCCCATGTACGAGAAGTACGTGGAGCCCAGCAAGAAGTATGCCCACATCCTGGTGCCCGAGGGCGGCAAGAACACCATCGCCCAGGAGTTCATCATCAGCCTGCTGGAAAAGCATCTGGAGGGCCGGTTCTGATGGACGCGCTGATCTTCGACATCGACGGCACCCTCTGGGACACCCGGGCCATCGTGGCCAGGGGCTACAACGTGGAGCTGGAGAAAATGGGACGCTCTGACCTGTGCCTGACGGCGGACTACCTGACCTCCCTCTTCGGCAAGACCGCCCGGGAGATCGCCGATGTGATCTTCGCCGACTATCCCGCCGGGGAACGGATGGGCCTGATCCTGCGGTGTATGGAGACCGAGCGGCTGGTGATGGCCGCCGATCCCTGCCAGGTGGGCTACGAGGGCGTGAAGGAGACCCTGCTGGAGCTGAAAAAGCACTATCGCCTGTTTGTTGTCAGCAATTCAGAAAAGGGCTACCCGGAGCTGCTCATCGAAAAGCTGGGGCTTCAGGGCATCTTTGAGGCCCACATGTGTCACGGCGATACGGGCCTTCCCAAGGGCGACACCATCCGCATCCTGATGGAGCGGCACCACATCGATTCCGCCGTCTACATTGGCGACACCCAGGGCGACCTGGAGGCCTGCCGCAGGGCGGGGATCCCCTTCGTCTTCTGCACCTACGGCTTCGGCAAGCCCGAAAGCTGGGATCGGAAGATCGACGATATCCGCCAGCTTCCCCAGGTTTTGCAGGCAATGTAAATGAGAACATCGATCCGGTGTAGGGAACGGCCATGGCCGTTCCACAGGATGCCAATATGCCAAACACAGGGGCTGTAAAGAAACCTGAATAAAGATTCGGGTTATACATGAGTCAATCAGAAGAACCATCTGCCGTCTACCGCTGTCATTGCGAGGAGCCGACAGGCGACGCGGCAATCTCCTGGTACTGCGTC
>SVLP01000025.1 GCA_015067895.1 Oscillospiraceae bacterium | reverse complement strand
CCAACCTCCGTTTCATTCCACAGGGAGGGATTCCATCAGGCCCTCCAGCTCACCGAGCTGCTCAAGCAGCTCTCCCAGTCCGCCCAGCCCGCCCATCTCGGCGGTGAACTGCTCGAAATAAGGAGCGGCTGCGTTCAGCAGGGCCTTTGCCGCAAAACCCAGAAGCAGGGACAGGATCAGGGCAATGACGAACCAGATCAGAGTAGCCCGGGCAAAGCTGCGCAGGCTCTTGCGTTTGGGCACGAAGCACATGATGATACAGGCGAGCTGACCGATAATGGGCAGCGCAAACAGCAGCATCAGCCCGAAAAAGGTGCCGGTTCCCACCGGCTCCTCCGTGGGAACCACAGGAGCAGCGGGTGGAGGGGGTGCAGGGGGTACAGTCTGGATCGGCTGCGTCCAGACCGTGGGCTGGGGCTCCGGCGCGGCAGGAGCAGAGCCGGAAGCGCCGCAGTTGGTGCAGAATGCGGCATCAGGGTTCAGCTCCGCACCGCAGGTGGTACAAAACCGTGCCATAGTAAGACTCCTCTCTCAGTTAGTCCTGACGGGTGCCGCAGTTGCCGCAGAACCGCATTCCCTCAGCGATCTCCGCACCGCAGCCGGTGCAGAAGCGCTTGGCGGGAGCGGGATCCGGGAGCCGGGTGCCGCAGGCGCTGCAAAACTTGACACCGACAGCGTATTCGGCACCGCATTCGGGGCAGGCCACCAGTCCGGCTGCTGCCCGTGCGGCAGCTTCTGCCTCTTCCTTTTCCCGGGCAGCAGCGGCCTCGGCCTCCGCCTTTTCCCGCGCTGCCTGATCCTTGGCATCCTTTTCCGCCTGGATCTGGGCAATGCGCTCGTTCAGCTCCGTCCGGGTGGCGGCGAAGCCCTGGAGCTGGACCAGCAGCTCGGGATACTCCTCAGCACCACCCTTCTCGTAGACCTGGCGACCCAACTGGGCGAAGACCTCGTCCTCCTTTTTCGTCAGATCCTTCAGCTCGTTCTGGGCATTGAAAATCTTCACATCGGGGGAATCCTGGGGGGCCAGAGAAGCCAGGCCCTTCATCAGTCCGTCAAATAATCCTGCCATTATTCTTTACCTCCTGTTAAAGTTTTGCGCCGCAGGAGCCGCAGAAGGCGGCACCGGGCTCATTCTTTGCGCCGCACTGACCGCAGAAGCAGCCCTGGGCGGGTGCGGCAGCGGGAACGGGTGCGGGATTCAGGTTGTGTGCGGGAGCAGGTGCGGCACTCCAGCCGGACTGTGCAGCCTCCTCCTTACCCTTATTCCACAGCTCCTTAAAGCTGGAGGAGATGTTGCTCAGGGGGGTGTAGAGGTCCACAGCCAGCCGGGTGGTGGGAGCCACGCTCATGTAGACGGACATGGTTTGGCAGAGGATGTAGCTGTCAAGAAAAGCGAACTTCACCACCCAGGCCACAAGACAAGCCAGGATGAAGGCCACCAGACCGCTCCACTTCAGGAGCTTGAACAGCAATCCAATGGGAACAAATACCACCAGTGCCGCCACCAATGTGGCAGCGACCACCTTCAGCATGGTCACAGCTGCATTCTTCAGCAGATGCTTGATATTCTGAGCATAGATGACCACGCCGTCACAGGCACTCTGGAAAGCACCCTGCTCCCTTTTATAGAAAGTCCAACCCAGACAGCACTCGTCGATATAGCCCAGAGACAGCTCCACGAAAAAGTTGGCGACACCGACGATATGCTCCATGCCGGGGATGAAGTCCAGCTTATTGCCCAGCTTCGTGATGTTCTTCTGGATCTGGCGGACAGCGCCGCTGACCAGCTTATCCACTGCGAAGTAGACATTGGCGGTCAGGAACCGGTCCTTGACCTTCTGGGTGCCGTAGGCTACCTGGTCAGCGGGGACAACGCCGGTGGCGGCAGCCTCTGCCAGGACAGCGATGTGACCTGCCTTGACCATGTAGCCGCCGTAGTTCATGACCAAGGCATTCATGGGACGAACCAAGGCCATCCAAACGATCAGACCCACCACGATACCGGCATCCCCAAAGAGCCAGCCAATACCGGTGCAGAGGCCCAGCAGCAGGCCCAGCACCAGCACCAGGGCTCCGCCCAGGAGCATTCTGGTCATACAAAAGGGTATGGTTTTACGAAATAATTCCGATGTTTTCATAGTGATGTACCTCCTTTATCGGTTGAGTTCCGATCAGCGACGGAACAGATCCTTCAGGCTGAGATTCTGCTTCGGCTCAGGCTTGACATAGTCGAAGCCGCCGTAGGGCTCTCTCCGGCAGAAGCCAATACAGGCGCAGTCGGGATCACCCTCGAAACAATGCTCGGTATCCACATTGTAGACCACACCGTCGATCCGCTTGAAAAGCTGTGCCTGGGTGGGGTTCTGGCCTGCGGGACGGAATCCATTCTGCTGCAGGATCTGGCGATAGGCTTCCACAGCCCGGTGGGCAGCACCGGTATTGCCGTTAAAGGAGGCGGTGAAGTTCACACCGTCACTGCCGTAGTCCTCGATGTACAGCTCGCCGCCGCAGGTCCACTTGGGATACTGAGGAAGGAGCTCATCCCATTGGGCCAATACCTTGGCATTCTTTCTGGCTTCCATTTCTTCCTCCTGCAGCGCAGCGGGAAGCTTGGTGCCGCAGTCCTGACAGAACTTGGTGCCCACGCCGTTCTGCTTGCCGCAGTTCGGGCAAACGGCACTCTGTCCCAGGGTCTGCTCCGGCAGCTTTGCGCCGCAGCCGGGGCAGAATTTTTTATCCGCCGTGGCAGGTTCGCCGCATTCGGGACAGATCTTCAGATCCTTGGTCATCTGGTTAGCATAGCCCTGCATGGAGCGTTCCAGATTGGCAAAGGCACCTTCCAGACCGGAGGTGGCCTGCCGGGTCTGCTGTGCCGCGTTGCCCGCAGCCTGGTCAAAATGCTCCGCCGCCTTATTGGCATACTCCGTGGCTCTGGGCTCTACTGCCTGCTTGACAGCCTTGCCCACAGCGTCACTGAGTCCTCTGCTGATGCCCTGGCTGATTGCGTTTTGAAGTGTTCTTTTCAAAAAACTCATAATGATCCTCCCTTTGTTACAGATCCTTGTAGCGGATCAGAATCTGTCTTCTGCCGGAAACCTCCAGCTTTTTGTAAATGTTCTTACAGTGGAAATGGACGGACGAACTGCTGATAAACAGTTCCCTGGCGATTTCTTCCTGGGTCATGTCTGACAGCAAATGCACAAACACCTCCAGCTCCCGCGGGGTCAATTTTGCCAGTTCGGGATATCTCTGCTGGATGAATTTCAGCTCCTGCTTGGCCAGCTCGACATATTCCAGAAAACCCAGTTTCTTGTCAGTCATATCTGTCATTGCTTCCTCCTTTCCTTTTCAACCCCCGCTTTCTCAGCCTTTCTGTACCTCTGAAAGCAACATCAGTTGGATGCAATGTGCATGTTCATTCTACCATTTGTTACAACAAAACACATTGGGGGTTTTCCTCCCACTTTTGATAGTTTCCGACACACAGGTTGATTTGGGTGGGCAAATCTGGTATGATTTGAGTAACCCTACCATTTGTGATGGTTTTATTGTAGCCTTTCGGTGGTGGGAATGGTATCCCTTATCTAAGGGGTTTTTCAGGATCCCAGCCTATTTTTAGGGGATTTATATAAAAACAGAGGTTATTGCTATGAATGATTCCTTCCTTTTGGCCAATCAGCGCAAGCGCCAGAATGTCAGCCTGAAGCACCTGTGCTGCTTTGCCATGTTCAGCTTCTGGCAGATGGGCTTCATCTATTTTATGGGGCCTGCCCTGACGATCGACGGTCGGACACCGCTGCCCATCGATATGGATAACCTGACCATGCTCATGGCAGGGTGCTATGTACTGTCCATTACCTATATGATCTTCCTGCCCCGGTATGTTGTCTGGGCGGAGCGGATCGGTACATTGGCAGCCATTTCCACGGTGCTGGGACTGTTCCTGCCCTTGCCGGCCGAAGTGCTGAAGGGGCTGATCTATGCCCATGTGTTCTGCTGCTGCACCATGATCGGCTTTGAAACCTTCATCATCGTCAATTTCTTATCCGAGAAAAGCGCTATTTACGCCCTGACTGCCGGTTACGGCTTGGCATTATTCCTGATCGCTTTGGTGCAGAATGACTTCCTCGCCATTACCTTCCCGGTGTTCCGTGTGGTTACGGTGGCTGCGCTGCTCCTGCTGCTGATCTTTACGCTGCATTTACCGGCTTCTCCCAAGGCTTGCCCTCAGTATGTCCGCAAGGACAGCGGTCTGGTAGCCCCCAAAAAGCTGCTGACCGGTACCTTTGTTCTGGTGTTTATCAGCTCCCTCATGGGCGTGTCCGGCCCCTCTATTTCCGCCGAGGTGCGCCACGGTGTGTTCGTGACATATTTTGTGTGTGCTGCTGTCAGTGTTCTGCTATTTTATCTGTATCAGAAAAAAGACTTCCATCCTTTCCGGTGTATTTCCGCCTGTATCTGTCTGAGCTGTATCGGTTTTCTGCTGATGTATGTGGCGGATTTCGTCCCGGCGCTGAAGCTGCTTTCCTGCGCTTTGATCGGTTTCGGTATGGTAGCCTGCCAGATGGTTCCTCTGTACGGTCTGGTGCTGATGAAGTCCTATCCCTCCCGCTACATCTCTCCCACGATTATCGGACTGGCACTGGTCGCCGTGCTGGTGCAGGGCGGTATGGTGGAAGCCTTCCGCAGCGCCCCGTCCATGCTGTTCCTTGCTTATGGGGTCATCATGGTGATCCTGGTCATTCTCTATTTGCAGATCGAGCCATACTTCCTGTACACCCTGCGCCGGAAGATCCCGGAGGAAGTGTACCCGCAGCCCGAAGTCTCTGCCCCCAGCCATCTGCCGGAGCTTGCGCAGGCAGAAGAACCCGCTACCGCAGAACCCGCCCATGCGCCGGAGCATCCATTTGCGGTGCTGTCCAAACGGGAGCTGGAGGTCGCAGATCTCATCGCCCGTGGTTACAGAAATGCAGAAATTGCCGATATTTTGGTAATTTCCGCCCACACCGTCAACGACCACACCAAAAAGATCTATCGCAAGCTGAATGTACACAGCCGTCTGGAGGTCGCTGCATTGGCGAATCGCCAGAAGGATCCGCATACAGATATGTGATTGCCGGTGCGTAATGAATAATCGCACAGTCCAAGAAACATCAGCAGCCGGGCCATTATTGACCCGGCTGTTCGCACTTGATGTTATACAAGTTCCGTCTGGATGTATTTGCCGAATCACGGCCTCACCTCATTTCTCCAGGCATCACAGTTCCCGGCATATTGCGGTTTGAAAGCTGGACTGCTTTGACGCCCGCACAGAAGGCCGCCGCCCAGCAGATGATTCACGCCATGAGGCAAAACTAAAAAGCACAGCAGGCCGGTTCTCCCCTGGGAGAGAACCGGCCTGTTTCTCTATCTGAATTGCTGTTATCCTAAATTCCTCATTGCCTGTTTCAAAAGATATAACCACGGTAAATGCAGAGAATCTATCCCTGGACATCATATCGCATCTATGGAGTGATTCATTTTCATGTTCACATTCTCGTGTGAATCACGGTACTTCAACGGTTGTAAATGTTGGCTGAAAACGAAAAGACACTATAAATGTCGAACTTTTAGGAGTTCGCATCTATAGTGTCCAAATCGAATGGCGGAGAGTGTGGGATTCGAACCCACGGTCCCTTGCGGGATCACCGGTTTTCAAGACCGGCTCGTTAAACCACTCCGACAACTCTCCATAACTTGGTTATTATAGCCCGACGATCCCAAAATGTCAAGAACCCCGTCCGCAAGGACGGGGCTCCGGTCAATGGAAATCAGAACAGGGTGGTGGGATCAGTGTATTCCAGACCCTGATCGTCGGCGACGGCCTTGTAGGTCACGTGGCCCTGGTAGGTGTTCAGACCCTTCATCAGGGCTTCGTCGCGGCGGCAGGCCTCCTCGGCGCCCAGGTTCGCGATCTTCAGGGCGTAGGGCAGCGTGGCACCGGTCAGAGCCAGGGTGGAGGTTCTGGGCACGGCACCGGGCATGTTGGCAACGGAATAGTGGATGACGCCGTGCTTGACGAAGTAGGGATCGGCGTGGGTGGTGATCCGGTCGATGGTCTCGATGGAGCCGCCCTGGTCGATGGCCACGTCAACGAGGACGGAGCCGGGCTTCATGGCCTTGACCATCTCCTCGGTGACCAGCTTGGGCGCCTTCGCGCCGGGGATCAGTACGCAGCCGACCACCAGGTCAGCATTCTTCACCGCCCGGGCGATGTTATAGGAATTGGAAAGCAGGGTCTGGACTCTGCCGCCGAAGATGTCGTCCAGGTAGGCAAGACGCTTGGCGTTCAGGTCGATGATGGTGACGTTGGCACCCAGGCCCACGGCCATCTTCGCTGCGTTGGTGCCCACGTTGCCGCCGCCGACGATGACCACATTGGCCCGCTCGACACCGGTGACGCCGCCCAGCAGCACACCTCTGCCGCCGCAGTTGCTCTCCAGCATCCGCGAGCCCACCTGGATGGACAGACGGCCCGCGACCTCGGACATGGGGCTCAGCAGGGGCAGGCTCCGGTCGGCCAGCTGCACGGTCTCGTAGGCGATGCCGGTGACCTTCTTGCGCAGCAGGGCCTGGGTCTGCTCGGGATCGGGAGCCAGATGCAGGTAGGTGAACATGATCTGGCCCTCGTGCATCAGCTCGTACTCGGGCTCCAAAGGCTCCTTGACCTTGACGATCATGTCGGCGATGTCGTAGACCTCCCTGGCGGTCGCCAGGATCTTTGCGCCCTGGGCCACATATTCCTCATTGGGGAAGCCGGAGGCCAGTCCTGCGTTTTCCTCCATATATACCTCATGACCGGCGCGGACGAGGGCGTCGACACCGGCGGGGGTCAGGCCCACGCGGCACTCCTGAGCCTTGATCTCTTTGGGACAACCGATACGCATAATGATGCTCCTTTCCAAAATTTCATTGGTTCGTTTACCACTTATATAGTAACACACAGAGCGCAATTTGCAAGAGAAATTTCGGCAATTTCCATAAGAAACTTCTAAAAATTCAAGACTGTTTGTGCATGGTATACAATTGAACGCCGTACAGCGATGGCATATCCCGAAGAAAGCGGCCATACACTTGTCCCGGGAGGGATGGTGTATGAAGGGGACGAAAACGCTTCTGACCGGCGCGCTGATGCTGACCGGGGTGAATCTTTTGCTGCGCTTCGCGGGGACGAGCTTTCAGGTCTGGCTCTCCGGGCGGATCGGCGCGGCGGGGGTGGGGCTGCTGCAGCTGGTGCTGTCGGTGGATATGCTTGCCCTGACCCTGGGGGCCGCAGGCGGACGGACGACGGCCATGTACCTGACTGCCGAGGCCCTGGGCCGGGGAAAGCGCAGCGATGCCGACCGGCTGCTATCCGGCTGCTTCGTCTACAGCATCCTCTGCGCCGCCGCTGTCAGCTTCGGCTTGTTTTTCCTTGGGCCGAAGCTGGCGCAGGACTGGATCGGAACCATGGAGGCCCTGCCCGCCCTGCGCACCTGGGCATCCTTCCTGCCGGTGATCTGCATGACCGGCGTGATGACCGGCTACTTCACCGCCGCCAATCGGATCGGAACACTGGCGGCTGTGGAGGTGGGGGAGCAGTGCTTCGTCATCGCAGTTACGGCACTGGCGCTGACCTTCACGGACGAGGGAGATCGGGCGGGCTCCTGCCGTGCCGTCGTTCTCGGAACATGTCTGGGCTCCGTATTCACATTGGGCTGTCTGATGCTGCTCTATGGCCGCTGCGCCGGGGATGGGGAGAGCCGGATCCCGGTGGTGCGGCCGATCCTGCGCAGTGCCGTCCCCCTGGCTCTGGCGGACGACCTGAAGGCGGGGATCTCCGCCCTGGAGAATCTGATGGTGCCCCGGCGTCTGGCTCTGTTTGCGGGTGTTGGCGATCCGCTTGCCGCTTTTGGGCGGGTCAGCGGCATGGTGTTCCCGGTGATGATGTTCCCGGCGGCGATCCTCAGCTCTCTGGCGGAGGTGCTGATCCCGGAGCTGGCCCGATGTGCGGCGGTGGGGAGCCGAAACCGGATCCGCTATCTGATCCGCCGGAATCTGAGGATGGCTCTGATCTACGGACTGGTCTGCGGCGGGCTTCTCTTTTTGCTGTCCGGGGATATCTGCCGATGGCTCTATCCCGGCGAGGACATCGCCGGACTGATGCGCCGCTTTGCCATCCTCGTGCCCATGCTCTACTGCGACCTGCTGGCGGATGCCATGACCAAGGGCTTGGGCCAGCAGGCGGCCTGTGCCCGGTACAGCATCATCTCCAACACGGTGGACATTGCCCTCATGTACATCCTCCTGCCCCGGTTCGGCATCGACGGGTATTTCGTCAGCTTCGCCGTGACCCACGCTCTGAATTTTGCACTGAGCCTGCGCAAGATTTTACAGATCGGCGGTGTGAGACTTGGTTGGTTTTTCGCCCTCCTGACGCCCGCTGCGGCGGTCTTCGCGGTCTTCGGCGGGGGCTGCTTCACGGGCCCGGTGCGCAGGAGCGCGGCGTTCCTGGGGCTGTTCTTTGGGCTGTGCTTCTATGTGGGGGTGCTCGGGAAAGGAGATATCCGCTGGCTGCGAAGGTTGATTATTGAAACCCCAAAACCGGCGAAAATCGCCGATGCAACCAATAGTTGACAGGTTTTTAGACGAAAAAATCCGCAGGCCAGCTGACCTGCGGATTTGTATGCGCTATCTCAATTTCTCAGTGTAGTCATATTGGCTGCACAGAGTGAATCGGAAAGCCATCTTCATTGCGGAAAGATGCGCTTCGGATGCTTTGTGGGGAGCGATGTCATTCAGGTAATCAACTATATGTCCAAACATACGCTCCGGTCGCAGTAATTTCGCCGTGGACTTTGTTTGCCTGTAGATTTCCATTACAGCAGCTTTGGTTGCATCTTGTAACGGAAGGTGTGAAGGATCGTAAATCAAATATAGAAAATCGATCCGTTCCGGCACATTTACTGCATTCAGATATTTTGCGGCAATTCCCAGCATATGGCAGATCATCTGCTTGATGTCAAATCCCGTTACAGCAGTTCTGCCAGCGAAGAACACGGTGCGCATATACTGATCGTCCAGATCTTCCATTACACAGTCGAAGATCCTTTTCATATGCGTCCGAAGCCAGATATAGACGGGCTTGTAAACAAGCTTGATTTTCTCGGGCGGTTTATGCCCATAAGGCTCCCTGCATTTTGCTTCCACATAGATCGTACGATTCTCTCCTGGAAGATATCCGTCCAGATTTGCGACCCCTCCAACGGTGGTTGGAAGCTGTTCCTCGAAGGTAAAACCGGGACAATCCTTTGATAGCAGATAGATGAAACGGCTTGAGGAGAAAAACGCAGCCATTTTTGGCGGGTGGCCTTTTTGCGGTTTCAATTCACCGCCGCTGCCACCGATATATTGCGATTTGATTGCATCTGGCATAGCATTCAAAAAGGCATCCCAATCTTTATTCGATAGATAATAGGGATTCGGTTCTTTGCCTTCGATCCTGTAGCCGCCTGAGATTCCTTGTTCATACTCCAGCTTTGCCATTGATTCAGCAAATTCGTTCAGAATATTCATAGTTACTCCTGTTTTGAACGTAAAACGGGAGTGCATCAGCACTCCCGCCAAATGTTACAGAGCCTTCAGCACAGCCTTGATGAATTCCCACATTCTCCCGGTGGAGGCGATGCCCAGACGTTCCCGGCTGGTGTGGATGTCATGCATCTCCGGGCCGATGGACACGGCGTCGAGACCCTCGATCTTCTCGCCGAGAAGGCCGCATTCCAGGCCCGCGTGGATGGAAACCACCTGGGGCTCGGAGCCGAACATCCTGGTGTATTCGTCCACCATCACATCCCGCAGAACGGAATCCGCCTTGTACTCCCAGGCGGGGTAATGGCCCCGGCTGTCGTACTGGGCGTCGTACATCTTTGCCAGCTTTTCCAGAGTCTCCAGCACCTCCACCTTCTCGGAATTGACGGAGGAACGGACGGAGAAGGTCATGGAGAAGGCTTCCTTGTCCAGCTTCGCCACACCCATGTTCAGGCTGGTCTGTACCAGACCGGGCATGTCTGCACACATGGCCTGGATGCCGTTGGGCGCGCCGCAGAGCAGGCCGATGACCTTATCGGTGAGCTGGGTGGACAGAGCGTTGCCGCCCAGGGCGTCCACGTTGTCTGCGTAGACCAGAGCGTCAGGCTCGTTGTACTCGGCGCGGATCTTTGCCTGCAGTGCCTCGGCCACGCCGTTGATCCGTTCGATCTCCATGCCCATGGCCACCAGAGTGGCGGTGCAGGAGCGGGGGATGGCATTGTCCTTGCTGCCGCCCTCCAGACCCGTCAGGCACAGGGGCATCAGCTTCTTGACATCGCTGAGGAACTGACCCATGACCTTGTTGGCGTTGGCGCGACCCTTGTCGATCTCCACGCCGGAGTGACCACCGGCCAGACCGTCCACCACCAGCTTGACGCAGGGGCCGTAGACGGCGTGACGGGTCACGGGCAGAGTGATGTTGGCCCGGGCGCCGCCTGCGCAGGAGACGGTGAAGACCCCCTCCTCCTCGGAGTCGATGTTCAGCAGCTTCTTGCCCCGCAGCATGCTCAGATCGATGCCCGCGGCGCCGTACATGCCGGTCTCCTCGTCCACGGTGATGACCACCTCCAGGGCGGGGTGGGGGATGGACTTGTCGGCCAGCAGGGCCAGAGCATAGGCCACGGCGATGCCGTCGTCGCCGCCCAGGGTGGTGCCCTTGGCGAAGACGTAGCTTCCGTCGTGGGTGATGTCCAGACCGTCGGTCTCGAAGTTGATGGGGGACTCGGGATCCTTTTCGCAGACCATGTCCATGTGTCCCTGAATGATGACGGGCTCGTGATCCTCGTAGCCCTCGGAAGCGTCACCGAAGAGGATGACGTTGTTCAGCTCGTCCTGGATATACCGGATGCCCTGCTCCTTTGCAAAGGACACCAGATAGTCAGAGATGATCTTGGTGTTGCCGGAGCCGTGGGGCATGGTGCACAGCTTCTCAAAGTAGCCGAAGACGGCTGCGGGCTCCAGACCCGCCAGCTTGACCGCCTGCATCTCACTCACCCCGCTCGATGCGGATGACCTTGCCCAGGTTCCACAGGTTCACGACGGCCTGCTCGGCGGTGCGCTGGTCACCGGCATCGTCGTAGTCCACGAAGGTGGTCTGGGCACCGCAGTCCAGGCACTCCACATAGCAGCACCAGCCGCCCTCGTGGATCAGCTGACCCACGCCGCGGCAGTGGGGGCAGTCTTCCAGCTCGTACAGTACAACATTGTTATCCATGGTAAAAACTCCTTTATCGGAAAATGGTGCCGTCGGACGCGATGGCCTCCCGGCGGAAAATGCGGGTGAAAACGGGTCTGCACTGGGGCAGACAGGTTTCGATGGCGGTGACCATCTGCTGGGGATTCAGGCTGGGATTCTGGGCGCAGACCCGGGCGGTCAGCTCCAGCTCTTGTTCAGAAATTGCCGCAATCTCCAGATTGGAGATCATGGGGATGATATCCTGATCCACGGGGCCATTCTTGCCCCGCTTGGTGACGATGACGCTCTGGCGGGCAAACAGCTCCCGGATGGCATCCATGGTGCCCTCGGGAACGCCGCTGTCATACTCCAGACGGATGGCGATGTCCAGATGGGTCAGCTCCTTCGGCTTTCTGGGGCTGTCGTAGACCTCCAGCACCCGGACGCCTGCGGGCATGGTGGCGTTCAGCCGCTGCTTGATTTCCTCAAAAGGCAGCTCCTGATCCACCAGCTCGTAGTCGAGAATTTCACATCTGCTCTCCACGCCCACGCTCAGGGGCAGGGCGATGGAGACCATGGCCCGGGGAGAAAAGCCCTGGGTGTGTTTCAGATTCAGGCCGCCCCGCTTGAAGGCCCGCTGGAACAGGCGCATCAGGTCGAGGTGGCTGATCCAAATGCCGTTTCCGGTCTTTTCAAAGAGGATCCTACGCATCGCACTTGACCTCCTTCAGCAGACAGTTTGCACCGCACCCGGCGCAGCCGTGGCGGCAGTCGGGGGTGACCTTGGATTCATAAGCCGTATGGCGTTCTCTCAGCAGGAAGTCCTTGCGCAGACCCACGTTGATGTGATCCCAGGGAAGGAGCTCGTCTTCGCCGAAGCCCCGGGTGGTGTAGAACTCGGGATCCACGCCGCAGGTCTCAAAGGCCTTGATCCAGGCCTCATGCTTGAAATACTCGTCCCACCCGTCCAGCCGTGCGCCGTTCCGGGCGGCTTCGGCGATGACGGGGGCGATCCGGCGGTCGCCGCGAGCCATGACGGACTCCAGACGGCTGATCTCCGGGGTATGATAGTTATAGTCGATGGACTTGGAGTAGAAGTGGCTTTTCAGCAGCTTGCACCGGCGCAGATACTCCTCCATCGTGATCTGCTGCTCCCACTGGAAGGGAGTATGGGGCTTGGGCACGAAGAAGGCCGTGGCCACATGGATCCGCAGACCACGCTTCTTGGCGGTGCCGAACTCCTTCCACTTGAGGATGATCTTGTAGACCAGGTCGGCGATGCCCAGCACGTCCTCGTCGGTCTCCGTGGGCAGACCCAGCATGAAGTAGAGCTTGACGTTGCTCCATCCGCCGGAGAAGGCATTCTCGCAGGTGGTGAGGATCTCCTCTTCCGTCAGGTTCTTGTTGATGACGTCCCGCAGCCGCTGGGTGCCCGCCTCGGGGGCGAAGGTCAGGCCGGACTTCTTGCCGGTCTGGAGCTTCTGCATCAGCTCCCGGCTGAAATTGTCGGCCCGCAGGGAGGGGACGGACAGATTCACATGGGTGCGCTCGCAGTAGGGGATCAGCTCGTCCGTCAGCTCCTTCAGACCCCGGTAGTCGGAGGTGGAGAGACTCGACAGGGTGATCTCATTGGCACCGGAGTCCTCCAGACTCTCGATGGCCTGACGGCAGGCAGTCTCTGCACTCTTGCGCCGCACGGGACGGCAGGAATAGCCCGCCTGACAGAACCGGCAGCCCCGGATGCAGCCCCGGAAGAGCTCGATGTTGGTGCGGTCGTGGACGATCTCCGTGGAGGGGACGATCATCCTGGTGGGGTAGTAGGCCTTGTCCAGATCCTCGACGATACGCTTGGTGTGGACTTGGGGCTGGCCCTCCCGGGCGATGATCTCGCGCAGGGTGCCGTCTTCGTTGTAAGTATGCTCATAGAAGCTGGGCACATACACGCCCTCGATTTTGCTGACCTCCAGCAAAAACTGCTCCTTGCTCCAGCCCTCGGATTTCGCCTTGTCGTAAAGGCTGACGATCTCGGGCGTGGATTCCTCACCCTCGCCCAGGGAGAAGAAATCGAAGAAGGGAGCCAGGGGCTCGGGATTGAAGGTGCACACGCCGCCGGCGAAGACCATCTGGTCAATGCCGGTGCGGTCTTTGGCGTACAGGGGCACACCCGCCAGATCCAGCATGTTGACGATGCTGGTATAGCTCATCTCATAGCCGATGGTGAAGGCGATCATGTCGAACTCCCGCACGGGCTTCTGACTCTCCAGAGCCCACAGGGGGAGCTGATGCTTACGCATTTCGGCTTCCATGTCGCCCCAGGGGTGAAACACCCGCTGGCACCAAACGCCCTCCATCTCGTTCATGACACCGTAAAGGATCCGCATGCCCACGTTGGACATGCCGATCTCATAGGTATCCGGGAAGCAGAAGGCCACATTGACCCGGACAGAGTCCGGATCCTTTTGGATCTCATTGAATTCACCGCCGGTGTAGCGGGCGGGCTTTTGCACCGTCGGCAGGATCCGCTGTAATAAATCGGTCATAGCGATACCTCATTTGTTTTTCTCGTACTCGGAATATTGTACTCCGAAACGCCGCTTTTTGCAACAAATATTTAGCCCGTGGACGGAAGTCCACGGGCTGATATCTTACAGAAAGCTCTGTGCCGACTTGTAGCCGTAGATGGGCTTCGTCTCCAGCACAGCCCGGTTGATGGCCTTGGCCATCACATGGGCGGCCAGGGTACCCACCACATCGGCGCAGGACTTGACCCTGCCCACAGACATGGCGTAGATGCTGTCGCCGTCCATGCTGGTGTTTACGGGCCGGATGGTGCGGGCCACGCCATTGGAGGCCATGGCGGCCACCTTGTTCATCTCCGCCTTGTCGAGGCCTGCGTTGGTGATGATGCAGCCGATGGTGGTGTTTAAGGAAAAGGTGCTTGCCAGCTGCAGAAGCTTCACCGCCTCGATCTCGCTGGAGATCATGTGGGATTTGTCCTTGCTCAGCAGCCCCGCCAGCTCCCTGCCCGAGTCCATCTCATAGACGTCACCGATGGCATTGACGGCGACGATGGCACCCACCTGAAGGCCGCCCACCTGGACAGCATAACAGCCCAGGCCGGATTTCATGGAGCGGTCATTGCCCAGAATTTTACCGACGGTCGCGCCCATGCCCGCGCCCACGTTGCCGTTTCGCTCCAGGTTTCGCTGGGCATCCTCACAGGCCTGATGGCCCATGGCGGCGTCAGGGCGGACAGCGCCGTCCACGCAGCCAAGATCGAAGATGCAGGAGCCCACCACGATGGGGACGATATTGGATCCCACCTTGACGCCCCGGCCCTTTTCCTCCAGATACTTCATCACGCCCCCCGCAGCGTCCAGGCCGAAGGCACTGCCGCCGGACAGAAGCACGGCATTGACGCCGTCGTTGGACATGAGAGGGTTCAATAGCTGGGTCTCCCGGCTGGCAGGGCCGCCGCCCCGGACATCCAGACCGCAGACGGCCTTCTTGTCGGGGAGAATGACGGTGCAGCCGGTGGCGTGGGCTTCCTCCTGGGCGTGGCCGATCTTCACGCCCTTGATGGCGGAAAGGGAGATCTCCTTCCATTCGTTCATGTGGTTTCCTCCTTCTTCATGCGCACCCATTTCTCCAGCGCAGGCCGGATGGGCGGGGACAGGTTTTCAGGGATCTCGTCGACGGGGAAGAACCGCAGAGCTTCGACTTCGCTTTCCTGGGGCTTCAGCTCCCCGGAGAAGCTGCGGCAGAGGAAGACGATGTCCACATTGCTGACCTCGTCGCCGTTGGGGTAAATGTAGTGGAGCTCCGGGCCAGACCAGACGCCGAACAGCTCCACGGATTCGGCAACCAGTCCCGTCTCCTCGAACAGCTCCCGCTTCGCCGCGTCCTCCACTTTTTCGTCCAGCTCGATGGAGCCACCGCAGTAGCCCCAGCAGTGGTTGTCGGCGCGAAGCTGGAGCAGCACCCGGCCATCAGGGTCTTCAACGATGATGCCCGCGCCCACCTGGATCAGGGGACGGTGGCCGACGATCTTGCGTAGATCGAGAATGTAGCCCATGGGATCACCTTACTTTCGGGTGGTTTTTCTGCCGCCCTTGATTTCCGCCTTGGGAGGCTTGGGCTTGAAGCCCGGCTTTTCATAGACCACCTTGCCCTTGGGGGGCTTGGGCGCGGGCTTTTTGGGAGCCGCCAGGCGGCTGACGGGCTTCTTCGGCTGGGGCGGGATCTGGCCGGTTCTGGGGGGCACGGCCCGGATCAGACACTTGGGGCCGGAGCCGATGAGATCCTCCCGGTGGGCCTTGATGAGGGCTTCCCGAACCAGATAGTAGTTCTTGGGATTCCGGTACTGGATCAATGCCCGCTGCATGGCCTTCTCATGGGGATCGGTGGGCACGTAGACCCGCTCCATGGTTCTGGGATCCAGGCCCGTGTAGTACATGACCGTGGACAGGGTGGAGGGGGTGGGATAGAAGTCCTGCACCTGCTCGGGGTTGTAGCCCATGTCCCGGATGTACTCCGCCAGCTCGATGGCCTCCTTGAGGGTGGAGCCGGGGTGGCTGGACATGAGGTAGGGGACAAGGAACTGGTTCATGCCGAATTCCTTGTTCAGGGCGAAATACTTGTCCACGAATTTGTTGTAGACGGCATTCTTCGGCTTGCCCATGCGGCTGAGCACCGCGTCGGACACATGCTCGGGAGCCACCTTCAGCTGACCGGAGATGTGATACTGCACCAGTTCCCGGAAGAAGGTGTCCTTCTTGTCCGCCAACAGATAGTCAAAGCGGATGCCACTGCGGACGAAGACCTTCTTCACGCCGGGCAGCTTTCTCAGCTTGCGCAGCAGGGCGATGTAGTCCGAATGATCCGCCCGCATGTTCTTGCAGGGGGTGGGGTAGAGACACTGCCGCCCGCCGCAGGCACCTTTTGTCAGCTGCTTGTCGCAGGCGGGATGGCGGAAATTGGCGGTGGGGCCGCCCACATCGTGGATGTAGCCCTTGAAATCGGGGTCTTTCGTAATCAGCTCCGCTTCGGCGATGATGGACTCATGGGAGCGGGTCTGGATGATGCGGCCCTGGTGGAAGGTCAGGGCGCAGAAGGAGCAGGCACCGAAGCAGCCCCGGTTGGAGACCAGACTGAACTTGACCTCCTCGATGGCGGGGATGCCGCCGGCCTTCTCATAGCTGGGGTGATAGGTGCGGCAGTAGGGCAGACCGTAGACGTTGTCCATCTCCTCCCGGCTCAGGGGCTTCTGGGGCGGATTCTGGACGACGAAAAGGTCGCCGAAGGGCTCCGCCAGCCGCTTGGCGGTGAAGGGGTCACAGTTGCCGTACTGGATTCTGAAGGATTCGGCGTACTTGCGCTTGTTTTCCTTCAGCTCCTCGTAGCTCGGGAGCACGATGGTGGGCAGACTCTCGTCCAGCTCCTTCATCCGGAAGACGGTGCCGTCGATGTAGGTGATGTCCCGGACATTCATGCCGGCATTCAGGGCGTCGGCCACCTCCACGATGCTCCGTTCGCCCATGCCGTAGAGCAGCAGATCGGCCTGGGAGTCCAGCAGGATGGAGCGCTTCATGCTCTCCGACCAGTAGTCGTAGTGGCTTAAGCGGCGCAGGCTGGCCTCAATGCCGCCGATGATGATGGGCACTTCCTTGTAAGTCTGGCGGATCAGGTTGCCGTAGACCACGGTGGCGTAGTCGGGCCGCTTGCCCATCACGCCGCCGGGGGTGTAGGAATCGGTTTTCCGGCGGTGCTTGGTGACGGAGTAGTGGTTGACCATACTGTCCATGTTGCCGCCGGAGATCAGGAAGCCCAGGCGGGGCTTGCCGTAGATATTGATGGAGCCGGGCTTGCGCCAGTCGGGCTGGGAGATGATGCCCACCTTGTAGCCCGCCTGCTCCAGAATTCTGCTGATGATGGCGTGGCCGAAGGAATGGTGATCGACATAGGCGTCACCGATGACATAGACAAAATCGCACTGTTCCCAGCCGCGATCAAGCATGTCCTGTCTGCAAAGGGGGAGAAATTCCATAACGAACCTCCAGTAGGGTATATTTTGTTTAGTATAGCAGATTTCGCGGCAAAAGAAAAGACGGAAGAAAAATGAAAAAAAGTGAAATTGGGTGTTGACAAATCGGGAACGGCGTGATAATATGTAGCAGTCGTCAGGGCACAGCCCACGACAAACGAAATATGCGCGAGTGGTGGAATTGGTAGACTCGCTAGATTCAGGTTCTAGTGCTCATTCCGGGCGTGGGGGTTCGACTCCCCCCTCGCGCACCATGAAAAAGAAGGACTTCCAAACGGAAGTCCTTTTTTTCATGAACGAAGTGTGCCTTGCGGCACGTGAAGTTCGCTGCGCAAGTGAAGTGATGCGATGCATCGTGAAGTGCCTTCGGCGTGTTCGACACACTTCACTTCGCGTTGTGCGAAGCACAATACTTCACTGCGGCATGGCCGCTCTTCACTTGCGAAGCAAACTTCACGAAAAGGTATAATAACGGCGCAGCCCTCGGGCTGCGCCGTTTCGCGTTATGCAGAGAAGGATTACTGAACCAGGAAGGTGCAGGTCATGGGGGCCAGCTCGATCTTGCCAGCCTTGACGGGCTCTCCGGACAGGTCGGGCAGCTCCCAGTTCTCGCCCAGAACCAGGTCGCGGCCGTTCAGGGTCATGACGGTGGCGCGCTTGAAGCCATCCTTACCGGCCAGAGTCCAGATCAGGCCGTCGTTGGGGGCGTCGACGGTGGTGGTCTCGGTCTCGGAGTTGTTGATGATGAGGTAGCACTTCTTGGTGGGGTCAGCCTTGTAGGACTGGACATAGACGTGAGCGCCCATGCGGACGGGCTCGTTGGAGGCGAAGACGTCGGTGCCCATCAGGTCGATCCACAGCTTGACAGCGAAGAAGTTGGGGCGGGGATCATGGACGAAGCGGGCCAGGTAGGCGTAGTCGGAAGCGGTCAGGGTGTTGTGGAAGATGACACCGCGGGTCAGAGCGGAGAAGCCGCCCAGCTCGTTCAGGGTACGTAGGACATCCAGATAGGTGGAAGCCCAGGTGTCGCCGCCGCCGCCGGCATCGCCGGACTCGGTGACCCACATCTCGGTGCCGGGAGCGTACTTGTCACGGTAGGGGATGTAAGCGCGGCAGAAGGCCATGGCAACATCCAGGTACTCCTCGCCGTTGGCCTCGCTGGGATCCCAGTGGCCGGCGGGCATGACGGAGGCCAGACGGTCAGACAGGCCGTTGTAGTAGTGGTAGGAGAAGACGTCCAGGGGCATCTCCAGACCGTTCAGCAGCTCCTCGCAGGTGGCGCTGTTGCGGGCCAGCTGCTCGACGCCGCCGGTGCCGGAGTCCTTGCCCATCTTGCCGAAGGAGACGTCAGCGCCGCCGGTGTCGGAGGTACCGACGTACAGGCACTCAGGATAGTTCTCCTTCAGCCACTTGGCGAACAGGTCGGCGTCGCGGCGGTAGTGGGCAGCGGTGTAGCCCTCGGGGAAGCCGGTGTCCTCGAGCATGTTGGGCTCGTTGGCGAACTCGGCAGCCATGATGGGCACACCGTAGGCCTTGGAGAAGGAGAAGAGCTTCTCAGCCTCGGTGGAGGGCCAGGGCTCCTCGGCGGAGTGCAGGCCGGGGCAGTTGGCCACGGAGACCTTCAGCTTCAGGCCGCAATCCTTGACGAAGTCCAGGACGCCGATCCACTGCTCCTTGGTCAGAACGTTCAGGTAACCCTCGGGAACCTGACCGGGGGCGTACTCGCCGTCGAAGTCGTAGTAGGTCTTGGTGGCCCAGGTACCGGAGACGCGGCACCAGGTGGTGCCCAGATCGCGGGTCAGCTTGCGCAGCTTGGGGTTGTACAGGTCGATGGGGGGATACATCTGCATCAGATCCTTGTACATGGCGGCGATGCCGTCAGCGGAGGGACGGACGACGAAGGGCTCGGTACCGGCGATCTGCTCGGGGGTGTAAGCCTTCCAGAAGGTACCGCCGGTGACCTCGGCGAACTCCACGTTGTAGCTCACCAGATCGGGGTTCTGCTCGTGCAGGAACTTGACCTCATTGGGGGACAGTTTGACAAATTCAGCCATTGTTATTCTCCTTTCTTGTGCTTGTCCACATCGCGGGGACAAAACACCTTTACCTGTATACTATACCGCAAAAACCTTCTGTTCGCAAGGGAAAAAGCCAAAGGCACAGCCGAAAATGCACAGCAAATTTTGACATAACTTACAAAAAACAGGCGACGATCATCCGTCGCCTGTTCCTTATTCTCCGATGAGGGCGTCGACCCCATAGTACAGTGCCATGGAGTGATTGGGCCAGGTCTCCGGATCATCGACCAGATCCCGCAGTCCCCAGTAGCCGCTCCAGGTCGTCTGGGGAATGACCACGTTTGCGGTCACTTGGGTCTCGCCCTGTTCCACTGCGGCGGCGATGGTATGCTCCCGCTGAACGTGCTGGCGGTGGCAGGATACGATATCCCGGCACCCCCGCAGACCGTGGGGGATGGTCAGCAGGATCAGGAAGGCCGCGCAGGCTGCGATGACGGGGAAGCCCTTCGTCTTCATCAGCTCCCCGGTCAGCATCACGATGGCCATTACCAGCAGCAGCACCGTGGTGCACATGCACCGCTCGGGGTAGTAGCTGGCGGCGATGGGCATAAAATTTGCACATACGCCCGCCAGAGCCAGCAGGTCGGCACAGAGCCACTTCTTCAGGGGGATCCTGGCAAGGGGGATCCAGGAGTTCAGCAAAGCGATGAGCAGCAGCAGCGATCCGCACTGATCCATGAGCATGGTCGCGCAGTTGTCAAATCGAGTGGTGATAAGCTCCCAGGTCAGCCCGCCGCTCTTGTTGGCGGCCTGGGCGGGCATGGAGAGCATAACAAGGTAGCCCAGTACCGCGAAGAGAACGGGCAGCAGCCGGTGGGGCTGGAATTTGTCCCTGTTCAGCCACAGCCCCAGCACGATCAGACAGGGGATCATACAGATGCCCACGAAGGACGCGATCTCATTGTACCAGCCAAAGAAAAAGCCATAGACACAGAAGACGACCCAATGCCATTTCCTGTGCAGGAGCTCCCGCCTCTCCAGGAACCGCAGCAGCTCCGGTGCGATGAACAGCAGCAGCGCGGTCAGCGACCAGAAATAGTTGATGGCACCCACCTGCCACAGCACCACCTGTCCGAACACAGGCATCAGCAGCCAGAGCAGGCAGAAGCTGCCCATCAGCAGCAGGGCATTGGGTTCCCTGCCGCAGAGCCGGTTGGCAAGATACAGCGTCCCCGCGAACACGGCGGCGTTGCAGATGTCGAAGACCAGGGGCGGCAGCAGCATGAACACCTGGGCCAGACCGTGGGAGATCAGCCGCCCGTTCATCTTGTAGCTGTGGGCGTACATGCTGGGAAAAATCTCGAAGAAAGAACCCAAAGGCTCCTTCGTCAGGAAATTCAGCCGGTAAGTAAAATCATCGCAGATATAGGGCGTCAGGATGTTCAGCACCAGCATCAGCCCAAAGAGACCGCCGCACAGGCCCCAGAGCACCACTCTGGAGCGGTTCCAATCAAAGAGCTTTCTCATACCGTCTCCCAATCGATCTTCCGGTCTTTATAATAGTAGACCCGGTCGTGCTCACCGACCTCCCGGAGCACCCGGCAGGGGTTGCCCACGGCCACCACATTGTCGGGAATATCCTTCGTCACCACGCTGCCCGCGCCGATGACCACATTGTTGCCGATGGTGACGCCGGGCAGGATGATGGCTCCCGCGCCGATCCAGCAGTTTTTTCCGATGCGCACGGGCATGTTGTACTGCAGGCCCCGCTCCCGCAGGCTGGGTTCAATGGGATGGCCCGCCGTGGCCACGGTCACATGGGGGCCGAACATGGTGTAGTCGCCCACATAGATGTGGGTGTCATCCACCAGGGTCAGGCCGAAGTTGGCGTAGATGTTCTTGCCGAAGTGGACGTGATGGCCGCCCATGTTGGCGTGCAGGGGCGGCTCGATGTAGCAGCCTTCCCCAATCTCGGCGAACATCTTCTTCAGCAGCTTCTCCCGCTTGCCAAGCTCCGTGGGCCGGGTCTGGTTGAAGTCATAGAGCCGGTCAAGGTATTTGATCTGATCTTCCATGATGCTGGGATCATTGGGGAAATAGATGGCTCCGGTGTGGAGCTGGTCTCGATGGTTCATAAGGAAACCTCCTTAAGGATTCTTTTCATCCCGGTATAGAAACGTGACGATCTGGGCCCGGCTGCATGGCTGCTCCGGGCGGAAATACCCGCCGTCCATGCCCACGGTGATCTCCCTCTGGGCGGCCCAGAGGACGGCATCGTGGTAAAAGCTCCCCTTTGGCACATCCGGGAAGGCGGCGGTGACAGTGGGCTCAGGGCAGCCCCGGAACCGGTGGAGGAAGGTGACCACCTGCGCCCGGCTGCAGGGGGCATTTGGGGAGAAATGGCTCCCATCCGTGCCGGTGGTGATGCCGGACGCAAAGGCCCAGAGCACCGCCTGCTCATAGAAGCTGCCCCGGGGCACGTCCGCGAAGGGATTTTCGATTTCGGACGCGGGCTTCCCGGCGGCGCGCCATAGGAAGGTAACCACCTGAGCCCGGTTGCAGATGCCGTCGGGGCCGAAGTGGGTCTCGTCGATGCCGGAGGTGATGCCCGCGTTCACCGCCCAGAGGACGGGGGAGAAGTAGTAGGCCTGGTCGTCGATGTCGGCGAAGGGATTGGTCAGCATGGGGATCATCTCCTGATAGGTGTCCCCACAGCCGATGCAGGTGTAGAGGATGCGGCCCATGGCGGTCAGGGTGGGCTCCTTGGTGATGACGCCGCCGTCATAGCGGTGGCCCAGAGGGTCGGTGTAATCGGTGCGGAACCGGTCGCCGCAGCCGGGACAGTAGTGACTGGTATAGCCCCGGGCGGTGCAGGTCGGCTCCATGACCTCCACCACGTATTCGTGGCCCAGATGGGGCAGGGGAGACTCCTCCCGGGCACCGCAGACCACACAGTCCCGGGCCTCGACGCCCTCACGGGTGCAGTCCGGCTCCGTCAGCACATACCATTCTCCGAAGGTGTGTCCCAGGGAGGGGATGGGCTGAAAGCTCTGGAGATCGCCGCAGAGGATGCATTCCAGCCAGGAGATCCCATCCTCCACACAGGTGGGCTCCAGAACCTGCTCCACATAGTCGTGGGGACACCCACTGGCGGATACGGGAAGTGCCAGCGTGAATGCCAGAAGCAGCGGCAAAAGCAGTCGTCGCATTCTATTCATTCCTGCATGGCCTTCAGCACGGCCTCGGCGGCCTCCATGCCGTCCACGGCGGCGGACATGATGCCGCCTGCGTAGCCCGCACCCTCACCGGCGGGATAGAGGCCCAAAAGCTGGGACTGTCCCCCGGCATCGCGAAGGATCCGGACAGGGGAGGAGCTCCGGGTCTCGGGGCCGGTGAGCACCGCGTCGGGGGAGGCGAAGCCCTTGAGTCTGCGATCCAGATCGGTGATGCCCGCCTTCAAAGCGGTGGTGATCCGCTCGGGGAGCACCTCATGCAGGTCGCACCAGTGGACACCGGGCAGATAGGTGGGACGGACTTTGCCGGGGCCGGTGGAGGGCCTGCCCTCCAGGAAATCGCCGAACCGCTGGGCGGGGGCACGATAGCCGCCGGAGACCTGATAAGCCTTTTCCTCGATCTCCCGCTGCCAGACAACGCCGCCCAGGGCACCGGGGTAGGGGAAGTCCCTGGGATTGACGGTGACCAGCACCGCCGCGTTGGCGTTTTCGCCTGCGCGGTCAGAGAAGCTCATGCCGTTGGTGACCACGCCGCCCTCCTCGCTGGCTGCGGCCACCACGTAGCCGCCGGGACACATACAGAAGGTGTAGACGGTGGCATCCTCCTGATGGCTGACCAGCTTGTAGTCAGCAGGGGGCAGATGGGGATTCAGGTGGCCATACTGGGCCAGATCCACCATGGACTGCCTGTGCTCGATGCGCACGCCCATGGAGAAGGGCTTGGGCTCCATGGGAACGCCCATGGCTTCCAGCATCCGGAAGGTGTCCCGGGCGCTGTGGCCGATGGCCAGGATCACGTTATCGCAGTCGATGACGGTGCCGTCCATCAGCTCCACGCCGGTGATGCGGCCATTGTCCGTTTTCAGGCCGGTGACCTGGGCGTTGAAGTGCACCTCGCCGCCCAGGGAAATGATCTTGTTACGAAGGTTCTGGACGACGGTCAGCAGCACATCGGTGCCCACGTGGGGCTTGGCGTCGTAGAGGATGTCCTCCTGGGCGCCCGCCAGCACGAACTGCTCCAGCACCCAGGGGATCCGGGGATTGTTCACGCCGGTGCCCAGCTTGCCGTCGGAGAAGGTGCCCGCGCCGCCCTCGCCGAACTGGACGTTGCTGCGGGGGTCAAGCTCGCCGGTCTGCCAGAATTTCTGCACCTTCTCGTGGCGGGTCTCAGCATCGTCGCCCCGCTCCAGAACGATGGGACGGGCTCCCGCCATGGCGAGGACAAGGGCGGCGAACATGCCCGCCGGGCCGAAGCCCACGACCACGGGCCGCTTCGCATCGGGATTGCGCATGGGCTTGACCTTATAGCTGGTCCAGGGGGCGATGGAGGCCTTTTTGCAGCGGGAATTGCGGAGGATCTTCTCCTCGTTGCCGCTGACCTGGACGTCGATGGTGTAGTTGTATTTCACGTCCGGCTTTTTCCGGGCGTCGATGGATCGTTTTACGATTTTGACCTTGCGGATCGTGGAATTGCTGACCCGCAGGAGCTGAGCCGCCTCGAAGCTCAGCTGGCTGACGCTGTGCTGGGGCGGCAGGGTGATGTCTCTGATTCTAATCATGCTGATTCCTTTCCGGCGTTCAGACCTGCCAGCCGCCCGGAGCTCCAGGCCCACTGCAGGTTGTAGCCGCCGCAGTCCCCGTCCACATCCAGCACCTCGCCGCAGGCGTAGAGGCCGGGGACGAGCTTGCTTTCCATGGTGGTGGGGTCAAATTCACTTGTAACGATGCCGCCGGCGGTGACCTGGGCGGCGTCCATGCCCAGGGGCTCCGTCAGGGTGACGGTAAAGCCCTTGGCCAGGGAGATGACATCCTCCAGCTGATCGTCATACAGATGGAAAATGAGCGTGTTTGCCTTGATGCCCGCTTCCTTCACGATAACCCGGCCCAGCCGGTTGTGGAGGATGCCGGTGAACAGATCCTCGGCGGTCAGATCGGAATTGCGCTTCATCATCAGCGGACGCATAAGCGCCTGGGCAGGGAGATCCGGCAGAAAATCCAGACGGCATTCCCAGTCGCCGCCGCCCTGGCATGCATCCCGGCTGATCTCGTAGATCACGGGGCCGGACAGGCCGAATTCGGTGAACTGGATCTCGCCCACGGATTCCCGGTGAAGCGTACCGTTGTGATAGATCCCTGCTCTGCAGTTGGCGCGGACACCCTTGAGGGCGGAAACGCCGGGCCAGGAGGTCTTCACCTGCACCAGGGCAGGGCGGAGCTTGGTGCATTTGTGGCCAAAGGAGCGCAGGAGCTTGTAGCCGGACATGGTGCCGCCCAGCTTGGTGCCCGCCAGACCGCCGCAGGCGATGATGAGCCTGTCAAATTCCAGCGTTTGGTCTTTGGCGGTGACGAGGAAGCGGTTCCCATCCTTCCTGACCTTCATCACCTCAAAATCCGTCAAAACCCGGGTGTTGAAGCAGTTCAGGGAGAAGCGCAGCACATCCACCACGGAGTTTGCCTGGTCGGAGTAGGGATAGACCTTTCCGGATGCCTCCGTCACGGTGTAAAGCCCCAGGTCTGAAAACCACTGGAGGGTTTCTTCGGGCGGATATTTGGAGAGCGCGTATTCGTGAAATTTGGGGTCGTCTCCGTGGTAGCCGCCCTCTCCTGCGTGGATGTTGCTGAGGTTGCATCGTCCGTTGCCGGTGGCGCTGAGCTTCCGGCCCAGCCGGGCCTGACGCTCCATCAGCACGATCTGTGCGTTTTCGTATTCCGAAGCGGTCAGCGCCGCGGCCATACCCGCCGCACCGCCGCCGATGATTCCGATGGTCATAGCTTCACCTTCCTTTTCGACCATACATTATATCTTATTTTCTGCGGATACTCAAGAAAAATCTCTTTCTTTTCCAGGAAAGCTGTGCTATAATGCCCCAAGGTGATACTATGGATCGAAATAATATCGATAAAATCGCAAAAACCCCCGAAGACCGGCTGCTGCTTGCCAAGGTCTGGGACAAAATAAACACGGGACTGCGCAAGAACATCCCCGCCAATTCCTGCTTTCTGTCACCCAGAGAGCTGGAGATGACCCGGCTCCTCTTCGGCGAGCCCGAGGGGCTGTACCGCTTCGGCGGCTATGCCGACGCGGAGCGGCAGATGCTGATCTTCCTGCCGGACTATCTGGAGGAGGACGCCCTTTTCTATGACGACAGCCCCGTGTCCTGCCTGCGGGCGGTGTATTATGAGGGCGACAGCCTGACTCACCGGGATTTCCTGGGAGCCCTCATGGGCGCGGGCGTGGCACGGGAAACGGTGGGCGACATCTGCGTGGGCAAGGGCAGCTGTGACTTCTTCGTTTCCAGAGAGGTCGCGCCATACCTGCTCCAGAATTTCTATAGTGCGGGCCGGACGAAGTTCCGCCTGTCTGAGATCCCTCTGGCCGAAGCCAGTATCCCGGAGCCGGAGATCAAAGAAATTAAGGACACCCTGGCATCCATCCGCCTGGACGCGGTCATCAGCTCGGGCTTCCGCATCGGCAGAAGCCTGGCCAGCGACTATGTGAACGCGGGCAGAGCCGCCATCAACGGCCTGCCCTGCACCAAATCCGACAAGGCCGTCTCGGAGGGGGACAAGGTCTCCGTCCGGGGTCTGGGCAAGCTGAAGCTGGCGCAGGTCAACGGCCTGACCAAAAAAGGAAGGATCAGCGTGGTCATCCACCGCTATGTATAAGGAGATTTGAAATGAGCATCAACGACACCATCGCACGTATCAACGAGCTGGCAAAGAAAGCCAAGACCGAGGGCCTGACCCCCGAGGAGCTGGCAGAGCGGGACAAGCTCCGCCGAATCTACATCGACTCCGTCAAGGCCAACCTGATCGGCCAGCTGGACAACACCTACTACCTGGATGCCAAGGGCAACAAGGTTCCCCTGAGCAAAAAGGGCAAATAACAACGTGATCCCCGACCGGCAGGTCGGGGATCTTTTTGCTTTATTCGTCAAAGAGCGGCGTGGAGAAGTACCGCTCCGCCGTGTCGGGCAGGATGGTGACGACCGTCTTGCCGGGACCGAGCTTTTTCGCCATGGCGATGGCGGCGGCCACGTTGGTGCCGGAACTGATGCCGCACATCAGACCCTCCAGCCGGGCCAGATCCCGGGCGGTCTGGAGCGCCTCCTCGTCGGAGACGATGTAGATGTCGGAGTAGATGTCCTGATTCAGAATGGCGGGGATCAGGCCGTCGCCGATGCCCATCTGCAGGTGGCTGCCCACGGTGCCGCCGGCGAGGATCGCGGCGTTCTCGGGCTCCACGGCCCAGATGGTCATGTCGGGATTCAGAGCCTTCAGGGTCTCGCCGATGCCGGTGATGGTGCCGCCGGTGCCGATGCCGGAGCAGAAGCCGTCGATGGGGCCGCCCACCTGCTCCAGGATCTCCAGGCCGGTCTGATGCCGGTGGATCATGGGGTTGGCAGGGTTTTCAAACTGCTGGGGCACGAAGACGTTGGGATCCTCCCGCTCCATCCGCAGGGCGGTCTGGAGGCACTCCTCGATGGCATCGCCGATGTTGCCCTTGTCGTGGATCAGCACCACCTCCGCGCCGTAGTGGCGCATGAGCTTCTGCCGCTCCACGCTGACGGAGTCAGGCATGATGATGCGTACCTTATAGCCCAGCACCGCGCCGATCAGGCTCAGGCCGATGCCCTGGTTGCCGGAGGTGGGCTCGACGATGATGGTATCCTTGGTGATCTTGCCCTGGCGCACGGCCTCCATGACCATGTTGTAGGCGACCCGGGTCTTGATGGAGCCGCCCACGTTCAGGCCCTCATATTTGACCAGCACCCGTGCCGCTCCCTCGGGCACCATGCGGCCCAGCTGCACCATGGGGGTGTGACCCATGGCGTCGAGAATGTTGTGATAGATCATAGTTGGTTCTCCTAAAAAACAAATCTATGGGCTATTGTAGCGCACAACGGGTGCAGAAGCAAGAGAAAAAATACCAATTCCGTTTAATTTTGCAAAAGAATGTCCTCTCCCGTCACCAGCGGATACCGGATCAGCCCATTCCCGTCCAGATTTTCCCGCCCCATATTCACGGCGGTGATGCGGCGGCACCCGTAGGTCGTATAGTGGTAGATGCCCCTGGAGGCATTGCAGCAGGAGGTGTAGAGGGTGTGCTCGAAGCTTCCGTCCTCCAGGCGGCAGCAGCCTCGGGTCTGATTCACGGAGCCCAGGATGTGGAAAAACTGGCTGACGGCATTTGTATCCGTGCAGACCGAGTTGAGCTTGTGGAAGGTCGCCCGGACGAACCGGGACTGGCTGCTTAAGTCCCCCGGCAGACCCATGGCTCCCATGCCGCGGCTGTAGGGCTTCAGCTCCAGCGTGTCTGAGAAATGATTATGGGGCGGCCGGGGGGACAGATGCATGAAATTGGTCAGCTGGAACATCTGGTCGTCAAAGGGCGGATCGTTGGTCAGCACCCCGGCGGGGTTGTCGTGGATGCGCAGACCGCTTTCCAGAGACTCCACGGTGATGCAGTCATGCCGGTCGGCGATGATCCAGTGGAGCCGGGCGGCGGGAAGCTCCGGACTGAAATCCGTCTCGGTCAACGCCAGATGCCCGAGACGCTCCCGGGCCCGGGCCACAGAATCGCACTGCCCCAGCACCCAGGGCAGGAACTCAAAGGGGGCGATCCGATCCCGTCCATTCCCATTGTATTTGGCGAAGCCCACAAAGTTGAGTCCTGCCATGCAAAGTCCCATCTCATTCACGCCGTCGTAGTAAAGGGGATACCCGTCCTCCACGTGGGCCATGCCGATGATGGCATGGTGATGCTTCATCGTCTTCTGCTCCCGAAAGGGCAGGGGAAAGGCCCGGGGCGTGATGACCACCTCCTCTCCAAAGGATCGCTCATAGTCCAGCGTCCTGCCGAAATAGAAGTCGTCTTTCCCAAAGGTGATGGCGGTGCACATAGAAATACCTCCCGTTTTTTACCCAGTTTGCGCGAAAAGGCGGGGACTATACCAAAATAAGCCCCCGTTTCCGAGGAAATGGGGGCTTTGCTATGGATTATTTCACGTAGGTGCGGTACAGGAAGGTGACGACCTGAGCCCGGTTGCAGGTGGTGTTGATGCCGAAGGTGCCGTTGCCCATGCCGTTGGTGATGCCATTCTCCACAGCCCACAGGACAGCGGGGCCGTAGAAGTCGGTCACGACCACATCGGAGAAGGGATTCTCCGTGGTGGTGTAGGCGGGCTTGTTCATGGCGCGCCACAGGAAGGTGACGACCTGGGCCCGGTTGCACAGCTCGTAGGGGCCAAAGGTGGTAGCGGTCAGACCATTGGTGATCTCGTTCTCCACGGCCCACAGGACAGCCTTGTAGAAGAAGTCGGTCTCCTTCACATCGGTGAAGGGGTTGTTGGTGGACTCAGGCTCGGGAGAACCGGCGGCGCGCCACAGGAAGGTGACGACGGCGGCCCGCTGGCACTGGCCGTTGGGGTTGAAGGTGGTCTCGGTGGCGCCGGTGGTGATGCCCTCCTGGACGGCCCACATCACGCTGTCATAGAAGAAATCACCCTCCTTGACATCGGTGAAGGGGTTGACGAAGGGCTTGTCATCAGTGGTAGCACCGCAGATCAGGCAGGTGTAGACCAGCTCGCCGTCCTCGTTCTCGGTGCCCTCGTCCCAGATGTGGCCATGGGGCTCGGAGACGCGCTCCTCCGTCCAGCCGCAGTCGGCGCAGACGCGCTCGTCGATGCCGGACTCGGTGCAGGTGGCGGCGACAACGGGAGTCCACTTGCCGAAGCTGTGCTCGGCGCACATGGCATGCCAGGTCAGGGTGCCGCCGTAGTTCAGCAGAGCATCGGAAGTCCAGGTCTCGTTGCCGGCGGGATACCAGGCGTCGGCGGTGATGCCGATGAAGGCACCCATGATGGTGGGCAGATCGCCGGTGAAGACGATCTTCTTGACATTGGTGCAGCCTGCGAAGGCGTCGTCATCGACGTAGAAGGTGGTTTCGGGGAAGATCAGCTCGGTCAGACCGGTGCAGTCATAGAAGCAGCCGCCGGTGAAATAGGTCAGGTTGGGGGGGAACTCCATGCTGGTCAGGCCGGTGCAGCCGTTGAAGGCGAAGTAGCCAACATAGCTCAGAGCTATGGGCAGCTGGATGCCCTTCAGGCTGGTGCAGTGGCCGAAGGCATCATCGCCGATGCCGATCATGGAGAAGGGCAGATCGACGGTCTCCAGGCTGGTGCACAGATAGAAGCAGCGGGTGCCGATGGTGCTCAGGTACTGGGGCAGGGTGACATTCTTCAGGGAGGAGCACTCGTTGAAGGTGTAGCCGGGCAGGTCGACCAGACCCTCGGACAGCTTGACGGTCTCCAGGGCGGTGCAGCCGTTGAAGACGTCGGTGCCCATGCCGGTGACGGTGTCGGGCATGGTGATCTCGGTCAGGGCAGTGCAGGCGGAGAAGGCAAGGGTGTCGATGCCGAGCAGGCTCTCACCCAGGTTGACCTCGGTCAGAGCGGAGCAGGCGTAGAAGGCGGAGTTGCCGATGGTCTCGATCTTGCTGCCCAGATCGGCGGCGGGCAGGGCGTAGCAGTTCATGAAGGCGAAGCCCTTGATCTCGGTCAGGTTCTCGCTCCAGACCACGTCGGCCAGCTGACCGCAGTTGCGGAAGGCACTCTCGCCGATGACGGTCAGGGTGTCGGGCAGGGTGACAGAGGTCAGATTGGCGGCGTTGGAGAAGGCGAAGCTGCCGACGGAGGTGACGCCCTCCTCGATGACCACGGCCTTGATCTGCTCGGTGTGGTCAGCCCAGGGAATCTTGGGCTCGTAGTGGTAGGAGAAGTCGTACATGTCGCCGGTGCCGGAGACGGTCAGAACACCGGAGCCGTTCAGAACCCAGGTCAGGTCGTCACCGCAAATGCCGGTAATCAGGTACTCCTCGCCGCAGCGGGTGCAAAAACCGTTCTCGTAGGTATGGCCGCCGGGGATGACCTCGGTGTAGCTGTCGCCGCACTCGGTGCAGGTGTAGGTCATGACGCCGTCAGACTCACAGGTGGGCTCGGTGGTGACCACGCCCACATAGTTGTGCTCGGCGGGCAGATCGCCGGTCAGGATCACGGCGAACTCGCCGATGCGGTACTGGTTGTACAGGTTGGTGGCCCAGACGTAGGTGACACCGGCCTGGAGCTCATGGGTCAGGGTGAAGTTCAGGTCGTTGTAGCCGAGTCCGGTTTCGTAGCCGTTGTCCTCGTGGCTTGCCAGCAGGTTCAGGTCTGCGTCATACAGATAGCCCTGGGGGTCATACTGGTGGGCATCGATGGACTTGAAGGTATATTCCGCAGTCACGGTGGGAGTGAAGCGGAAGTAGGCCGTCGCGCCGGAGTCGGAGATGACGGCGGTGGTCTCCACATTCAGCTCGATCTCGGGATATTCCTCGATGCCGTGGGTGTGGATGGTCTGGGCGGAGGCGGCGGGGAACAGGCCCATAACCATAACAAATGCTAGCACCAGAGCCAGCAGTTTGCTTGCGTTTCTCATGGAAACACTTCCTTTCTTTCTGAAAATTTGGCGTATTCATTATATACGTGATGAATATTCCTGTCAAGCCGCCGCAGACGGACACTTGTCCATTCTGTATATAAATTTGATAAAATCGGATTCTACAGCCGATTTTGACAAAAAGTACCGTTTGAGGGTTTTGCTTTCTGGTACAATTTTGCAGGATATGTCTGGTAAAAATGCACATTTACCCTTGTCATTTGGGGATTTCTGGATTATAATGGGGACGTTTCCTCAAAATTCTGTGAGTATATGACCGGGCCACCGCGTCCGCCTTCATATAGGCCGCCCGACCTGACCGGGCAAATCTATAAACAAGGAGAGATATCAATGAAGAAGCATCTGCTCAACCGGCTCCTCAGCCTGGTTCTGGCCGCAGTGATGGTGCTGGGAATGTTCCCGGCCGTTTCCGCTGCGCCCGCCGGACTGCGCTGGGAGAAGTCCGATGTGGAACTTTCCTGGGACAAGGCTGACCGTCTGGCTCAGGATGAGCTCCACGAACAGACTGCCCACAAGCCCACGGATCTGATCCGTGTGTCCATCGTTCTGGAGGACGCACCCACCATCCGTGCCGGCTACGCCACCGAGGACATCGGCTCCAACGCCGAGGCCCTGCGCTACGACCTGGATCTGAACAGGATCCAGAAGGCCATGGCCAAGACCATCTCCGTCCAGGCTCTGGACGGCAAGGCTCTGGACGTGGTCTGGAACCTGACTCTGGTCAGCAACATCATCTCCGCCAACGTCCCCTATGGCAAGATCGGGGCCATCAAGGCTGTCGACGGCGTCAAGGACGTGGTCATCGAGCGTCAGTACGCTGTTGACGAGTCCGAAAAGGTGGAGCCCAACATGTACACCTCCGCCGGTATGATCGGCACCCCCACTGTCTGGCAGACCGGCATGACCGGTGCCGGTACCCGGATCGCCGTCGTCGACACCGGCACGGACACCGACCACCAGTCCTTCAACAACGACGCCTTCCTGTATGCCCTGGAGCAGAACGCCATCGCCAAGGGCGTGAGCTTCGAGGAGTACATGGCCTCCCTGGATCTGATGGATGCCTCCGACATCGCTGCCGTTCTGGACAACCTGAACGTCACCGAGCGCGTTGGTGAGCCAGCCGCGGCCTACTACCTCAACGAGAAGCTGCCCTTCGCAGCCAACTATGTGGACTGCAACCTGGTCGTCGATCACGACTGGGACAACCAGGGCTCCCACGGCTCCCACGTTGCCGGTATCGCCGCCGCCAACCGCTACATTGACATGGGTGCGGAATTTGCCGATGCCCGGGACACCGTCCGTATGAGCGGTGTGGCCCCTGATGCCCAGATCATCACCATGAAGGTCTTCGGCAACGCCGCAGGCCCCTTCGATTCCGACTACTTCGCCGCCATCGAGGATGCGATTTTGCTGGGCTGCGACAGCGTCAACCTGTCCCTGGGCTCCGGCGCTCCCGGCTACAGCGACAACTACCTCTTCGCCGACCTGCTGGACTTCATGACCACCACCGATACCGTGGTCGTCATCTCCGCCGGTAACTCCGGTCACTGGGCCGAGTCCTCCGCCGCTGCTTACCTGTACGACGACGGTGTCTCCTTCCACACCTCCGGCTCTCCCGGCACCTACACCAATTCCTTCGCCGTTGCCTCCGTGGACAACGACGGCACCGTTGGCAAGTACATTGAGGTCGGCGGCCACATGATCGTCTACGCCGAGACCACCGGCTACAAGAATGCTCCCATGGCCTCCCTGGACAAGTCCGTGGGCGGCACCGGCACCGAGTATGAGTACATCTACGTCGATGGCATCGGTCAGCCCGAGGACTACACCGGCCTGGATCTGAACGGCAAGGTGGTCTTCTGCTCCCGCGGTGAGACCTCCTTCTATGAGAAGGGCAATGTGGCCGCTTCTCTGGGCGCTGCCGCCGTTGTCATCTGCAACAACCAGTCCGGCGTCATCAATATGGATCTGACCGACTACAGCTATTCCGTTCCCTGCGTCTCCATCCTTCAGACCGACGGTGCAGCCGTCAAGGCCGCTTCCACCCGCCGTACCACCGCTGACGGCCTGGTCTACTATACCGGCACCGTCACCGTTGCCAGCGAGATGGGCGTCAGCGATTACAACTCCGAGTACTACACCATGTCCACCTTCTCCAGCTGGGGCGTTCCCGGCTCTCTGGAGATGAAGCCCGAGATCACCGCCCCCGGCGGCATGATCTGGTCTGTCAACGGCGTGGCCACCTCCGGCACCGAATACGAGATGATGTCCGGTACCTCCATGGCCGCTCCCCAGGTCACCGGCATGGCCGCTCTGGTTGCCGAGTACATCAAGGCCAATGATCTGGATGAGCAGACCGGCCTGAGCATCCGTGAGCTTGCCCAGAGCCTGCTGATGTCCACCGCCGTCCCCATGCGCGAGGGCGCCTCCGGCGGCGAGTACTACTCCATCCTGAACCAGGGCTCCGGCCTGGCCCGGGTGGATCTGGCCACCACCGCCGAGAGCTACATCGAGGTCGAGGGCATGCGCGACGGCAAGGTCAAGGTCGAGCTGAACGACGACCCCAACCGTACCGGCAAGTACGCCTTCACCTTCTACATCAACAATCTGAACGGCGAGGCTCTGACCTACAAGCTCTCTGCCGACATGTTCACCCAGGATGTCTTCGATGGCGGCAACGGCACCATGTATCTGGACACCTGGACCCGCACCCTGCCTGCCGAGGCCAAGTTCTCCAGCATGGGCATCTCTCTGGAGAACACCGAGGAGGGCTTCGAGTGTGACCTGAACGGCGACGGCCGCACCAACACCGCCGACGCCGACTACCTGCTGGAGTACCTGCTGGGCAACGAGACCGAGCTCCATGCCAACGGCGACGTCAACGGCGACGGCAAGGTCAACACCTACGACGCCCATGTGCTGCTGACCAAGCAGACCGGCGTCTACACCATCGATGTTCCCGCCAACGGCACCGCCCGGGTCTATGTGGAGCTGGAGCTGACCAAGGAGGCCAAGGAGATCCTGGCCGCCGACTATCCCACCGGCGCCTACATCGAGGCCTTCGTCTTTGCCGAGCCCGTCAACGACTCCGAGGGTGTCCAGGGCGTCACCCATTCCATCCCTGTTCTGGGCTACTACGGCTCCTGGACCGAGCCCAGCATGTACGACCTGAGCAGCTATGTGGAGTACGCCTACGGCATGGAGACCCGCGCTCCCTACCTGTACGACATCAACGGCATCCGCTCCAACTACATGACCATCAACTACGGCGACGGCGAGGAGTATGTCTTCGGCGGCAACCCCTTCGTGGAGGAGGCCGACTACCTGCCCGAGCGTCACGCCTTCAACAATGAGCTGGGCTATGCGCTGGAGGCTCTGCGCTTCACCCTGATCCGCAACGCCGCCAACTCCATGATCCAGGTAAAGAACGCCGAGACCGGCGAAATCTACCTGACCGAGGAGCTGGGCGAGATGGAGGGCGCCTACTATCACGCCAACCTCGGTGCCTGGCAGAATACCCAGTACAAGGTGGCCATGGGCCTGGACTTCGCCGGGATCCCCGAGGGCACCCGTCTGGATGTCAGCCTGGTCACTGCGCCCGAGAAGTACTGCTGGTACGACCGGGACGAGGAAGTCCTCTACACCAATTGGGAGAGCCTGGCCGAGGGTGCCTACCTGACCACCTCCTTCACCATCGACAACACCGCCCCCCAGCTGAAGAACGTCAAGCTGAACGATGACAACTCCCTGTCCATCACCGCCAAGGACAACGAGTACATCGCTGCCGTGGCCCTGATGAACGCCACCGGCTCCACCATCCTGACCGCTGCTCCCGCCAACCAGACCGAGCGCGGCATCGAGCTGACCACCGACCTGGATCTGAGCTACGTCTTCGGCGAGAAGTTCCTGGTGGCCGTCTTCGACTACGCCGAGAACGCCTCCGTCTACGAGATCACCCTGGAGCTGGACAACGAGCGTCCCTACTTCACCGCCATCGACCGTACCAATGTCAACGATGACTACTCCGTCAGCTACGTTGGCATGGAGGCCGACGGCACCGCCGTCAAGCTGGCTCCCACCACCGGCCGCGAGCCTGCCCGTGCCGCCGAGTATGTCGAGGGCATGGTCTATGAGATCTCCAACGACAACAAGCTGTACATCGGCTCCGACGCGGATCTGTACTCCTTCACCTACCTGCGCGACCTGGATCCCACCGGCGAATGGGAGATCGTGGGCTTCAACGATCTGGCCTACAACAAGGCCGACGGCAAGCTCTACGGCAACTTCTATTCCGACAAGAACGGCATGGCCGTGCCCTTCCTGTGCACCATCGACCTGTACACCGGTGAGATGTCCGTCCTGGGCCAGATGCCCATCGACGCCAACTCCATGGCCATCGACGGCGAGGGCAACTTCTACTCCACCGTCTACGGCGCCAGCCAGCTCTACACCTACACCGCTGACGTGACCAAGACCGGCAAGGCCAAGTTCGTCGGCCAGCTGGGCGGCTACAAGACCACCACCACGAACTCCATGGCCTGGGATCACAACACCGATGAGCTGTACTGGGCCGTCACCAACGACTCCATCACCAACCTGCTGAAGATCGATCCCAAGACCGCAGCCGTTGAGTTCATCAACTACTATGGCTACGTGACCGTGGGCCTGTACATCGCCTACGAGCCCGAAAACGACATCTTCGCCCCCGTGGATACCGTCAAGGCTGTCACCATGCCCGCCGAGTCCTCCACACTGGTCAACAACTTCGTCCAGCTCAGCGCCCAGGTCTGGCCCTGGAACGTCAGCAATGGAGCCCTGACCTGGAGCTCCAGCGACCCCGATGTGGCCATGGTGGACGAGACCGGTCTGGTCTACGGCCTGGCCGAGGGTACTGCGGTCATTACTGCCGCATCTGTCCTGGATCCGGGCAAGACCGCTTCCTGCACCGTCACCGTCACCGCCCTGAATAAGGAGCTGAAGGGTCTCGTGTGGGACGAGGATGGTCAGGTGCACTGGTCTTCCTTCAATACCGACACCCTGCCCGACTACACCAGCCTGAAGGCCGTCACCCCCAACCTGCCCGTCAACGCCACCATGATCGTCGACGGACAGCTCTATGCCTCCACCCTGGACACCGCCAGCGGTCTGAGCGACCTGTACACCGTCGATCCTGAGACCTTCGAGATGACCTACGCCGGCGGCTCTCCCGCCATCGGCTATCTGGACATGACCTACGCTCCCAGCATGGGCTACGGCATGGCTGTCTATTTCAACTACATCCTGCTGATCGATCTGGAGTCCGGCGACTACCTGGGCGCCTGGGACTGGACGGAGGGCACCACCGCTGACCTGGTGGGCATCACCTACTATGGCTCCGATTTCAACAGCAACTACAATGCCTTCATGGATTACTTCCTGATCCTGGATGCCGACGGCAATGTCTACCTGGATGCCTTCATCGACACCGGTTCTGCCATCGGCTACTTCCAGGGTCCCCAGTACGGCTATGTCAAGACCATCGGCAAGCCCGTTGACTACTCCTACTTCCAGGGCTTCTACTTCGACGGTCAGTTCACCTACTGGACTCGCTTCAACCAGGCCGACAATGTGGTCGAACTGGTCGTCTGGGACACCGAGGACACCGGCAATGTCTACACCATGGGCTATTTCGGTGATGGCGTCTGGCCCGTCGGAGGTCTGTACACCGACGCTGAGCTCAACGGCACCATGTCCCTGGCCGATGAGAAGCTGACTGCCGCCGCGGTCAAGACCAACGAGCTGATGACCTCCATCGAGCCTGTGGAGCTGCGCACCGACAAGCTGACCGGCTCCCTGAACGCCGTGAAGGTCGACACCACCAAGCCCGTCAAGCCCGACAGCAGCTCCTCCGTCAGTGATTTCGACGGCCAGATCGCTGTGGCAGTTACCATGCCCGAGGACGCCACCAACGGCAGCTTCACCGTGAACTATGACACCTCCAAGCTGACCTTCTGCGGCGTTGTTCCCGTGACCGATGCCGAGGCTGACATTGAGGTGACCGAGGGCACCATCACTGTGGCCTTTGCGGAGAAGAACGCCGTTCCCGCCGGTGAGAGCGTTGCCATCGTCACCTTCTGGGGCAAGGACAACAAGAAGGATACCTCCGATGTCACCATCACCGCTACGGAGCTCAACGACGGTGCCGCGGACTTCCAGGAGACCGTCACCGTCCAGATCCCCCACCGGTTCTGCTCCAGCGCCCACTTCGTGGACGTCAGCGAGGATCAGTGGTTCCACGAGGCCGTGGACTTCGTGGTGGATGCTGGATGGATGAACGGCATGGACGCCACCCACTTCGGCCCCGGCCTGACCATGAACCGCGCCCAGTTCGTCACCGTCCTGTACCGGATGGAGAACGAGCCCGCCGTCAGCAACACCGGCATCTTCACCGATGTTCCCGACGGTCAGTTCTATACCGAGGCCGCCTACTGGGCCCTGGAGGCCGGTATCACCACCGGCACCGGTGACGGCACCACCTTCAATCCCGGCGGCCAGCTGACCCGTACGGAGCTGGTGACCTTCATGTACCGCTACGCCAAGTACTGCGGCTACAATGTGGTTGCTGGCGCGGATCTGACCGAATTCCGCGATGCCGATCAGATCCTGAGCTTTGCCGTGGAGGCATGGAGCTGGGCTGTTGGCCTTGAGATCGTCACCGGCGTGACCGAGACCACTCTGGCACCCATGGCACTTACCAACCGTGCCCAGGCTGCAACCATCTTCCAGCGCTTCGACAGTGCCTTCTCCCAGGCATAATCGATTCTGATTTCCCGCGTTCCCGCCCTGCTTTCCTGCAGGGCGGGAATTTTTTACAAAAATTAGCCCCCGTTTCCTCGGAAACGGGGGCCAAAATGCTTGGGGGATTACTTAACGTAGGTGCGGTACAGGAAGGTCACGACCTGGGCCCGGTTGCAGGTGGCGGTGGGGCCGAAGGTGGTCTCGGTCAGACCGTTGGTGATGCCGTTCTCGACAGCCCACAGCATGGGCACGAAGTAGAACTGATCCTCGGCAACATCCGTGAAGGGATGCTCGGCGGCGGTGGGCGCGGGCTTGTTCATGGCTCTCCACAGGAAGGTCACCACCTGGGCACGGTTGCACTCGGCATAGGGGCCGAAGGTGGTGGTGGTCAGACCGTTGGTGATCTCGTTCTCCACGGCCCACAGGACGGCCTTGTAGAAGAAGTCGGTCTCCTTCACATCCACGAAGGGATTGT
>SVLP01000024.1 GCA_015067895.1 Oscillospiraceae bacterium | reverse complement strand
AGCTCCTCTCTTTCTGCATGAGAAAGGAACATTTATGAAGATCACCGAAATCGTCGCCGGGTTTGCCCGGCCTGTGGTGGAGGAGAAGGGCTGCACCCTGTGGGATGTGGAGTACGTCCGGGAGGGAAGCGATTATTTCCTGCGCCTGTACATTGATAAGGAGGGCGGCGTGGACATCACCGACTGCGAAGCCATCTCCCGTGCCGTGGACCCCATTCTCGATGAAAAAGACCCCATCCCCGAGAGCTACCATTTCGAGGTCTGCTCCGCCGGTCTGGAGCGTGCGCTGAAGCGCCAGTCCGATTTCGAGCGTTTCATGGGCAGCCCCATCATGGTCAAGCTCTATCGCCCCCGCAACGGTCTGAAGGAGATCCCCGGCATTCTGCGGGGCTATGAGGAAGGCCGTGTCACCGCCGAGTGCGGCAAGGAAACGATCACCTTTGAAAAATCCGAGGTCGCCCTGGTGCGGCTTCGTGTGGAATTCTAACACAGGAGGAACATCAAAATGGCCAGAACCACCAGAGCCAAGAAGACCCAGGCTGCTCCTGAGGTCAACGTGGGCAAGGAAATCTTTGAAAGCCTGCGTGAGCTGGAGAAGCTCAAGGGCATCCCCGTGGAGTATATGATCGACCGCCTGAAGCAGGCTTTGACCAACGCCTACCGGAAGGACCGGGAGGACCATCGTGACATCCCCGCCGAGAACGTGGTGGTGGGCATCAGCGAAGAGGGTCTGAGCATGCATCAGATCAAGACCGTTGTGGACGAGCTGACCGACATCGCTCTGGAGATCCACATCGACACCGCCCGCCGCTATAACCCCAACATCCAGCTGGGCGACACCGTTTCCATCCCCGTGGACATCGCCAAGTTTGGCCGCATCGCTGCCCAGACCGCCAAGCAGGTCATCATCCAGGGCATCCGGGAGGCCGAGCGTGGCGCCATGTATGAGAGCTATTCCTCCAAGGCCCAGGAGCTGCTGACCGGCACCGTCCTGCGGCTGGATCCCACCGGCGATTACTTCGTCCGCATCGGCCAGGGCAATGAGCAGCACGATGCTGTTCTGCGTACCAGCGAGCAGATCCCCGGCGAGAAGTACGAGCCCGGCGATATGATCCGCGTCTACGTCCTGGAGGTCCACAAGGCCCAGCGTGGTCCAATGGTCCAGGTCTCCCGGACCCATCCCAACCTGGTCCGCCGCCTGTTCGAGCTGGAGACTCCCGAAATCGCATCCGGCGAGGTGGAGGTCCGCAACATCGCCCGTGAGGCCGGCTCCCGTTCCAAGATGGCCGTCCGTGCCACCGTTGAGGGTGTCGATCCCGTGGGTGCCTGTGTCGGTCCCCGTGGCGGCCGTGTCGGTGCCGTTGTGGAGGAGCTCCACGGCGAGAAGATCGACATCGTGGTCTGGTCCGAGGATCCCTGCGAGTACGTCAAGGCTGCGCTGAGCCCCGCCGATGTCATCTCCGTCACCCTGGTCCCCGGTCAGAAGGCTTGCCGGGTCATCGTGCCCGATGACCAGCTGTCTCTCGCCATCGGCAAGGAGGGGCAGAACGCCCGCCTGGCTGCCCGGCTGACCAGCTATAAGATCGACATCAAGCCCGCAAGCCAGGCGGAGGCTGTCGAAGAATAATGCAGAATTCAGAATGCATAATGCAGAATGAATTTCTATATTTTGCATTCTGCATTCATCATTCTGCATTTTACAAGAATGGAGGTAGTCCGAAAATGCAGCAAAAGAAAATTCCCCAGCGGCAGTGTATGGGCTGCCGGGAACGAAAAGAGAAACGGGAGCTGATCCGGGTGGTCCGTGCGCCGGATGGCGGCGTGAGCCTGGATTTCCGGGGCAAGGCCCCCGGACGGGGCGCTTACATCTGTCCCGACATGACCTGCCTGAAGAAGGCAATCCGGTCCAAGGCCTTGGAGCGGAGCCTGGAGGTGGCGATCCCCGAGGAAATTTATGCCCGACTGGAACAGGAAATGGAGGAAGGCAAGGATGCATAAGGCACTCAATTACATGGGCCTGGCCCGCAGAGGCGGGCGCATCGAGCTGGGCGAGGAGCCCTGCGGAGCGGCTGCCCGTGCCGGTCACGCAAGACTGATCGTCGTGGCTGCCGATGCCTCTCCCCACACCTGGCGCCGGGCCAAGAGCTACACTGCCGGTACCGACCAGCAGTGTCTGAAAGTCCCCTTCAGCAAGGAGGAACTGGGCGAGGCCATCGGCCGGACCAGCCTTGCGATGGCGGCATTTACCGATCCCGCCCTGGCTTTGGCCTTCGTCAAGGCACTGGAGCAGCGGGAGGAGTACCGGGAAACCCTGGAAAATCTGGAGCTGAAGACCAAGCGGTTGAAGCAGCGCCAGACCGAGGCCAAGGCCCACCAGCGGAACGTCCGCACGGGCAAGGTTCGCAGGACTTCCGGAACCAAAAAGGATTGATTTATGGAGGTGCGTATATGAGTTTTCAGAAGTATCGTCTGCGTGAGGTGGCTTCCGATTTCGGAACCAATGCCAAGGAGATCTCCGAGATCGTAGGCAAGTATTTTGAAAAGCCCAAGAACAATACCCAGGTGCTGAGTGATGATGAGCTGAATGTGGTCTTCGACCGCATGACCCATGCCCATCAGATCGACTCCCTGGAGCAGGTGTTCGCAGTCCGTCCCAAGGAGCAGCCCAAGACCGCCGCTCCTGCCGAGCAGAACAAGAACGCTGGTCGTGACAACGCCCGCAATAACAATAACAACAATAACCGCAATGACCGCAATGCCCAGGGCCGCAGCCAGGCAGGCGCCGGTCAGAACCGGAATCAGAACCAGCCTCGTCCCGAGAACCGGCAGAACGCCGCTCCCGCTCCCGCTGCCAAGCAGCCCGAGCCCGAGCGCAAGCGGGAGCGCCGTGTGGTGGACACCTCTGCGGTCCAGGTCAATTCCGGCCGCTTCGCTGATGTGGACAATCTGATCTCCGAGCGTGCCCAGAATTTCCAGGGCGGCAAGCAGCGCATCGGCGGCGGTAAGGGTGCCAAGCAGCAAAAGCAGCAGCAGGGCAACAGAAAGGGCAATAAGTCCCGCAATGAGCAGGAGGAGAAGATGCGCCGCCTGCAGATGGAGGTGGCCCGCAAGGCTCCCACCGTGGTCAAGATCCCCGACGAGATCACCGTCGGTGAGCTGGCCAGCCGCATGAAGAAGACCGCAGGCCAGGTCATCACCCTGCTGATGAAGAACGGCATCATGGCTGGTATCAACCAGACCATCGACTATGATACCGCCGAGTTTGTGGCAACCGAGATGGGCTGCAAGGTCGAGAAGGAGATCACCGTCACCATCGAGGAGCGGATCATCGACGACCATGTGGATACCGCCGAGGAGCTGCAGACCCGTGCTCCCGTCGTCGTGGTCATGGGCCACGTCGACCACGGTAAGACCTCCACTCTGGATGCCATCCGCAAGACCTCCGTCACCGCAGGCGAGGCCGGCGGCATCACCCAGCACATCGGTGCCTACACCGTGGATGTGGACGGTCAGATGATCACCTTCCTGGATACCCCCGGTCACGCCGCTTTTACTTCCATGCGTGCCCGTGGCGCCAAGTCCACCGACATCGCCATTCTGGTGGTCGCTGCCGACGACGGCATCATGCCCCAGACCATCGAGTCCATCAACCACGCCAAGGCCGCCGAGGTGCCTCTGATCGTGGCCATCAACAAGATGGATAAGCCCACCGCCAACCCCGATAAGATCAAGGAGCAGCTGACCAAGTACGATCTGATCCCCGAGGAGTGGGGCGGCGATACCATCATCGTGCCCATCTCCGCAAAGACCGGCAAGGGTCTGGATGAGCTGCTGGAGATGGTCCTGCTGACCGCCGAGGTCCAGGAGCTGAAGGCCAACCCCGACCGCCGGGCCAAGGGCACCGTCATTGAGGCCCGTCTGGACAAGAACCGTGGCCCCGTTGCCACCCTGCTGGTCCAGAATGGTACGCTGAAGCAGGGCGATATCGTCATCGCCGGTACCTCCGTGGGCCGTGTCCGTGTCATGACCAACGACAAGGGCCGCACCGTCAAGTCTGCCGGTCCCTCCATCCCCGTTGAGATCACCGGCCTGGGCGAGGTCCCTGCTCCCGGCGACGAGTTCAACGCCGTCACCGACGAGCGCATGGCCCGTGAGCTGGTGGAGCAGCGCAAGCAGGCTCAGAAGGATGCCCTTGCCAAGCTGAACCAGAAGGTCACCCTGGACAACCTCTTCGCCCGGATGCAGGAGGGCGAGATGAAGACGCTGAATCTGATCGTCAAGGCCGACGTTCAGGGCTCCGCCGAGGCTGTCAAGGCTTCCCTGGAGAAGATCTCCAACGAGGAGGTCCGGGTCAAGGTCATCCACGCAGGTGTCGGTGCCATCAACGAGTCCGACGTGCTGCTGGCCTCCACCTCCGGTGCCATCATCGTTGGCTTCAATGTCCGTCCCGATGCCGCTGCCCAGGCCTCCGGTCACCGTGCCAACGTGGATATGCGCTTCTACCGTGTCATCTACGATGCCATCGACGAGATCGAGTCCGCCATGAAGGGCATGCTGGCTCCCAAGTTCGAGGAGGTCGTCATCGGCCACGCCGAGGTCCGCATGACCTACAAGGTTTCCGCCGTCGGCACCGTCGCCGGCTGTATGGTCAAGGACGGCAAGGTCACCCGGGATGCCCAGGTTCGTGTTCTGCGTGACAACATCGTCATCTACGAGGGCGAGATCGGCTCCCTGCAGCGCTTCAAGGACCAGGCCAAGGAGGTCACTGCCGGTTACGAGTGCGGCATGACCGTCGCCGGTTACAACGACATCAAGGAGTACGACATCTTCGAGTGCTTCGCCATGCAGGAAGTGAAACGATAAATCACACAAAGCCAGCCGCCGCAGATGCGGCGAGCTGGCTTTAATAAATGCAGAATGCAGAATTCAGAATGCAAAATGTAAAAGGAATTCTGCATTTTGCATTCAGCATTCTGCATTTACGACTGAAAGGAGTTACTATATGGCATCCAATCGTATCGGTCGGATCAACGAGGAGATCCAGAAGGAGCTTTCCGCTTGTATCCGCAATCTGAAGGACCCCCGGGTCCAGGACACCATGATCTCCATCACCCGGGTGGAGACGACCCCCGATCTGCGCTGGGCCAAGGTCTACGTCAGCTTCCTGCAGGCGGACCGGGCCAAGGACGCCATCAAGGGTCTGAAGTCTGCCGGTGGGTATCTCCGCCGGGAGCTGGGCCGGGCGCTGAACCTGCGCTACACGCCGGAGCTTGCCTGGGAGCTGGATGATTCCATCACCTACGGCGCAAAAATGCTGGAGCTCATTAATTCACTGGATACGGGGGCAGAGAAAGACGATGTTTCTGACGAGAGCTGAGGTCGCCGATTTTCTGGATCGGAACGACCATTACTGCATTCTGACCCACCGCCGTCCCGACGGCGATACCGTGGGCTCCGCTGCGGGCCTGTGCCTGGGTCTGCGGTCCATGGGTAAGGAGGCCAATATCCTCCACAACCCTGAGATCACCCCCATTTACGAGCCTCTGTTTGAGGGGCTGACGGTGAAGGAGCCCGGCGAGGGCAACATCATCATCGCCGTGGATGTGGCGGAGGACCATATGCTTCCCAAGGCCCACGGCTATCTGCGCAACTCCGTGGACCTGCGCATCGACCACCACGGCGGCAACCGGGAATTCACCCCCAAATCTCTGGTGGATTCCCAGAGCGCCTCCTGCGCCGAGATCATCTGGGATATTCTCGGAGAGCTGGACATTCAGATGGATGAAAAGATGGCCGAGGCCATCTATGTGGGTACTGCCACCGACACCGGCTGCTTCCGCTATGCCAACACCGATGTCCACACCTTTGACTGCGCCGCAGACTGCGCCGCAGCCGGGGCCGACATCTTTGGCTGGAACCAGATCCTGTTTGAAACCCATTCTCTGGCGAAGCTCCGGCTCCATGGCTGGATGGCGGAGAACGTCAAGCTTTTCTCCGAGGGCCGTCTGGCGGTCTGCGCCCTGCCGAAGGCAGTGGAGGAGCGCATCGGCGTGAATGAGGATGACATGGGCAACCTGTCCAGCTTTATCCGTTCCATTGAGGGCGTGTGTCTGGCGGGTCTGCTGCGGGAGGCCGAGGACGGCTGCAAGATCTCCCTACGGGCCATCCCCGGCTACGATGCCGCAGCGGTCTGCTCCCTGTTCGGCGGCGGCGGTCACGCCGGTGCTGCCGGCGGCTTCATCCGTCTGCCTCTGAAGGAGGCCGAGAAGGCGCTGATGGAAGCCATGCTCAAATGGGAGAACAGCTGATGAACGGCATCATCATCATCGATAAGCCCCAGGAGTGGACCAGCAACGATGTGGTATCCCGGCTGCGCCGGGTCTTCAACACCCGCCGCATCGGCCACGGCGGCACCCTGGACCCCATGGCCACCGGCGTGCTGCCGGTGTTCGTGGGCCGGGCCACCCGGGGCGTGGAATTTTTTGAGCACGCCGAAAAGGTCTATGAGGCCACGCTGCGCTTCGGCCTGACCACCGACACAGAGGACATCACCGGCAAAGTGCTGACCGAAACCCAGGTCCAGCTGACCGAGGCAGATCTGGAAAATGTCCTGCCCCGGTTCCGGGGGGATATTTTGCAGGTCCCCCCCATGTATTCCGCCATCAAGGTCAACGGGCAGAAGCTCTACGACCTGGCCCGAAAGGGCAGGGAGGTGGAGCGCCAGCCCCGGCCCATCACCATTCACGAGCTTCAGCTGCTGGAGTTTTTCGGAAACGAGGCCCGGCTGCGGGTCCGCTGCTCCAAGGGAACCTATATCCGGACTCTGTGCAAGGATATCGGCGAGGCTCTGGGCTGCGGCGGCTGCATGGCTGCTCTGCGGCGGGTCCAGGCGGGGGAATACACCCTGGAGGGCTCCGTTCCGTTGCGGCAGCTGCTGGACATTTCCGAGGCCGGGGAGGATGTGGAGCATCTGCTCCGCCCGGTGGATACCATGTTCGCCAGCCATCCCGGTCTGAAGCTGAATGAAAAGCAGACCCGGCTGGTGAAGAACGGCAATGCGTTTTCCGCCGACTGTGCCGACGGCACCTACCGGGTCTACGGCCCAGACGGGGAATTCCTGGCCCTGTGCAAAGCTGAAAACGGAAAAGTCAGCACCATCAAGAGCTTCTTTGAAGTGTAAGTTTTTGTACCGTAGGGAACGCCGTCCCCGGCGTTCCGTCTGGCGTGAGCCAGAAGTTCGGTGCAGTATGCGGACAAATTTGCCCATCGAGGTCAAATTTGTCCGGCGGAACGCCGGGGACGGCGTTCCCTACGTTCGATTGTAGGAGGCCAGGCATGAACCACAACAAACGTATTTTTGCCCTGGGCTTCTTTGATGGGGTCCATCTGGGGCATCAGGCGCTGCTGACGGAGTGTGTCCGGCTGGCGGAGGCGATGGGCTGTGAAACCGCAGCAATCACCTTCGAGCGGCATCCCCAGTCCATTTTTCATACGGATATCCCGCCGCTTCTGACGACCATTCGGGACCGGTTTCGGCTTCTGCTGCGCTATGGCATCGACCATGTTTATCCCCTCCCGGTGACGGCTGAGGTCATGGGGAAGCCCTGGCGTTCTTTTCTGGAAGAGCTGGTGGAATATGGTGCGGCGGGCTTCGTCTGCGGCCATGATTTCCGGTTCGGAAGCCGGGGCGAGGGAAATGCCGAACTGCTGCAGAAATTCTGCCGGGAGCGGAAAATACCCTGCATCATCGTGCCGGAGCAGACCTTAAACGGTGTGCGCATTTCGTCGAGCTACATCCGCAAGCAGATCGGCGAGGGGGACATGGCTACCGCCGTCCGCTACCTGGGCCATGGGCATATGCTCACCGGCACCGTGGTCACGGGCCGGAAGCTGGGGCATAAGCTGGGCTTTCCCACCGCCAACATCGAGCTGCCGGAGGGGGTTATCGTCCCCAGGCACGGGGTCTACGCCTGCCGGGCCTTTGTGAAGGAAAGGAGCTACATGGCGGTCTGCAATGTGGGCAGACGGCCCACCGTGGAAGGACACCAGGTCCGCACGGAGACATGGATCCTGGATTTTGCCGGGGACCTGTACGGACAGTCTGTTACCCTGGAATTTTTCTACTTTTTACGGCCCGAGCAGCGGTTCGCCTCGGTGGAGGAGCTGAAGGCCGCAGTTTTGCTGGATGCGGAGAATACCCGCAGATTCTTTGAAAATTCTTGAAAATTTCCCTTTACTTTTGGGAAAACTCATGGTATTATAAGCAAGCTGGCTTCGACCGGCATATTTTATGGCCCGCCGCTCAGTTGAGGGAGAAACCCAACCGGGATTTCCACTGACCCCGACTTGGCCGCTGGGTAACAATTTTGAAAGGTGGAAATACCCATGATTCTGAAGGAAAAGAAGACCCAGGTCATCCTGGAGAACGCCATGCACGAGGGCGATACCGGTTCCCCCGAGGTCCAGATCGCCATTCTGACCGCCCGCATCAACGAGCTGACCGATCACCTGCGTGTGCACAAGCACGACAACCACTCCCGTCGTGGTCTGCTGATGATGGTTGGTAAGCGCCGCAACCTGCTGGACTACCTGGCCCGTAAGGACATCAACCGTTATCGTGCCATCATCGCCAAGCTGGGCATCCGTAAGTAATAATTCGGAAAGGGCGATGGAAACATCGCCCTTTCTTAATTGAGAATTGAAAATGGAGAATTGGAAATTGTTTTCTGATAGGGAGCAGCTTTAGCAGTTGAATGAGATGCCGGGCATCGGCATTTGATTCAAGTGCTAAACCTCCCGAAGTGCAGAGAATGATGATCGTTCCCCTATTTTCAACTTTCAATTATCAATTCTCAATTCATATTTCAAGGAGGTTAACATCTATGATCACCCGCAAGCAGTATCCCAACCATCGTGTTTATGAGATGGAGATCGGCGGCCGTCCCTTTACCGTCGAGACTGGCAAGGTGGCCGAGTTGGCCAACGCCGAGTGCATCTGCCGCTACGGCGATACCGTCGTTCTGGTCACCTGCACCTGCAACCCCATCCCCAAGGCCGGCATCGACTACTTCCCTCTGACCATCGAGTTTGAGGAGCGTATGTACTCCGTGGGCCGCATTCCCGGCTCCTTCAACCGCCGTGAGGGCAAGCCCTCCGAGCGCGGCATTCTGAACAGCCGTATCATCGACCGTCCCATGCGCCCCCTCTTCGACGAGGAGCTGCGCAACGATACCGTCGTCACCTGCACCGTCCTGGCAAACGACTACGAGAACCCCGTTGAGGTCGTCGCTTCCTTGGGCGCTTCCATCTCCATCGCTTCCTCCGACGTGCCCTGGAACGGCCCTGTTGCCACCACCAACGTGGCCTTCGTCGATGGTGAGTACGTCATCAACCCCTCCGCTGAGCAGCGTGAGGCAAGTAAGTGCTTCGTCTGCATCGCCTCCACCTTCGAGAAGGTGGTCATGATCGAGACGGAGGCCAACGAGGCTCCCGAGTCCATGGTCTACGAGTGCATCCGCATCGCCCATGAGACGAACATGGAGATCGTCAAGTTCATCAACGGCATCGTCGCCGAGATCGGCAAGCCCAAGTTCACCTTCGAGAAGGCCGCTGTCAACCACGAGCTGCTGGACGATCTGATCGCCTACGGCCTGGGCCAGATTGAGTACGCTCTGGACACCGACGACAAGAACGTCCGTGAGGAGCGTCTGACCGCTGCCCGCATCGACTTCAAGAACCAGTTCGTCGAGAAGTACGGCGAGGAGGAGTTCGAGACACACATCGAGGTCTGCCTGTACAAGATGCAGAAGAAGGTCGTCAAGAAGTGGCTGCTGGAGGGCAAGCGTGTTGACGGCCGTGGCATGGACGAGATCCGTCCCCTGGATGCCGAGGTCGGCCTGCTGCCCAGAGTTCACGGCTCCGGCCTGTTCTCCCGTGGTCAGACCCAGGTCCTGTCCATCTGCACCTTGAACACCCTGTCCGCTGCTCAGAAGCTGGATACCATCTATCCCGAGGAGAGCAAGCGCTATATCCACCATTACAACTTCCCCTCCTTCTCCACCGGTGAGGCCCGTGCCGCCCGTTCCACCTCCCGTCGTGAGATCGGCCACGGCGCTCTGGCTGAGAAGGCTCTGCTGCCCGTGATCCCTTCCATCGAGGAGTTCCCCTACGCCATCCGTGTGGTTTCCGAGGTTCTGTCCTCCAACGGCTCCACCTCCCAGGGCTCCATCTGTGGTTCCACCCTGGCTCTGATGGATGCCGGTGTTCCCATCCGCCGTCCCGTCGCCGGTATTTCCTGCGGTCTGATCTCCGACCAGGAGACTGGCACCTGGAGAACCTTCACCGACATCCAGGGCGTTGAGGACTTCCACGGCGAAATGGACTTCAAGGTCGCCGGTACCACCGTGGGTGTCACCGCCATCCAGATGGACCTGAAGAACAAGGGTCTGACCATGGAGATCATTGCCGATGCTCTGGAGCGCTGCCGTGTGGCCCGTCTGGAGATCCTCAACGAGGTCATGCTGCCCTGCATTGCGGAACCCCGTGCCGAGGTTTCCGAGTATGCTCCCAAGATGATCTCCATGAAGATCCCCGTGGAGAAGATCCGTGAGGTCATCGGCTCCGGCGGCAAGACCATCCAGAAGATTTGCGCCGAAACCGGTGCCAAGGTCGATATCGAGGACGATGGCTCCGTGTTCATCTCCGCTGTCGACTCCGCCTGCGCCTACGCCGCCAAGAAGATGGTCGATGACATCTGCTTTGTCCCCGAGGTGGGCAAGCTGTACTACGGCAAGGTCGTCCGCATCCTGCCCATCGGCGCTTTCGTTGAGATCGCTCCCGGCCACGACGGCATGGTGCACATCTCCAAGCTGGAGAACCGCCGTGTGGAGAAGGTCGAGGATGTTCTGAACCTGGGCGACATGACCTGGGTCAAGTTCATGGGCTTCGACGAGAAGGGCCGTGCAAACTTCAGCCGCCGTGATGCGCTGAAGGAAATGGCTGCCAACAAGTAATTTTCAAGTGCCCGCTCGGCTGAGCGGGCACTTTACTGTTGGTGCGGTGTGCGAAAAATTCCACGTCATTGCGAGGCCGTAGGCCGTGGCAATCCCGTGGATAGAAGGAAGCACCAATTTGGCAACCCCAAAATCGACGGGATTGCCACGCCAGTGTGCGCACTGGCTCGCAATGACGTGTTCTTTTGTGGAGGGAAATATGAAAAACGTTCAAATCCTTTGGGATTTCATGCACATGAACCAGGAGCCGGAAGCCGCCGATGTGATCGTGGGCTTCGGGTGCTATGACGAGGATATTCCGAAACGGTGCGCTGAGCTTTATCACAGGGGATTCGCACCCTGGGTGTGCTTCTCCGGCGGACTGGGGCGGAATACATCGGGTCTTTGGAGCAGGTCCGAGGCGGAGCGCTTCGCCGCCATTGCCATGCGGGAGGGCGTGCCGGAGGACCGGATCATTTTGGAGAACAAATCCACGAATTCTGCGGAAAATCTGCTGTTTACGCCGAAAATTCTGGCGGAAAGGGGCGTTCGGGCAGAGAAGATCATCGCCGTCCACAAGCCCTATATGGAGCGCAGACTCTGGGCCGCCATGCAGGTCTATTGGCCCGGTGTGCGTGCGGTGTACACCTCGCCCAGGGTAAGCCTGGAGGAGCATATCGCCCATGCGGAAAAGGTGGGGATGACCCGTAAGGGTGTCATCGAAACCATCGTCGGCGATGTCCAGCGGATGGAGCTGTATGCGAAGAAGGGCTACCAGGTGGCGGTAGTAATTCCGGCAGAGGTACGGGCTGCGTACGATGCCCTTGTGAAGCAGGGCTACACCGGCCAGCTTGCTAGATAACCATGTAGGGCGTGAACAGTGCCGCCCGCCCTACAGAATATAAAATCGGGCCGAGAGGCCCGATTTTATCATTTCTTCCATTTGTTGACCAGGTGTGCCAGGATAATTCCGGCGGCGCAGATGGCGGCGTAGCCAGCCAGGACAGCAGCGAAGAAGACCCGCAGGTCCAGCCAGCCGCCGGTGTCGCCGAAGAGTCCGGCAACGGCGAGGGCCAGCACCCCGATGACCCAAATCCAGGGCAGGTGGCGCAGGAATGTCAGCCGGGGGGTGCGAAGCAGAAGAAGCTGAATGAGAAACAGTGCGGCGAAGGAGAGAATGGCGATGAGGGGGAGGGTATAGTCCGTTCCGTTGATCATCATGTTGGGCACCTCCTTTTTCTTTATCATACCGAAAACTGCCCCCGAACACAAGTTTTCGGGGGCAGTTTTAAGAATTCTTCAGTTATTGGGGTCCGAGATCATGATGTCGATGATCTCCTTGTCGGTCTGGGCCATGCCGTATTTGGCAAGGCGGCCCACGTTGCGGATGGTGTTCTCCACGCCCTTGGTAACGATGCCGTCGCCGCCGTAGAACTGAGAGCCGTGCTTGTACATCTCCATACCCAGGAGGCCCGCTTCCACGGCAGAGGCGATCTTGGCGGCGCAGGAGGATTTGGCACCGTCGCAGATGATGCCCGAGTCGATAGCCAGGGCGTTGACGATGGTGTGGGCGATCTCCTTGTGTTTGCCGCCGTAGAGGTAGGTGATGCCTGCGCCTGCGCCCACGCCGGCGCTGATGGCACCGCAGTAGGCGGAGAGTCTGCCGATGCCGGTTTTCAGATGGGTGGTGATGAGGTTGGACACGGTCAGCGCCCGGAGCTTCCTTTCGTCGGACACGCCCAGCTCCTCGGCGTAGATGAGCACGGGGACGGAGCAGGTGATGCCCTGGTTGCCGGAGCCGGAATTGATGACCACGGGCAGGGAGCAGCCGTTCATCCGGGCATCGGAGGCGGCGGCGGCCCAGGCCTTGGCCCGGACATGGACATCGTTGCCGTAGCTGCGCAGGAGCACCTGTCCGATCCGGGCACCGTAATTGCCCGTCAGACCCTCCCGGGCGATCGCCAGGTTATATTCCATCTGCCGTTCCAGAGTGTCACGCACATCCTCCACATCCATGGTGTCGGCGAATTCGACGATTTGCTCGATGTTCAGCAAGGAACGGTCCGTGGCGTAGTTCTGGCCTGCCTCGGTGTAGGGCACATCTCTGCGGATCTCGCCATCCTTTTCAATGCGGATGATGTTGGTGTGGTAGCCGGCGATGCGGCACCGGGCGGAATGGGCACCTGCGCTCAGGCGGATGTCGATGTCGAAGATGTAGCCGGAGTCGGATTCCCGGATGGGGAAGTCGGCGGATTTTAAGTAGGCGGCGATGCGCTTATGGTCCTCGGCTGTGACCTGGGAGATGACCTGGAGCTGGGCATCCGGGTCGCCGGCCACGATGCCCGCCGCAGCGGCGGCAGCCAGGCCCCTTAAGCCACCGGTGTTGGGGACCACCACGCTCTTGACATTCTTGATGATGTTGCCGCTGACCACGATCTCCACGGTTTCGGGGGTGCAGCCCAGCTCCCGGGCCGCCACAGCGGCGGCATAGGCCACGGCGATGGGCTCCGTGCAGCCCATGGCGGGGAGCAGCTCTTCCTTTAAGATGGAAACGTAGGCGTTGTATAAGGTCTTGTCCATGTGGGATACCTCTCTATTTATATTGTAGGGAACGGCTTGTGTGTCGTTCCCGTCGAAACAGCTCAGTTATCGTTACGCCCTCCGGGGGGTCACTTTCTTGTCACCGAACAAGAAAGTAACCAAAGAAGTCGGCTTAGGGGAGTCCGCTCAGGCTTCCTTACGTCAATTCGCTCCCTCCCCTAAGAACCCCTCCCGAAAGCGGGACATTGTTAGAAAAAAGGGACAGGTTCGAAATGGGTAAGTTAATAATCCAATAATTCCTTGCGCATATATCCGCTATGATATTCCCGATATCCGTGCTTTGGATAAAAGGAGTAGGATTCAAACCACTGTGACCGAGGGGAGCCCATGTGGACGTGGGCAGCAGTCAGACCAGTTTCCCGCATGGCGGTTTCAGCGGTATTCAAAAGCGCAGAGCCGATTCCTTTGTGTTTTTCCGATGCTTTCACATACAGCCTGTGCAAAAAAGCTTCCGTCGTATCCGCAATCCGGGAGTATCCAATGCTGCCGATTACCCGATCATTGTCATCCACAGCGACCCAGAAAAAATCACCCTTGTCAAAATAGCTTTCCCGGATGTGGAGGAGGTCTTCATTGATACTTGGGACTCTTCCGAGGGCATCCTTGGCTTGCAGGACCATGAAAATCAAGTCATCCCGGTAGCGTTCTTCATATGGCTTGATATCCAAGTTTTTTCCTCCCCTAATCAATACTCATCCTAATTATCAACTGTCAACTGTCAATTGTCAACTGAAAAAATCCCGTCTTTTGACGGGATTTTTTCAAACTCACTTGGTCAGCAGCTCGGCGATCTGGATGCAGTTGGTGGCAGCGCCCTTGCGGACCTGGTCACCGCAGCACCACAGGCACAGGCCGTTGGGATCGGTCAGGTCGGGACGGATGCGACCCACGTAGACGATATCCTGTCCGGAGGTGTCCAGGGGCATGGGATACTGCTTGTTATTCAGATCGTCCACCAGCTTGACACCGGGGGCCTTGCTGAGGACCTCACGGGCTTCTTCGACGGAAACGGGCTTGTCGAAGTGGAGCTGGACGGAGATGGAGTGGCTGCGCATGACGGGGACACGGACGCAGGTGCAGGAGACGTTCAGCTCGGGCAGGTGCATGATCTTGCGGCCCTCGTAGTGGAGCTTCATCTCCTCGGAGGTGTAGCCGTTCTCCTGCTCGCCGCCGATCTGGGGGATCAGATTGTAGGCGATCTGGTAGGCGAAGGTCTTGACCTCAGCGGGCTTACCGGCCAGCAGGTCGGCGATCTGGTTCTGAAGCTCTGCCATACCGGCGACACCGGCACCGGACACGGCCTGGTAGGTGGAGGCCACCATGCTGCGGATGGGGGAGATGGAGTTCAGTGCATTGACGGCGGTGCAGGTGATGATGGTGGAGCAGTTGGGATTACTGATGATGCCCTTGTTGAGCTTCACGTCCTCGGGGTTGATCTCGGGCACCACCAGGGGCACGTCGGGGTTCAGACGGAAGGCGGAGGAGTTGTCGACGAAGACGGCACCGGCCTTGACGATGGCGGGAGCGAAGCGCTCGGCAATGTCGTTCTCAGCGGCACCCAGGACGATGTCGATGCCCTCGAAGGCCTCGTCACAGGCCAGCTCGATGGTCACATCCTCGCCACGGAACTTGACGGTCTTACCGGCGGAGCGGGCGGAAGCCAGGGGGACCAGACGGCCCACGGGGAAATTGCGCTCTTCCAGAATTCTCATCATTTCCTGGCCCACAGCACCGGTGGCACCCAGGATTGCAACAGTATACAGTATCATGTTCATTACCTCCAAAGATTGATAGCGTTGATTCTTGCCTCCCCCATAGGGGGAGGGGGACCACGAAGTGGTGGTGGGGGTGTACTTCGATTGGAAGGACACTCCCCCGGTCTGCTTCGCAGCCCTGCCCCCTCTGAGAGGGGGCCACGGGGTCATTCGTTACTTTGCAAACTTATCGTACAGCACCTGGATGGAGCGCTTGAAGTCCTTGTTCTCCACGCCGAAGATGATGTTCAGCTCGTCGGGGGACTGGGTGATGAAGCGGATGTTGATGCCCGCCTTGCCCAGGGCGCCGAAGAGCTTGCCGGAGATGCCGGGGGTGTTTGCCATGTGGCGGCCGACGGCGGTGACGACAGCCAGCTCGTCGATGACGGTCAGCGTGTCGGGCTGGATCTCCTGCTGGATCTCTGCCAGGATGGTGTAGAGCACCGGCTCGATGTCCTCGGTCTCTACGACCACGGACACATTGTCGATGCCGTTGGGGACATAGACGACGGAGACATTGTGGCGCTCGTAAATGGTCAGAATACGGCGCAGCAGACCGACTTCGTTGCTCAGGCCCCGCTTGCTCAGATGTACGATGGAGAAGTCCTTCTTGCCGGAGATGCCGGTGATGAACCGGTCCTCCACCAGCTCGTTCTCCTCGAAGGACTCCTGGATGATGGTGCCGGGATGGTCGGGGGCGTTGGTGTTGCGGATGTTCACGGGGATGCCCTTTTCCCGGACGGGGAAGATGGTGCCCTCGTGGAGGACCTGGGCACCGGAGTAGCTCAGCTCCCGGAGCTCATCATAGGTGACCTGGGGGATGGTCATGGGGTCATCCACGATCCGAGGGTCTGCCATCAGAATGCCGGAGACATCGGTCCAGTTCTCGTAGACATCGGCATCCAGGGCCGCTGCGGCGTAGGCACCGGTGATGTCGGAGCCGCCACGGGAGAAGGTCTTGATGTGACCGCCGGGCATGGCACCGTAGAAGCCGGGGGTGACGACACCCTGTCCGGCAGCGGCATCCCGGAAGGCCTCGTAGCTCAGCTCCGTGTTGACGGTGCCGTCCATGTTGAACTTGACCCAGTCGGCGGCATCCACGAAGTTGTAGCCGAGGTATGCGGCCATCAGCTTGGCGGAGAAATACTCGCCCCGGCTGACCAGCTCATCCTGGGTCACACGCTTCTTGTCCAGGCGCTTTTTCAGCGCTGCGAACTCGCTCTCCAGGTCCAGGTTCAGCTGCAATTCATCCCGAATTTCCAGGTAGCGGGAGGTGATCATGTCGAAAATGGGGGTGCAGTCCACACCGTACTGGGTGTGGGCGTGGCACAGGTACAGAAGGTCGGTGAGCTTGTGATCCTCCTTGAAGCGCTTGCCTGCGGCGGAGACGACAACGACCTTCCGGCTGGGGTCCGCCATGATGATGTCACGGACCTTGCGGTACTGACCGGCATCTGCCATGGAGGAGCCGCCGAATTTGGTTACTTTGAGCATGGGATAACGTCCTTTCTGGGATTAACAAATGGCTGCCATAAAGCAATCGGGGTAATTTTTCAGCCAGGCGTGGATCTCATCCACGGCGACGGGCTCGGTGACGATGCCCTCGCCCCAGGCTTCGGCAGTGACGGACTGAAGCCAGGCATCGGAGGCACCACGGACATAGAAGCGCAGCTTGCCATCGTTTTTGGCGGCAACAGTGCCCTCGCAGGGGGCGTAGAAGCCGTTGCCGCTCAGCAGGTCGCACAGATCCTGCACCACATTATATGCGGTGGGATACCGGCCCGCACCCTGGCCATAGAGGCTCTGGCGGCCGGCGGCGGCACCCTCGAAGGTGATGAGGTTGAAGTTCATGGGGATGTGTGCCTCCAGGTCAGAAGCGCCGCAGAGGGTGGGCTGAACATAGACGGAGAAGCCGCTGTCGGTGCGCTTGCCGGTGGAGATCAGCTTGCAGGTGTAGCCCCGCTTGGTGAACTCGGCAACATCGCAGGCCTTGATGTTCCGGATGCCGGAGACGGGGACGGTCTGCTTGTCCACGGACACGCCGAAGGCGATGTTGGAGGACAGGATGACCTTGTGCCAGGTGTCGATGCCGTCCACGTCGGTGGAGGGGTTGGCCTCGGCGTAGCCCAGCTGCTGGGCCTGCTTCAGTGCCACATCGTAGTCCAGGCCCTGGCGGGTCATGTTGTCAAGGATGTAGTTGCAGGTGCCGTTCATGATGCCGCCCACGGAAAGGACCGTCTCACAGCGGCGGACCCGGCCCAGCTCGGAGAGCCAGCCAATACCGCCGCCCACCGCAGCGGTGCAGCGGAACAAGACACCCTTCTCCTGGACCAGGGGCAGCAGCTCATCGTAGAAGGTGCAGGCCATGGCCTTGTTGGAGGTGACGACATTCTTGCCGTGCTCGATGGCAGCCTTGACAAAGTCCCAGGCGGGATGCAGACCGCCCATGGCCTCCACCACGGTGTCCACAGTCTCGTCGTTCAGAATCTGCTGGTAGTCCCGGGTGACGGTCACGCCGGGAAGCTCAACATCCTCCAGACAAACCACATATTTGATATTGATATCGGAACGGTCCAGCGTCAGGTCGTAGACACCACGACCCACAACGCCGAAGCCCAAAAGTGCAACATTCATGGGGATTCCTCCGTTTTTCTAATCATTTGTTTTTCTGAGAAAAACACTTGCTTTTTTGACGGGAACAGTATATCATATAGCCATTCAAATTGCAAGGGTTCTTGGGTATACTTGTATACTCGGTTTTTTACCGAAAATTCACAGTTCAGACCAAGGATTTTTGTTGGAAATCCACGAATGGAGGAAATCACCATGTATTATCAGTCCACCCGGGGCGCTTCTGCACCCGTCAATTCCGCCCAGGCGGTCCTGAAGGGACTCGCCGATGACGGCGGTCTTTATATGATGAAGGAGCTGCCCGACTTTGACTGGCAGGCGTGCCTCAGCAAGGATACCAAGGGCATGGCAAAGCAGATTCTCGGTGCTCTGCTGCCCGACATCCAGCCCATGGACGAGCTGGTCGAGAAGGCCTACACCGGAAAATTCGAGTCCGAGGAGCTGACTCCCACCGTCAAGGTGGGTGATTTTACGGTCCTGGAGCTGTTCCGGGGTCCCACCTCTGCCTTTAAGGATGTGGCTCTGTGTATGCTGCCCCAGCTGCTGACCGCTGCCATCAAGTCCGAGGGCATGGAAAAGGAAATTCTGATCCTCACTGCCACCTCCGGCGATACCGGCAAGGCCGCTCTGGCGGGCTTCGCCGATGTGGACGGCGTGGGCATCTGCGTGTTCTATCCCCACGGTGGCGTTTCCGCTGTCCAGCGGGCCCAGATGGTCACCCAGAAGGGAGCCAATGTCCGGGTCTGCGCCGTGGAGGGCAACTTTGACGATGCCCAGACCGGCGTGAAGAACATTTTCGCCGCCTGCGCTGACGGCAAGCTCCTGGAGGGCAAGGGCATTGAGCTCTCCTCCGCCAACTCCATCAACATCGGCAGACTGGCTCCCCAGATCACCTACTATTTTAAGGCCTACGCTGATCTGATGAACCGGGGTGAGATCGCTCTGGGCGAGAAGGTCAACTTCTCCGTTCCCACCGGCAACTTCGGCGATATCCTGGCAGGCTACCTTGCCAAGAAGCTGGGCCTGCCTGTGGGCAAGCTGATTTGCGCCTCCAACACCAACAAGGTCCTGTCCGACTTCATCCACACTGGTACTTATGATCGGAAGCGGCCCCTGCACAAGACCGATTCCCCCTCCATGGATATCCTGGTTTCCTCCAATCTGGAGCGGCTGCTGTACCTGCTTTCCGGCCAGGATGCCGAGCTGGTGGCAGGCCTCATGAAGCAGCTGAACACAAGCGGCAAGTACACCGTCCCCGAGGAGCTGAAGGCCGCCATCGATGCCGAGTTCTGGGGCGACTTCGCCGACGATGCCATCACCTCCGCCGCCATCGACAAGGTGTGGAAGAATTTTGGCTACCTCTGTGACACCCACACCGCTGTGGGCTGGCAGGTTGCTGAAAATTATGTCAACCAGACCGGCGACAAGACCCCCATGGTGGTCCTGTCCACCGCATCCCCCTACAAGTTCCCCGCAGCGGTCCTCTCCGCCATCGGCGGCGATACCTCCGGCGATGAGTTCGAGCAGATGGAGCGGCTGTCCACCATCACCAATGTCCCCATTCCCAAGAATCTGACCGGTCTGAAGGAGCTGCCCGAGCTGCATACCGGCGTGATCGCCAAGGAGGAGATGCTATCCTTCGTGCTGGGCATGTAAAAATGGAGAATTGAGAATGGATAATTGAGAATTATGTTTTTCATTCTCCATTCTCAATTATCAATTCTCAATTTTGGGAGAATATATAGAGAGATGAAAAGAGTTACCATAAGAGTCCCTGCCACCACCGCCAACTTGGGTCCCGGCTTTGATGCCTTCGGCTGTGCCTTGAGCCTGTACACCGATGTGACCTTCGAGGAGTCGGAGTACGGTTTGGAGATCACCGGCTGTCCCGAGGAATTCACTGGGCCGGACAATCTGGCCTATGTGTCCTACTGCGCCGTCATGGCTACCATGTGCGAGGAGGTCCGGGGCGTTAAAATTCACATCGATGCCCATATCCCCGTCTGCCGGGGCCTGGGCAGCTCCGCTGCGCTTCTGGTGGCGGGAGCCATGGGTGCCAACATCCTCCACGGCAGCAAGCTCTCCACCCAGGGCCTGCTCAACATCACCAACGCCATGGAGGGCCACCCAGACAACCTGGCTCCGGCCTTCTACGGAGGTCTGACGGCCTCCATGGTGGACAACGGTCTGCCGGTCTGCGTGAATTTCCCCCTCCATCCCGACTGGGAGTTCCTGGCGCTGATCCCGGATTTTGACCTGCCCACCACCAAGGCCCGTGCGGTGCTGCCGGAGCAGCTGAGCCGGGCGGATGCCATCTACAACATCGCCCATGGTGCACTTGTTTTGAAGGCGCTGGAGCTGGGGGACGGCAAGCTCCTGCGAAACGCCATGCAGGACCGGCTCCACCAGCGCTACCGCAAGCACTTGATCCGGGACTACGAGGTCATCGAGGCGCTGGTCCGGACCACCGGTGCGGCCTTCTGTCTCTCCGGCGCAGGCCCCACGCTGCTGTGCATCACCCGGGATAAGAATTTGGAGGAGCGCCTTATGGAGAAGCTGCCCCGGATCACCGAGGCCAATTGGCAGATGCTGCCGCTCCATGTGGAGTTCCAGGGGGCGCATATCATCGAATCCGAATAAGAAAAAGCGGTGCATCATGCACCGCCTTTTTTCGCAAACCACCATCCAGCGGCGGCTCCCAGGAGGTTGAGGAGCAGATCGTCCAACTCACAGAAGCCCCGGAGGGTGAACAGTTGACATAATTCTACAGCCGTCATGATGGCAGCCACGGTGCCCATGCATCGCCAAAAACTGCGGCATTTTGGGACCAATGCCCGGAGAAAGAAGCCCAGGGGCACGAACATGGCGATATTGCCGCCGATGTTGTAAACCACCGTCCAGAGAACGGCGGGGTAGGGGTTATTCCATAATGTCCGAAGCATACTGCCCATGGAGGAGAGGGGGATGAGGTTCAGCCGTCCGGAAAGCTGGGTCCAGTAATCCGTGATCTCCACGCTGCGCCAGCGGATGAACAGGAGCCACAGCATCAAGGCGCTGTAGAGCACAAAGGCTGTCCAGAGAAGTTTTCGTTTCAATCAAATCACCGCCCGTATTGTATCACAGTGCAGACCTGCGCCCAATGGGTAAAATTCACAAATAGTGCTTGAATTTTGCCTCGTCTTATATCATAATAGATAGAAGACCAAATAGGAGGAAATCTGACCAATGGCAAAGCTCTATTTCAAGTACGGCGCCATGGGCTCCAGCAAAACGGCCCAGGCTCTGATTACAAAGTATAATTATGAGGAGAACGATATGCGGGTGTGGCTCATCAAGCCCAGCGCCGACACCCGGGACGGTGCCCAGATCCTGCGCAGCCGCATCGGCCTGGAGGCCCAGGTGGATGTCATCACCCCGGCCATCGATGTGTACCGGCTCTTTGAGGCAACCAAGAAGGACCAGTGCGATGTCATCATCGTCGACGAGTGCCAGTTTCTGGTGCCGGAGCAAATCGATCAGCTCCGCTCCATCGTCAATGACTTCTCCGTGCCGGTGCTCTGCTTCGGCCTGCGGACCGACTTCCAGACCAAGCTCTTCCCCGGCTCCAGGCGGCTGATGGAGCTGGCGGATGTGATCGAGGAGATCAAGACCATGTGCGACTGCGGTGCCAAGGCCACCGTCAACGCAAGAATCGACGGCGAGGGTCACATCGTCACCCAGGGTGCCCAGGTGGTCCTGGGCGGTAACGACAGCTACATCGCCATGTGCCACAAGTGCTATATCTCGGGCATCCGGGAGCACAAGGTCATCAAGCTCCACGGACAGGGCTGAATCAGCACAGACCGTACCGAACTGCCGCCTTACGGCGGACGGAACGCCGGGGACGGCGTTCCCTATGAACATTGTTAATAATTCTGATAAGGAGAATACAACATGGATATCAAGGAAATTCTGAGCAAGTGCGACCACACCCTGCTGGGACAGGCCTCCACCTGGGCGGAGATTAAGGCCATCTGTGACGACGGCATGAAGTTTAAGACCGCCTCCGTCTGCATCCCCGCCAGCTTTGTCAAGCAGGCCAAGGAGTATGTGGGCGACCGCCTGGCAATCTGCACCGTCATCGGCTTCCCCAACGGCTACTCCACCACCAAGGTCAAGTGCCTGGAGGCGCTGGATGCGGTGGAGAACGGCGCTGACGAGGTGGATATGGTCATCAACATCGGCTGGGCCAAGGATGGCAAGTGGGCCGAGATCACCGAGGAGATCGCCGCCATCAAGGGCCACTGCAATGGCAAGATTCTGAAGGTCATCATCGAGACTTGTCTGCTGACTGATGAGGAGAAAATCCAGCTGTGCAAGTGCGTGTCCGATTCCGGCGCAGACTATATCAAGACCTCCACGGGCTTTTCTAAGGCCGGTGCCACCTTCGCAGATGTGGAGCTGTTCGCCAAGCATGTGGCCCCCCGCGTGAAGATCAAGGCCGCCGGCGGTATTTCCTCTATTGAGGATGCCGAGAAGTTCATCGCCCTGGGTGCAGACCGCCTGGGCACCTCCCGCATCGTCAAGATCGCCAAGGGCCTGGCCGACGATGGCACTTATTAATGCATAATTCAGAATGCATAATGCAGAATGATTTCGCTGTCATAATTCTGCATTTTGCATTCAGCATTCTGCATTCCATACTATTTTGAAAGGTGATTATTATGGCTAACTATCCTGCTACTCCCCATATCAATGTCCAGAATGAAATCGGCTTTGGTAAGACCGTTCTGATGCCCGGTGATCCGCTGCGGGCCAAGTTTATTGCGGAGAACTTTTTTGAGAATCCCGTTCTGGTCAACAATGTCCGTGGCGTCAACGGCTACACCGGCTACTACAAGGGCGTGAAGGTGTCCGTCATGGCCTCCGGCATGGGTATGCCCGCCATCGGCATCTACTCCCATGAGCTGTTCACCTTCTTCGGCGTGGAGAACATCATCCGGGTGGGCTCCGCCGGCTCCATCCAGGATCATGTGAACCTCTATGACATCGTCATCGCCCAGGGCGCTACCACCGACAGCAACTGGCACAAGCAGTTCCACCTGCCCGGCTCCTTTGCCCCCATCGGCAACTTCGACATGATGTGCGAGGCCGTCAAAGCTTGTAAGGAGTACGGTGCCACCTACCATGTGGGCAACGTCAACTCCTCCGATGTCTTCTATGGTGACCATGTTGGCGTACCCGAGGGTCTGGACAGTGTCTACGGTCTGAAGAAGATGGGCGTTCTGGCTCTGGAGATGGAGGCCGCCGCCCTGTATATGAACGCCGCCCGCTACGGCAAGCGTGGCCTGTGCATCTGCACCATTTCCGATCACGTCCTCAAGGGCGTGGAGACCACCGCCGAGGAGCGTCAGAATTCCTTCACCACCATGATGAAGGTGGCCCTGGATGTGGCCGTGGCCATGGAGAACAAGTAAGGGGTCAACTGACGAAAACAGACTCGGGAGGTGTGTGTATGGAGCTGAATCTGGAGGGAAGGGTATTCCGTCGGGTGAACAACCCCGCTGTGCGTATCCTCTTGACCGGTTGGGCGGGGTTCATGTTCTTTGGGGCCCTGCAGGGCATTACAGATAACTTCACCGAGCTGCCTCTGGTCGGCTGGGGCGACAGCCCGGTCGGGATTTTCGCTATCTTTTTTGTGCTTATTTGGTTCCTCTTTGTGGGTGGTTTCGTTTGGGCCGGTGTGTCGGGACTGCTTTCGGTGCACATCAGCCGCAGTGGTGTGGCGATGAAGCTGTGGTTTATCCCCATCCGGGAGCTGGATGTGACGGAAATCAAAACTGTGGTCAAGGTGAACCAGCGGGATACCTCCCGACTGGTGCTGCTGACCGACACCGCCGAGGAACTCCGGGAGAAGAGCCGCAGCTTTTCCGACAAGTGCAAGCTCCGTCACCACGACCTGCGGATGCAGGATCACACCCGTGTCAGCGACGATGTGGTGAAGCGAAACGTGGCCCGGAGCCTCCACAAGAACCGGTTCTGGATGGACTGGTCGGAGGATTTGGAGCGGGAACTGCGGAAAAATTTGACCACGACGATCTTTATTGTGTGATCTGATACCCCTTGGCCCCCTCTCAGAGGGGGCAGGGCTGCGAAGCAGACCGGGGGAGTGTACCTTCATCGAAGCACACCCCCACCACCGCTGATGCGGTCCCCCTCCCTCTATGGGGGAGGCAAGGATACATTCTCTGATGAAAGGAAGAATGTTATGAAACGAGTTTTTTTGATCGTGCTGGACTCCTGCGGTGCGGGAGCCATGCCCGACAGTGAACAATTTGGCGATGTGGGGGTGCATACGCTCAGAAGCTGTGCAGCTTCTGATAAGCTGCACATCCCCAATCTGGTGAAGCTTGGCATCGGCAACATCGATGGGCAGGAGTTCCTTGGAAAAGTGGAGAAGCCCGCCGGTGCTGTGGCCCGGCTGGCGGAGCGCTCCATGGGCAAGGACACCACCATCGGACACTGGGAGATCGCCGGTATCGTGTCTCCCGAGCCGCTGCCCACCTATCCCGAGGGCTTCCCCGAGGAGGTCCTCAAGGCCTTTGAGGAGGCCACGGGACGGGGCTGTCTGTGTAACCTGCCCTATTCCGGCACCGATGTGCTCCGGGATTACGGCGCGGAGCAGCTGGAAACCGGCAAGTGGATCGTCTACACCTCCGCCGACTCCGTGTTCCAGGTGGCGGCCCATGAGGAGCTGATCCCCCTGGACGAACTCTACGATGCCTGCCACAAGGCGAGAGAAATTCTCAGGGGCAAGCATGGCGTGGGCCGGGTCATCGCCCGTCCCTATGTGGGTAATGCCAAAGACGGCTTCAAGCGGACCAGCAACCGCCACGACTACTCCCTGGAGCCTCCCGCAAGAACGCTGCTGGATGCGCTCAAGGAGAGCGGCAAGGCATCCATCGGCGTGGGCAAGATCCACGACATTTTCGCCGGCATCGGCACCACCGAGCACGTGTACAACACCTCCAATCGGAACGGCATGGAGCACACGGACCATTACGCCGAAACCGATTTCGAGGGCCTGTGCTTTGTGAATCTGGTGGATTTCGACATGGTTTTCGGACACCGCCGGAACATCGACGGCTATGCAAATGCGCTGAGCGAGTTTGATGCATGGCTGGGCACCTTCCTGCCGAAGCTTCGGGAGGACGATATCCTCATGATCACCGCCGACCACGGCTGTGACCCGGCCTACACCGCCACCACGGACCATACCAGAGAGTATGTGCCGCTGATCGTGGCGGGTCCGAAGGTCAAGCCCGTCAACCTGGGCACCCGGGTGGGCTTCTGCGATATCGCCGCCACCGTGGCTCAGCTGCTGGATGTGGAGCTGGATACTGAGGGCAAGAGCTTTGCTGATGAAATAATGTAGAATGCATAATGCAGAAGGCAGAATGACATGATGGATAACGAAAACGCAATCGAGGAAAAGAGCTTTGAATTTGCGGTAAGGATTGTAAATCTGTCGAAATACATTCGGCATAAGGACAAGGAATATGTTCTGACAAAGCAGTTGCTCAGATGCGGAACGAGCATCGGAGCAAACGTATCGGAAGCGCAAAGAGCGCAGAGCAGAGCGGATTTCTATTCCAAAATGAGCATCGCATTGAAAGAAACCAATGAAACGTACTATTGGCTGCGACTTCTGCACAGAACCGAATATATCAGTAAGGCAGAGTTTGAAAGCATGAGAAAAGATGCAGACGAATTGATTCGCATTTTGGTAGCGATTTGCAAAACCGCTTCCGAGTCACGGAAATAACATTCTGCATTATGCATTCAGCATTCTGCATTTCAGATTGGAGGAATCTTATGTCTCCCGAACAACTCATTGAACTGGCCAAGGAGGCCATGACCCATGCTTATGTGCCCTATTCGGGCTACAAGGTGGGTGCGGCGCTGCTGTGTGCCGACGGGACCGTGTATCAGGGCTGCAACATTGAGAATGCCGCCTACGGTCCCACCAACTGCGCCGAGCGGACTGCCTTCTTTAAGGCTGTCTACGACGGGCACCGCTCCTTCACCGCCATCGCCGTGGTGGGCGGCAAGGACGGCGTGATCACGGGCTCTTTCCCGCCCTGCGGCGTGTGCCGCCAGGTCATGCGGGAATTCGTCCACGATGAATTCATGATCTATATGGGCGGCACCGACGGCTACACCGCCATGACCATGGCGGAGCTTCTGCCCGCAGGCTTCAAGGCCAGCGAGCATATGGCGTTGTGATATCTGACAACCCCGGGTTGCCGGGGTTGTTTATTTTTCTGAAACTGTCAATTTACGGTTGATTTTTTGAAAAAAATGTGCGACAATGACAGACGGCTGAATAGGCCGAAAAATACATTTGGAGGTTCAAAAAATGAAGAAGATCCTGGCTATGCTGCTGGCTCTGGTCATGGTTCTGGGCCTGGTCGCCTGCGGCAACACTCCCGCTGAGACCACCGCTCCCGCCGAGTCCGATCCCGCCGCTTCCACCCCCGAGACCACCGCTCCCGTCGCATCTGATGTTGAGTACAAGATCGCTATGATCACCGACTACGGTGACATCACCGACCAGTCCTTCAACCAGACCACCTACGAGGCCTGCAAGGCCTTCGCCGACGAGAACGGCATCGATTTCACCTACTACAAGCCCGTTGGCAACTCCACCGCTGAGCGTGTTGCCATGGTCGACGCTGCTGTCATCGACGGCTACAACGTCATCGTCATGCCCGGCTTCGCCTTCGGCGAGACTCTGGCTGAGGTCGCTGACCTGTATCCCGATGTGAAGTTCGTCGCTCTGGACGTTGCTGAGGGCGAGGGCGGCTTCACCGCCACCGAGAACGTCTACTCCGCCATCTACCAGGAAGAGCTGTCCGGCTACATGGCTGGCTACGCTGCTGTCAAGATGGGCTACAAGCACCTGGGCTTCCTGGGCGGCATGGCTGTCCCCGCTGTCCAGCGCTTCGGCTACGGCTTCCTGCAGGGCGTTGATGCTGCTGCCAAGGAGCTGAACATCGTCAGCGATGTGGTCGTCGAGTACATCTACGGCGGCGCCTTCGCCGGCGATGCCGACATCACCGGTGTTATGGACGTTTGGTACGGCGAGAAGGCCGTTGAGTGTGTCTTCGCCTGCGGCGGCGGCATCTTCACCTCTGCTGCTGAGGCTGCTGCCAAGGTCGGCGGCAAGGTCATCGGTGTTGACACCAACCAGGCTCCTGTCATCGACGGCATGTTCAACATTGAGGGTATGACTGTTACCTCTGCCATGAAGGGTCTGGCTCCCACTGTCAAGACTCTGCTGACCGCCATCGTTCTGGAGGACAACTGGGCTGCCTACGCTGGCAAGATCGAGTCCCTGGGTCTGGTTTCCGCCGATCCCGAGGCCAACTACGTCCAGCTGCCCATGGATTCCACCCTGTGGTGCGACACCTTCACCCAGGACGATTACAAGGCTCTGGTTGCTGCCATGTTCGACGGCACCCTGGTCGTTTCCGGTGACATCAGCGCTATGCCCACCACCGAGGTCGTTGTCAACACCTACGACAACATCAAGTAAGTTTCCCTTCGCATTTGAGCGGACAGGCTTCGGCCTGTCCGCTTTTGCGTTCGGCAATGGAAAACTTGCACGCAAGATGCGGCAATTTCCTTAAAAATCTTTTGCAAATTCGACAAAGCCATGATATACTAGCCTCGAAAACTATGCCCGGCCATAAGAGGGGACCATCCCGCCGGGCTGAGGAGGTATGGCAATTGGAAAATTACGCAGTTGAGATGCTGCACATCACCAAGCGATTCCCCGGAATCATTGCCAACGACGACATCACCATCCAGCTGAAAAAGGGCGAGATCCACGCTCTGCTGGGTGAGAATGGCGCCGGTAAGTCCACGCTGATGAGTGTTCTGTTCGGTCTGTACCAGCCCGAGGAAGGCGAGATCCGCATGGATGGCAAGAAGGTGGAGATCCGCAATCCCAACGATGCCAACGATCTGGGCATCGGCATGGTGCATCAGCATTTTAAGCTGGTGGAGTGCTTCTCGGTTCTCGACAACATCATCCTGGGCGTGGAGCCCTGCAAGAACGGCTTCCTGCAGAAAAATGAAGCCCGGGCCAAGGTGGAGGAGATCTCCAAGCGCTACGGTCTGCAGGTGGATCTGGATGCCAAGATCGAGGACATCACCGTCGGTATGCAGCAGCGTACCGAAATTCTGAAGATGCTCTATCGGGAGAACGACATTCTGATCTTCGACGAGCCCACCGCCGTGCTGACTCCCCAGGAGATCAGCGAGCTGATGCAGATCATGCACAATCTGGCTGCCGAGGGCAAGAGCATCCTCTTCATCTCCCACAAGCTGGCGGAGATCATGGAGGTCGCCGACCGCTGCTCCGTCCTGCGCAAGGGCAAGTACATCGGCACCGTGGAAACCAAGGATGTGACCCCCGCTGACCTCTCCCGGATGATGGTCGGCCGTGATGTCAAGGCCAAGGTCGACAAGGAGGAGGCTAAGCCCACCGATGTGGTCCTGGATGTCAAGGGCATGTGCGTGGCCTCCAAGCGCCACAAGAAGAACGCCGTCAACGACGTGACCTTCCAGGTCCGCCGGGGCGAGATCGTCTGCATCGCCGGTATCGACGGCAACGGTCAGACCGAGCTGGTCTACGGCCTGTCCGGTCTGGAGCCTCTGTCCGCCGGTACCATCGAGATGTGCGGCAAGGACATCACCAAGCTGCCCATCCGCAAGCGCAGCACCATGGGTATGTCCCACATCCCCGAGGACCGGCACAAGCACGGCCTGGTGCTGGACTACTCCCTGGAGGACAACATCGTCCTGCAGCGCTACTTCGAACCCGAGTTCACTTCCAAGCTGGGCTTCCTCAAGCGCAAGAACATCCGTCAGTATGCCGAGCGGCTCATCGAGCAGTTTGACGTCCGCAGCGGCCAGGGTCCCATCACCCGGGCCCGCAGCATGTCCGGAGGCAACCAGCAGAAGGCCATCATCGCCCGTGAGATCGACAAGAACCCCGAGTTTCTGATCGCCGTCCAGCCCACCCGTGGTCTGGACGTGGGTGCCATCGAGTATATCCACAAGCAGCTGGTGGAGCAGCGGGATGCCGGTAAGGGCGTGCTGCTGGTGTCCCTGGAGCTGGACGAGGTCATGAACGTTTCCGACCGGATCTTAGTCATGTTCGAGGGCGAGATCGTCGGCGAATTTGATCCCAAGAACGTCACCGTCGAGGAGCTGGGCCTGTACATGGCCGGTGCAAAGAGGGAGGGCAAGGCATGAAAAAGAACAATCTGCTGAGAAACAGCGGCCTGCAGTCCCTGCTTGCTTCTCTGATGTGCATTCTGGTGGGTCTGCTGGTGGGCTATATTGCGCTGCTGTTCATCAACGCCGAGGGTGCATGGGAAGCCATCACCAACATCGTCAAGAACTTTATGTACTACCCCAAGCCCGAGCAGCAGCTCAAGTACCTGGGTAACACCCTGGTCAAGACCGCTCCGCTGCTGATGTGCGCCCTGTCCGTGCTGTTTGCCAACAAGGCGGGCCTCTTTAACATCGGTGTCGCCGGTCAGTATGTGGTGGGTGCCGGTGCAAGCCTGTATATGGCTCTGGCCCTGCAGCTGCCCTGGTGGGTATGCCTGCTGGGTGCCATCGTGGCCGGTGCCCTGCTGGGTGCCCTGTCTGGCTTCCTCAAGACCAAGTTCAACGTCAACGAGGTCATCTCCTGCATCATGTTCAACTGGATCAGCCTGTACTGTGTCAACATCCTGCTGGGCGGTGTCAAGGAAACCACCTCTCCGTACACCCTGCGGCTGAAGGGCAATGCCCCCGAGGCGCTGATGCCCGGCATGGGCCTCGGTGAGTTCTTCACCAAGAACCAGTATGTCACCATCGGCATCCCCCTGGCCATCATCGTTGCCGTCGCCATCTGGGTCCTGCTGGAGAAGACCAAGCTGGGCTACGAGCTGAAGGCCACCGGCAACAACAAGAATGCCGCCAAGTACGCCGGCATGAAGGAGAACCGCAACATCATTCTGACCATGGCCATCGCCGGTGCGCTGGCTGGTATGGGCGCTGCAATGCTGTATCTGAGCGGCTACGAGCAGTGGGACTGCGGTCAGACCAGCATCCCCGGCATGGGCTTCAACGGCATCGCCGCTGCTTTCCTGGGCGGTCTGCATCCCATCGGCTCCATCTTCTCCTCCTTCTTCATCCAGCACATCACCGCAGGCGGCGCTTACGTGGATAAGGCCCTGTACTGCGCCCAGGTGTCTGATTTCATCAGCTCTCTGATCATCTACCTGTGCGGCTTCGTGCTGTTCATGAAGACCGCTATGAACCGTGGCCTGGACAAGGCGGACGAGAAGCGCAAGGCCAAGAAAAACGAAGGAGGTAAGAAGTAATGGCTCTTCTGATTCAATATACGCTGATTTTTGCCTCCGTTCTGATGCTGGTGGCCCTGGGCGGCTGCTTCTCTGAGCACTCCGGCATCATCAACATCGGCCTGGAGGGCATCATGGTCATCGGCGCTCTGGGCGGCGCTCTGATGATGCGCTACCTGCCCGACGGCACCTCCGCTCCCGTGATGATCGTCATGGTCTGCCTGGCTGCTGTGCTGGCCGGTGCGGTCTACTCCCTGCTGCTGGCGGTTGCCGCCATCAACTTCAATGCGGATCAGACCATCATCGGCACCGCCATGAACATGCTGGGCACCGCTCTGGCCACCGTCATCGTCAAGGCTCTGAACATGGCTGCCGATGCCAGCGACGTTTCCTCCACCATCGCATACGTGGAGGAGAAGAAGGCCTTCTACTTTAACATCGGCTCCATGGAGCTGAGCTGGTTCATGGTCATTGCCGTGGCCCTGCTCATCATGAGCCATGTGGTTCTGTACAAGACCCGATTCGGTCTGCGGCTGTGCGCCTGTGGTGAGCATCCCCAGGCTGCCGACTCCGTGGGCATCAACGTCTACAAGATGCGCTATGCCGGTGTTATCATCTCCGGTATTCTGGGTGGTCTGGGCGGCATCGTCTATATCACCTCCGGCGTTTCCGAGTGGAAGTTTGAGAACGGCGTTGCTGGCTTCGGTTTCCTGGCTCTGGCTGTTATGATTTTCGGTCAGTGGAAGCCCGTGAACATCGCTCTGGCTGCGCTGCTGTTTGGTCTGATGCGTGCCCTGTCCAATGTCTATGTGGCATTCGATTTCCTGGCTCAGCTGAACATCCCCGGTACCGTCTACAACATGCTGCCCTATATCATCTCCCTGGTGGTTCTGATCTTCACCTCCAAGAAGTCCAAGGCCCCCAAGGCAGAGGGTATCCCCTACGACAAGGGAAGCAGATAACGGAAAAACGCAAAAAGGCCACTGCTCCGGCAGTGGTCTTTTTTATGGCTTGTGCATATATTTCTTAATAATTCCTAAGAATAAGGAAATAACAGAAATAGCACTTGAAATAGGAGGAAAAGAGTGATATAGTATCAGATAGTACGTTTTTTGTACGAAACATTGACTTTTTTGGAGGCGCTTTCATGGCTGAGGAAGAATTTGTGGATCTGCGGCCCGAAGGGGAGCAGAATAAGAAAAAGAAGAGCGGCTGTCTGATCTTCCTGATCGTGATGCTGTCGCTGCTGCTGGTGGCGCTGATCGTGGTTGCCCTCGGTATGAACTATATTTTTGGCCGTCTGGGCCGCTTTGAGAACCCTACCCCCGGTGAAACGGTGGTGATGCTTCCGGAGGAAATGGAAACAGACCCTCCCGAAAACGTGGAAGGTCTGGAGACTATGGATGCTACCGATGTGGTTTTCGAAACGGTGGATGTGCTGCAGGGTGATGTGGTCAACATCATGCTCATCGGCCAGGACCGCCGTCCCGGCGAGGAGCGGGCCCGTTCTGACTCCATGATCCTGGTGTCCATGAACAAGGAGAAGGGCACCATCCGGCTCACCTCCTTCATGCGTGACCTCTATGTTCAGATTCCCGGCTACCTGGATAACCGTCTGAACGCCGCCTTCCGCTATGGCGGTACGGATCTGATGAATGAGACATTCAAGGTCAATTTCGGTTTGGAGATCGATGGCAACGTCATGGTGGACTTTGACGAGTTCACCGAGATCATTGAGATCCTTGGCGGCGTGACCCTGGAGATCTCCAGCGCAGAGGCCAAGTATATGAACAATGCCTCAAGCAACCATTTCAGCGCCGGCAGCAACTATTTCAACGCCGAGGATGCGCTGACCTTTACCCGGATGCGCTATGCCGCCGGCGGCGACTACGGTCGTACGGATCGCCAGCGCCGGGTCCTCATGGCCATTGCGGAGTCCTTCCGGAATGCGGATATCCGTACCCTGTGGACCGCAATCGAGGAGATTTTGCCCCACATCGTCACCAACCTGGATAATTCTCAGATCATCGATTATGCTACCACGGGTCTGAGCATTCTGGGCAGCGGCGCTCAGATCGAAACGCTGCGGATCCCCCAGGATGATGCCCATAGAAATGCCTCCATCCGGGGCATGGCTGTTCTGGTTCCCAACCTGGAAATGTGCCGGGAGGACCTGCAGGAGTTCATCTACGAAAACGAAAACTAAAAAATTTGAGCCAGCCGAAAGGCTGGCTCATTTTTTACATCAGACCAAGGATCAGCATGTGCACCGGATAGAATAGATAGGAGCCATACTGGAGGGCCTTGCCGCCCTTGCCCTTTTCGCCGTTGTACAGGCAGATGGGAAGGAACGCAAAGATGGCGATGGCCTGGAGCGGGATCTCAAAGGAGCCGACCAGGAGCTGCTGTCCCTCGTAGCAGAACCAGTTGATGACAAACAGCATCAGAAGCTGTCCCATTTTTTGCCCCCGGAAGACATGGAACATCAGCACGGTCAAGACACCCGCTGCGCCGTAGTCGCAGAAGCTGAAGGCTCCCAGCAGGAACCAACCCACCATCGACAGCCATTTCTTCCGGTCATAGGCCCGGCAGGCCAGCAGACCCAGCAGCAATGTGAGCATCACGTTCTGGTGGAAGGGGAAGATGGGAGAGCCAATGATCATCAGATTGAAGGGGATCTCCGAAAGGATGGCAAAGAGGGCCAGGCGCTTGCAGTAGCCCTTGAAATCATGGGTATGGTGATACCCCTCCGCCGCCTGGAAGGCGAAAATGGGGAAGGCCAGGCGGCCCAGGTAGTGCATCCAATCGTTGCCGGGGACCACTGTGGCCCAGAGGTGGTCGAAGAGCATGAAGGTAAGGGCCAGGATGCGCAGATGGGCGGCGGTGAGGCCGAATTTGGTTTTGTTCAATGGAATCCCTCCTTTGTCCACAGTATCCCACAAATGAATGGATTTGTCAACATTGCCCCTTGCGTCCTGTGGAAAAGAGCAGTACAATAAAACCTATCTTTTGACGAAAGAGGGAAGCATATGCGAAAATTGGATGTATCCGTCATCCGGGACACGGTGGCGAGGCTTTGCGTTGAGGCCAATACCTGTCTGCCGGAGGACGTGAAGGCGGCCATTCGGGATTATCAAAATAAAGAAGAATGGGCCATCGCTCGGGACGTTCTGGATCAAATCGTGGAGAACTTTCAGATCGCAGACCGGGAGAACGTGCCCATCTGCCAGGATACGGGCATGGCCTGTGTGTTTCTGGAGGTGGGCCAGGAGGTCCATTTTGTGGGCGGAAATCTCTACGATGCCGTAAACGAGGGCGTTCGACGGGGTTACACCGAGGGGTATCTGCGAAAGAGCGTGGTGGCGGACCCCATCCGCCGGGGCAACACCGGCGACAACACCCCGGCTATGATCCACACGGACATCGTCCCCGGGGACCGGGTGAAGATCACCGTGGGTCCCAAAGGCTTCGGCAGCGAGAATATGAGCGCCGTAAAAATGCTCAAGCCATCCGACGGACTGGAGGGGGTCAAAAAGTTCATTCTGGACACCGTGGAGGCTGCCGGCCCCAATCCCTGTCCGCCCATGGTGGTGGGCGTGGGCATCGGCGGTACCTTTGAAAAGGCGGCATACCTGGCGAAAAAGGCGCTGATGCGGCCGCTGGATGTCCGGAATCCCGACCCTTATTACGCCGACCTGGAAGCGGAGCTGCTGGAGCGGATCAACGTCCTTGGCATCGGTCCCCAGGGCTTCGGCGGTCTGACCACCGCATTGGGGCTGAACATCGAGGTTCTGCCCACCCACATCGCCGGGCTTCCCTGCGCCGTCAACATCGGCTGCCACGCCACCCGGCATCAAACGGAGGTGCTCTGATGGAACATTATGTCAACCTACCGCTGACCGAGGAAAAGGCAAGAATGCTCCGGGCGGGGGATACGGTCTACCTGACCGGCGAAATCTTCACCTCCCGGGATGCGGGCCACAAGCGCATGGTGGAGCTACTGCGCAGGGGCGAGGCCCTTCCCTTTGACCCGATGAACGCCACCATCTACTATGTGGGCCCCAGCCCGGCCCGGCCCGGGCAGGTCATCGGCTCCGCCGGTCCCACCACCTCGGGCCGAATGGATGCCTATGCGCCCGCCCTGCTGGCCCAGGGGGCCCGGGGCATGATCGGCAAGGGTGCCCGGTCCGCCGAGGTCATAGATGCCATGAAGCGGCATTGCGGTGTGTATTTCGGTGCCATCGGCGGCGCAGGGGCCCTGCTTGCCAAGTGCATCAAAAAGAGCGAGCTCATCGCCTGGGAAGACCTTCAGTCCGAGGCCCTGCGCAGGCTCTGGGTGGAGAAGATGCCCCTCGTCGTGGTCATCGACTGTGAGGGCAATGATCTGTATGAGCAGGGGAGAGCGGCGTATCTGGGAAGCAGATGAACCTGCCGATCAACCGTGACGATTGACTTACCCTAAATAGAGGGAGCGACTCAAATCCAGCACGTCATTGCGAGGAGCCGAAAGGCGACGTGGCAATCTCCTGGTACAATGTGCAGATTCCGATGCAGTACCAGGAGATTGCCACGGCCTTCGGCCTCGCAATGCCAGTGGTGATTTACGGTTGGCAGCAACTGATTAAGATGGGTAATCATCCAGCCTAGTCGGCGGGGGCATGCCCCCACCCTATAAAAGAAAAGAAACAGCGACAAGCGAGGTGCTTGTCGCTGTGCTCATTTTAGTTTTTCAATCAGCTCTGCCGTGCGCCGTAGGATCGATGCCTGTGCGGCTCGGTCTTTTGTCGGAAGTGAAAGGAAATGCACTTCCTCTTCGGGAAAAAGCACATCATACCGTTTCACGACTGCCTGGACGATTTTCGACAGTTCCTCTTCCTCAGCAAAGGCAATTTGTGTTAGGATATCATTCAATTCCAACATGGGTGGCACACCTTCTGTTCCCAATATTGCATATTGACCAGTATCACGGTCAATATGCAGCGTAAGTATAGCATAAAATATCGGTAATTGCAACCAATACTGGTCAAAAATTGCCGAGGTGACATGATGGAGCAGAAAATCAGACGGGACAGAAACATGGGGGAGAACCTGCGCAGACTTCGTGCACAAAGCGGATTGTCCCAGGAAAAGATATGTGCAGAACTTCAGCGGCGAGGCTGTGACATTGGCCGAACGACCTATGCGAAGTATGAGTCCGGTGAGCTGAATATCCGGGCCAGTGTCATCATCGAGCTGAAAAAGTTCTATGGCTGTACCTATGACGATTTCTTTGAGGGATTGGATGTCCAGACAGAATAAACGACAAAACAGCGGCAGGCGAGATGCTTGCCGCTTTGCGTGTCGAAAAGGACTGTCATTGCGAGGAGCCGAAAGGCGACGTGGCAATCTCCTGGAGGATCGTTGTATTCGCTACAGTGGTGGCAGGAGATTGCCACGGCCTTCGGCCTCGCAATGACAGTGGTGATTTACGGCTGGCAGCAACCGATTGTGATCGGTAATCATCCAGCCTGGTCGGCGGGGGCATGCCCCTGCGCTACAGAGGCATAAAAACAGCGGCAAGCGCAATGCTTGCCGCTGTTTTCAGTTGTGCATCAAATGCTCTGTCAGTTGCTCCAACAGGGAACGGCGTTCCTCCCGGTCGTGAACGGGAAGTGACAGAAAGATCACCTCGTCGGCAGGGAACAGCACATGATACCGGGCGATTACGGATCGAACGATTTGTGTCAGCGTATTGCAGTCGGCTTGCTCGATCTCGGAAAGAAGTGCTTGCAGGTCAGACAATTGAATCACCTCCCATGGAAATGGATCCTTGCAGAATACACTATAGTCGCTATTGCGACTATAGTCAAGAATGAGAACAGGGGGTAAGATATTCCCAAAGTGAGGTGAGGGGATATGATCAGTTATCGACGATTCTGGGATACCATGCGGCGTTCGGGAGAGTCTACCTATACCTTAACAAAGAATCATCGGATTTCCAGTTCCACTATTGATAAGTTGCGTAAGGATAAGCCAATCACCACAACGACCATCAATGATTTGTGCAGGATACTCAATTGCAGGGTAGAAGAGATCATGGAGTATATCCCCTCGGATGAGGATCAGAAGCTGTAAACCGCACCCGGTTCGGGTGCGGTTTTTCAGCATAAAAACAGCGGCAAGCGCAATGCTTGCCGCTGTAAAATTATGTTCGCTTCAATACGCCGAGCGAGAACTAGCGACCGGTCGGGCGGGCCCAATGGTGTAATTTGACCACCGGCCTACCAGACACGAGCCTGGCTCCCGGCACTGCCGGGCGGCTTATTTGTGGGTGGAGGTGGAGCGCAGGGTGACATCGTGGGCGCCGCCCTCGACGATGGAGACGGAGGAGACCAGGGTCAGCTTGGCATCCCGCTGCAGGTCGGCGATGTTGGTGACACCGACGTTGCACATGGTGGACTTGACCTTGTACATGGAGGCCTCCACGTTGTCGTGCAGGGGACCGGCGTAGGTGACGTAGGAGTCAACGCCCTCCTCGAAATTCAGCTTGGAAGCGCCGCCCAGGTCGTAGCGCTGCCAGTTACGGGCACGGTTGGAGCCCTCGCCCCAGTACTCCTTCATGTAGGCACCGCCGATCATGACCTTGTTGGTGGGGGACTCGTCGAAGCGGGCGAAGTAGCGGCCCAGCATCAGGAAGTCAGCGCCCATGGCCAGAGCCAGGGTCATGTGGTAGTCGTGGACGATGCCACCGTCGGAGCAGATGGGCACGTAGATGCCGGTGTTGCGGAAGTACTCGTCACGGGCGGCAGCCACGTCGATGACAGCGGAGGCCTGGCCACGGCCGATGCCCTTGGTCTCACGGGTGATGCAGATGGAGCCGCCGCCGATGCCGACCTTGACGAAGTCAGCGCCTGCGTTTGCCAGGAACAGGAAGCCGTCCTTGTCGACGACGTTGCCGGCACCGATCTTGACGGTGTCGCCGTAGTGCTCACGGACCCAGGCGATGGTCTTGGCCTGCCAGCAGGTGTAGCCCTCGGAGGAGTCGATGACCAGCACGTCAACGCCTGCGTTGATCAGAGCGGGGACACGGGTGGCATAGTCACGGGTGTTGATGCCGGCACCCACCAGGTAGCGCTTCTTCTCATCCAGCAGCTCCAGGGGGTTCTCCTTGTGGGAGGCGTAGTCCTTGCGGAAAGCCAGGTACATCAGATGGTCATTCTCGTCCACGATGGGGAGGCTGTTGAGCTTGTGGTCCCAGATGATGTCGTTGGCGGCGGAGAGGGTGGTGTCGGCGTTGCCGACGATCAGCTTCTCACGGGGGGTCATGAAGTCGGCGACCTTGCTGTCCAGGCTCATGCGGGACAGGCGGTAGTCACGGCCGGTGACGATGCCCAGCAGACGGCCATTGGCGGTGCCGTCATCGGTGACAGCCATGGTGGAGAAGCCGTTGCGGTCCTTCAGCGCCAGCACGTCGGCCAGGGTGTTGTCGGGGGTCAGATTGGAGGCAGAGGTGACGAAGCCAGCCTTATAGCCCTTGACCCGGGCAACCATGGCGGCCTGGTCCTCGATGGACTGGGAGCCGTAGATGAAGCTGATGCCGCCCTCCTTGGCCAGAGCGATGGCCAGGGTGTCATTGGACACAGACTGCATGACGGCAGAGGTCATGGGGATGTTCAGAGACAGAGCGGGCTCCTCCACACCCTTGCGGTACTTGACCAAGGGGGTGCGCAGGGACACGTTGCTGGGGATGCACTCCTCGGAAGTGTAACCGGGGATCAGCAGGTACTCGCTGAAGGTGCGGCTGGGCTCGTTGAAGAAGTGGGCCATTGGACAGTTCCTCCTTAAATTTCAGTCGATATATGGTGAAAAATGATTTTTACGATTATACAGCAGAAGAGTCCCCGCTGTCAAGATAATCTTTGTTTTCTTTTCCCTCGGGGTTGAGCTTTTTGAAATTGCCCATGACCTCGCTGACCGAGGACATGATGGCAAAGGTATTGGGGTACTTGCGGATGAGCTTGGAGAGGGTGGCGATCTGGCTCTTGTTGATGACGCAGATCAGCAGATTCTTCTCCTGGCCGGAGTACATACCCGTTGCGGGGATCAGCGTGGCGGAGTGGTGGAGCTTGGCGATGATGTCCCGGCTCAGCTCCGCCGGGTTGTCGGTGATGATCTCAAAACGGATGGCGCTGCGGCCGGATTTGAGCATATTGTCGGAAACCGTGCTGGACATGAAGCTGTAGAGGATGCACAGGATCACGGGCTCGATCTGGAAGTCGTAGACAAAATAGCTGATGCCGGCGACCACCACGTTGATGACGAAGGTCACATAGAAGAAGTTCAGATCGGGCCGCTTGATGCGCACCAGGCTTGCCACATAGTCCATGCCGCCGGTGTAGGCGCTGCACTTGACCAGGAAGCCGTAGACCGCACCGGAGATGATACCGGCCACCAACGGGCCCAGGATGGTGCTGGTGCCGTTTTCCGTGGAATAGGCAAAGGCGCTCAGGTCCAGCTTTTCCAGGACCACCAGCATCACGGAAAAGGTGATGACGTAGACCATGGAGCGGACCGCCAGCTTGCGGTTGACGAGCTTGAAGACCATCAGCGACAGGGGGATGTTGATGATCAGCGACAGATAGCCCACGTTCAGACCGAAGAGCTCCTGGACGATGGTGCAAAGGCCGTTCAGTCCCGAGGGAGCGAAGCGGTTTGGGAAGACGAAAATGTGGTAGCTCATGGCGTTGCCGAATGCAAGCAGCAAAATGACGGCATAGGTAAAGAACTTGCGGGGGGTGATGGATTGTTTCGTTTTCATGACAGACACTCCGTTTGGCATGAGTTTTGTGTTCACTTCCTATGGAAATATCATAGCATATGGGGTTTTCCCGGTCAATCCCCCAAAAGTTCACAAGAAAAGTCGGGGAAAATGCGCCAAAACGGGCAGTGCTTTCCAGTGGGAAACAAGTGTGTTTGCATGGGCGGTGCGGTGGGGAAAAGAAGAAAAGAGGCTCGGGGTGGAGCCTCTTTTCGGATGTTAGACAAATTGGAATTTGGCGGCGAGTCGCCGCTGACAATGCGTTAAGAACTGCGTTGGTCAAATAACACCTTTGGGTGTCACTCGACTGGTCGCTAGCGTCCGCTCGGCGTATGGAATTCGACAAATTGGAATTGGTATTATACTGGTTTAATCAAAACGTTTGTCCAGAATGTCTCAAAGGTTTCAGTTGAACCGCCGTGCTCGACAATTTTACCGTCAACAACTCTGTCAATGTCAACTCCCGTAATTTCTAAAACCTTATTGGTTGGTGTTATCCCCAGGAAATCACCTTTGTGGGTTCCACGCATGATAAACTCTGAAATTACATAGTCACCATCGGTATATTGGCGGATAATTTTCATTGTATAATCGGGATAGGTTTGTTTGACGGCGAGAAGATGCTGTTTC
>SVLP01000023.1 GCA_015067895.1 Oscillospiraceae bacterium | reverse complement strand
GTCCCGGGTTCGAGTCCCTGAGAGCGGACCAAACGGCCCATTGGTCAAGTGGTTAAGACAGCGGCCTCTCACGCCGTTAACATCGGTTCGAATCCGGTATGGGTCACCAGTTAAAAAGTCCTCTGAAGTGGTTAATAACAGAACACCATGGACTGAGGCATTATATAGAGGATGGTTAGCAGCCATCCGGTGAGAGTTGGTATTGATTGTGGTGAGGGTCCACCTGTTCCCATCCCGAACACAGAAGTTAAGCTCACTTACGCCGACGATAGTTGCCTGGTGACGGGCCGTGAAAATAGGTAATGCCAACACAAGGACTTCCGAAAGGAAGTCCTTTTTCTTTGCGTTTATACTAACTCTTGATTAACCGTTTCATTCTTTCCGGTCTAAATTGCGCCATAATGCGTTCTCGTCCTAGGTGGGCGACAGCCCACCGTCGTCCTCGGCCTTTTCTGGCACAATTTATCCTCGGAAAGCTCTTAAACCATTTAACCAAGAATTAGTATTAGAACTGTGAAAGCCAAGCTGTATGGAATCCAGCTTGGCTTTTCTTGTACAATGATTATTCCCGGATCAGGGAATAGCGTCCGGTTGCGGATTTGAATTTGGTAATCAAATAGTATTTTTCCTTCTTTTCTATGGTGACAGATGCACTTGTGTTTGTGCAATTCAGGAGCATAACCCTTTGTTTCTCGGCATTCTGGAGTTCCACGGAGATGCTGCCTTTGCTCAGGTCTGCGTTCAGAATGAAGGTGTAAGTACCATCGGCCTGGAAGCGGACGATCCGCTTTGTGTATCCATTGCAGGAGGTGAAGCTGGCGCCTGTGCCCTTTGGGGAGCCGATGAAGGAGGCGGCGCTTTTTGCGTTGATGACCATATAGCCCCGATCATAAAGGAAGAGAAAAATGGCTGCAAGTGCGGCGAGCAGGATGACGGCTTTGACCATTGGTGACCTCCTTTGGGTTATGCTTCTTCAAGCTTTTCCAGGGTGTCCTTCAGAATTTCTTCCCGCAGTTTCGTCAGGTACGGGGAGAAGGCGGCTTTGTCGAAGCCGTAGGTCTGGTTGAGCTGGTATTCGTGGGGGATCCAGGTGGACAGGTCGGAGAGGTTGTGCTGGATGACGGCTTCCAAACTGTCGATGGCCTTGTAGATCTTCGCTTCCAGGGTCTGTCGGGCGGACATTTCGGCATAAAGGTCACGCATTTCGTCCCGGTAGGGCTGGGGGAGGGTGTCGACCCAGGCGGAGAGCAGGTCGTCCTCGGTCTGCTCGTGGGCGGCGGTCTTGTGGAAGGCGGGGATGTCGCCGGTGAAGCATTCGCCCAGGTCGTGGATGATGCACATTCTCGTGACCTTGCCCATGTCGGCTTCGGGGAATTCGTCCCGGAGGAAGAAGGACATCAGGGTCATCATCCAGCTGTGTTCGGCCACGGACTCGTGACGTCCCTTGCTGGTGAAGCAATGGCGGGTGGTGTCCTTGAGGCGTTCGGCAACGGTCAGAATATTGAGAAGGGTTCTGGGTTCCATGGAATCGCCCCTTTCTTAAAATGGTATGATACAACTGTTTTCTGATTGACGCAAGGGGAAAATGGGAAAAGGCACCCGATTTGGGTGCCTTGCTGGGTTTTAGTGGGTGGATTTGTAGGAATTGACGAGGGGCAGGATCTCGTCGGGGTGGCCGGAGAGAATGAGTCGGGGCGTTTCGATCCCGTCGAAGGAGAAGCGGAGGTCGTGGAAGCTGCCGCCGGTGATGGCGTCGCAGAAGAATTCGGAGATGGCTTCCCGGTCTGCGCCGGGGAGATCCAGGATGACGCAGATGCGCGGCTCCGTTCTTTTGGATTCCAGAAGAAAGTCGTACACGGTGGCGTTCTTCTTCGCGAGAAGACTGGGGCGGACGGCGGGATGGCGGAAGAAGGCATCCAGCTGCTCTTCGGTGAAGTGCCAGACTCCGTTGATCTTCTCGCCCTCCAGTATTCCCTTGGTTAGGTAATTTCGCAGGGTGCGGTCGGTGAAGCCGGTGAATTGGGCCAAGTGACCCAGGGTATAGTAGTGGCCGAGTTCGTGGTTTTGCATGGTGTGCTCCTTTCTTTGGCGTACGCTCTGGTATTATGATAAACCGGGGAAAGGGCATTTTCAATTTGAAAGTTCGGCAGTTTTTCCGGGCTGGACTGGGCAGAAGAGATGTGGTATGGTAATGGTGAGGTGAACGATATGGAATTTGTCTTGAATGGTCAGCGCTATGAGGTTCTGCGCTTCCTGGGAAAGGGGAAGGGCGGCTACAGTTATCTGGTGACGGATGGGGTGGGGCGGTATACCCTGAAGCAGATCCATCATGAGCCCTGCGATTATTATACCTTCGGGGACAAGCTGGCTTCGGAGCTTCGGGATTACGAGCGGCTGAGGGCTGTCGGGATCTCCATGCCGGAGCTGATCGAGGTGGATCGGGAGAAGGAGCTGATCCTGAAGGCGTTTATCGATGGCCCGTCCATTTATGAATTGGTTTTACGGGAGGAGATGGTGACCGATTACTATGAACAGGTGAGGGCCATGTGCCGGATGCTGTATCCTGCGGGGCTGAACATCGATTATTTTCCCACGAATTTTATCGTGGAGGATGGGAAGCTTTGGTACATCGATTATGAGTGCAACGTGTATGATCCCAGATGGGATTTTGAGCACTGGGGAAATGATTACTGGTGGAAGTCGCCGGTGTTTTTGGAATATGAGCAGGTGCATGAATGAGAACGACGGGGCTGTAAAGAAACGCATAGGTTTCTATAGACTATACGCTCGTGTATGAATTGTTCGGAAAATGTTGGAGTTTGCTCCGAAACGCTTCCCCCGGGGGGAAGCTGTCAGGGAATCGGCTCTTCGGAACCGATTCCCTGACTGAAGAGGAATGCGGGCGACGCACTGAGATAACCTTAAAATTTGAAGACCTCCACCTGGGTTTCAGCCCGAGTGGAGGTCTATTTTATTGTACTGATTATTAGATTACCGCCCGCATTCCTCTTCCGACCCGCTATTTCCTCGCTTACGCTCGGGCGGGCCACCTTCTCCCCGGGAGAAGGATTTGGTTGGAACCTATGCATATGATGAATCACTATTCAGGTTTCTTTACAGCTCCGTTTTGTTATTGGAGGTCAAGGCGTTCACCGTCTTTGGTGAGCTCCTCCAGGATGCCGTCGCGGATGCGCCAGCACTGGCCGAGGATGGCGTATTCGTTCTCGTCCCGGTAGAGGTAGGTGCCGTCGGGGAAGATGTGGAAGGTGTGGCCCATGCTGTCGGCGGCGGTGAGGTCCGGGTAGATGGGGATGCCGTCCACGGTCATATTCTTTTCCACAACCTCCTGGTAGTGGGGACAGATGTTGATGTGGGTCAAACCCAGGCCGGGATAGAAGCGGCGGAAGGAGGGCTTGCTCTCGCCGTCGGCCTCGGGCTGGGCGTAGACGGTCTCGGCGGCGTTCATGGTGCCCGCGCTGATGCCCAGGATGACGCCGGGGTAGCCGGTCAGCAGCCGCTTCAGGCCGATGCGGTTGAAGAACGCGTTCTGGGTGGGGACGTGGCCGCCCATGAGGATGATGAAGTCAGACCAGGCGATGAGCTCCCGGGCCCGGTCGGCGGTCAGGTCGTCCAGGATCTGCCAGTCGCCCAGGTCGATGCCCGCCCGCTCGAAGGCGCCCGCCATGTCGCCGGAATAGAAGTCAGTCTTGGGATGGTCGGCGGCGGCGGGGGAGGAGGCCACGAAGAGGGTGTTCGGCTTCGGGGGCAGCTTGGCGCGGATGCGGCTGAGGAAGCCGTTGGCGGGGGTCAGGGTGGCCGGGGAGTGCTTGTACAGACAGGGAGAGGAGGTGAGGAAGAGAGTCATATTCTTGCTCCTTTACAATGGATCCGCGTAGGGGCGACCCTCGCGGCAATGTCAAAAACTTAAGGATGATTGTAGGGAACGGCCTCCGTGCCGTTCCCGTGGATTTTGGCCTGTAAGGGCCAAAATCCACAATTTCCGTATTCGCCGAACTTGTCAGGAAACCTGATACACAGTACTGCGGAACGGCACGGTGGCCGTTCCCTACGGGTATATTCCTTAAGTTTGCGACATTGCCCTCGCGGTCGCCCGGTGCTTCGCAGGATGTGACCCTGGGCGACCGTAAAGGTCGCCCCTACGCGGGCTTTTTCGTCATTATAAGGCTGGCGCGGAAAAAAAGCAACCCCGAAGCCGTGGTGGCTCCGGGGCTGTACCGTGCGGGAGAGACGCACGATGGACAAGACTTAATCATCGTCGGAGATCATGCGGTAGCCGACGCCCAGCTCGTTGGAGATGTAGCGCCGGTCGCCGGGGCGTTCGCCCAGCTTTTTGCGGATGTTGGCCAGATTGACCTGGAGCTTTTTGACGCTGCCCTCGTCGGTGCTGCCCCAGACGGCCCGGATGATGGAGGCATAGGTCATGACCCGGCCTGCGTGGTGGGCCAGGACGGTGACGATGTTGTATTCGGTCTGGGTCAGGCGGACTTCCCTGCCGGAGAGGGTGACCAAACGGCGGGCAAAGTCGATGTGCAGGTCAGCCACATCGAAGGTCTCGCCCAGCACACCGTCCTGGTCGTCGTAGCGGCGGTTGCGCAGGGCACTGCGGACGCGGGCCAGGAATTCCGCGGCGGAGAAGGGCTTGGTGATATAGTCGTTGGCACCCATATCCAGAGCGGCGACCTTGTCATCGTCGGTGGTGCGGGCGGAGAGCACCAGGATGGGAACGGAGGAGATCCCCCGGGCGTAGGTGATGAATTCGGTGCCGTCCAGGTCGGGCAGGCCCAGATCCAGGATCACCAGATCAGGACAGTGGGAGGAGAACAGGGACAGGCCGGACTTGCAGTCGGCGGCGCAGAGCACCTGGTAGTCCTCCGCCTCCAGCATGGTGCGCACAAAGGTACGGATATTGGAATCGTCCTCGACGATCAGGATCTTGAAGCGGTTTTTCGCCATGGCTGTCATTCCTCCAAATCCAGGATAAAGGTGAATTCCGCGCCGCCGGTGTCCCGGTTGCGGGCGAAAATGCGGCCGCCGTGGGCCTTGATGATGGTGGCGCATACGCTCAGGCCGATGCCCATGTTCCGCCGGTCGGAGTCGCCCTGGCGGGAAGTGGAGCCAAGGTACCCGGTGAACAGGTCGTCCAGACGATCCGGGCGGATGCCGCAGCCATTGTCCCGGACGGTGAAGTGTGCCTTCTTTCCCTCGGTACGGACTTCCAGCTCCAGACGGGTCATGCCTGCGGCGTGAATGACGGCGTTCTCCAGCAGATTCGTCAACACCTGCTCGATGAGCACCGCGTCCATGGGGATGGACAGAAAGTCCTCGGGGATGGTGACCTCCACGGCTTGCTCCGGGCAGCGCTTGCGGAATTTGACGAGCACCGCGTCGATGAGCTCCTCCAGCACCGTGTCGGTTTTGTTGAGCCGGAGGTCGGCATCGTCCAGCCGGGTGACGGAGAGCAGGTTCTCCACCATGCCAACCAGCCACTGGGCGTCGTCCCGGATGCCCCGGAGCAGATCCTTCCGGTTTTCGGCGGGGATCCTGTCGAAATTCTCCAGGAGCATGGAGGTGGAGCCGTAGATGGTGGTCAGGGGCGTACGCAGGTCGTGGGACACGGCCCGCAGGAGATTGGCCCGCATCTTCTCCCGCTCGGAGTCGGCCTTGATCTTCTCGGTCTGCTTGATCTTGGTGGTCAGGGCACCGGTGACGATGGCAACGACCAGGGTGACCAGTGCGGAGAACAGATTCTCCGGCATGGTGAAGTTGAACTCGAAATAGGGGAAGGTGAAGGCAAAGTTGATGGCCAACGTACTGAGCAGGGAGGCGGTGATGCCGCACAGGTAGCCCTTGGTGATGACGGAGATCAGAAACACGCCCAGCACGAAGACCATGGGTACCGAGGCATCGGTCTGGAAGATGCTGTTGGTGACCAGACTGAACAAAAAGGAAACCACCAGGATCCCGGCGGTCACGAGGAAGTCTTTCATTCGGTTTTTCACGGATACTACCTCCAATTTGCCATTTCAGTATACCATATATATGGTTAAGATTCGGCTAAGAATCCCTGAGCGCATGATATCACACGGAATGGGGAAAGTACAGAGGAGGAGGGAAGTCCGGCGTTTTACATGGATTTAACACGGGGGCGGAGGGATTTGTTGTGGACTTTACAATGCAGACCTGATATAATCATTTTGTATCTGGTTGAGACCAGAAAAATGAGAGAAAGTAGGAAAACAGATGAGCAACTACATTTTCAACATCGTCTCCCTGCTGGGCGGCCTTGCGCTCTTCCTGTTCGGTATGGACACCATGGGCAAGGCCCTGGAACGTCAGGCCGGCGGTAAGCTCCAGACCATCCTGGCAAAAATGAGCTCCACGGTGCTCAAGGGCTTCCTGCTGGGTGCAGCCGTCACGGCGGTCATCCAGTCCTCCTCCGCCACCACCGTCATGGTCGTCGGCTTCGTCAACTCGGGCATCATGACCCTGAAGCAGGCCGTTGGCGTCATTATGGGCTCCAACGTCGGTACCACCATCACCTCCTGGATCCTGTCCCTTTCCGGTCTGGAGGGCGACAGCTTCCTCATCAAGCTCTTCAAGCCCTCTACCCTGGCACCCCTGATCGGCACCATCGGCATCGTGCTGTTCATGTTCACCAAGTCCGATTCCAAGAAGGGCATCGGCACCATCATGCTGGGCTTCCTGGCGCTGATGACCGGTATGGACATGATGTCCAGCTCCATGTCCTTCCTGAAGACGGAAAGCTGGTTTGCCGATTTGATGATCTCCTTCACCAACCCCGTCATCGGCATCCTCTTCGGTGCGGTGCTGACTGCCGTGATCCAGTCCTCCTCCGCCTCCGTCGGTATTCTGCAGGGTCTGTGCGTCACCGGTGCGGTGACTTTCGGCTCCGCCATCCCCATCATCCTGGGCCAGAACATCGGTACCTGTGTCACCGCCATGATGGGTGCCATCGGTGCTAACCGCAACGCCCGCCGGACTGCCGTGGTGCATCTGCTGTTCAACATCGTGGGCGTGACCCTGTTCGCCGTGGTGTTCTATGGCATCGGCCTGTTCATGCCCTGGAGCTTCCTGGATGACAGCGTCAAGGCCTGGGACATCTCCCTGATCCACACCGCCTTCAACCTGGGTGCAACCGCCGTGCTGCTGCCCATGAACGGCCTGCTGGTGAAGCTGGCCTACCTGGTCATCCCCAGCGAGAAGACCCCCCAGCGGGAGGAACTGCTGGACGAGCGTCTGCTGGCCACCCCCGCCGTTGCCGTGCAGCGTGCCCATGAGATCACCGGCCGCATGATGGAGGCCGCCAGAGAGTCTGTGGAGGCTGCCATCGTCCTGACCAAGGAGTTCTCCGAGGAGGGCATGGACAAGGTTCAGGAGCTGGAGGCCGTCACCGACCAGTATCAGGACGCTCTGGGCAGCTATCTGGTGAAGCTTTCCGGTGCGGAGCTGGCCCACAGCGACAACCAGATCCTGAACAACCTGCTCTACACCATCAGCGACATCGAGCGCATCGCTGACCATGCCGTCAATCTGGCGGAGGCCGCCAAGGAAATGGCCGAGAAGAAGGTCAACTTCTCCGACGCTGCCAGAGCTGAGCTGGCCGTCCTGGAGCAGGCCGTCATCGACATGCTGGCCAAGACCGCTTCCGCCTTCGAGAATACCGACCTTGCCAAGGCCATGAAGATCGAGCCCCACGAGGAGGTCATCGACGCTCTGGTGCGCGAGGTCAAGAGCCGCCATGTCCGCCGCCTGCGCGACGGCAAGTGCACCGTGGAGTACGGCTTCGTGCTGGACGATCTGCTGACCAGCTACGAGCGCATCGCTGACCACTGCTCCAACGTGGCCGTGGAGATGCTTCAGTCCGCAGCGGACAAGATGGAAGTCCACGAGTACCTGAACGCCCTGCGCGCCGGCGAGCTGGACGAGTCTGTCAACTACAACCAGCGCATCGGTCAGTATACCGCACGGTATCAGTTCCCCGAGGAAGTGTAAGATTTGATATGGCAAAGGCCGCCCGGGTTCGGGCGGCCTTTTGATGTGATGAATCATGAAGAGTGAATCATACAAAACAAAAAACCCATCCGAATGGATGGGTTTTTGTTTTGGCAGAGGATGAGGGATTCGAACCCCCGCGAACGGAGTCAGAGTCCGGTGTGCTACCGTTACACTAATCCTCTATCAATTTGTCTCTGACACAGTTGCTGTTCAGTAGCAACATGGATTATTATACTCAGCTTTCTCAAAATGTCAAGCACTTTTTTCAAATTTCTCGAAATTATTTTTTGATGAAAAAAGCACGTCATTGCGAGGAGGGCGAAGCCCGACGTGGCAATTCCCCGGAGCTTCCGGAAGCCTTGGGGGATTGCCACGCCAGTGTGCGCACTGGCTCGCAATGACGTGTGACCGTTTAGCAAACGGGCTTGAGTACCACGAAGCTCTGGCTGCCCAGGGTCAGCTTGTCGTCGGCGATGACGCTGACACCCAGGGCGTAGACGCTCTCGTACTTGCCGTCCAGCATCAGCTCCTCGGTGTCCACGCCGGGGTTCATGGCCACCAGCCAGTTCTCGCGCTTGTAGGCGAAGACGCGGCTGCCCTCCTCGGCGGAGTAGACGGCGAAGGGGCTGTAGTTGCCCAGCTGCTCGTTGTTCTGCCGCAGGGCGATCAGGCCCCGGACGAAGTTCAGCATGGAGGCGGGATCGTTCTCCTGGGCTTCCACGGTGGGGGCGTTGGGATCGGCGTCCACGGGCAGGTACAGCTCGCCGTCGGTGGTGGAGAAGCCCTTGTTCTTGCCTGCGTTCCACTGCATGGGAGCTCTTGCGCCGGTGCGGCGGTAGGAGCCCTCCTTGGTCTTCAGCAGCCGCTGACGCAGGGCCAGCTCGTCGCCGAAGTACAGGAAGGGTGCGCCGGGCATGGTGTAGATCCAGGCGTAGGCCAGCCGCAGCTCGTCCTCGCTCAGGCCAGCGGTGGGGCGCAGCATATCATGGTTGCAGGTGATGAAGCAGTACAGGCCCAGATCCTTGGTATCCTCGTACTTGGGCAGATAATCCTTCAGGAAGCGGCTGACATCGGAGCCGGAGTGCTTGGCGAAGTAGCCGCCGTTGGGGCTGATGACCTCGCCGTCGGGGGTCTCGTCGAAGTCGCGCATCATGGTGGAGTAGCCGTTGCCCCGCCACTCCAGGAAGAAGTCCATGTCGAAGCCCGCTCTCAGAGCCTGGGAGGGGTTGTTCCACTCGGAGACGAAGGCGGCCTCGGGGAATTCTTCATGGATGGGTCCCAGGATCTCCTGCCAGACGTGGACGGTGCCCTCCTTGTTGGGGCCGTCCAGCTTGACCAGGGAGTCGGCCATGTCCACGCGGAAGCCATCGGCGCCCTTCTCCAGCCAGAAGCGGATCACATCGGCCATGGCCTGGCGGGTCTTGACGGCGTTGGGGCCGTCCACGCCCTCCTGCCAGCCTTCGGTGGGCTTGTAGAAGCCGTAGTTCAGGGCGGGCTGGCTCTTGAAGTAGTTGAGCACGTAGCAGCCGTTGCGCTCGGCCTCGCCCGCGATGAAGGGCAGGGGCTGGGCACCCTCAAAGACAGACTTCGTCCAGATGTAGCGGCTGGAGAACTCGTTGGATTCGATCTGCTTTGACTGCCGGAACCACTCGTGCTCCTCGCTGGTGTGGCCGGGAACCAGATCCAGCAGGATCTTCAGCCCCAGCTTGTGGGCCTCGTCGAACAGGCGCACCAGATCGTCGTTGGTGCCGTAGCGGGGAGCCACCTGGTAGTAGTTGCGGACGTCGTAGCCTGCGTCCTTGAAGGGAGAGTCGAAGCAGGGGTTCATCCAGATGGCGTTGCAGCCCAGGCTCTTGACATAGGGGAGCTTCTCGATGATGCCCTGGAGGTCACCGATGCCGTCACCGTTGGTGTCGTAGAAGGTCTGGGGATAAATTTCATAAAAAACAGCATGTTTCAGCCAGGAAGCGGCCATAATCTTAGTCCTCTCTTTCCTGCTCCCAGGGGAAGGGCTTCCCCGGGAGCACAACTTCTTTGATATAGCGGAAGGTCTCGTCCTCTCCACGGTCGCGGAGCATCAGCAGCAGGTGCTCCAGCTGACGCTGAAGCTCGGGGTGCATGATCTTGCGCTCCCGGGAGCGGGCATAATATTCCCAGGCGGAGGCGTCCGTATAGGCGTCCCCCTGGTAGGTCATGCAGGCCGCCCGGCGATCCATCACCATCTCCACCAGATACTTTCGCGGCATGGGGCAGGATTCGTAGTGTCCCGTCTCCATGCTCAGGTCAGTCCAGTATTCATAGTGATGGCGGTTGCGGCCCTTGTGGTGCATCCAGGCGGTGGAGAAGCCCTTTTCCTGCCGCTCGCCGGCGTTGGGACTGCGCTTGCCCGTCCAGTAGCGGATGCCCACGGAAAATTCAGCGGGGGAGTACTTGGACAGATCGTGGGTGATGCCCTGCCAGTACAGACCCACCCGGAAGCAGCCCTGCAAAACGAGCCATTTATGGTGGGTGATGGTCTTGAAATGCTGCCATGCCCTGTTCATCGCTCCACTCCTTTCCGGAAACTGCGTAACCGGTTCCGCTTCCGGTTATTGCCAGGGTTTCCGTGAATTATGACACAAAACATTATAGTTCATGTTGGAATATTTTGCAATAGTCAACAGTTGATAATTACAAAAATCGATGCTACAATATGTGGAAAAGCGGGAAAACGGAGGGAACCCCATGGATTATCGGAAATTTGGTACCACTTATGTGATGCGGCTCGATCCCGGCGACGAGATCGTGGAGAAGGTTTTGTGGCTGGCAGCCGTTGAAAACATCAAGCTTGCCACGGTCACGGGCCTGGGTGCGGTGGATAATGTGACACTGGGCATCTTCTCTCCCGACACCAAGCAGTTCAAGGCCAACATGTTCCACGCGGATTTTGAGATCGTGTCCCTGACCGGCACCATCACCAGCCAGCGTGGTCGGCCCTATGCCCATATGCACATGGCTGTGGGCGATCTGGCGGGCCGTTGCTACGGCGGCCACCTGAACCGGGCTGTGGTCAGCGCCACTGCGGAGATCATCATGACCGTGATCCCCGGCGAGGTGGATCGTCAGCCGGATGCGAAGATCGGGCTGAATCTGATGCATTTTCTGCCGATGTAAGTTCAAAAAAGAAACCCAGCAGTCTGACCGGACTGCTGGGTTTTGCTGTTTATTGGCCGATCCGGCTCGTTGCCCAGGCGAACAGCGTTTCGGACATTTCGTTGAAATTGACTGCACCGCCCTGCTTCAGGGCCAGGAAGGTCTCCACGATCACCCGCTCGTCGGCGGAAACGAGATCGAGCAGATCCCTCTGGCGGCTGATGTAGCGGCCGGTGCTGCGGAAGCAGATGGCCTGCACCACGAAGGAGGCGGATTTGTACAATCCTCTCAGGAGCTCCTCGCTCCTGTCGTGGAGCATATTGTGCACACAGCCATGGTAGATGTTGCAGGCACCGATTCGGATGGCTCTGTCCACGGCATCGTCGTCGATCACGTTCAGCAGCTCATCAAGGCTGCCTCGGATGGGCGTGGTGTCATGATAGAACTGGAACAGATCAGAGGGTTCCCAGTTCAGAAGCTCCCGTTTTCCCGAAAGGAAGCCGCAGATCAGCTCCCGGTGGGGCAGGGTGTCCAGCATTTCCCCGTAGGTCTGCAGATCCCCGGCGGACAAGTCGTCCAGGATCACGACCATGTCGATGTCGCTGGTTTCCGTGGCCTCCCCACGGCCGTAGCTTCCCTGGAGGCCGACGAACCAAACCCGTTCTCCGAAGGCTGCGTTCAGGGCCTGTAGGAACGTATCCATAAAGGCAGAAATATCGATCATTTTTATCACCTCGTCATTTTTATACTAATTTTTGATAAAAGGGCCTTAAGACTCGGCGAGGACAAATTGCGCCGGAAAAGGCCGACGACGACGGCGGGCTGTCGCCCACCTAGGAGGAGAACGCATTCCGGCACAATTTAGACCGGCGAGAATAAGGCGATTTTATGAAAAGTTAGTATTATTTATCGAACCAAACATTCCTGATAACAGAGAAGCAACCTTTGTCCCGGCAGACAAAGATTGCTTCTTTCCTGTACCGTTTAGACACTATAGATATTTCTTCCACGATGCCCTTTTGCAATGAAAATATCCTTATGCCTACGCTTTTTTGTGAAGTATTGGCTTCGCCAATGTGAAGTGAAGTTTGCCCCACAAAAGCACTTGCGAAGCAAACTTCACTACGCAGTAACTTCACTGCGTCAGCAGCTTCACTTGCCCGCAAGGGCAAACTTCGTTGCAAAAGCCGTCGACGAAAAGTCGACGGCTTTTGCATGGTGGACTTGAAGGGATTCGAACCCTCGACCCCCACAATGCGAATGTGGTGCGCTCCCAACTGCGCTACAAGCCCATGTACCCGAATATTATACTCGCACCGATTCTCTTTGTCAAGACTTCCCCGTGGGTCTTTTTTGTGCGGGCATACGTGCCAAGGGAATAAGGAAAGCCCGCACCCGGGTGGGTGCGGACGGTTACATGGATTCGGTTAATGTCTTGATCTCGGCATCGGTCAATTGGGCGATCTTTCCGTCCTCGACACGGTAGGCATGGGTACACATGGTCAGCACCGAGGGGCGGTGGGTGGAGACGATGCAGGTGACGCCCAGGTTCATCAGGTAGGTCAGCACCTTCTGCTCGGTGTCCATGTCCAGGGCGGAGGTGATCTCGTCGAGAAGCATGGCCGGGGCCTTGCGCATGAGGGCCCGGGCGATGGCGATGCGCTGGGCCTGGCCCTCGGAAAGGCCCAAACCGCCCTCGCCCAGCCGGGCGTGGATGGTGCCGGGCATCTGAGATACGAATTCCCAGGCGCAGGCGCCCTCCAGGGCGGCGATGATCTCCTCGTCGGAGGCCTTCGGATTCACCAGCCGCAGGTTCTCTGCGATGGTGCCCGCCAGCAGGGTGTTGCCCTGGGGCACGTAGGAGAAGTAGCGGCGGGTCTGGGCACCCAGGGTGTGCACCGTTCCCCGGGCATCGGTCAGCTCCATGGTGCCGGAGCTGGGCTGCATCAGACCCAGCAGCAGCCGCAGGAGGGTGGTCTTGCCCTCGCCGGAGGGGCCCACCAGGGCGATGATGTCGCCGGGGCCGGCCTGCAGGGAGATGTCCTCCAGCACCCGGACGCCGTCCTCGTAGGCGGCGGACACGTTTTCCAGGCGGATGTGACACCAGGGGGTGGGCTGTTCGTCGGTGGGATCGGGATCCTGGGGCATGTCGGTCAGCTCCCGGATGCGCTCGGCGGCCACGGAGCCGGAGAGGATCCGGGGGATCTGGCTCACCAGACTGGAGAAGGCGCTCTGCAGGGCGGTACGCTGCTGGAGGAAGAAGGTCATGGTGCTCAGGATCATATTGCCCTGCCACAGCTGCCAGATACAGTAGGCCATGGCCACATACTGCACCAGAGTGCCCATGGTGGTCAGCAGGGCGTGGGTGCGGATGGTGAAGCTGTTGTGCTCCAGGATCGCGTCCCGGCTCTTTGCCTGCCAGTCCCGCAGCTGTCCGCTGACCGCATTCTCGATTCCGAAGCCCTTGAGGGTGTCCAGATTCCGGAAGGTCTCGGACTGGAAGGAGGTCATATCGGAGGATACCTGACGCAGACGGACGTTGTAGCTGCGCTGGCGGCGCAGCAGGCTCCGGGAGGCCAGAAAGAGCACCGGGGTGCTGACCAGACAGATCAGCGCCATGACCGGGTCATAGTAGCAGATCATGCCGAAGGTGGACAGCACCGTGAAGAGCTGGACGATCACGGTGGGCAGGAAGGTCATGGCGCAGCCGGAGATGGTGCTGATGTCGCCGGAGAAGCGGCTGAGCAGGTCGCCGGTGGAGAAGCGGCGGATGGCCATCCAGTCCGCATGCACCAGCCGGTCAAAGGTATGCTGCTGGATCTCATGGTGCATGGCGGTGCTGAGCTTGGCCGACCAGCGGGCGCTGATGCTCTGGAAGACCACGCCCAGAGCGGCACTGGCGATCATCAGCACCGTCATGGGGATCAGCCGATCCATGTCCAGAGAGAGGATGCTGTCGATGAGTTTTTTGGTGATGATGCCCGCCAGCAGGCCCAGGGCGCTGGAGAGCAGGCCGAAGAGGGTCAGGCCCAGCACCCCCAGCCAATGGCTGCGGGAGAAGGACAGGATCCATTTCCAGTCCCGGAGGGTCTGCTTCAGGCCGTCCCCCAGCAGCAGGCTGCGGAGCATCTGCCGGATGCTTTCCAGGGGCGTTGTTTCGTTTGGCATGGGGGCTCCTTTGCAAAAAAACGGGTCGGGCCGAAATTGAAGGTTGGCGAACGGGGCCCGGTGTGGTATAATCGATGGAAGAAACAAGGAAGGGAGGCGGATACCATGGTGGATATCCACTGTCATATCGTGCCGGAGGTGGACGACGGCGCCTGGGATATGGAGACGGCGGTGGCCATGGCCCGGCTCGCGGAGCGCAGCGGCGTGAACAGGATCATCGCCACGCCCCACCTCAAGGGCGTGCCGGAGGAGCTGGAGGGCGTCCCCTACATCCTCCATCAGTTTCGGCTGCTCCAGAGCGCGCTGAAGCGGGAGAAGCTGGAGCTGGAGCTGATCCCCGGCATGGAGGTGCTGTGTGTGCCCCAGACCCTGGAGCTGGCCAGGGAGGGGCGGCTGCCCACCCTGGGCAAGAGCCGGTATGTGCTGACGGAATTCTACTTTGACGCCAGCGGGCATTTTATGGATTCGGCCCTGGAGGGCCTGCGCCGGTATGGCTACAGCCCGGTGGTGGCCCACCCGGAGCGGTACGGTGCTGTCCAGCGGGATCTGGGGCTGGCGCGAAGCTGGTTCGAGCGGGGCATCGTGCTCCAGCTGAACAAGGGCAGCGTTCTGGGCGCCTTCGGCGGCAGGGCCGAGGAGGCCGCGATCCGGCTGCTCTACCGGGGCACGGCCCACATCATCGCCAGTGATGCCCACAGTCCCGAATTCCGGACGCCGGATCTGGAGCCGGCGCGGCTGTGGTGCCTGGAGCATCTGGGACGGGAATACACGAAGATCCTGCTGGAGGACAATCCGGGCCGGGTCGCCCGGGGGAAGCCCATGCGGCAGACCGGACGGGAGCCGGGATAGTTCATTATAACATAGATGGGGCCAAAATGCTACCATATATTCACGCCTTTTGCCGAATACATCGGGAAAAGGCGTTTTTTGTTTACTTTTTTCCGGCGGCGTGGTATACTGACTTGTATAAAATTGATGTTCTGCGCTTTTTCGCAGAGTCAGGAGGGACTATGAGAGCCATCAGAGTGATACTGGCCGCGCTGCTTGCGCTGACGGCTGTGGTCTATATGGGAAACGGGCTGTATGAGCGGATCTCCGGCCGGAATGAGGGGCCGCAGATCACCTGCCCGGAGGAGATCCTGGAGATCTCCATCCATGACGATCGGGAGGTTTTGCTCACCGGCGTCACCGCCCGGGATGCCCAGGACGGAGATCTGACCGATCAGGTCATCGTGGGAGGTGTGTCCAGGCTCATCGGCGGCAAAACCGCCAAGGTGACCTGTATGGTCTTCGACAGTGACGACAATATGGCGTCGGTGGTGCGCCAGGTGCGCTACACCGACTACCGCCGCCCGGTGATCCAGCTGACCGGGCCCCTGGTCTACGAGAGCACCAAGGAGGCCAAGCTCCTGCGCTCCGTGACGGTGACGGATCTGGTGGACGGGGATCTGTCGGATCAGGCAAGAGTCTCCAGCCTCTGGGGCACGGAGGACGAGCGGGTCTACAGCGCCACCATCATGGTGAGCAATTCCCTGGGCGATACCGCCACGGTGGATGTGCCGGTCATCATCGGCACGGAGACGGGCGCCATCCGTCTGCGCAGACAGATCCTGTATCTGCGCCAGGGGGACAGCTTCGAGCCCATGGAGCAGCTGCGCACCGGGACTGCCGGTGTGACGGTATCCCATGAGGTGGATACCCAGGTGCCCGGCTGCTATTGGGTATGGTATACCGGAACCGGCGGGGATCTGGCGATCCTGACCGTCGTGGTGGAATGAGGAGGAACCATGGAGAACCAAAACTATAAGGTCGGACTTTCTGATTTTTCACTGCGTTGTCTGATCCGGATGCTGGTGCGCAATCTGTGGATGATCGCAGCCTGCGCGGCCATCTTCGCCATGGCGGCTTCCCTGTATCTGAGCTGGTTCCACCGGCCCGTTTACCAGGCCTCCATGACCTATGCCGTGACAGCCCGGGAGGGTTCCATGGGAACCAGTGCCAATATCACCGCCTCCAGAGAGGTGGCGGCCGTGATGGCAGAGCTGCTCAAGACCGATGTCATCGCCCAGAAGCTGCCCGGGGTCAACGGGAAGCTCAGCGGCTTCAGCGGCGTCATCGAGGCCACGCAGGTGACCGACACGAATCTCATCGCCGTCACGGCCCGGGCGACCTCCGGCGAGCAGGCCTTCCTGGCGCTGGATGCCCTGGAAAAGATCTTCCCGGAGCTCAGCGACTATCTGTCCGAGAGCTCCGTGGCCCAGGTGATCCGGAATCCGGTGCTGTCCACCCATCCGATCAACGCGATCGACGGCCGCCGGGAGATGGTGCGCTGGGGCGCCATCGGCGCACTGGCCATGGCGGTGCTGCTGCTGTGGCTCAACATCGCAAGAGAGACTGTCCAGACCCGGGAGGGTGCCCGGCGGATGCTGGATGCCTCCATCCTGGCCACGGTGGAGCATGAGCGGAAGAACCGCACCCTCCGGGCTGTCCTGAAAAACGCGAACAAGGGCCTGCAGGTCTTTGCGCCCACCACCAGCGCCGCCTATACGGAGCAGATCAACAGCATCTGCACCCGGGTGGAGCAGGAGAACGCGGCAAGAGGACTGCGCGTGTTTCTGGTCGCCGGTGTGGGAGAGAACGAGGGCAAGTCCACCATCGCCGCAAACGTGGCGGCCATGCTGGCCATGAAGGGCAGGAAGGTGGCTCTGGTGGACGGTGATCTGCGCAAGCCCGCCATGATGAAATTCTTCGACGGCGCATATGCGTCTGATATGCCCTTCGATATGCTGCTGAACATGCCCTACAGCCGGAAAAACTTCCAAACGTGCATGGTGCAGCACAAAAAGCTGGGCCTGTATATGTTCTTCTCCGGCGGGCCGGATAAGAAGTCCCTGAAGCTGCTCACCGGCGAGACCATGCGCAGCTTCCTGCGGGAGACGGAGCGATTCGACTATGTGATCGTGGATACCCCGCCCATGGGCTTTTTCCCGGACGCCGAGGCCCTGGCTGATCTGGCGGATGCCAGCATGCTGGTGGTGCGTCAGGACTACACCCCCGCCTGTGACATCAACGATGCGGTGGATGTGCTGAAGAAGTGCCGCGCCCGGTTCCTGGGCTGTGTGCTCAACGATATGGACAGCAGTCAGCTGAGCGGCTATGGCTACGGCTACGGCTATGGCTACGGCTACGGCAGCACGAAGTACAGAGCCTACGGCGAAGGACGCGACGGAAGGGGGGAGCAGGCTTGAGCGAGTATCAGAAGCAGCCGGAGCAGCTGGACATCACGGATATGGTGGAGCGGTTCCTCCGGCAGCTGGTGCGGATGTGGGCACTGGTGCTGGCGGTGACGGTGCTGTGCAGCGTGGTGCTGGCCGTCCGGGCCAGGAGGCAATATGTGCCCATGTATGAGGCCAGAGCCCGGTTCTCTGTCAGCTCCGCCTATGACGGAGATGACATCTTCTCCGCTGCCTACTACGACAACGCGGCGGCCCAGCAGCTGGCGTCCGCCTTTCCCCATATGCTCAGCATGGATCTGACGAAGGATCTGATGCTGGAGGAGCTGGGCAAGCCCTATATCAACGGTACCATCACCCCCTACTCCGTGGCGAATACCAATATGTTCGTGCTGACGGTGAGCTCCACGGATCCCCAGGACGCCTATGACATCCTGATGGCGGTCATTGCGTGCTTCCCCCAGGTGGCGATCTACATGGTGGAAAACCCCAGAGTGGATGTGCTGGAGCAGGTTCAGATGCCGACGGCACCGGTCAACGGCTTCTCCTGGCGTGATGCGCTGATCTCCGGCGGGTTGAAGGGTCTGGCGGTGAGCCTGGGACTGGTGGTTCTGATGACGATCCTGACCAGGACGGTGACCTCCACCCGGCAGCTCAAGAGCGCGGCCAACGTGCCCGTGCTGGCGGTCTTCCCCCGGCTGCCCATCAAGAAGCGGCGCAAGAAGAAGGAGGTCATGCTCCGGGCGGAATCCGATCCGGGCTTCGTGGAGGCCCTGCGGGGACTGGCCCTGAAGCTGCGCAAGTCCCGCACCGGTGAGGGCGGGCAGGTCATCGCGGTGACCAGCACCATCAGCGGCGAGGGCAAGACCACCTCTTCGGTGAATCTGGCCCAGACCCTCAGCGAGGACGGAAGCTCCGTGGTGCTGGTGGATGCGGATCTGCGGAACCAGAGCATCGGACGGCTCCTGGGCGGCGAAGACGGCAGGGGACTGATGGCGTGTCTGCGGGATGAGAAGCTGGATGTGCTGAAGTGTCTGCGGCAGATGCCGGAGTCGGATGTGATGTATCTGTCCGGCGACAGTGCCCCCGACTGGAAATATGCCGTGGATCACAGGCAGCTGCACCGGGTGCTGGAGCGGCTGCGGGAGCGGTTCGACTATGTGGTGCTGGACACCTCCCCCTGCGCCATGGTGGCCGATACGGCCCTGATCTGCCGACAGAGCGACTGTGTGCTGTATGTGGTGCGCTGCGACTGGGCCAGCGAGAGTCAGGTGCTGGACAATGTGAGTGCCCTCCATGACCGGGATGTGGATCTGACCGGCTTCGTGTTCAATGGTGCCCCCAGACGCAGCAGCGGCTATGGCTATGGTTACGGCTATGGCTACGGCGGCAAGTATGGCTACGGCTACGGATACGGAACGAAAAAAGGATAAAAAATGAGGACGAAGCGGTGTGCTTCGTCCTCATTTTTTGAAGTGGCTGCGGATGCGGTTGATGTAGGGGCGGGCCCGGCGGATATGCTGCCAGGGGCCCCGGAAGAATTTCCAGCGGAGCGAGGTTTCATCCAGGAGCTTTTTGCCCCGGCGGGCTCCGGTGGCGATGGCGCAGACCAGTTCGGGGTGGACGCGCTCGGAGCGGAGCTGGGCATCGCCCAGGAGCTCCAGGGTGCCGTCGGGGCAGATGCTGACGACCCGGTGGAGGACGTACTGCAGGCCAAACCGGCGGAAGAGGATGATGTCGCCGCGCTCGATGGGCTTCACGGGCAGGTCGAGGAAGACCGTGTCGCCGGGATCCAGGAAGGGGGTCATGCTGGTGCCTGCGATGGTCACGGGGACGTGGGTGCGGCCCGCCCGGAGCAGGTCGCAGACGGTGTCGAGATAGGCGGTGGTGTCGAGGATCTTTGGCATGGGGAGCTCCTTTCTTTTTTTGGTATCATAGCATAAGCGGCAGGAAAAATCCAGTCCCAGCAAGTCCCTCTTGCGCGAATGGCGGGGATATAGTATAATCGAGTCAGAAAAGAGCGGAAAATACGGAGAAAGAGAGGGTTTTTCCCATGGAGGTCAATTATAAAAATCCCAAATATTACAACACGGCGAAGCTGCCCATCCGGCAGCCTTTGATCTTTACCGCATTGATGGCGGGACTGAGCAAGGCCGCGCTGATCGGGCAGAAGTACAAAATCGAAAAGATCCATATGGAGGGGCTGAAGCCGCCCTATATGCTGCTGTCGAATCACATGTATTTCGTGGATTTTGAGCTTTCAGCCATCGCCACCTTCCCCCACCGGGTCAACAATGTGGCCACCATCGACGGCTACTACCGCCGTCCCTGGGTGATGGAGATGATCGGCTGCATCTGCAAGCGCAAGTTCACCACCGACCTGCATCTGGTGAAGGCCATCCGGCATGTGCTCCGGGAGAAGGGGGATGTGCTGTGCATGTATCCCGAGGCGCGGTATTCCCCCGTGGGCACCACCGCCATCCTGCCGGACTCCCTGGGCAAGCTGGTCAAGCAGAACAAGGTGCCCGTGGTCGTCATGCTGCACCACGGCAACTATCTGCACACGCCCTTCTGGAACTACCGACAGCCCCGCAAGTGTCCTCTGCACACCACCATGACCCAGATCTTGACTGCCGGGCAGGTGGAAAGCATGTCCGCCGAGGAGATCAACGCCGCCATCCGCAAGGCCATGGAGTATGACGAATACAAATGGCAGGTGGAGCAGAATATCCGCATCACGGAGCCCTTCCGGGCGGAGGGACTGCACAAGGTGCTGTATCAGTGCCCCAAGTGCGGTGCAGAGCATCGGATGGCGTCGGAGGGCACGAAGCTCTTCTGCCGGGAGTGCGGCAAGACCTGGGAAATGGACGAGCTGGGGCGGCTGAACGCCCTGGAGGGGGAGACGGAATTTTCCCACATCCCCGACTGGTACGAGTGGCAGCGCGCCAATGTGCGCGCCGAGATCGAACGGGGAGAATACCGCTTCGAGGATGAGGTGGAGGTCTACTCTCTGCCCAGAACCATGCGCTTTGAGAAGCTGGGCAAGGCGGTGCTGAAGCATGATCCGGAGAACGGCTTCGTGCTGGAGGGCGAGTATCGGGACGCGCCCTATCGGATCGAGCGGGCGCCCCTGGGCATGTATGGCGTTCATATCGAGTACGACTATTGCTACATCAAGCCCGAGGACTGCATCGACATTTCAACGGACAAGGATTCCTTCTATTGTTATCCGACGAAGACCGACGTGGTGACCAAGCTGAGTCTGGCTACCGAGGAAATTTATAAAATCCACATGGAGCGGCGGAATGCCCAGAAGCTGGCCCGCCGGGCGAAGAAGGCCGGGAAGGCTGAGGAATAAGCGGAATGCCGCCGGAAGGCGGCATTCGTTGTGAAAAAGATGAACGCTTATCGACTGGGCTCAGCAACCCAGCCCTTGCCTCCCTCTAAGAGGGAGGGGAACCGCGCAGCGGTGGAGGGAGTGTCCCAAAAGAGAACACCGTACTTCTATCATAGGACACTCCCCCAGTCATCAAAGCTGACAGCCCCCTCTCGGAGGGGGCCAAGATCCATTTTCGCTTATCGTAGGGCGGCAGGCAGTGGCTGCATTTGTTTACTGAAGGAGGGACAGACCATGACCGAACGATATTATTCCCTGAACCGGTATCTGCGGGAGCGATTTGGGGAGAAGGTGTATAAGCTGGCGTTGGACGGCGGCATGAGCTGTCCCAACCGGGATGGCACCATCGGAACCGGCGGGTGCATCTTTTGCAGCGCGGGGGGCTCCGGGGACTTTGCCGAGGGGCGGTGCGGGAGTGTTGCCGAGCAGATCCAGCGGGCCAAGGCCAGAGTCCGGGGGAAGACGGACGCGGCGAAATTTATTGCCTATTTTCAGTCCTACACGAATACCTACGCGCCGGTGGCGTATCTGGAGAAGCTGTTTACCGAGGCCATGGCGGAGCCTTCCGTGGCGGCGCTGTCCGTCGGCACCCGTCCGGACTGCCTGCCGGGGGAGGTCGTTGATCTGCTGGCGCGGCTGAACCGGGTGAAGCCTGTGTGGGTGGAGCTGGGCTTGCAGACCATCCATCCGAAGACGGCGGCCTACATTCGCCGGGGGTATGAGCTGAGCGTGTATGAGGACGCTCTGCGGCGGCTGAGAGCAGCGGGGATCGAGGTCATCGTCCATGTGATCCTGGGACTTCCGGGGGAGAGCCGGGAGGACATGCTGGCAACCATCGACTACCTCGCCGGGGTCCATCGGCCCGACGGGATCAAATTGCAGCTGCTGCACGTGCTGGAGGGGACGGATCTGGCCCAGGAATACCGGGCGGGGAAGTTCGCGGTCATGGAGATGGAGGAATATTTCGACCTGCTCTTTGCATGTCTGGAGCGGCTGCCGGAGGATATGGTCATCCATCGGCTCACCGGCGACGGCCCCAAGCGGACGCTGATCGCCCCAAAGTGGACGGCGGACAAGAAGCGGGTGCTGAACGCCCTGAGACGGGAGCTGGAAAACCGGGATATTTGGCAGGGAAGTACAAAAAAACGCAATGATCCCGCCTGTTTTTCTCGTTGACATCTCAATAAAACCGTGTTAAAATACCCATGCTAAGGGTTAGCTAAGAAAACCGGCGACGGTTCATAATGCGATGGGGGAGTAGCGACGCACCGAAGGTGCGCAGCAAGTCAACAGTACGGCGTAAGCCTGGCTTGCTCTGATCGCGAGACTCATGTATCTGCGAAATGCTGTACATGATGTCGTTCCCTTCCCGTGAACAGACCTGTGTGGCATTGAGCCGCGACAGGTCTTTTTTTCACCCTTTTTTACATACAATAAATAATCTGAAAAAGGAGAAATGCATTATGTTCCTGTCTGTTGTTCTGTTCGCTGTCGGTCTGGTGCTGCTGATCTATGGCGGCGACTGGTTCGTCGACGGCGCCACCGGCATCGCCAAGCGGTTCCGTCTGCCCGACATCGTGGTCGGTGCCACAGTTGTTTCCATCGGCACCACCCTGCCCGAGGTCATGGTCTCCACCACCGGCGCGCTCCAGGGCTCCGGCGCCATGGCCTATGGCAACGCCATCGGCTCCATCATCTGTAACACTGCCCTGATCGCTGCCATCTCCATCACCTGCAACCCCGGCCCCGTCAATGTCAAGTCCATGAAGACCCCCGTTCTGTTCTTCTTCGGCTCTGCGGCTTTGTATTGCTTCGCTTCCTATGTGCTGGGTGAATTCCCCCGCTGGATGGGCTTTGTGATGCTGGGCATTTTCGTGGTTTACACCATCCTGACCGTTCGCAACGGCCTGCGCAATCCCGATGCTGCCGCCGGGGAGGCAGAGGAGGAAGAGAAGCCCCGGAAGCTGTGGCAGGAGCTGCTGCTGCTGGTTGGCGGCGCGGCCATCATCGCAATCGGCGCCGACCTGCTGGTGGAGCACGGCCAGATCATCGCCATCGAGCTGGGCGTTCCCGAGACCGTCGTGGCGCTGCTGTTCGTGGCACTGGGCACCTCCCTTCCCGAGCTGGTCACCACCATCACCAGCCTTCGCAAGGGCCGCGCCTCCCTGGGCGTGGGCAACGTCATCGGCGCCAACATCTTCAATCTGGTGCTGGTCTCCGGTGTGGCCGTGTCCCTGGCTCCGTTCAAGGTTCCCTGCGAGAACTTCCTGCTGGACACCGGTCTGAACATGTCCCTGGTCTTCGAGATCCCTGTGATGCTGGGTGTCATGACTCTGATGACCGTTCCCGCACTGATGAACAAGAAGCTCAGCCGCTGGCAGGGCCTGACCCTGCTGGGTATTTACGCAGCCTTCTGCGTGTGCCAGTTCGTGCTGTAATCGATGCGTATAGAGAAAGACCGCTCCGGATGGAGCGGTCTTTCAGCGTGTCGAAAAACGTGTCATTGCGAGCCAGTGCGCACACTGGCGTGGCAATCTCCCAGATTCTTGAACATTTTCAGTTGGTAATCTGGCATTTTTCGCTCTTTTTAGGAGATCGCCAGAAGGTGAATTGCCCCGAAGGGGCAAGAGAAGCCACCCTGGGGTGCACCAGTCTGAGGACTGGTTCGCGATGACATCCAAATTTTGAGGTTTTTCTGCAATCTGGAAGACCGCTCCGGCTGGAGCGGTCTTTTTGCGTAGAAGTACAATTTCTTGGCCCCCTCTCAGAGGGGGCTGTCAGCGTCAGCTGACTGGGGGAGTGTCTTACCGTTGGAAGCACACCCCCTCCACCGCTTACGCGGTTCCCCTCCCCCTGTGGGGGAGGCAAGGGAGTTAGTCCAGGCTCAGGCCGCAGATGCCGAAGGCGCCGGGGCCGCAGTGGGTGGTGACCACGCCGCCGGTGGGGATCCAGAGGATCTCCCGGAAGCCCATTTCCTTGGCAAGGGCGTTGGCATCGTTTCGGATGGAGTCGCTGAGCCCCTCGGAGTAGACGAAGACCAGGATCTCCCGGGAGAAGCGGTACTGCTCGGGGAATTCCTTCAGGAGCTGGAGGGCGACCTTGTCCATCTTGCCCCGGTATTTTTTGGTGGCCTTCAGCTGGCCGTCGATGAGCTCGATCAGGGGATTCAGGGACAGGATCTTCGCGCCCAGGTAGGCGGCGTTGCTGACCCGGCCGCCGGCCCGGAGGTAGGCCAGGTCGCCGGGGAAGAAGCCCATCTTGACCCGGCGGCTCAGCTCGTCGGCCTTGCTCAGGATCGTTTCCAGGGAGGCCTCGGGGTTGGCCTCCAGATAGCGGGCCAGCAGGAGGATGACCAGGCTCTGGCCTGCGGAGACGTGCCTGGTGTCGAAGCTGGTGATGCCCTCCCGGCCCTCGGCGGCGATGATGGCGCTCTGGTAGGAACAGGTGGTCACTGCGGAGTAGGCCAGATGGAGGATGGGTCTGCCGGGGTATTCCCGCTGGAGCCGGTCGAAGACCACCTCAAAGTCGCCCACGGTGGAGCCGCTGGTTTTGGTCAGGGTGCCGGTGCGCTCGAAGAAGCGGTAGATGTCCGTGGCGGGAAAGGTGCCGTCGTCCTTCGTCTCGTCGCCGAAGGCCACGTGCATGGGGACGGTCTGAACGCCGTAGCGGGCCGCCAGGTCGGCGGGGATGTCGGAGCCGGTCTCCGCCAGGAGGATATAATCGTGCATATGCGTACCTCATGTTTCAAAAGATAAGGTTATTATATAACCCGAAAGCTGTTTTTGTAAACCCTGAATGGGGAATAATCGATGTGTTTTTTTTCGACGAAATTTCTGTGGGAATTTCCGGCAAGATGTGATACCATAGGGGAAAGGAGGGACAAACATGAATTTTGTGGAACTGAGAGAGCTGGAAACGGCCCGGCTGCGGCTGCGGCGGATCCGGTTCGAGGATCTGTATGACTACTATGAACGGATCTATTCCGACGGCGATGTGACCCGGTATATGCTCTTCGACCCCCATCAGGACATCGGCGAGAGTCTTCAGTCCATCGAGAAGACCCTGGAGCGGTATGAGGAGGGGGGCTGCTATCGCTGGGGCATCGCCCTGAAGGAGGACGACAGCCTGATCGGTGTGTTCGACCTGCTGCGCTTCGACGAGGAGGAGGAGAGCTGCTCCTTCGCCTACATGCTGGGCAAGCGCTGGTGGAACCAGGGCTACGCCACCGAGGCCATGAAGGAGGTTTTTCGCTTTGCCTTCGAGGAGCTGGGCGTGAAGAAGATCGCCGCGGATCACATGGCCCCCAATGCCGCCTCCGGCGCGGTGATGCGCAAGGCGGGCATGGTGCAGGTGGGCGTGATCCCCGGTAAGTATGTCAAGCATGGACAGATCCACGACGCCGTCTGCTATGAGCTGTCCGTGGCGTCTGCGGAGCCCCTGACCGCCAACGAGTACCAGAAAAAGGCCATGACCACCCTGAATCCCGCCCTGAGCCGGAGGGATGTGCTTCTCAACGGCGTCATGGGACTGTGCGGCGAGGCGGGCGAATGCATCGATCTCGTCAAGAAGCACCTGCATCAGGGTCATGTGCTGGACAAGGGCAAGCTTGCAAAGGAACTGGGCGATGTGGCCTGGTATCTGGCGGAGACGGCCTGGGCGCTGGAGCTGCCCCTGGAGGAGATCCTCCGCGGGAATCTGGAGAAGCTGAGGAACCGGTATCCCGAGGGCTTTGAGACGGAGCGGTCTGTGAATCGATAAAGCACAAAATGCTTATCGACTTTGCTCAGCAATAGGAAAGGGAAGGTTCTTGGCCCCCTCCGTGAGGGGGCTGTCAGCTTCGCTGACTGGGGGAGTGTCCCAAGATAGAGGTGCAGTGTTCTCTTTTCGGACACTCCCTCCACCGCTGACGCGGTTCCCCTCCCTCTTAGAGGGAGGCAAGGGGGTGCGTTGCTGATTCTGGCCGATAAGCATTAACATAAAAACCAGCCGGAGCCATTGGTTCCGGCTGGTTTTTTCGCACCATGAAGCAGTATAAAACAAAGATGTAGTGCAAATGCTATAAAAAACTCTGAATTTGGAAGGAAAAGTTTGTGGACAGTCACCATCGGAGCTGATATAATGAAATCATCCCATCAAAAAAGAAAGGAAGAATGACTATGAAAAAACGGTTACTGAGCATGCTGCTGGCGTTGACGATGACGGCAGGATGCCTCGGCGGCGTGACGGTGCGGGCGGCGGAGCGCAACCTCGCCCTGAATCGGCCTGCCACGGCCTCCTCCATCGCCAACGACTGCGGGCCGGAGCTGGCTGTGGACGGCAATCAGGATGCGCCCCAGTGGAACTCCGAGGACATGAAGAGCGGCAACCCGGGCGACGATGCCCCCCAGAAGGCCCAGTGGCTCCAGGTGGATCTGGGTGCAGCGGGCGCGTCCATCAGCCAGATCAAGCTGTGGTACAATCTGCGGGTGTGGCCCATGGAGTACCGGATCGAGACCACGGACACCCCCGAGGATGCCGATTCCTGGGAGACCGTGGTGTATGTGAAGCGTCCCTCCCGAGTCGGCTTTGTCTTCAACGGCGAGGGGCAGAACATCGCAGACGAGACCGCCAACACCGACACCATCACCACCACCTCCAGCCCCGCTCTGGAGATGACGGAGCTGAAGCGGTATGTGCGCTTCTACGTGGAGAAGGTCAACGCCCAGGCTCCGGGCAATAATGTCAATCTTCGGGAGATCGAGATCTTCGGCACCATGCCCGATTCCGGCGGCGAGGAGCCCGATTATACCGTCCGGGGCAGCACCCTGGAAAATGTCATCTCCAACGACGGCACTCCCAGCCGGTGGAACATCGGCGACCGGGATGTGACCCTGCTGGTCGATGAAAACGGCGTGGAGAAGAACATCGTGGTCACGGCCCGGGATCAGAGCGGGAATTACCCCGCCGAGTGGTTTCCCGAGGTCACGAATCCCAATCCCAAGCCCCAGGTGATCCCCACCATCCAGGAGTGGTACGGCTACGAGGGTGATTTCACCCTGACCGCCGATTCCCGCATCGTCATCAACGATGCAGCGGGTGTGGGTCTTGAAAAGATCGCCGCCAATATGCAGGCGGATATCCAGGAGATCAGCGGCCTGACCCTGGCCATCGCCGAGGGCGGCCAGTGGGATGCAGACGATATCTACATCGAGGCCATGACCGACCCCGAGCTGTATGATCTGGGTGAGGAGGGCTATCTGATGGTGACGGGTGACAAGGGCATCCAGATCTATTCCCCCACCTACACCGGCTGCATCTTCGGCACCATCACCGTGGAGCAGATCCTGTGGATGGCCCAGGATCACGTCTCCGTGCCCATGGGCATCCTGCGCGATTACCCCGCCTACGAGGTGCGGGGCCTGAAGCTGGACATCGCCAGAACCCCCTACCGCTACCAGCTGCTGGAGGACTATGCCAAGATCATGCTCTGGTACAAGATGAACGAGTACGATCTGCACATCAACGACAACGACAACGCCAACATCCAGGGCGCGACCATGGAGTCCCACAGCGGCTTCCACCGGCTGGAAAGCGAGACCTTCCCCAGTCTGAAGTCCGAGACCAAGCACGTGGGCTTCCCCTCCTCCGCCCTCAATGCGGCGTACTACAACGAGAACCCGGACTATCAGGGCAATCCCACCTACACCAAGCAGCAGTGGCGGGAGCTGGCCCGGCTGACGGAGGAGCTCGGCATGTATCTGGTCACCGAGATCGACCTGCCCGCCCACTCCCTGCTGTACAACAAGTACGCCATCGAGAATCCCGACAACATCGACTGGCTCGATGGCGGCATCCACTACACCGGCAGCGAGCTGAACACCGACGGCGGCATCGAGCTGATGGATCTGACGGGTGCCAACAAGGACAGAGCCCTCCAGTTTGGCCGCGCCCTCTGGGAGGAGTACACAAGCGGCGATGAGCCCGCCATCTACGGCGACATCGTCCACATCGGCGCGGACGAATACTGGGTGCACAACACCGCCACCCACAATGCCTTCGCAAACTATGCCAATGAAATGCGCAAGGTGATCCAGAAGAATCTGGGCGAGGATACCAAGATCCGCATGTGGGGCGCAGGCACCTCCAGCTTTGCGACTGCTCCCACAGTTCTGGGGATGACCCACGCAGAGCTGGCAAAGCATTTCCAGCTGGATATCTGGGCCACCGGCTACGAAAACGCAGCCCAGCGGGCCAGGGAGGGCTACCAGATCATCAACTGCCGGGACGCCTACATGTACGGCAACCCCGGCAGAACCCGCCGGGATGTGCCCAACGCGGAATACCTGTTCAATGACTGGAATCCCACCATCTTCGGCGGAAACAACCCCAAGCTGGGTGAGCCGAACCTGCTGGGTGCCAAGGCCGTCATCTGGGGCGACCAGAGCCAGGAGGGCATGACCGAGAAGGACGTCCACCAGCGCGTCCTCCAGGCCATCGCCATCGTCAGCGAAAAGACCTGGAACGGCACCGAGGAAGACGATACCTTCGCCCAGTGGGAGATCCGCTTCGGCCATCTGGCCGAGGGCCCCGGCACCGAGATCGCCATGAAGGTGGAAAGTGCCAGTTCCCTGGTGCTGAAATATCAGTTCGACCGGGTCTCCGAAGACGGAGCCACCGTCTATGACCTCTCCGGCAACGGCTATGACGCAGCGGTCACCGGCGGCAGCTTCGCCGACGGCTGGATGACCTTCGACGGCGCGTCCCTGCTGGAGACTCCGCTGAAGACCCTCTCCTATCCCTACACCGTTTCTTTCGATGTGAAGCTTGAGGGCAATGCCAATACCGGGGAGTCCTCCCTCTTCTCCGGCTATGACGGACGGATCCAGGCGGCAGGCTTCCAGGGTCGTCTGAGCGCAGATGTGAACTACTTCACCCGGGACTTCGGCTACGCCATCCCCACCGACGGCAGTGCGGTCACGGTGACCATCGTGGGCACCCTCCACGGAACGAAGACCTATGTAAACGGCGAGCTGGTCAGCTTCCTGTCCCAGAAGGCGGATGCCGACGGCTTCTCCGGCGTGAATTCCCTCTATTCCTCCGTGCTGCTGCCCCTGGAGAAGATCGGCCAGGACTTCCATGGTCAGCTGGCCAATATCCTGGTCTATAACAAGGCCTTCTCCGCCGAGGAGGTTCGGGACGCTTACAACGGCATCGATGACGGCAAGGTCAATGTGGCCCAGAACACCTACGCCGGTAGCTCCTCCTATCGCAGCGGCGATGCCTTTGACGATGCCGAGCAGCGCACCAGAACCTCCGCCAAGGTGCTCGACGGCGATGCCTTTGCGGTCAAGAGCGACAGCACGGCACAGCCCGATGCCGCCACCTCCGACATCTACTCCTACTGGCGGGGCGACCACGCGGACAGTGCCCTGACCGTGGATCTGGGCGAGACCAGAGAGATCTCCGAAATTCGCATCCAGTGGCGTTACGGCGGCAAGGGCCGGGATCTGGATATCCTGACCTCCCTGGACGGCGAAACCTGGAGCACCGCCAAGCAGGTGCGGGGCAACGGCGACTTCTTCCAGACCATCACCCTGGACAGCCCTGTCACCGCCCGCTATGTCAAGATGCAGGGCATCGCAAGCAACGCCTCCATCTACATGATCCAGGAGTTTATGGTCTACGAGACCGTGGAAAAGGATTCCCTGGCAGCACTCATTGAAGAAGCCGCAGACCGTACCTCCGAGGGTGTGAAGCAGGCTCTGATCTTTGCCCGGGCCATGCTGGAAAATCCCCTGGCGACCAAGAAGGAGGTGGCAGCTGCCGCTGCAGCCCTGGAGGAGGCACTGGCACAGCATGAGCACAGCTACACCGCTGTGGTCACCGAGCCCACCTGCACCGAGGGCGGCTACACCACCTACACCTGCTCCTGCGGCGACAGCTACGTTGCCGACGAGACCGCACCTCTGGGTCACACCGAGGAGATCATCCCCGGTAAGGACGCCACCTGTACCGAGACCGGTCTGACCGAGGGCAAGAAGTGCGCTGTCTGTGACGAAATTCTGGTCGCCCAGGAAGAGATCCCCGCCCTGGGTCACGACTGGAAGGGCACCGGCTGTACCCGCTGTGACGCCACCCGTGAGAATCCCTTCGTGGATGTTCCCGAGGATTCCTTCTACATCGATCCCGTCCTCTGGGCGGTCGAGAAGGGCATCACCACCGGCGCCACCGCGACCACCTTCAACCCCAACGGCGTCTGCCAGCGTGCCGCTGTCGTCACCTTCCTGTGGAGAGCTGCCGGTTCTCCCGAGCCCACCTCCACCAACAATCCCTTCACCGACGTGAAGGAGACCGACTTCTTCTACAAGGCCGTCTTGTGGGCCGTGGAGAACGAGATCACCAACGGTCTGACCACCACCACCTTCGGCCCCTACGCCGAGTGCAACCGTGCTCAGGTGGTGACCTTCCTGTGGCGTTACCTGGGTCAGCCCCAGCCCACCGCCACGGAGCATCCCTTCACGGATGTTGCGGAAGATCAGTTCTACTTCGTGCCCATGCTGTGGGCTGTCGAGAACGGCATCACCAACGGCCTGACCGAGACCACCTTCGGCCCCACCGCCGCCTGCAACCGGGCCCAGGTCGTGACCTTCCTGTATCGCACCTACGTTAAGTAATCCCTGAAGCAATTTGGCCCTCCGGCGGGAAGCCGGAGGGCCATGTTCCACAGAAAAAACAAGCCCCAGGGGTTCTATGAAAACGCGGTATAGAGCAGCATAACTTGTATGGTGCGGAACAAAGTTGTCTGGTCACGGATTTACACGAAAAAACCAGCATGCTATCATAAAAATATATCTTTGCGTTAAGGGGGATTTTATGGAGATCCTTGTTCTGTGCATCGCTTTTGGAGCGTCCATTGTGGGCGCCATCTGCGGCATCGGCGGCGGTGTTATCATCAAGCCGCTTCTGGATGCCTTTGGGATCGCCAGTGTGGCAGAGATCAGCTTCCTGTCCGGCTGCACTGTGCTGAGTATGTCCTGCTACTCTGTTGGGAAGGCCCTGGCTGCAAAGGAGAGCCTGGTGAAATTCCAGACCGGAACCCCTCTGGCCATCGGTGCTGCCGTCGGCGGCATCCTGGGCAAAAACCTGTTCTCCATCCTGCGCAGTATGGCGGCGCAGCCGGAACGGGTGGGCGGCTATCAGGCGGTGTGCCTGGCCATCGTCACTGCGGCGACCCTGGTGTATACCCTGAACAAAAAGCGCATCAAGACCATGCAGGTCAGGAACCCGCTGGTTTGCGTCGCGGTGGGTCTGACCCTGGGGATCATGTCCAGCTTCCTGGGGATCGGCGGCGGCCCCATCAATCTGGTGGTGCTGTATTTCTTCTTCTCCATGGAGACGAAGGAGGCCGCCCAGAACAGCCTGTACATCATTCTGATCTCCCAGATCACCAGTTTGCTGACCAGTGTCGTGACCTCCAGCGTTCCCCAGTTCCATGTCAGCTGGCTGATCGTCATGGTGCTTGGCGGTATTGGTGGCGGCATGGTGGGCAGAAAGCTGAACAAAAAGCTGAACACGGCCATGGTAGACAAGCTGTTCGCCGCACTGATCCTGGTGATTGTCGGGATCAGCTGCTACAACGCGTGGCGGTTTCTTGGATAATATGTAAGTGCTGAAAAGAAAGGCGTGTCTGTGCGGCACGCCTTTTTACACCGATTGGGAACGTTTACTTTCCACAAAGATTTGGCAAATAAAAGACAAGTTTTGGGAGAAATGTTCATAACCAGACAACTTTCTCGGAAAATTGCAGAAATCTGTTGAGTCTAAATTCGGAATTTGATATATTAATGTCGCTGGATGTACGATGGTGCAAAAAGGCAAAAAAATTCTGTTAGAGGAGAAGATCAACATGAAACGTACCCTGTCCCTGGTTCTGGCCGTTGTGATGATCGCCGCCATGTTTGTTGGCTGCGGCAGCAAGACCGAGAGCTGGAAAGTCACCTGCCCCTGGGCTCCCTCCGGTGTTGCCTCCATGGTAAGCCAGAAGGCTGCTGCAAAGTCCGTCGAGTATTCCGATTCCATCAACCTGGTCGCTGAGGCCATTAAGGGCGACGCTGCCACCGTCAACACCTGGATCGCTGACACCGAGGCCAACGACCCCGAGCTGGTCTTCGTCGGCGAGGGCCTGCTGTCCATCACCGAGATCCTGGATCCCGCCAAGATGCAGTTCGGCTACGAGGACTTCGTCTTCGTCGAGAACCTGTACTCCTCTGTCTTCGTTCTGTCCGCCGATGCCACCCTGAACATCAACTCCATCGCTGACCTGGAGGCCTATGTCGCTGCCGGCAACCCCATCTCCGTCGCTGTCAACGGTGCTACCGGCTCCGAGGCCTTCCTGGCCGCTGCTCTGTTCGGCTCCATGGGCGCCGGTGAGCAGCTGAAGCTGACCCCCTACCAGTCCGCCGCTGAGGCCGCTCAGGCTGTTGCCAAGGGCGAGACCAACTTCGCCGTTTCCCACCAGTCCCAGATCCTGGAGACCTGGCAGCAGGGCGGCGTTACCATCCCCTGCGCATTCGACGATGCTGCCATCGCCAACGGCCCCTTCGCCGGTGTTGAGGGCGTCGGTGCTGCCGGTTACCCCTTCTTCCGCAACCGCTGCTTCATCATGGCCCGCAAGGGCACCGATGCTGCCAAGGCTGCTGAGCTGAAGGAGCTGTACGGCAAGATCCTGGCTGACGAGGAAGTTACCACCTGGCTGAACGACACCATGCTGCTGGAAGTCGACATCATGAGCGTTGCCGATGTGGAGGCCCACATCGAGAACGTCAAGAGCATCGTCAACCAGTATAAGGACATCGTTGCTGGCTAATTCCTGAACCGCCTGCGGGGAATGGGATCGGGCTCCGTCCCTTCCCATTTCCCGCATTTTTCTTTTTATCATGTTTAAGGAGGCGTTCCTTCCAAGTGAAAAACTTTATTGCAAATGCAGAAAAGAAGCTGGATGCCTGGGGAGAGAAGCTGGAGAAGATCAACATCACGTATCCCTCCGACCTGGTGACCGGTGTTCTTTTCCTGGTGGTTTCCATTGTGATCCTGCTTATCATGCCCCAGCAGGTGGTCGTTTCTGAAAAGGACGTGGTGAATGGCCGGGCATTCCCCACCATGCTGGCTTACCTGATGATGGCCATGAGCCTGCTGATGACCGGCAGCGAGCTGGTGAAGCTGATTACCAAAAAGCCTCTGGTCACGAAGACCGTGAATGCGCTGGTTGAAGTCAAGGCGCTTATCATCATTGCCATTCTGGTCGTGACTTACTTCCTGGCTAAGATCACGGATCTGTTCGTGGTTGGCGGCCTGTTCTGCGCGGTTGCCTTCCTGGTGTTCTTCCGCTGCAGGAAGAAGTCCTACTATGCCATCACGATTGCTGCTGCCGTCCTGATCTGGGTGGTATTCCGCTTCGTGCTGAACGTCAATTTCTAAGGAGGAGGTTCTGAAATATGGATATGCTGCAATATATCGGGCCTGCTTCCGGTCTGCTGTTTACGCTGGAAAACATCCTGTGGATCAACCTGGGTGTTCTCATCGGTGCCATTTTCGCCGCTATCCCCGGACTGAGCGTGATTCTGTGCATCATTCTGTTCCTGCCCGTTACCTATAGCATGAGTGCCATCCCCGGCATGATGTTCCTGCTGGGCATCTACTGTGCGGGAGGCTATGGCGGATCGGTTTCCGCCATTCTGATCAATACCCCCGGCACCCCCCACGCCGCGGCCACCATGATGGACGGCCATCCCCTGTCCAAGCAGGGCAGAACCAAGGCGGCTCTGAAGGTCGCCCTGTATGCATCCACCTTCGGCGGCATCTTCTCCGCTCTGGTGCTGCTGTTCCTGGGCCCCCAGGTTGCCAAGGTTTCCGCCATGCTGGGCACTGCCGAGTATTTCATGGTCTGCCTGTTCGGTATGACCATCATCGCCGGTGTTTCCGGCAAGAGCCTGACCAAGGGCATCATCGCTGCCTGCCTGGGTCTGCTGGTCTCCTGCATCGGTGCTGACCCCATGACCAGCTATGACCGCTTCACCTTCGGCATCCCCAGACTGTATCTGGGTCTGGATACCGCTGTCGTGCTGATCGGTCTGTTTGCGCTGGTGGAGATCATCGGCAAGTCCGAGCTGAAGCGGGATCAGCTGAACCTGAAGGCCGGTAAGCTGGGCGAAAAGGACGACGGCAAGATCACCAAGGATGAGTTCAAGCGCATGGTTCGTCCCATGCTCATTTCCTCCATCATCGGCTCCTGCGTGGGTATCGTCCCCGGTACCGGTGCTTCCGAGGCTTCCTGGTTCTCCTACAACACCGCCAAAAATATGTCCAAGCACCCCGAGGAGTTCGGCAACGGCTCCGTGGAGGGCATCGCTGCCGCGGAATCCGCCAACAATGCTGTCTGCGGTGCTACCCTGGTTCCCCTGCTGACGCTGGGCATCCCCGGCGACGGCTGCGTGGCCATCATGCTGTCCGCACTGATGATTAACGGCCTGAACCCCGGCCTGTCCCTGTTCACCACCGACGGCGATATCATGTACGCCATCATGCTGGGTCTGATCCTGGTCAACGTCTTCATGTTCCTTCAGGGCAAGTATCTGACCAGCCTCTTTGCAAAGGTGGTCTCCATTCCCACCGAGATCCTGACCCCCATCATCGTCATCTTCTGCTTCGCCGGTGCGTTCTCTGTCAACAGCAACTACTTTGATCTGAGCGTTGCACTGATCTTCGGCGTCATCTCCTATCTGATGCGCAAGCTGGAGCTGCCTGCCGTTCCCATGCTGCTGGGCCTGGTTCTGGGCGGCATGACCGAGACCAACTTCCGCCGTGCGCTGCTGATCTCCGATGGCAGCCCCACGATCTTCTTCAGCAGCGTTTTCTGCTGGATCTTCATTGCCCTGATCGTCATCGTCATTGGCGGTGTTCTCAGAGGCAACATGAAGGAAGCCAAGAAAAAGAAGGAGGAACATGTCAATGGCTAATAACATCATCTTCTACTTCACCGACCAGCAGCGCTGGGACACCTGCGGCTGCTACGGTCAGCCTCTGGACATCACCCCCAACCTGGACGCACTGGCTGCCGAAGGTGTGAAGTTTGAAAACGCCTTCTCCCCCCAGCCCGTCTGCGGCCCCTGCCGCGCCCTGTTCCAGACCGGCCGCTACCCCACCGAGACCGGCTGCTTCCGCAACAACGTGATGCTGCCCAAGGGCGTCAAGACCCTGGGCGAGTACATGGAAAAGGATGCCGGCTACGAGACCGCCTACATCGGCAAGTGGCATCTGGCCTCCGACGGTGAGCTGGAGCAGAAGCCCACCATCGACTACACCATCACCGCCATCCCCCAGGAGCTCCGGGGCGGCTACACCGGCTTCTGGCGTACCGCTGACGTGCTGGAGTTCACCTCCCACGGCTACGACGGCTATGTGTTCGACGAGAACAACAACCGCATCGACTTCAAGGGCTACCGCGCTGACTGCATCAACGACTTCGCCCTGGAATTCCTGGATCAGTACACCGGCGAGAAGCCCTTCTTCATGACCATCTCCCAGATCGAGCCCCACCACCAGAACGACCGCAACTGCTACGAGGGCCCCATCGGCTCCAAGGAGAAGTATGCCAACTTCATCCTGCCCGAGGATCTGAAGGCCCTGGGCGGCAATGCTGCCCAGGAGTATCCCGACTATCTGGGTCAGTGCGCCAGCCTGGATGAGAATCTGGGCAAGCTGGTGGCCAAGCTGAAGGAGAAGGGCCTGTACGACAACACGGTCATCATCTTCGCTGCCGACCACGGCTCCCACTTCAAGACCCGCAACACCGATGCGCACCTGTTCGGCTATGACGATTACAAGCGTTCGTGCCATGACGGCTGCCTCCATGTGCCTCTGGTCATTGCCGGCGGCCCCTTCAAGGGCGGCAAGGTCGTGGAGGAGCTGGTCAGCACCGAGAGCCTGCCCAAGACCTTCCTGGCGCTGGCCGGTGTGGACGTGGGCGACAAGATGATCGGCGAGAACCTGCTTGACGTGGTGGAGCAGAAGGATCCCGAAAGACCCAACGAGGTCTTCGCCCAGATCTCCGAGAGCCGCGTGGGCCGCTGCATCCGTACGCCCGAGTTCACCTACTCCGTCTATGCCCCCGGTGTCCACGGCGGTGTGGCGGCGGCATCCGAGCACTATGCCGATGATTTCCTGTATGACATGCGGGTCGATCCCTACCAGCTGAACAATGTGGTGGCGGATCCCGCTTACACCGAGATCAAGCAGGAGCTGCGCAAGCGGCTGCTGAAGTGGCTGGAAAAGGCCGAGGGCGCCCATCCCACCATCACCGATTGATACAAAACAAGGGAACGCTGGCAACAGCGTTCCCTGTCTACAAATCGCAAATGTGCTTATCGACTTGCGTCAGCAGCGTACCCCTGCCTCCCTCCGGGAGGTGGCCAGGAAGAACCTGCTGAGTTGATTCGATAAGCATATCGCAAATTTCCAAAGGAGGGAGAACATGGCTGGTTCTGACCGCAAGTCCGAGCAGGTATACCGCTGGCTGCTGGCGTACATCGATGAGAATAAGTTTTCCGGCAACCAGAAGCTGCCGTCAGAAAATGCCCTTTGCCGCAGGCTGAATGTGAGCCGGGAAACCGTCCGGGTCGCAATGGATCAGCTGGTACAGGAAGGGCTGATCTATCGGGTCAAGGGCAGCGGTACCTATTTCCACAAGGATCAGGCCATATCCCGGGAGCTGAGCGATGAAAACGCCATGTGGAAGATCGGACTGATCCTCCAGGGGCAGGATCCGGATGCAAACTCGGTGCTGATCGAGGGCATCCGCAGTGTGCTGGCAGACCACCGGGTAGACCTGCATATTTTCCTGACGGACAACAAGTTCTCCAATGAGCGTCGGTGCCTTCAGACCGTGGTGCATCAGAATTTTCACGGATTCATCGTGGACGGTGTGAAAGCCAGCATCATGAATCCCAATCTGGACTGCTACAAGGAGCTGTACCGCCGCCGGATCCCGGTGATCTTCTACAACAATTACTATAAAAATCTTCGCTACCCCCGGGTGATCGTCAACGATACGGAATGCGCCAATCAGCTGGTCGGCAGACTGATCCGGGCTGGCCACCGCCGCATTGCTGGAATCTTCATCTACGATAACTACCAGAGCGTGGAAAAATTTCAGGGAATGGCGGAAGCGATGCGCGAATTCGACATAGAGATGAAAGACCACTATATCAAATGGTGCATCTCTGACGAAGCCCACAGTCCCGGCTATGCCCGCTCTATTGAGAGATTCCTGCGGGGCCTGCCGAAGTGCACTGCCATCGTCTGCTGCAATTACATGATCTACCGTCTGGTGTGCAAGGCGCTGGAGAAAATGGGCAAGAGTGTCCCGGAGGACTATTCGCTGGTCTGCTTTGACTATTCCGACGATGATCCCGACAAGGACGGCATTACCTGTTCCATTGCACGGAGCTACGAAATGGGCTGCGAGCTGGGAAAGCGTCTGACGCGGATGATCGAGAACAAGGATTGTGACGACAAAAATTACTCCTATGTGATGAAGCCTGTGATCCATGAGGGAACATCCATCCGGGAGATATAATACGAACGCTTGATTAAACTGTTTCATTTTATCCTCGGAAAGCTCTTAAACCATTTAACCAAGAATTAGTATAAACAAAGCCGCCGCCGAAAAATTCGGCGGCGGAATGATTATCTTCTCATGGCAGCGCGGGCCATTTCCTGCAGCCGGGGAAGGGCATAGGCGAAGAAGGCTTTGAAGGATGCACAGTAGTAATTCGTTCGCAGCTCAGTCCAATCCCGCCTGCAGCCGCCCCGACAGATGGGGAACCAGGGACAGGCCCTGCAGCCCTCCGGGCGGAGGGAACCCTCCCGGACGAAGCGGACGCTGGCAGGAGCGGCAAGGGCCTGCTGAACGCTCATTTCCCGGATGCTACCGATCTTCCATTCATCCAGCACATAGAAATCGCAGGGATACAGGCTTCCGTCGCCCTCCACCACCAGATAGCTCCCGCAGGCCCCGGCGGCGGCGCAGGTGCTGGGGGGCATCCGCATGAGGATCCGCAGATGATCGTCAAAGGTGCGGATGCTGATGTAGCGTCCTGCCTTCCAGTCCCGGTACCAGCAGTCGAACAGGCCGCAGAGGAATCTTCCGTAGGCCTCCGGCTTCAGGGAATATGCTTCGCTGCCCCGGCGGGCTTCCAGGGGATCCAGACAGGGGATGAACTGCAGGGGGTGGTCACCCAGCTTCCGCAGGGACGCATAGACCCGCTGGGGATTCTTCGCCACGGCGGAGCTGACGACACAAAGAATGTTGGACTCCACGCCGTATCGATCCAGCAGTGCCAACGCAGCGGTCACCCGATCCCAGGTGCCTTTTCCCGCAGCATCCACCCGGTAAGCGTCATGGATGGCCTGGCTGGCGTCAATGGAAATGCCCACCAGGAAGTCATGGGTCTTCAAAAACTGCGCCCATTCTTCATTCAAATGGAGACCGTTGGTCTGGATGGAATGTCCGACGCCGATGCCCTTCGTGCGGTACTGTGCTTCCAGCTCCATAAACCGCCGGAAGAACTCCAGCCCGGCCAGCGTCGGTTCACCGCCCTGGAAGGTGAACTGGACAAAGCCGCCCGGTTCCACAGCGTCAAAGGCCGAACGGATCAGCGCCTGGGCAGTATCCTCGGACATGATGCCCATACTTTTCACTTCCCGGATATCGGAGATGTCATGGTAAAAACAATACTTGCACCGCATATCACACAGACTGGATGCAGGCTTTATCAAAAAGGTAGCCGAGCGCATATCCTTCCTCCCCAAATCGTTTGAAGTCATTATATCGCATTTGGGCGAAATTGTAAATCAGGGGAACCGGGCACCGGTTCCGATCCAGACAACTTTTACGCAAGCTGTTCCTGCTCCTCAAAGCTGTTGGGAGGGATCAGCTGATATCCAATCCCGGTTCATGAAATCAGGCCCCCTGTGCCTTGCGGCGCAGGGGGCCTTTTGGGTTAGTTGGGTTCAGCTTCCCGTCTGGGAATTACTTAACGTAGGTGCGGTACAGGAAGGTGACGACCTGGGCCCGGTTGCACAGGGCATTGGGGCCGAAGGTGGTCTCGGTCAGGCCGTTGGTGATGCCGTTCTCGACAGCCCACAGCATGGCCTCGTAGTAGAACTGATCCTCAGCCACGTCGGTGAAGGGATGCTCGGTGGCGGTGGGAGCGGGCTTGTTCATGGCTCTCCACAGGAAGGTCACGACCTGGGCACGGTTGCAGTCCACGGTGGGGCCAAAGGTGGTGGTGGTCAGACCGTTGGTGATCTCATTCTCCACGGCCCACAGGACAGCCTTGTAGAAGAAGTCGGTCTCCTTCACATCCACGAAGGGATTGTTGGTGGTCTTGGGCTCGGGAGAACCGGCGGCTCTCCACAGGAAGGTGACCACGTGTGCGCGCATGCAGTTGCCGTTGGGGTTGAAGGTGGTCTCGGTGGCGCCGGTGGTGATGCCTTTCTCCACGGCCCACAGGACGGGATCGATGTAGAAGGAATCCTCGGGAACGTCCACGAAGGGATTCTCGCGGGTGGCATCGCAGCGGGAACAGCCGGTGCCGTGCCAGTCGTGACCCAGGGCGGGGATCTCTTCCTGGGCAACCAGGATCTCGCCGCAAACGGAGCACTTCTTGCCCTCAGTCAGGCCGGTCTCGGTGCAGGTGGGCTCCACAGCGGGGATCACTTCCTCGGTGTGGCCGACAGCGGGAACGGTGACGGTCTCGCGGGAGATCTCCTCACCGCAGACAGCGCAGTAGACCACGGAGTCGTAGGAGCCGTCCTCGGTGCAGGTGGCGGCCTTTTCGTTCTCGATCACGGGCTCAGCAGCAGTGTGGCCCAGAGCGGGGATCTCCTCCTGGGCAACCAGGATCTCGCCGCAGACAGAGCACTTCTTGCCCTCGGTCAGGCCGGGCTCGGTGCAGGTGGCGTCCTTGCCGGGGATGATCTCCTCGGTGTGACCCAGAGCGGGGATCTCCTCCTGGGCGACCAGGATCTCGCCGCAGACAGAGCACTT
>SVLP01000022.1 GCA_015067895.1 Oscillospiraceae bacterium | reverse complement strand
TTACCTTCAACAACCCCCAGACCCACGGATTCACCCATGAGCGCATCCGCTCCATTCTGGAACAGTTCCCCGGTCTGGAATACTGGTGTATGTGTGACGAAACCGGCGAACAGGGAACGCCCCACACCCACCTGTATATGGCTTCCAAGAATGCCATCCAATACGAAACCATCCACCGCCGCTTCTACGGTGTCCATGTGGAAGCAGCCAACGGCAGCCACCGGGAGAACCGGGACTATATCCGCAAGGAAGGGAAATGGCTGGACGATGCCAAGCACGAAACCAACCACCCGGAAACCTTCGAGGAATGGGGCGAGCTGCCCCCGGACAAGGGCAAGTCTGAAACACAGGCCGAGCGGATCATGCAAATGGTCAAGGACGGCAAAAGCAACGCCGAGATCCTTGACGAGCTGCCCACGGCCTACAGCAAGCTCAATTACATCGAGCAAGCCCGCCAGACACTTCTGGATGAAAAATACAAGAACGAATGGCGGGAGCTGTCCGTAACCTACATTTGGGGCGATACCGGCGCAGGAAAGACCCGCTCCATCATGGAGCTGTACGGCTACGCCAATGTCTACCGGGTCATGGACTATGCCCACCCCTTTGACAGCTACAAGGGGCAGGATGTGATTCTCTTTGACGAGTTCCGCAGCCAGCTTCCTCTATCTGCCATGCTGGGCTATCTGGACGGCTACCCCGTGGAACTGCCCTGCCGCTACGCAAACAAAGTCGCTCGCTTCACCAAGGTTTTCCTTGTGTCGAATATCCCGCTGGAACAGCAGTATCCCAATGTGCAGCAGAACGAGCCCGGAAGCTGGGCAGCATTTCGCCGTCGGATTCAGATGGAACATCACATGACCAAGGACTTCGAGGAGCTGCCCCCGGATGACAGCTTCGACCCTGCCGCCATCTTCGGAGAAAGTGGGGTATAAATGTTCCGAAAATACCCCGATGTTTTGACTGTTGCCCAAGTCGCCGAGGCTCTGGGCGTATGCACAAAGGCGGTTTACAGCCTTGTGAAATCCAATCTTCTGGGTCATGTCCGCATAGGCCGGACAATAAAAATCCCCAAATACGCCCTTGTGGAGTATCTGGGAACGGCCCGAAACAATGTAAAGCTATAACTGTCAGACTGAATCTAACTGTCACGAAAGGAGAAAGCAATGACAGGAAGCCTGACCGTCAAAGGCGGCAAATACTATGCCGTCCTCAATACCTACGAAAACGGAAAACGCAAACTCAAATGGATTAACTCCGGCCTTCCCGAAAAGGGCAACAAGCGCAAAGCAGAAGCCTTCCTCCGGGAGCAAATCGCCCTCTATGAACGGAACCAGGGACTTGTCCAGACGGATATTCTCTTTGCCGACTACATCCGGCACTGGCTGACCCACATCGCCCGGAAGGTGGATGAAGTGACCATGCAGGGCTACCAGACCCTTGCAGATGGACACATTCTCCCGTACTTCGACCAGAAGAAAGTCCCCCTCCGCAATCTCGACCACACCATGATTCAGCGGTACATGGACGAGAAGCACGAGTGCGGACGGCTGGACGGAAAGGGCGGTCTGTCTCCCCGCTCCCTGCGGCTGCACAAGAATATCATCAGCCAGACCCTCGACCTTGCGGTACAGACCAAGCTCATTCCCGCCAACCCCTGCCAGTTTGTAGAGCTGCCCCAGAATGTGCGGTACGAAAGCACCTTCTACACCGCAACCCAGCTTCAAGACCTGTTCACGGCCTTGCAGGGGGACGAGCTTCTCCCGCTGGTGAAAATCACCGCCCTCTATGGACTTCGCCGGAGCGAGCTTCTGGGGCTGCAATGGGACAGCATCGACTTTGAGCGGAAGACCATGACCATCCGGCACACCGTCTCCAAGGTCACGGAGGTAGTCGCCAAGGACAAGACCAAGAATGCCAGCAGCCGGCGAACCTTCCCCCTCATCCCGGAAGCGGAAGCGATCTTCCGCAGAGCCAAGGAGCTGGAACAGCAGAACCGGGCAGCATTTGGCCGGGAGTACCAGGAGAACAGCTACATCTTCAAATGGCCGGACGGCCACCCCTATTCCCCGGACTACATCAGCCACCACTTTGCCAAGGTCTTGAAGAAACACGGCCTGCCCCACATCCGCTTCCATGAGCTGCGGCACTCCTGCGCCAGTATGCTCCTGGATATGGGATTCACCCTGAAGGATGTACAGGAATGGCTTGGTCACTCTGACATCAAGATGACCGCCAACATCTACGCCCACCTGGATACCGCCCGAAAAAACTCCATTGCAGATTCCCTTGCAGGTAAGTTCGGGATTGCCTAACGCCGCCAAGTGTTAGAAAAGTGTTAGAAATAGCCCTTGCGCCAAAACGAAAACCACCGAAAAAGTACGAAAAAACCGTGCGTTTCGGATGAAACACACGGTTTTCTTGGTGGAGATAAGCGGGATCGAACCGCTGACCTCTTGAATGCCATTCAAGCGCTCTCCCAGCTGAGCTATACCCCCATATTCGGTTCGTTGCTTCAAATAACTCTGATATTATAGCACAGTGTCGGAAAAAGTCAAGTGCTTTTTTCAAAAATCAAAGGAGCGGCGTTGCCGCTCCTTTGGCGTCAGAGCTCGGTGAATTCGTAGATATAGGTCACGGTGCCCCGGAAGGTGTAGACGATCTGGCCGTTGGGGCGGACTTCCCTGGTAAAGCTGTCGAAGTCCTTGCCGTGCTTGCGGCGCACGTAGTCGGCGGGGTCAGAAAGCTCCGCCTCTTCGAAGCTGGTCTGGGGATGGGCGGCTCCGGCGCAGCCGTTGAGGAAGGTGAACGTGATCTCGTATTCTTTCATGGGGATGACCTCCTGATGGTACTGCTGCCAGTATAGCGCATTTTGGGCGGGATTTCAACAGAAAAGCGGCTTACATCTCATCCAGGATCTCGTCCGCGAATTCGTCCAGATCCTCCGGGACGCCCTGCTTCAGGATGCCGCACTTGGGGCAGGACAGGACGGTCATCAGCTTGCGCTCCCGGCGCAGGAACTGCTGCTGGAAATTCCACAGGACGATGCTGTCCCAGATCTTCTTCGGCGTGGGCGGGATGCTGACGTGGGGATCCAGGATCATGGCGTGGTTCCAGTCGAAGCGGCACAGGCTGTAGGTGGAGTCTGAGTTGATGCACATTTCATAGAACACGTAGGGGCAGACCTGAACCTCCCGGCTTTTTCCGCCCAGCAGACTCACGCCCTCGTCGAAGTCCACCTTCATGTCGCCGAATTTCGGCCAGTATTCGATGGTGCGCTCCACGGATATGCCGTCGGTGATGTTGCCGAAGGTGCGGTAGAATTCCTCCTCCTGGGCTGGGGTCAGGATGTCGCCGTTGATCTTGATGTTCATCTCGCACTGCTTTTTGTGGTCGTAAAAGAAGGCGATGTTGTCCACGAACTGCTGGTAATCCAGCTTATGGCCGGAAAAGTCCCGGTACTGCTCGGCGTTGATGCCCTCAACGGAGATGTTGATCCGGTCAAGGCCTGCGTCGATGATCTCCAAAGAACGCGCGGGAGTCAGCAGGGATGCGTTGGTGGTGGTGTCGACCCGCATGACCTTGGGCGACGCTTTGGCATAGCGCACCATGTCCGCAAAGCGCGGATTCACCAGGGGCTCGCCCTCCTTGTAAAGCCGGATCACTCGGATGGGGTCGGGGAATTCCTTGAGGGAGTCGATGATCCCCTGGTAGACCTCGAAATCCATGGGCCCGTGTCCCCGGCCCCGGGTCTTTTTCATCAGCTCGATGTTGCCCGAGGGGCAGAACTTGCACCGGAAATTGCAGGTGTCGCAGGGGTCGATGTAGATCACGTAGGGCGTCCGCAGAGGCAGGGCGTTTTTCAGCTCGATCCGGTCGTGGATGTCGATCCGGGGGATGGGTTTGGCGTTCATAGGGTGGCTCCTCGGTTTGTTTTCTTTATTCTATCAGCTGAGGGGGTGGGTTGTCAAATAGGGAAGGCAGCGGTATAGAAGCGTCTTATGCTTGCATTGCAAAGGTGAATCGTATATAATATGAATGGGGTTTCGTGATTTATTCAAAAGAGTTTCCCAATACAGCTGAATGAAAGGAGGAAATTCTATGTGGAGATGGGATCAAGGTCGCTTGCTATATTTTCAGTTCGATATATTGCGTGAGATCGCGAAGACACTTGTGCGTTTTGATGGCGCAGATATATCATCTTGTGAAAGCCTATTCCGCAGTACGCTTATCAGCAAAACCGGAATGCCATTCTTACCAGATCATTATACCGTGAAGAGAAACTATTCCCGGGTATTTCAATGCTCTTTTTTAGCAAGGTTCGTTGGGAATACGTTGGTCGTGACTGATATATGTCGCGAATTGGCAAAACCGGATGGCCGCATAAAAAGTGCCGATGATTATTTGTTCAATTATATCAGAAAATTCCGGTTCCCCTTCCCGGCATTTGACAACTACAATGCAGCAGAACAACGCATTTATCCGTTTTGTGCCATCATAAAATACTTACTGGCGAAGCAGGAAATGGGTACGGAAGCAAAATTATCGTTGGATGACATCTTTGCTTATATTATCGGAAATAATTGCACCGGATTTGAAGATCTTTCCCATTACAAAAAGCTTCTCCCTGCCAGTTATGCCTATACAGACACGGAACGAAGACAGCTAAGAGAAATGGTTATTTTCGTTAGCCAGTTAAGTATATTGAAAGTATACAATGGCTATCTATACCTGGATGAAATTAGTGACAGTGCAAAAAACGAACTGCTCGACCATTTCTTAAGTCCCGAGAATCGTTTCGCTAAAGCGGATCGTATGGAAGAATTCTTGGAAATGACGTCCCTGGGCACCAAAATCATTCTTCCGACTATCGAAGTTTTCACAGCAGATCCATCGGACATCGAGTTCATAGAAGGAAATAAAAAGCGTGTGGAGCATTTTCGTGTCGAGCGAAGTAGTTTGCTTAGAAAATACTACAAGCAAGTATATCCAACGCCTGTTTGTTGTGCATGCGGAACGGACATGAGCAGGCGATATCCTTGGACAGATTATATGTTGGATATTCATCACTTGCTGCCCCTTTCTTCTACAGTTGCCATTTCCTCCAAAGGTACTTCATTAGCTGATATCGTCGGATTATGCCCTTCTTGCCACCGTGCAGTTCATATGTACTACAGAAAATGGCTGAAGGCGAATAACCAAGCAGACTTTACATCCAAGAAGGAAGCGCATGATGTATACCTGCAAGCAACCAAGGAGATTTCATAATGAACCGCAAGAAAATAGACTATGCCAGACAAGTTAAACTTTTGCAGCAATCGGTCGAGGAAGGCGAAAAGTTTTCTGTATTGTTGGAGGAAAATGGGCTTACGTATGATTCCCTGAGCTACGAGCGTAATCCGGAGCTGGATCCAATCTGTCTGCGCCCGATTCTGACGCTTGATGATATTGAAAAAACAGAAGGACACATTCCTGCCGTCAGCTTTTTCTCTGGTGCAGGCGGATTTGATGTCGGATTTCGTTACGCCGGATTTGAAAACGTTATTTCTATCGAAATAAATGAGATCTTCTGCAACACCTTGCGGAAAAATGATCCGGGAAAAACGGTGATCGGCCCGCCAGCTTATTCCGGTAATATCAGCAATCGGGAAGAGCTGGCCGAGATATTAGTCCAACATGGTGTTTCTGAGAATTTCCCGGGTGTTTTCCACGGCGGCCCTCCATGCCAATCGTTTAGTATTGCTGCAAACCAACGCTTCAGCAGAAATGATGATAACTTCAAGAGAAAAGGGTTTCATGATGAAGAGAAGGGAACCTTGATTTTTGATTATATTTGGTTCATCAAAAAGTTCCGTCCTCTTGCCTTTTTGATCGAGAATGTTGCCGGAATAATGGAATGCGATACAGACGGACAGATCAAAAAAGCGCTGGATGAGTTGACTGAGATCGGATACACAATCACGCCTCCTCGGGTAATCAATGCAGCAAATTACGGTGTCCCTCAAAATCGGATGCGTTGGATCGCAATGGGAACACGTGCAAACGCAAAGATTGAGTTTCCTGCACCCAGCACGGAAACGACCCCATGTGGCTCTGTTTTTCTGCGTCCTTTAGAGGGAGTTTCCAATCATATCACCAGAGAACATACTGCCGGGTCTGTAATTCGATATATGAAGCTGGAATACGGTGGACGCGATAAATTGGGACGAGTTGATAGATTGGATCCCCGTTTGCCATCGAAAACAGTAATTGCCGGTGGCACGAAAGGCGGCGGGCGATCTCACCTCCATCCATTTGCCCCGCGTACTTTATCTGTTAGAGAGTGTGCTCGGTTGCAAACCTTCCCGGATGATTATGTTTTTACCGGAGCCAACGCGCGTCAGTTCACCCAAGTTGGAAACGCAGTTCCCCCCCTGCTGGCTTACCAATTGGCTTCTGCAATAAAGACCGCAGTGTTTGCGAAGAACGATGGCTGAGGTCGTGTTTGGGAACATCTTCGTCAAGTAATTCTGCATAACGTCAACCGCCGCCATTTTTGTGGTGGCGGTTACTTGTTGGCTGACTGGCTCACGCTAGTCAGTTTTTTATCAGGAATGCTGTTCTCCGTCGTAATTGCCATGCTCCCGCCACAGGTCGATCATCTTCTCATACCGCTGAAGGGGCAGGCCGGTATAGGTGCAGTTGGAGGTGGAGAAGATGTAGCCTCGGCCGTTCGCCATGCCCTCCCGGAGGGAGCGGAGGACATCGGCCCGCAGCTCCTCCTCGGTGCCGGTCTGCAAAAGACCGCAGTTGACGTTGCCGATGAGACAGATGTCGTCGCCCACGATCCTGCGCACCTCGGGGATGCTGACGCCGCCCTGGGGATCCAGGGAGTGGATGGCATCGGGCTTGCAGTCGGCCATCTGCTTCAGAATGGGCATCATGTTGCCGTCGGTGTGCTTGATGGAGTAGTAGCCCAGATCGCGGTACGCGTCGATGCCCGCCTTCAGCCAGGGGACGATGAACTCGTCGAACTGATCCGGACGGAAGAAGGGATTGGCGTTGAAGCAGTAGTCCGAGCACAGGGCGAAGCCGTCCAGCAGATGGCCCGCCTCGTGGAGCTTCTGCGCCAGGGTCACGTTCTGCTCCAGCCATCGTTTCGACTGGTCGTGGAGCACCTCCGGCTCCTCCAGCATCTGGACGCAGAACTCCATCAGGTGCTCGCCGTCGGGGATGGAGTGGGTCACATCGCCGTGCATCATGATAAAGTATTCGTCGCCCGTCCGGCCGCGGATCTCCTCCAGGAGCCGCTGTGTCCAGGTGAAGCCGCCGGGGTTGGGGTGGATGAAGATGGCGCTGTGGCCATAGCGCCGGGCCGTGCGGATGTAGAGGTCTGCCATATCGGCGATGTGGAGCTTCTGCTCTGCCGGGCTCATCTGATCCCACTGGGCGTAGTGCCGCTGGCTGGGGTGCACCCTGCCGAAGGCCTCCATGGTCAGAAAAAACACCAGCTCAAAGGTGGGCACCTGCCCGCCGATCCGCTCGCAGCGCAGGGTTCGGATGAATCGCTCCCGATGGGTCATGGGATCGCCTCCTTATTTGTAGTGACGGTATTTCTCCAGCGCCTCCAGAATGGCGATGCAGTTTTCCATGGGGATGTCGTAGTTCAGCTCCACGTTCAGGCTCAGGCCGCCCTGGGGCAGGTAAAGGGCTTCCACGCAGGTCTTGACATGCTCGTGCAGCTCGGCGGGGGTGCCGAAGGGGAAGAGCTGGCGATCCAGATCCAGGTTGATGGGGATGATCTGCTCCTGACGGCAGACCCGCACCAGATTGTCCAGGCCGTTGGCCCGGTACTGGGGATTAATCATGTCCACGCCGCACTCGACCAGGTCGGGCATGATCTGGTGGATGCAGCCGTCGGTGTGCATGTAGATCAGGGTCTCGGGATGCCGCTCCTTAATCATGCCGTAGAGCTTTTGGTAGCAGGGCTTCAGATATTTGCGCCACCGCTCCACGCCGATGGCCAGGCCGTGCTGGGTACCCAGGTCGTCGCCGAAGTCGGCAAGGCCGTTGAACTTGTCGATGACGGCCTCCACCTGGTTGATGTTGTACTGAAGCACCTTGGAAATCAGCACCTCGATGGCCTCGTCCTCGTCGCCGAACAGGTACATGGCGTTGTCGAAGCCGCACAGATCCAGCAGCCGTAGATACATGAAGCCGTGGGGCAGCCGTCCGTCCCGGTTCTGGGGGATCTCAAGGGCAAAAATGTCCTCCTCGGTCTTTATGGGGTGGCCGGTGACGATGGCCTCCATGCCCTCGTTGACGTTCGACCAGACGCAGCCCCACTCGTCGATGTGCTCGCCGACCCGGTAGGTGCCGTGGGCAATGGCGGTGGGGTCAGACCAGTCCACGCTGTATCCGGCGGGGAAGAGCTGGGGGAACCGGCGCACCAGCTCCTCGGCATCCTTGCCCCGGCGGATCCAGAAGGCGGGGAGCAGGCCCACGGTGGTGGGGATGACCTCGGGGGATTCCAGCCGGATGGCCTTCAGAAAATCGATATCTCCAAACATGGCTTACCTCCCGACGAAGGATGCGGCCACCTCGGCGGCGGTGGCGGCGTCCCGGGTGTAGGCATCGGCGCCGATCTTTTCGCAGAACCGCTGATCCAGGGGGGCACCGCCCACCATGATCCTGACCTTGTCCCGGATCCCGGTCTCCCGGGCCAGGCGAACCACATCTTCCATGGCACCCATGGTGGTGGTGAGCAATGCGGAGCAGCAGATGATGCTGCAGTTTTTCTCCACGGCGGCCTGGACAAAGGTCTCGGGGGCCACATCCACGCCCAGGTCGACGACCTCGAAGCCCCGTGCCTCCAGCATCATCTTCACCAGATTCTTGCCGATGTCGTGCAGATCCCCCTTGACGGTGCCGATGCAGGCCCGGCCGATGGGCTCCAGACCTTCTCCCAGCAGATGGGGCTTCAGGGCCGCCAGACCCCGGTTCATGGCCCGGGCGGCGATCATCACATCGGGGACGAAGACCTCGTCCCGCTTGAATTTCTCGCCCACCTCGCCCATGGCTTCCAGCAGGGCGGCCATGATCTCATGGGGCTTGGTGCCTGCGGCCAGAGCTTCCTCGACCCTGGCAGCGACGAGCTTGGCCTTGCCCCTCTGGAGCTGTTCCTTGATTTCATTCAGCATAGTTTTATTTCCTTTCCTGTTGATTCTTACCTCTTGGCCCCCTCTCAGAGGGGGCTGTCAGCGCAAGCTGACTGGGGGAGTGTCGTACAATAGACGCTGAAAGTTCTATTTCAGGACACTCCCTCCACCGCTGACGCGGTTCTCCTCCCTCAAAGAGGGAGGCAAGAAAGCGGTTTTTGTCGAATCGAAAAATGCTTCGATGTTCTCCCAGGGGCTTCCCGGCGGGATGTCGCAGCCCGAGGAGGGAATGAAATTGGGATGACCGCCGCACTGTTCCAGCAGCTCCCGGACGGCGGCGGCCATGGTCTCCGGCGTTCCGCTGCGGAACTGGCCCGAGGGGCTGATGTTGCCCAGGACGGGCGTTTCCGGCCCCATTTTCTCCAGCATCAGCCGCAGCTCCACGGCGTCGCCAAAGTGATAGGCCGCGCAGCCATTTTGCCGGAAGGACTCGGTCATCAGATAGGCGTAGTTGCCGCAGTTGTGGTAGATCACGGGAAACCGGGCATCCTGCACAGCTGCCACGATCCGTTTCACATAGGGGGCAGAGAATTCCCGCTCCTGCTCCGGGGAGATCAGCCCCGCCAGGGGCTCTGCCAGAAGCAGGCCGTCCGCGCCCGCGTCCCGCAGCGCGCGGATGTATTCGATGGAAAAGGCGGTGCATTTTTCCAGCAGGATGTGCAGCAGCTCCGGCTCGTCGTAGCACAGGTACATGGCTTCGGACACATCCACCAGCCGCCCCGCCAGAGAAAAGGGCCCGATGGCCCCCGCCAGGACAGGCCGGTCGGTGATCTGGGCCTTGGCCAGACGGATGGCCTCAATGTACACCCCTGTGCGTCCTGCGCCCACCGGCGGGATCGGGAGGGACTCGGCCTCCTCCTCGTCGGTGATGAGCGCCCCGGTGACGGCGGGGACATCATCATCAAAAAACAGGGTCTGTGCGCCGAAGGCCTCCGCCTCCACAGACAGATCCATAAAGCTGACCGCTGCCGCCGCATCCACCCGGTCGGCTACGGCCTTCATACACGAGGCCTGAAGATGGCTGTCGCAGACCAGCTGCCGCACCTGCACGTCTCCGAGAAAACGCATCCCGGGGAAGGACAGCAGGGGCAGGGGCTTGCGTTCCGCCTTCAGGCGTTCCAGCCAGTGATCCATGGGGATCCCCTCCTTTCTTAGGTGTATTATCCCTGAAACAGCCCCGGAAAGATAGCATAATTTTCTCCAAAAGCCAAAATACGGCAGAACGCACAGTTTTCCGGGGATGCTTTGGTGAACCTGTCAGCGTCCGGCTTCGGCGATCCCCTTGCGTATGGGCGGCGGATATCGTATCATAAAGGAAAGGAGGGATACCTATGCTGCACACAAAAAACGGCACCGTCACCCTCCGTGACGGCGCCATGGATCATATCCGCTTCGGAACAGGAAAACGGGCACTGGTGATGCTCCCCGGACTGGGGGACGGCCTGCGGACGGTGAAGGGCACGGCATTGCCCATGGCGGCCATGTACCGGGCGTTTTCGAAGGATTTCACGGTCTGGGCCTTCAGCCGCAAGGCTCCCGTGGACGAGGGCAGCACCACCCGGGACATGGCCCGGGACGTGGCGCTGGCCATGGAGAAGCTGGGCATCGAAAAGGCGGACATCCTCGGCGTGTCCATGGGCGGCATGATCGCCCAGTGGCTGGCCATCGATTTTCCGGAAAAGGTGGGGAAGCTGATCCTCACCGTCACCTGCGCCAGGCCCAATCCCATTCTGGAGGAGTCCATCGGGGAATGGGTCTCCCTGGCCCGGAAGGGCGACCACGCGGGCTTTCTGGACAGCAACCTGCGCCGACTCTATTCCGAGGGCTACTACCGCAGGAACAGATGGATGATCCCTTTGATCGGCGCCCTGACAAAGCCGAAGTCCTATGACCGCTTTTATGCCCTTGCCAACGCCTGCCTGACCCACGATGCCTATGACGCCCTGCCCCTGATCGGCGCGGAGACTCTGGTCATCGGCGGCGGGCAGGACAGGGCCCTGGGCGGCGAGGCATCCCGGGAGATCGCCGGACGGATCCCCGGCGCGGAGCTGAAACTGTACGAGCAGTGGGGGCACGGCGTGTATGAGGAGGAAAAGACCTTCAACACAGCGGTTTTGGCGTTTTTGAAAAGATGAAATGACCCGGAATTGGTTCCGCACCAATTCCGGGTTTTGTCAGATCTTCTTTTTGAACAGCCCGTGCCGGTTGCAGCAGTAATAGAGGGTTCCCATCCCCCGCAGCTGGAGCCGGGTCTGGGCATCGCCCTCCGGGTAGAGCTTCACCAGCTGGAGCCGGTCAGAGGTCACGAAGGCCAGGAAGGAGATGAAATGCTCCTTCGTCATGGGGTGGTGAACGGTGATGAAATGCTCGTCCTCCACCCGCTCAATGGTCACGGCGTGGTCACTGTCCGCTGCCTCCGCCTCCAGCGGGGGCAGGGTGATGCCGCAGCAGCTCACCAAGGCACTGCCCAGGGCGTGGATGGCGTTGCCGCAGATGGGGCAGACGCAGAATTTGGAGCGGTGCAGATTGGCGGAGACGTTTTTGTTGACGATGGGCTCACCGTTCATCAGCTCGATCACCGAGATGCCCAGGGCCTGGGCCAGGGGCTGGAGCAGGGAGATATCCGGCAGACCCTTGGCCGTCTCCCACTTGGAGACGGTCTTGCTGCTGACGCCAAGGCGCTGCGCCAGCTCCGCCTGGGTCATGCGCCGCCCTTCCCGAAGCTGTTTGATGGTGGTTCCGGTCACATAGGTATTCATGGCAACACTTCCTTTCCGGGGACAGCATATCATGAAATCAGGAACCGGGCAACCTGCGCTTCGTAGACCAGTGTGCCTGGCTCCGGATGATTTGATCGCACACAATGCATTTTGGTTGCATCCGCCCGATTCCTGCGCTATAATGTCCTCAAACACAAAGGGGGCTTTGCTATGAATTACCGCACGGACAAATACGGAAACCGGCTTTCGATCCTGGGCTTTGGCTGTATGCGCTTTCCCATGAAGGCGGGACGCATCGACATGGCCGAGACGGAGCGTGAGATCCTGACCGCCGTCCAGGGCGGCGTCAATTATTTTGACACCGCCTACATCTACCCCGGCAGCGAGGCCGCCCTGGGCGAGATTTTGGAGCGCAATCACCTCCGGGATCAGGTGTACATCGCCACCAAGCTGCCCCACTACCTCATCAAGAGCCGGGAATCCATGGACAAGCTCTTCGCGGAGGAGCTGCGCCGCCTGCGTACCGATCACGTGGACTATTATCTGATGCATATGCTCACCGATGTCGACACCTGGAACCGGCTGCTTGGGCTGGGCATCGGGGAATGGCTCGCGGAAAAGAAGGCCAGCGGCGCCATACGGCAGGTGGGCTTCTCCTACCACGGCAACTCGGATATGTTCTGCCGTCTTCTCGATGCATGGGACTGGGACTTCTGCCAGATCCAGTACAACTACATGGATGAGCATTCCCAGGCGGGCCGCCGGGGCCTGCACCACGCCCACGGCAAGGGCATCCCCGTGGTCATCATGGAGCCGCTGCGGGGCGGCAAGCTGGTCAGCCGGCTGCCGGAGGAAGCGAAGCAGATCTTCGCAAGCTACAAAATCAAACACACACCTGCCCAGTGGGCCTTCCGGTGGCTCTGGAACCAGAGCGAAGTCACGGTGGTGCTGTCCGGCATGAACTCCGACGAAATGGTGCGCGACAACATCCACACCGCCTCCGCCGTCCGGGTGGGGGAGCTGACGGCAGAGGATGAAGCCATGCTCCGCCGGGTGGTGGCCGCCATCAACTCCAAAATGAAGGTGGGCTGCACCGGCTGCGGCTACTGTATGCCCTGCCCGAAAAATGTGGACATACCCGGCACCTTCGCCGCCTTCAACCGCCGGTATCAGGAGGGCAGATTCTGGGGCTTCGTGGACTATGTGATCTGCACCATGCTCCGCAAAAACTCCACCGCCGCCTCCAACTGTGTCGGCTGCGGCAAGTGTGAGAAGCATTGTCCCCAGCACCTCCCCATCCGGGAAAAGCTCCGGGACGCCCAGAAGGAGCTGGAGGGGCCCCTGTACCGCACGATCCGGAAGCTCCTGGCCCGGTTCGCCAGGTTCTGAATCACTGAGAAACCACCATGCCGCAGCATGGTGGTTTTTGCATGGTGCGGCAGGGAATCGCTGACCGCTTGCCGGTGGTGGAGGGACTGCGGGACACGGCGATGGAGATCATGGGATGCACCTCGCTGTCTTTTGTGTTCCGCATACCATAACCGGAGACATTTGAGAATAGCTTTCGGGGCGGAATGGGTGTATAATCAAACCAAACAGGAAGGGAGCGTGACCGCATGACCCACCAAACCTACACCCGCATCGATGCCTATATGCACACCTGTATGTCGGATAGCGCACACGATGTGGAGCATATCTACCGTGTTCTATACAACGCCCTGCAGATCGCCGAGAGGGAGGAGAATGTGGATCGGGATGTTTTGATCGCGGCCTGTCTGCTCCATGACATCGGGCGGCAGGAGCAGTTTGCGGAGCCTTCCCTCTGCCATGCCCGGGTGGGGGCGGAGAAGGCGGGGCGGTTTCTGCGGGGGCTGGGATGCGAGGAGGAATTTGCGGAGCGGGTCTGCGATTGCATCCGCACCCATCGGTTCCGGAAGAACGACCCGCCCGTGTCCGTGGAGGCGAAGATCCTCTTTGATGCGGACAAGCTGGATGTGACCGGGGCCCTGGGCATCGCACGGACACTCCAGTACAGGGGCGAGGTGGAGGAGCCGATCTACCGGGTGCTTCCCGACGGGTCAATCTCGGACGGTACGGACGATACCGAACCCTCCTTCTTCCGGGAATACCATTTCAAGCTGGAGCGGCTTTATGACCGGTTCCTCACCGCCAGGGGGGCCGAGCTGGCCCGGGAGCGCAGGAAAATTGCCGCTGACTTTTACGAAGCCCTGTGGCGGGAGGTCACCCAGAGCCGTTCCGTAGGCCGGAAGCTCCTGGAGGAGAGCATCACCGCTGGGTGATATCGTCACGGAAAAGACTCAGAAAATCGTGTATCCTATGGTCACAAAGATCAAGCAAGGAGGCGCGTATTATGAGACTGAAGAACAAGGTTGCGATCATCACCGGTGGAAGCCGCGGCATCGGCTTTGCCACCGCGGACAAGTTTCTGAAGGAGGGTGCCACAGTCATCCTGGCGGCCAGCACCCGGGAGTCCGCCGATAAGGCCGTCGCCCAGTTAAAAGAAAAGTACCCCGAGGCCACGGTGGCCGGGATCAGCCCGAATCTCGCCAGCCTGGAGTCCGTCCGGGAAGCCTTCCGGGAGGCCACCGGCAAATACGGCTGCGTGGACATCCTGGTGAACAATGCGGGCGTGTCCGAAAGCACACCCTTTATGGACTACACCGAGGACACCTTCGACAAGGTCATGGATCTGAATGTGAAGGGCGTGTTCAACGCCACCCGGGCCGCCGCCGAGTGCATGGTGGCGCGGGGGAGCGGCGTCATCCTCTCCACCTCCTCCATGGTCAGCATCTCCGGCCAGCCCAGCGGCTTTGCCTACCCCGCATCCAAGTTTGCGGTGAACGGCCTGACCGTATCCCTGGCCCGGGAGCTGGGCCCCAAGGGCATCCGGGTCAACGCCGTGGCCCCCGGCATCACCGAGACGGACATGATGAAGGCCGTCCCCAAGTCGGTCATCGATCCCATGATCGCCCGGATCCCCCTGCGCCGTCTGGGCCAGCCGGAGGACATCGCCAACGCCTTCGTCTTCCTGGCCTCCGACGAGGCCAGCTACATCACCGGCGTGGTGCTCAGCGTGGACGGCATGGCGAGAAGCTGATGTTGCTATATCTGTGCTGCACCAAACCCCTCTCCCGGGGAGAGGGTGGCCCCGAAGGGGTCGGGAGAGGAATGCGGGTGGAAACCCAAGAATTGCTACAATGCGGCAGACCTATGCCTGGGCTGAACAGGAGATGCCGAACCGGAGCAGGACTTGGCGTTTCTCCAAATCAAACATTCTCACCCGCATTCCTCTTCAGTCAGGAAATCGGTTCCGAAGAGCCGATTTCCTGCCAGCTTCCCCCCGGGGGAAGCGATTGTATCACTTACGCAAACCAAGCATCAGTACACCAGGAGGTGCAATCATGAGTTTCTTCGATTTTTTCAGACAGCCAGACATCAACCGGGGCGTGACCGATTACCGTAATACCCCGGGAGCCATCCTGCTGGATGTGCGGACGCCCCAGGAGTACCGGGAGGGCCGCATCCCCGGCAGCAAAAATATCCCCCTGCAAACCATTGACAACGTGCGCGCAGTCGCAGAGAATAAAGAAGTGCCCCTGTATGTGTACTGCCATTCCGGCGGCCGGAGCCGTCAGGCGGTGCAGCAGCTTCGGCAGATGGGCTATTCCAATGTGACCAACATCGGCGGCATCGCCGCCTATCGTGGAAAGGTGGAGTGAATATGAAGGTTGTGATCGTCGGCGGCGTGGCGGGCGGAGCCACGGCAGCCGCCAGGATCCGCAGACTGGACGAGCAGGCCGAGATCGTGGTGTTTGAGCGTTCCGGCTATATCTCCTACGCCAACTGCGGCCTGCCCTATTACATCGGCGGCGTCATCGAGGATGCGGAGGAGCTGACCCTCCAGACCCCGGAGAGCTTTTTCCGGCGATTCCGGATCCATATGAAGGTGCGCCACGAGGTCACCGCCATCCATCCCGAAAAAAAGACCGTTTCCGTGAAAAATCTGGAAACGGGTGGGGTTTTTGAAGAAGCCTATGACAAGCTCCTCCTGTCCCCCGGAGCAAAGCCCCTGTGGCCCAGCCTGCCCGGGATGGATAGCGACAGGCTCTTCACCCTGCGCACCGTGGAGGATACCCTGCGGATCCGGGAGTTCATCGACCGGAACAAGCCGAAAGCTGCCGTGATGGTGGGCGGCGGCTTCATCGGTCTGGAGGTTGCCGAGAACCTGCGGGAGCTGGGGCTGGAGGTCACCATCGTCCAGCGGCCGAAGCAGCTGATGAATCCCTTCGATGCCGACATGGCCGCATTCATCCATGCCGAAGTCCGCAAACACGGCGTACAGCTGGCCCTAGGCCACAGCGTGGCGGGCTTTGCCGAGAAAAACGGCGGCATCGAGGTGCTGCTGAAGGACAGCGCCCCGCTCCACGCCGACCTGGTGGTGCTGGCCATCGGCGTGACTCCGGAGTCCGGGCTTGCCAAGGAGGCCGGTCTGGCCCTGGGCATGAAGGGCAGCATCCTGGTCAACGACCGGATGGAGACTTCCGTCCCCGATATCTACGCCGTGGGCGATGCCGTGCAGGTGAAGCACTATGTCACGGGGGAGGATGCCCTCATCGCCCTGGCGGGCCCCGCCAACAAGCAGGGCCGCATCGCCGCCGACAACATCTGCGGCGGGGACAGCCGATATCTGGGAAGCCAGGGCAGCTCCGTCATCAAGATTTTCGACATGACCGCCGCCACCACGGGCATCAATGAGACCAACGCCCGGAAGTCCGGGCAGGATGTGGATACGGTGATCCTGTCCCCCATGAGTCACGCGGGCTACTACCCCGGCGGCAAGCTGATGACCATGAAGGTGGTCTTTGAGAAGGAAACCTACCGGCTCCTGGGTGCCCAGATCGTGGGCTACGAGGGCGTGGACAAGCGCATCGACGTGCTGGCCACCGCCATCCACGCCGGTCTGAAGGCGACGGAGCTGAAGGATCTGGATCTGGCGTATGCGCCGCCCTATTCCTCGGCCAAGGACCCGGTGAACATGGCGGGCTTTATGATCGACAACATCTCCAAAGGCTTGAAGCAGTGGCATCTGTCGGATGCCGCCGAGCTGCCCCGGGACGGCAGCGTCACCCTGCTGGATACCCGCACCGAGGGCGAGTACCGCCGGGGCCACATCGAGGGCTTCCGGAACATCCCCGTGGACGAACTGCGCCAGCGAATCGGCGAGATCGAAGCGGGCAAGCCCGTCTATGTCATCTGCCAGAGCGGCCTGCGCAGCTATATCGCCACCCGGATTCTGGAGGGTTACGGCTTCGAAGCCTGGAATTTCGCCGGCGGCTTCCGGTTCTACGACGCCGTCATGAACGACCGGGCGTTGGTGGAAGCGTCGCTGGCCTGTGGTATGGATCAGTAAACAATTCCCCCCAGACCGCAAGGTCTGGGGGAATGCTAAGGGGGCAGTCCCGGACAACAAAAAACGCCCCGTTCGGGACGACGTAAATTGAAATGACCCTCGACGCTGTCAGCTAATCACTCTGACTGTCGAGGGTCATTCCATCACGTTGTTGGGTTCTATCATTTACGTAACCTCTTGCTTTCTATAGATTTTGTTGATTGGGAGTTTGCTTAGTACATTGGACTCACTCCTTTTTTGTATCTTCATCATACAGCCGGGAATGGGATTTTTCAAGATGGGATGTTCCATAAGAATCGGTGCAAAAAGTTGGAGAAACTGAGAATGGACAGAGGAAAACAAGTGTGATATGATAAATATGTTGGGCGGCTTCCATCGAGGGAGCCGCCCGTTTTTCGTTACAGATACAGATGGTTCTCCTTATGTCCGCCCAGCATCGGCTCCAGCCGCTGGGCCACGGCGGCCATCACATTGGCATCCACGGCCCGGGCTTTTTCGGGGCAAAGGGCGATGCAGCGCATACAGCTGATGCACCTGTCCCTGTCCACCGTCCGCAGGTTCTCCGGATCGATGGCACCCACGGGGCATTGCTCGGCACAGAGGCCGCAGCCGGTGCAGCCGTCACCCGCCTCGGGCTTGAAGGCACCGCCGCCGTAGGGCTTGTAGTCCCCGTGCTGGCCGGGCATATCCAGAGAGCCGAAAACGCCGCCCGCCAGCTTCTCCCGGAGCTTTCCGGCGAAGGCGGTCAGCTCTCGGGCATCGTCGGCATCGGGACGGCCTGCGGCGTACTGCCGGAACATGGAGTGTTCCGCCACGGCAGCCACCGCCGCCGCACACACGAAGCCCAGCTCCTCCAGCACATCCTGCAGCTCCGTCAGGGTGTCGTCCCACTCCCGGTTGCCGTACACGCAGACGAGGATCGCCTTTGCTCCGCCGCCGCTGATCCGGCGCAGCCGCTCCACTGCCACCGAAGGAACCCGCCCGCCGTAGGAGGGGACACTCACCAGACACAGATCCTCCCCCGTCAGGGTCATCGCTTCCTTTTCCCGGCACAGATCGACCTCCTGCCACGCGCCCCCCAGGGCCCGGGCCAGAATGTCGGCCACCTTCTTCGTACCCCCGGTGGGGCTGAAATGGATGCTGTAATTGGACATGATGATCTCCTCCCGTTGGTTTTGGGGTTATGATAGCATAAAATGGCGGAAAAAGCTACACCGCTGGTATGATAAAAGCCGCCTGTCTCATGGGCAAACCCTCCGATTGATTTTCGGGGGTTCCTTTGCTAAAATGAAAGAAAACGCAAAAAGGAGCTGTTTTGCATGATTCCTGATTTTGGTACGCTGGGCTTCGGATTCCTGCGGCTGCCCCACATCGACCCCGACGACAGCCGGGATGTGGATCTTCGCACCGCCGCACAGATGGTGGATCTGTTTCTGGAGCGGGGCTTTCGCTATTTCGACACGGCCTATACGTATCTGGACGGCATGAGCGAGATCTCCCTGCGGAAGACCCTGGTGGAACGGCATCCCAGAGAGACGTTTATGATCGCAGACAAGCTGCCCTGCGGGATGCTCCGGCGGGGAAAGACCAAGGAGGAGATCTTCGCCGAGCAGCTTCGCCGCTGCGGCGTGGACTATTTTGATGTGTACCTGCTCCACGGTCTGGACGGGGAGGACGCGGCTTACGCCGAGGAGCAGGGCTGCTTTGACTTCCTGCGGGAGCTTAAGAAGCAGGGGAAGGCCCGGTATATCGGCTTCTCCTTCCACGACACCGCCGATGTGCTGGACGGCATCCTGACCCGGCACCCGGAGGTGGATGTGGTGCAGATCCAGCTGAACTACCTGGACTGGGACAACCCCATCATCCAGTCTGGCTTCTGTTGGGAGGTCTGCCGGAAGCACGGGAAGAGCGTCATCGTCATGGAGCCCGTGAAGGGCGGCACCCTGGCCAATGTCCCGGAGGCGGCGGCCCGGCTCTTCGGCGGGGATCCCCCCGCCCACCAGGCGCTGCGCTTTGCGGCATCGAGACCGGGCGTGGCGGTGGTTCTGTCGGGGATGTCCACGCTGGAGCAGATGGACGAAAACACCCGCATTTTGGGCGATCTCGCGCCCCTGACCGACGCCGAAGAGGAACAGCTTCATCAGGCGGCGGAGATCATCCGCAATTCCGTTGCCATCCCCTGCACCGGCTGCGCCTACTGCACACCGGTCTGCCCCGCTCAGCTGCCGATCCCCCGCTATTTCTCCCTGTACAACGAGCGCAAGCGGGACGGCTGGCAGGTCAACGCCGAGGGGCGGTACGTAGAGCTGACCAAATCCCACCCCGCCGCCGACCAGTGCCTTGGCTGCCGCCGCTGCGAGCAGGAATGTCCCCAGAAGCTGGGCATCGCAGAATTTATGAAGCAGGTGTCTCAGGTTTTTGACCGCTGAACAGAACATGCGCCCCGATCCAGCCGGGATCGGGGCGCATGTTCTTTGATTGAATTACGATGAACCGGAATGTTAACAAATGGGTTTGCGAATGGATTCATCCCATTTTGTTTCTCCCATAAGCATATCGATAATATGATTTCTGTCCCAGACAGCCGCAACCTCCAAGTCTTTGCATTCCTCGAATGAGCAAGCCATTGTTTCACCTTTGTAATACAATCGCCCTTTGCCGGTTATAGCATCTACTACAACTTTTGGCGGTGCCCATGCATCGTTATCGTTTCCGAAAGGTCTGTTTCCAACAATTTTCCACATACCATCTGTCAGGATCTTTTTATACGCACTTACGTATCTAAAGTACGTTTCTTCCTGGGGGACTTCTGAAAAATCTGAATAAATGCCATGGTATATAACTAAAGTATATTCCTTGAACAGACGAGCATATGCTTTTTTCCCGTTTGGCAGTTCAATTTCATATATATCGCCCAATTTTAGCCTTTTTCCTCTTGCCATGCCGATCCCTCTCATAAATTCTTGTTATTCGATCTTCTGCACAGGGCGGGATTTTCAGCTTGCATCCTCCTCCAGTGCTTCCAGATAGAAGCTCACGGGCCGGAAGCCGTCGTTGCAGGAGATCAAGGCGGATTTGGGATTTTTCATCCAGCCGTCATAGAAATTCCCGCCGCCGTGGGCCAGGGTCATGACGAAGGCGGAGATGGAATCCCAGGCACTGGTGCAGAAGCCCTCGGGCCGCTCCCAGCCATTGGCGATCCAGACAGCCCCCTCCTGAACATCGCAGGCGTGTTCGATGGGGTTTTCGTACCGCTCCATCAAATCGGGGTAACAGGTCTTCCGGACGGCAGTGATGCGGACTTTTTTCATGGATATCTCCTCCTGGTGGGTTTTCTTGCAGTATAGCAGATTTTCTGGCGGATGTACAGACCGGATCGAAGTGCTGTTATTTGTTTGCCTGAAAGACTCTCAACAGTTAGGAAAAAGACCTGATTTCCGAAGAAATCAGGTCTTTGGTGGAGATAAGCGGGATCGAAGTGCTGTTGTTTGTATGCCTGAAAGGCTCTCAAGATACAAGAAAAACTCCGGAAAACTTGACGTTTTCCGGAGTTGGTGGAGATAAGCGGGATCGAAGTGCTGTTGTTTGTTTGCCTGAAAGACTCTCAACAGTTAGGAAAAAGACCTGATTTCCGAAGAAATCAGGTCTTTGGTGGAGATAAGCGGGATCGAACCGCTGACCTCTTGAATGCCATTTCTGGGAATGATGTGGCAGAGCGTGGCATTTCGTAGCAATTCGTGGCAGTTTATACCCTCTAGTCCCGGAAAGTCGGAACAAATCGCTGTGTACACGGTGAAACACCGTGGAAGTTTGTTAGAAAAGTGGTAGATGCCCGGTAGATGACCGGGCAGACGAAAGCGCAGACACAGGCAGCCGTTACAACGCATGAATATCCAGACCCTCACGCCCTGCGGCGTGGGGGTTTGCTGCGCTGTGGGGCAAGCGGCAGCGGATGCGCCCGGATGCGAGCGGGAGCCGCCACCGGGCGCAGCGCAAGCCACAGAGGTCGGTGAAGCCAGCAGCCGCAAGGCTGCGGAGCTTCGCCGAATCGTCAGCCCCCGGCGGCACCAGCAGCCGACAGGCTGCGAGGGTCGCCGGAGCAGCGAAACAGCCCGCCAGTGACCGCCAGCGGCTCGACAGACGCACCCAGCCACCGGGAGGAGATGCGAGAGCGCAGCGGCTCGCATGGTAGGCGGCGGTACGCACTTCGACAGGGGAAGAAACGCCGACCCGCCGGTCTTGCCGACTTCCGTGGGAGCAGAAGCCCCCTGCCCAGCCCCCGACTACCGCCAAGGGAACGACTGCGGGCGACCCGGTAACGACCTCTGGGCGGCTGGTTCGCACTCTGTCCACCATGCGCCCCTGCGCCCAGCTTCCGGGCGGTACAGCCCTCCCTCCGGGGCCGACAGGCCCACGGCGGTACGAGCTTCCCGGCCTGATTCGGCCTGACCACTTGACAATCCGGTAGACCCTGCGCTATATTGACGGTGCAGCCCGCTGCTGGTTGCAAAGGTTAGTATTACCCTTTGCAACCGTGGGTTGTGTGTACACTTGTGTTGTAACGGTCAACTGCAAGTCTGCTGTCATGGAAAGGAGCAAATTATGACAGGCAGTTTGACAGTCAAAAATGGTAAATACTACGCCGTCCTCAATGTCTATGAGAACGGCAAGCGGAAGAAGAAATGGATTTGCAGCGGACTTCCCGAAAAGGGCAACAAGCGCAAGGCAGAAGCCTTCCTCCGGGAGAAGCTGGCAGAGTATGAGCGCATGGAGGGCATCGTCCAGACGGACACATCGTTCAGCGACTATGTCCGGGTCTGGCTCGACCATATCGCCCGGACGGTGGACGAAGTGACCTTGCAGGGGTACAAATTCCTTGCGGATACCCACATCCTGCCCTACTTCGACGAAGCAGGGACGAAGCTCACGAAGCTCGACCACAAGGCCATCCAGCGGTATATGGACATGAAGTTCACCAGCGGAAGACGGGATGGAAAGGGCGGTCTGTCGCCCCGTTCCCTCCGGCTGCACAAGAACATCATCGCCCAGACCCTCGACCTTGCGGTGCGGAACAAACTCATTCAGAGCAACCCCTGTCAGTTCGTGGTACTGCCCCAGTGCGAACGGTACGAAAGCCAATTCTATACGGAAACCCAGCTGAAAGCCCTGTTTTCAGCCCTCAAGGATGACCCGATTCTCCCGATGGTCAGAATCACCGCATGGTACGGCCTACGCCGGAGCGAGCTTCTGGGACTGCAATGGGACAGCCTCGACCTCGAAGCAGGGACTATGACCATCCGGCACACCGTCTCCAAGGTCACGGAGGTTGTCGCCAAGGATAAGACCAAGAACGCCAGCAGCCGACGGACATTTCCGCTGACCCCGGAGGCCGTGGAGATCTTCGCCAAGACCAAGGAGCAGGAGGAGCGGAACCGGGCGGCGTTCGGCAGGGAGTACCAGGAGAACCCCTATGTGTTTAAATGGCCGGACGGCCACCCCTATTCGCCGGACTACATCAGCCACCACTTCGCCAAGGTCTTGAAGCGGCACGGCCTGCCCCATATCCGATTCCACGAGCTGCGGCACTCCTGCGCCAGTATGCTTATCAACATGGGCTTCACCCTCAAGGATGTGCAGGAGTGGCTGGGACACTCGGATATCAAGATGACCGCCAATGTATACTCGCATTTGGATAACGCCAGAAAGAACACCATCGCCGCCAAGCTGATGCAGAATGTAAGCTAAGTGTTAGATAACTGGTAGATGGGTGGTAGATGAAAAGCGGGAAATGCCCAAAAGGAACCCTAGAAAGTACGAAAAACACCGAATTTCACGAAGAAACTCGGTGTTTTGTGGTGGAGATAAGCGGGATCGAACCGCTGACCTCTTGAATGCCATTCAAGCGCTCTCCCAGCTGAGCTATACCCCCATATTCGGTTCGTTGCTACACACAACTCCTGTATTATAGCACGGATGTGGGAAATGTCAAGCGGGAAATGGAAAAATGGAGAAGAAACAGCCAGACCGGGGTCTGGCTGTTGGGAGTTACTTGGAGACTGCTTTGGACTTGAGGGCGGCGTAGGCGGCCAGGAGGGCGGAGCCGACGATGGCGGTGGTGACGGCGTTGATGATGGCGGCGGTCAGGCCCTGCTCGAAGATGCGATCCATGGATTCGGAATAGAGCAGGATCTCCAGCACCGGGGCGATACCGGCCCAGCAGACCACGTGGATGGCCACCTGGATCAGGTTGAACTTCACGATGCCCTCCCGGAGAAGGCTGCCGGAATTGAGCCGGGTGACATTGGCGAGGACGCCCACCAGGCTGCCGAAGGCGGCACTGGCCAGGATCCAGCTCCAGCAGATCTCGCCGCAGCTCAGGTCGATGAGGAGGTGTCCCAGCAGACCCGTCAGGGTACCGGTCACAGGCCCGAAGACCACAGCCAGGAAGCCAAGCCAGCCGTACTGGATGCAGATGTTGACGGTATCGATGGGGCTGGGGATGGAGACGAAGCGGCCCAGCAGGAAAAAGAGCACGGAACCGACGGCGATGGCGCCGAGCTTCTTGGGAGAAAGCAGTTTCATGGGAGACCTCCTGTATATCTGGTTCAGAGGGATTTTGTTCCGATATGCTCCTCTATCATAGTCCTTTTCCGGTCAAAAGTCAATCACCGGATTCGCCCCTCCCTGATTTGGGGAGGGGTGGAGGTGTTATTTGCGCAGATATTTATCGCACAGGGCGTTGATTTGATCCGTAAACCTTGCTAGCTCCTTGTTGCTTAAGCCCCGGCTGTTGTTGATGATACTCAGCAGCCGTTTTCCTGCCTGGGTCAGGCGTTCGAAGGCGGCGTTGGCACGGCGGCGGCCGTCGGAGAGCTTGGAGGCCCGGACGATGCGGCCCTTGGTGATGCACTGACCCGTGAGCAGATCGTAGCCGTCGCCGGAGTAGGGAGCGTCGGCGCTGACGCCCAGGCGGTTTCGGATGGCCTCGGCAAAGTGGTCTGTCACCTGGTCGTCGCCGTGGTTGACGAAGACCTGACGGGGCTTGCCCGGCATGGCTTCCAGCCACTTAAGCATCATCTCCCGGTCGGCGTGGCCGCTGATGCCCGCCAGGGATTCGATCCGGGCGTTGACGGTGATCTCCTCGCCGAAGAGCCGGACGGTGTCGGCGCCGTCGATGAGCTTGCGGCCCACGGTGCCCTCGGACTGGTAGCCCACAAACAGGATGGTGCTCTCGCTGCGCCAGAGGTTGTGCTTCAGGTGGTGGCGGATGCGGCCCGCCTCGCACATGCCCGAGGCGGAGAGGATGACCTTGGGGGTCATCTCAAAATTGATGGCCTTACTCTCGTCACTGGTGACGGATGTGCGCAGGCCCGGGAAGGCGATGGGGTTGATGCCCTGAGAGAGCAGCTCCAGGGTCTCGGAATCGTAGTAGGGCTTCATGGCATCGTCGTCGGCATAGATGCGGGTGGCCTCCACCGCCAGGGGGGAGTCCACATAGACCAGGAAGTCCTCGTGGCCCCGGATCAGGTTCTGATTCTTGATGGTGCGGATCAGGTACAGCAGCTCCTGGGTACGGCCCACGGCGAAGGCGGGGATCACCAGATTGCCGCCCTGATCGAAGGTGTCCTGCATGATGGCGGTGAGCTGATCCACGTAGAAGGGACGCTCCCCGTGGAGCCGGTCGCCGTAGGTGGACTCGATGACCACATAGTCTGCCGCCGGGGGAGCCTGGGGATCCCGGATCAGGGGCCGGTCGATGTTGCCCAGATCGCCGGAGAAGAGGACGGAGCGGGTCTCGCCGCCCTCGGTGGCGGTGACCAGGATGCTGGCCGAGCCCAGCAGGTGGCCCGCGTCGGAGAAGGAGATGGTGATGCCGGGGAAGATCTCAATGGGATGGCCGTAATCGCAGCCCTCGAACTGGCGCAGGGCGGCTTCGGCATCGCGCATGGTGTACATGGGCACGTAGGGGGGCTCACCGGCGCGCTGGGCCTTGCGGTTGCGCCACTCGGCCTCGAACTCCTGGATGTGGGCGGAGTCCCGGAGCATGATATTGCACAGCCGCCGGGCGGCTTCGGTGGCGTAGATGGGGCCCTTGAAGCCCTGGGCCACCATGGCCGGGATCTTGCCGGAGTGATCGATGTGGGCGTGGGTCAGCAAAATGGCGTCGATCTCCCCGGCGGCCATGGGCAGCTCGCAGTTTTCGTAGATGTCCGCGCCCTGTTCCATGCCGCAGTCGATGAGGATATGTTTTCCGGCGGCTTCCAGCAATGTGCAGGAGCCGGTGACCTCGTGGGCCGCGCCTAAGAATGTCAGTTTCATGGGGATCCCTCCTTGCAGGTTGTATTTTTATTATACCATGATATGGGGAAAATGGACAGGGGTTACAGGAATTTAACATCTTAAGGCGGGCAGCGCGGAAAAGAAAATGTCATTGCGAGGAGGCCGCAGGCCGACGTGGCAATCTCCTGGTACGCTTCTGCCGTTACGGAATGCAGCTGCAATCGACATGGCGCGGTCGTTCTTCTGTTTTGGTGTTGCGCTTGGGAAGTTGGTACCAGGAGATTGCCACGGGCCGTTGGCCCTCGCAATGACAGTGGTAATTTTGACCAGTTCTTCTGAATCGGCAAGGCAGCTATCTCGCCTGGTCGGCGGGGGCATGCCGCGCGCCTTACAGGAGGAAAAGACACGAACACCCCCGGACTTTTGTCCGGGGGTGTTGCATCAGACTTTCATACCCGCCAGCATATCGATGACGGCCTTGCGGCGTGTCCACAGGAAGACCAGCAGTGCGGCGATCAGGACATAGCGGACGAGGGCGAAGGGGTAAACCAGATTGCACAGCAGGCAGCCGGCGGTGACCAGAGCCACAGAACGGAGGGAGAAGCGGGAGTCGTAGATCTCCTCGGGCTCGATGAGCCGGGCGCTGCGGTAGTGCATGGCGGTCAGCACGAGATTGGAAAGCAGGGTGGTGTAGCCTGCGGCAATGTAGCCGAACCACTTGATGAACAGGTAGTTGCACACCAGATTCACGGCGGCGGCGGTGAGGGTGGCGGTCATGATCCGGGTGGACTTCTTGTGGAAGAAGCTGACCGCTGCGAAGGTGTCGTACATGGCGTGGATGAAGATGCCCGCCGCCACGGGGGGAACCACGTACACGCCCGCCAGGTATTCCTCGGTGGCCAGGATGCGGATGATCTCGGGAGCCGCCAGGGAGGCGATGACGCACAGCACACCCACCACCAGCATCAGCGGCTTCACCGCCTCCCGGATCCGTCCGAACTCCCGGGCGCCCAGCTTGGCATTGACGAAGGGGTTGAACATGACGCTCAGGGCCCGCCAGAGGAGGATGCCGATGGAAGAGAGGATGGCCGCCAGGGAGTAGATGCCCGCCTCGGTCTTGCCCACCAGGGCATCGATCATGATCTTGTCCATGGAGCTCAGGAGCTCGCCGCCAAGGTAATGGGGGATCAGGGGGATGGCCACGATCAGGGTCTTTTTCCACAGGGGGATGTCCACGAAGGTGCGGCCCTGCTTCAGGATGTAGCCGAAGAGCACCAGACCGACGAGGATGTTCACCGCGCCTGCGCTCCACAGGCGCACCTGATCGAGCTTGGCGTCGGCCACCAGGACGGCGGCCACGGCCACGGCCTGGGCCAGCACCGCCGAGCCCACGGAGACGAAGAAGGTGGTCTTGTAGCGGTACTCATAGCGCTGCTTCATCGTCCAGAAGGTGGTGGCGGGCAGGGCGAAGCAGCTCAGCAGCATCAGCACCATCAGGCTGTGCTCCAGACCCAGCAGACCCTGGAAAACGCCGGGGCAGAGGGCGTAGAGGATGCCGAGGAGCACCGTACACAGGCTGGTGATGCCCAGCATGGAGCTTAAGTACTTCCACCGGTTGTCGCTGTGATCGTAGAGTCCCACGTTCAGGATGCCCGGGAAGATCAGCGTCATGGAGGCGAAGACCCGGACGATGGAATACCAGGAGTTGTAGACCGCCACGGTGCCGTACTCCGCGCCGGACAGGAGCCGGGTGAAGATGGGGGTGGTCAGATAGTTGATGCCGGAGGTGGCGAAGGAGGCGATGGCGAAGACCAGGGTGGCCTTCAGGTTCTCCGGCATATTTTTGAATTTGCTCAGGATGGCTTTCATCATTTGCCTTCTTTCCAGGGGGTGCGCAGCTTCTTCCAGATCCATTGTCCTGCCGGGGTCAGCTTCTCCGCCAGCCGGGACACGGGGCCGGAGGAGGGGCCGATCAGGGCCACGGCGGCCCGGAGGAAGCCGATGGCCAGGGCGTAGAAGCACCAGAAGACGATCTTCTGGAAGCTGGGGTCATAGAGTCCCAGGAACAGCAGGAAGAACTGGATCAAAAAGCTGATGGAGGCGAAGCGCAGGGCGTTTTTGTCCTCCAGATACTTTGCGGCCCGGAGGGCGCGGCAGGTGGCATAGAGCAGGTAGACGATGGGGATTAGGATCAGCACCGCGCCCACGATGCCGGTCTCACAGAGGAACTGGAGGTAGATGTTGTGGCAGTCCTCGATCAGGTTGCCGTCGGTGTCGCACATGCCGATCTGGGCCGACAGCCGGACATACTGGCCCCAGCCCACGCCGAAGAGGGGGCTGGAGAAGAAGCCTGCCACGGCCACGCCCATGAGGGCGCCCCGGCCGGAGGTGATGTCCCCGCCGCTCAGGAGCTGCTCCACGGTTTCGACATATCTTGCCAGCACGGGAACCTTCGCCAGCTGGGGCAGGAAGACCACCACCAGCGTCAGGGCCAATGCGCCCAGAACGGAGCCGGCGATCAGGAGGATCCGCCGTTTTTTCCGGCTGCACAGGGCCAGCACCAGCACCAGCACGGCCACTGCGGCCGCCAGCAGCTCACCCCGGCGGCCCAGGACGATCATGGCGATCAGAAGGGCGGTCAGGGAGAGGGCGTTCAGGAGGATGCGTCTGGTGGTTCGGGGCTTCACTGCCAGGTCACCGCAGCAGACCGCCGCGCCCAGGAAGAGCACATAGTCCGTGTAGCTGTAGGTGCCCAGGCTGACGCCGTAGCCCAGGGGCGCGAAGAAATCGTAATACCGCTGGGCGGTCTCGCTGAGGAGGGGGTACACGACCTTCAGAAACAGGCCGGGCAGCAGGGTAAAGGTCACCACGAAGGCGGCCATGGCCAATGCGCCCATGTGCATGACGGAGCCGGCCCGGAGGGCCTGCTCCCGCTCTACGGGGGCAAGGAGGGCACAGGCGATACAGATGACCATGCTGATCTGATAGGAGAGGGTATCCACATCGCGCCGGGCACCGGGCAGGAGAAAGTGGAAGAGGATGACAATGGCCAGGAATGCTGTGCCCAGACTGACGGGGGAGAACTCCAGCGGCTCGTCCAGGCGCAGGCGGCGCAGCAGGTGCAGCGCCAGGATCCCGCCCAGGGCGGCGTAGCCGTAGATCATCCGGGAGCCGAAGTCCCGGTAGAAGAAGAAGGTACAGGTGAAGAAGGCCAGGATGCTCAAAAGCCAGTCGGAGAAGGCCAGCAGGTCACGCTTTTTCGTGACCCAGTTCCAAATGCGGCGGCACACCGGCGCGAAGAAACCGATGATCCGCTCCAGCAAACGGCTGAAGGGGTCGGCGGGCCGGTGGCCCTCCAGCTTGAGGGCCGTCAGCTGCATCAGCACCGCCACCGCGTAGAAGCACCAGAAGACCACCCGCTGGAAATTGGGGTCGTAGATGCCGAGGAACAGCAGGAAGGACTGGATCATGAAGGAGCTGATGCACAGCATCCGGGCGGTGTCCAGACCATCCGTGTGCTTGAGCCGGTGGAACTGGCGGCAGACCAGGAAATAGCTGTACAGCAGCGGCGCAATCAGGAAGGGGGCGCCCACGATGCCGGTCTCGGTGAAGAACTGGAGGTAGATGCAGTGGACGTCCTCCACATCCTGGCCGTGGAGGGCCAGGAATTCGGCGGGGATGAGGGTGTGGAACTGATCCCAGCCGATGCCGAAGAGGGGATTCTCCCGGAAGGCGTTGATGGCCAGGGTATACAGCTCCATCCGTCCGGAGGTGATGTCCTGGCCGCTGAGGAGCTGCTCGATGGTCATCACATAGCGGATCAGAGGCTGGAACTGCCGCAGCCAGGGAAGCAATGGGATGATGATGGCGATGGCCGCGATGCCGCCCACAAGGCCGGTGACGATCAAAATGTGGCGCAGCTTCGGCTTGCACAGGGCCAAAATCAGCAGCACGATGCACACCAGTGCACCCAGCAGCTCACCCCGTCGGCCCACCAGCACCAGGGCCGTCAGGAACGCGGCGCAGAGGAGCGCCGCCAGGGCGGACTTCCGGTCGAATTTCCGGGCGGCGATGTAAGCGCAGCCCACGGAAATGCCAAGGTACAAAATGTAATTGGTATAGGTGCAGCCGCCCAGGGTGATGGCGTAGCCCCGGGGGACATAGTTGCACAGGTAGAGCTGGGCTGTCTCGGACAGGGAGTAGAAGAAGCCCTGCCAGAAGAGCTGGGGGAAGCACTGGAAAAACAGCACGAAGGCGGCCATGAATGTGCCGCCGCCGAAGCAGATCCGCAGGGCCCATTTGCCCTCACGCTCGCCGGGCTCCGCCAGCATCACGAAGGCGCAGCAGATGATCGCCGCAATGACGAAGGAGAGGGAGTCCGCATCGTGGCGGGAATCGGGCCGGAGGAAATTCAAAAATACCGCCGCCGTCAGTACCAGAAAGCTCAGCCGCAGGGGATCCGGGGCGGGCGCCTTGTCAAGAGCGGCCCGGCGCAGCAGGTTCCAGGCCAGCAGCAGGCCCAGGGCGCCGAAGCCGAAGATCATCCGGATGCCGAAGTCCCGGTAGACGAAAAAGGTCACCGTGAACAGGCACAGGATTGCAAACAGAAGGTCGGGGATGCGGGAAACGGATCGGCGGTTCATAGGGCATCTCCCTTCTGGTGGCGGAAGGAATCCGCCAGACGGCGGAACATCTCGGGCAGCTCCACCTCCGGCTCCCAGCCCAGGCTGCGGAGCTTCTCGCCGGACAGGCGCATGGTCACATCGGGGGCGTAGCCGTAGACATAAGCGCTTTCGGGGATGTCGAAGATGACCTGGGTCTTGCCGCCGCTCAGGGTGTCGCTGACGAGCCGCGCCACCTCGCGAATCTGCATGGAGGTGTGCTCATTGACCACCGTGTAGGCGTTGGCATTCTCGCCCCGGAGCAGGATGGTCAGCAGGCCCCGCACCGCGTCGGCGGTGTAGCAGTAGTTGCCCATGGACTTGCCTTCGGTGTGCAGGACGATGTCCCGGCCCTCCAGGCAGGATTTGGTGAACTGGGCGAAGACCCGGCCATCGGTGTGGCTGACGCCCGCGCCGAAGGTCTGGGCCAGCCGGGCGATCTTCACGGGAACGCCGTACTCGGAAGCATAGGCGGCACTCAGGCATTCGCAGATCCGCTTGCCCTCGGAATAGCTGGAGCGGACGGAGAGGATGTCGATGTAGCCCAGGTCGTTCTCGCGTACCCGCTCCAAATTGGGGTCGGTGATGCCGAAGGCCTCCATGCTGGAGACGTAGACCATGGAGCTGACGCCCTTCTGCCGGGCGAACTCCAGCAGGTTCCGGGTGCCGTCGATGGCGGTGGTCAGGGTCTGAACGGGCTGGGTGACGAAGGTCTTGGAAGCGGTGACGGAGGCGGTGTGGAGGATGTAGTCCACAGCTCCGTCGTATTCAATGGGGGCGGTCACATCGCCGACGGCATAGGAAATGGGCAGGGTGCCGAACATGGCCCTTGCCTTTTGTTCATTTCGCACATGGGCGATGACGGTGATGGGCACCGGCGCGGCGCAGAGGGTGCGCACCAGCATGCTTCCCACCAGACCGGTGGCTCCCGTGATGAGGACGGTCTTGCCGCGCAGCTGCTCCCAGTGGGGGAAGACGGCTGCAATGTGCGCCAGGTCGGCGGACAAAATGGGATCGATGTTGTTCATGGTTAAATCCCCAAAATCTGCATATTTTCCCGGGCTTCCGTGATGGCCTTGAAGATGTAGAAGTCCGAGGGGGTGGTGATCTTGATGTTCTCGGCGGGGCCCTCCACCAGATGGAGCTTCGCACCGTAGTGGATCATGAGACTGGCGGAGTCGATCATCTGGTCGTAGCCCTCCGCCATGGCCCGGCGGTGCATCTCCAGGATGTCTGCAAGGCGGAAGCTCTGGGGGGCACGGGCCAGGCGGCAGGTCTGCCGGTCGATCAGCTGCTCCACATCCTCATTTTCGTCCACGGTGATGATGGTCTCGATGGCGGGGGCGGCGGTGATGGCGTTGCCGTAGGCCCTGACGGCGGCGATGTTGTCCGAGATCAGCTTTTCGGAGATCAGGGGCCGCACACCGTCGTGGATCAGGACGATGGTGTCCTCCGGGTCACAGTCTGCGGCGATGGCCTTCAGGCCGGCGCGGGTGGAGTCCTGGCTGGTCTCGCCGCCGGGGACGATCCAGCGTACCTTCTTGATGCGGAACCGGTCGAGGAGGTCGCGCAGGTAATCGATCCAGCCCGCGATGCAGACCACGGCGATGGCATCGATCTCGGGGTGGCGGTCGAAGTGCTCCAGGGTGTGGATGATGATGGGCTTGCCGTGGAGCTCCAGAAATTGCTTGGGTCGTCCGGCGGAGCCCATCCGCTTGCCGGTGCCTCCGGCGAAGATCAGGGCAGTGTTCATGGTGGTTTCTCCTGTCAGTGGTGCGGAACACATCTGTAGGGAACGGTCATGACCGTTCCGCAGTATGCGCTTGTCAAATCAGAAATGTCGGGCGAAATGGGAAGCGGTTACGAATTCGCCGGACATGATTCCATGTGGTGAGATTTTGCCGCGGAACGGTCATAACCGTTCCCTACGGCGGCGGAGACGAATTACGGTTTCAGAAATGCGGCGATGCGATCCACGCATTGCTGGGCGGCGGTGCCGGATTCGGTGGAGCCCAGCTCGGCATGGTGGCGGTCAACGGCGGCGTGGTAGCGTTCCTCGTCGAAATCGGCGATGACCTGCTCCAGCTCGTCGTTGCTGGATGCCAGGGGGAAGGGCCAGCTCTCGATGGGGGTGTAGAAATCCCGCTCACCTTTGTAGGCGGCGATGTCCCGGGCGTAGAGGAAGCAGGGCCGGTGCATCAGGGAGAAGTCCCACATGCAGGAGGAGTAGTCCGTCAGCAGTACATCGGCGCACAGGAGCAGATCCTGCATATCGTAATAATCGGTCACGTCCCGGACATAGGGCAGGTCGATGGCCTTGACCCGGTCGGAGAGGTAGTAGTGCATCCGCAGCAGGATGATCCACTGGCCGCCGAAGCGGGCTTCCAGAGCCGCCTTCAGCCGGGGAAAGTCCACATCGTACAGGTCGAGGGAGTGGCTGTTGCGGAAGGTGGGGGCGTAGAGGAGCACCTTTGCGCCGGCGGGAATGTCCAGCGGGTGCCAGCGCAGATCCCGGATCAGCTCCGGATCCGGCGGCAGCAGGTCGTCGTTTCGCGGCAGGCCGCACTCCAGAACCTCCCCCCGGTACTGGTAGGCATCCCGGATGACGTGCTCCGTGAAGGCCTTGGAGCTGGAGAGGAAGAGGGTGATCTTGTTCATCTTCTCCACGGCGTGCTGCTGCTCCAGCGCATTCACATCGATCCGGTGGCCGCCGACCCGTTTGTAGGCTCCGCCGCCGTGCCAGGTCTGAAGCACCATCTGCTCGGGGCGGAATTTCAGGGCAGACCAGAATTCGGCGTTGTCCACATAGACCTTAGAGGTCATGACATAGTACAGGTACTTAAGGGACTTGTATTTCACGACCTTGATGCCATTTTCCTCCAGAAAGCGGAACTTTTCCGGCTCGTTGAAGGCCCAGACCTGCTGGATTTCCGGGTGCTGGGCATGGAGCGTCTGGGAGATGCGCATGGGGGAGTCGGAATACTGGCGGCCGGAGAAGGAGATGAAGCTGACCCGGTCTTGCAGGGGCAGCAGCCGGAACAGCTGCAAGGCATTTTGAACGCCATGCTCGATGGCATATTTGATCCTCTGCTTCATTTTTTCACACAGTAGTGGATGCCCTTGTACTGGGCAAAGGGCTCGTTGAGGTTGGCGTAAACCACATCGTGCTTGGCGACGCGACCCTCCTCGGGGGGAAGCTGCATATAGTCGCCGAAGATGCGGCGCAGGTAGGAGTCCGCACCCACGGGGATGGGAACCAGGATGTCCTCAAAGGGGACGTCCTTCGTCTCAAAGCCGGAGCGGGGGTGGGGATAGAAGAGGGCCCGGAAGGAGGTGATGGTCTCCTTGACGGTCTTGGCGGAGTCAAAATCATACTTGGCCATCTTCTTCTCGTGCTTCGACCAGATCTTGTAGCGCCGTTCGGGATCCTTGACGGAATTGAGCACGATGGAGGTGGCGAAGCGCAGCAGACCGCCCTGATGGTCGGGCAGCCGCTGGACGTTGAAGATGGAGTAGAGGATGGAGTGGTAGATCTGGATGCCCCGGGCGATGGGGTTCTCGGGGCAACCCTCGAAGGGCATGATGTCCACACTGACGCCGTGGAGGATGTCCTCGCTGACGCTGTGGCGGTTGATGAAGGTGGTGGTCAGGTCGACGAGCTGCATGTCGGTCTGGTGGATGTTCTTCTCTTTGGTGGTGCGGCAGAGGGCATAGTGGCTCAGGTCGCCCACCTGGTTCCAGAGGTTGTAGAAGCGTTCGTAGTCGGGACGGGGCATGAAGACGTCGATGTCGTCGTCCCAGGGGATGAAGCCGCCGTGGCGCAGGGCGCCGATCAGGGTGCCGCCGCCGACCCAGTAGCGGAGATTGTGCTCCCGGCAGATACCTTGGAAATACTTGAAGATCTCCAGAGACTTCTCCTGCAGGGCTCCGGTGGTCACATCGCCGGAGATGATTCTTGCCTTGTAATCGATCATAATACCTTACCTGCCAATCGCCCCTGACCTGCAAAAGCGGGCCAGGGGTGGAATTTTGTGGATATTTTATTCGCCCAGAACGGCAAAAACCGTCCGGAACATGGTTTTGATGTCGGAAAGGAAGCTGAAATGCTTCAGCGCTTCCAGATTGTACTTCATTTTGCCGGGGAGCACGTCCCGGATGTAGACCGCGTCCACATCGTCGGCGGCATCCAGAAGCTGGGCCTCGTCCTTGTAAAGGATGCTGGCCTCGCTGGTGACGCCGGCGGGGAGGAGCAGGGTCGCCAGCATCTCGGGGGTGTAGGCGGCCACGTATTTGGGAACCTCGGGCCGGGTGCCGACAAAGGTCATGGTGCCCCGGAGAATGTCGATGAGCTGGCAGACCTCGTCCAGACGGCACTTGCGGATGAAGCGGCCCACCTTCGTGATGCGGCTGTCGCCGCTGACGGTGACGAGACTGCCCCGCTTGTCGGCGTCGGAGACCATGGAGCGGAATTTGAAGATGCGGAATTCCCTGCCGTACTGGGTCACGCGCACCTGGCGGTAGAACACCGGGCCGGGGGAGTCCAGCTTGATGGCGATGGCCAGGATCAGGAACACCGGGCTCAGAAGGAGCAGCATCAGCGCGGAGACGACGATGTCGAAGCTGCGCTTGAGGAGCAGACTGCCCCTGCGCTTCGCCAGAAGGTCATAGTAGGGACGAACCGCATCGGTTCGGAGGAAATCGGGAAGATCTTCCCATTTTTTCAGGATCATAGATATTCCTTCAGAATCTGGGTGTAGTTGTCGATCACGTACTGTACCTGCTCGTCGGTGAGCTTGGTATGCAGGGGCAGGGTGATCTCGTTTTCAAAGTGGGCGTAGGCGTTGGGGTAGTCTGCGATGGAGAAGCCCATCTCCCGGTAGGCGGTGTGCAGGGGCAGGGGCTTGTAGTGGACATTGCAGGCGATGCCCCGCTGGGCCATCCGGTCGATGATCTCGTTCCGACGGGCATAGTCCGCGCCGGGGATCCGGGTCAGATACAGGTGGCCGGAGGAGGTATGGTCGTCGGTATAGTGCTCCAGCACCTCCACGCCCAGGGGCTTCAATGCGGCGTCATAGCGGCCGATGATCTCCCGGCGGCGCTCCAGCATGGCGTCGTAGCGAGCCATCTGGGACAGCCCCACGGCGGCGGCGATGTCGGTCATGTTGCACTTGTACCAGGTGCCCTTGATATCGTAGTCCCAGGCGCCCAGCTGGACTTTTGCCAAAGCGTCCTTGCTCTGGCCGTGGAGGCTCAGGAGCTGGAGCTTCTTGTAGATATCCAGGCTGTCGATGCCAGGGATCTCCCGCCAGGTCAGGGCACCGCCCTCGGCGGTGGTCAGGTTCTTGACCGCGTGGAAGGAGAAGGCGGAGAAGTCTGCGACGGAGCCCACGGGACGGCCCTTGCAGACGGAGCCGAAGGCGTGGGCGGTATCCGCCAGGACGATGACCCGGCCCATAGCATTCTGGATGCGGCTGTTGGGGTCGGGGCGGAACAGGTACCGCTTGCGCTCCACGGCGGCGAAGATGCGCTCGTAGTCGCAGGGGATGCCCGCCAGATCAACGGGGATGATGACCTTGGTGCGCTCGGTGATGGCGGCCTCCATGGCATCGTAGTCCATCTCCAGAGAGCCCGGCTGGGTATCGATCAGGATGAGCTCCGCGCCCACGTGGCAGACCACGGAGGCGGTGGCGGTATAGGTATAGGCAGTGGTGATGACCTGATCGCCGGGGCCGATGCCCATGAGCCGCAGGGCCATCTCGGCGCAGGCGGTCTGGGAATTGAGGCAGACGGCGTAGCTCGTGCCGCACCGCTCGGCCACCCGACGCTCCAGCTCCTTGGTCTTGGGGCCGGTGGTGATCCAGCCGGAGAGCAGGGCCTCGGTCACCTCCCGCACCTCATCAGCGGTGATGTCGGGGGGAGAAAAAGGAATATGCATAAGGATTGGCTCCTCTCATTGTCGCGATCGATGCCGACAATATCGGTATCATATCATTATTTTACTATAATCGGAGAGGGATGTCAATTCGGCGGAGAAGAAGTTGTTGGGTGTCGAGCCTTAATTTTCCTTAAGAACAGAAAAAAACCCCCGCGGGAGCGGGGGTGCGCAGAGGTTAGTCCAGCTTCATGTCGCCGTCGCGGATCCAGCCCAGCTTGCGGCAGGCAATGCCGATCAGCCAGCTGAGGACGGCGGGCAGGAGGAAGCAGATCAGGGCCATGCCCATCCAGTCGAAGCCGGTGATGGCGGCCTTGGCGCCGGTGGCCACGTCGTTGACCCAGCCGGCGTAGACGCCGATGGGACCCACCATGCCGCAGGTGCCCATGCCGGAGGCCACGCCGCCGGCGGGGTCGTTCATCTGGAACTGGAACAGGCAGGTGGCGATGGGGCCGGTGATGGCGGAGGTCAGGGTGGCGGGGATCCAGATTTTGGGATTCTTGACGATGTTGCCCATCTGGAGCATGGAGGTGCCCAGACCCTGGCTCAGGAGGCCGCCCCAGCGGTTCTCCCGGAAGGAGGCCACGGCGAAGCCCACCATCTGGGCGCAGCAGCCGGCAACAGCGGCACCACCCGCCAGACCGGACAGGCCGATGCCGGCGCAGATGGCGGCGGAGGAGATGGGCAGGGTCAGAGCCACGCCCACCACCACGGACACCAGAATGCCCATCCAGAAGGGCTGAAGGACAGTCGCCCACTCGATGAAATCACCCACGGCGGAGGCGGCGCTGCCGATGGCGGGGGCGGTCAGGGCTGCCAGGCCGACACCAACCAGGATCGTGACCATGGGTGTCACCAGGATATCCACCTTGGTCTCCTTGGAGACGGCCTTGCCGCACTCGGCGGCTGCGATGGCGATGAACAGCACCGCCAGGGGGCCGCCTGCGCCGCCCAGGGTGTTGGCGGCGCAGCCGACAGTCGCCAGGGAGAAGAGCACCAGCGGGGGTGCCTGCAGGGCGTAGCCGATGGCGCAGGCCATGGCGGGGCCGCTCATGGCGGAGCAGTAGCCGCCCACCTCCACCAGGAAGGGGATGGAAAGCTGCTGGCCCAGAGTCTTGACAATGGTACCGATGAGCAGGGAGCAGAACAGACCCTGCGCCATGGCTCCCAGCGCGTCGATGCCGTAGCGCTTGGCGGAGAAGACGATGTTCTTCCGCTTCAGAAATTCTTTCAAAACACACAACTCCTTTATGTATATTCAGCTGTCTTGTCAGTTGTCGTTACCATTATACTCGCACACCTGCGGTTGTCAAGGATTTTTCAGAGGATTTGACTTTTTGCCGGAAATATGGTACAAAAAGGGTAGCAAATTGAGGGGGAATCACCATGACAGGAGAAGCGCGCAGAATCAAGCTCCGGCAGATGCTGCTTACTGCCGAGCAGCCCCTGACGGGCACGGCCCTGGCGAAGGGACTCCATGTGAGCCGCCAGGTCATCGTTCAGGACATCGCCCTGATGCGGGCAGAGCACATGCCCATTTTGTCCACCAATAAAGGTTACCTCCTGCGGCCCGATGCCGTCCGGGAGTCCCAGCCTAAGCGGGTCTTTTTCGTCCGCCACACCACCGAGCAGGTGCTCGACGAGTTCATGACCGTCATCGATCTGGGCGGACGGATCCTGGACGTGGCGGTGGAGCATGAGCTCTACGGGCCCATCCGGGCTGACCTGCTCATCGAGAACGCCCAGGATGCCCAGGAGTTCGTGGAGCGGCTGAAGGCCTGCCGGGACAATCCGCTGAAGGTGCTGACCGACGACTGCCATTTCCACACCGTGGCCGCGCCCTCGGAGAAGCTGCTGGATTTGATCGAGGCGGAGTTCCGGGCAAGGGGCTTTTTGGAGGAATGATGAAAAACCGTTGCCGTTCCCTTTGGGAGCGGTAACGGTTTTTTGCAATCATAATTGGAAATAATACAAAGTGCGGCGGATTTTATAACCCTTTCTGGGCAATATGCCCAGAAGCGGCAGGGAAAAAGCATTACCCCTCGGCAAAGCGCAGAAAAAGTCGGTTTTGGCTGAAAATTAGGTGGAACTTCTGAAAAACTGTGCTATAATGAGTATGCAAATACCCCTTCGCGATACATTTTATACAATTTTTCAATCAATTACAGCGGCATGAAAATGGAGGAATTTTATATTATGTCCACGAACACCGTCACCCCTGCTGATTTTTTCAATCCTGATACCCAGGTCGCCCATCCCGCACTGATCGCCTGCCCCGGCGCAGAGGATCTGGCCAAGCTCATCGACAACCATCTGGTCGCCTGGGCCAAGGAGGTCGGCATCGAGCAGGATACCTTTATCGTTGACTGTGCCTGCCCCCGCTTCCAGAGCGGCGACGCAAAGGGTCTGGTCAAGCAGTCCGTCCGCGGTGACGATATTTTCTTTGTCTGTGATCCCGGCAACTACTCCCTGACCTACAATCTCTTTGGTCATGAGAACCACATGTCCCCCGACGATCATTTCGCCAACCTGAAGCGTCTGATCCAGGCCGTCGCAGGCCGCAGCCACCGCATGAGCGTCATCATGCCCTCCCTGTACGGCGGCCGTCAGCATCGCCGCATCGTGCGCGAGTCCCTGGACTGCGCCGTGGCCCTGCAGGAGCTGCAGAGCATGGGTGTGCAGAACATCATCACCTTCGATGCCCACGATCCCCGGCTGATGAATGCCGTGCCCCTGATGAGCTTTGACAATGTCATGCCCACCTATCAGGTGCTCAAGACCCTGCTGCACCATATGCCCGAGCTGTCCTTCGACAAGGATCACTTCATGGTCATCTCTCCTGACGAGGGTGCCATCTCCCGCAATATGTACTTCTCCAGCGTCCTGGGCTGCAACCTGGGTATGTTCTACAAGCGCCGCGACTACACCCGCGTGGTCAACGGCCGCAACCCCATCGTGGCCCACGAGTACCTGGGCGAGAGCGTCGAGGGCAAGACCGTCTTCATCGCTGACGACATCATCGCCTCCGGCGAGAGCATGCTGGAAGTCGCCCGGGAGCTGAAGAAGCGGGGCGCCAAGCACATCATCGCCAATGCTACCTACCCCCTGTTCACCTCCGGCCTGGCCAAATTCGACCAGATGGTGGAGGAGGGCGTCCTGACCGCCGTCCTGGGCACCAACCTGACCTACCGCAAGCCCGAGCTGCTGGAGCGGAAGTGGTACTTCGACGTGGACTGCTCCAAGTACTGCGCCTACTTCGTCGCCGCCATCAACCACGAGATGAGCGTCGGTTCCATCATCGATCCCATCAAGAAGATCGAGACCCTGCTGGCAAACCGCGAGTGATCCCAGAAACTGTCCCCCGTTTCCTCGGAAACGGGGGGTTTTTGCATATCCATTGACAGAAGCGGTATCCGGCGGTATCATGTACACAAAAAGCATACACTTTTTCGGCGTGTAAAAAATGTACCCTTTTTGTGTATGCGGATCGGGGACTAGGAGCATGTCGTTTTCTCTGATAAACTGACGGTGAGGTGATACAGATGTTTCGATTGGCAGACAACAAACAGATCGGAGCCTATCTGAAGAAGCGGATCGAGGAGCGTAAGTTCCCGTCTGTCCGTCAGTTCGGGAAGGCCTGTCTGGAGGAGCGGAATGAGTCGACGGACGATGAAGCCCTGCGGAAGATGGCAAACCGGCTTTCCCAGATCCTGAAGGGCAGCAAGGGCGTACAGCTGGAGGACTTGCCGGTATTCTCCAAGCTGCTGGATCTGTCCTGCGAGGAGATCCTGAGCGGGGGAACCAGCTTTGCGGTCTCGTCCAGCCATCTGTCGAATTACAGCATCGCCATGTCGCAGGATCAGCGGGAATGGGATGCGTATCTGGAACGGGAGGATCAGCTGATCCTGAATGCGGACGAGTACGGAAAGACCGTGATCGAATACGCGCTGGAATTTCAGAATTATGCATTTCTGAAGTATCTGATGGAGCAGGGGATCATCTGGTTCGTCGGAGAGGAGGAACGCGACTATTTCCCGTACTTCGGAGCGGGAACCAGCATCAAGTGCAACGGCTTTCTGGCTCGGAATCACAATGTGCTGAATTCGCGGATGTATGAGCAGAAGCTGCGGATGGAAATGATCCTCCTGGCGATCCGGAACGGAGATATCCAAATGCTGGAGGAACTCCACGCCAGGGAGATCCCGGACATGTATGAGGCGAATTGTTTTTCCCCTGCACCTTTCGAGTGCGAGAAGTATTTTGATGCCAGACTGATCGAGGCTCTGACCGGGGCAAACGACGGGATCCTGGAATACTTCACAACGGAATTCGAAATTACGGAACGCTTCGGTCGGAGCTTCCCTTTCCTGTTCCCCTTCATCAACAGGCTGATCCCTGCGCTGCTGAAAAAGAAAAACGACTATATCCCGTGGATCCTGAAGGACGCGGTCAAGCACAACCAGAATGTTTTGGACAGGCTCAGGGGCATGTTTGAAACAGCCGTTGCCCGCCGCAGGGCGTATTACAGCGGATTCATGGATCCCAAATGGGCCGAAGAGGAGATCGAAAAGGAGATCGAAAAGGGGATCCTGTATTATTTGTCGTTTCCCGATGACGGGGATGTGGTATCCTGGGGCTCACCCGAAACAAGGGACGGGATCGTGTCCAATCTTGTAAAAGTGGAAGCATCATCGGAGGATGTACAGATCAGGCGGCTCATTCAGGAAGTGAACGAGCTGTACGATCAGATCCGAAACATCAAACCGATTATTTGAGGAGGTTGGAAGTATGCATAAGCCGATCTTTGATCTGGAGGATGGGGATCTCATTTTCCGGACTTCGGGCAATATGGCAATGGACTCCGATGGAAATATGATGATGCGCGTCTCGGACAACATGGCGATGGAGCTGGATTCCGGGGAGCTGCATTTCACCTCCTCCTGGAGAGACGATGAAGACGACGACTGAGGAAAACGGGCGTGCTGCATTTGCAGTACGTCCGTTTGATCTTACCGCAGATGCAAAAAACAGGCGTACCGCCCGAATGGGTGGTACGCCTGTTGAAGTTAGGGGATATCAGCCCTTGATGGCGGCCTGAGCGGCGGCCAGGCGGGCGATGGGAACACGGAAGGGGGAGCAGGAGACATAGTCCAGGCCGATCTTGTGGCAGAACTCGACGGAAACGGGGTCACCGCCGTGCTCACC
>SVLP01000021.1 GCA_015067895.1 Oscillospiraceae bacterium | reverse complement strand
CTTCTTGCCCTCGGTCAGGCCGGGCTCGGTGCAGGTGGCGTCCTTGCCGGGGATGATCTCCTCGGTGTGACCCAGAGCGGGGATCTCCTCCTGGGCGACCAGGATCTCGCCGCAGACAGAGCACTTCTTGCCCTCGGTCAGGCCGGGCTCGGTACAGGTGGCTTCCTTACCAGGAATAACTTCCTCGGTGTGACCCAGGGCGGGAGTCTCGTCAGCGACGTAGCTGTCGCCGCAGGAGCAGGTGTAGGTGGTGTAGCCGCCCTCGGTGCAGGTGGGAGCGGTGACCACGGCGGTGTAGCTGTGCTCGTGGGCGGTGTCGTCCTTCACGCCGGTCAGACGGATCTCGGAGGCGGAGGCGAAGACGTAATTGTTGTCGGTGATGGCATCCACGGCCACCAGACGGACATACTTCACATTTTCGCCGCTGAAGGATGCGAGCTTCCAGTTCCGGTCGTTCTCCCAGCTGCCGGACTTGACGGTGCGGAAGTTCTCACCGTCGTCGGAGACCTGGATCTCGTAGCGGGTGATGGTGCCGTTGGAGTTGCCGCTCTGGCGGGGCCAGTAGCGCAGGCCGTCCACGATGTAAGCATCGGTCAACTCGAACTGGAACCAGTGGTTCTCGCGGCTGGTGCCGTACCAGTTGGTATGCCACAGGGTGTCGGGATTGTTGTCCACGGCCAGCTCGGCAGGGCCCTCGGTGGCCTGACCGGGCTGGTAGTCGCCGGTGGAAACCTCCAGGACGGACAGGGGGATGTCGCGGGAAGCATCATCGGGATCATAGCGGTTCACGGCCACGGTGACGGACAGCTCGCCCTCGAAGGTCTCGCCGTCCAGGCTGTACTGGATGCCGTAGACGATGTCTTCCTTGGTGGTGTTGGCGGGGAAGGTCAGAACAGCGGTCTGCTTGATGGAGTTGCCGGAGGTGGTAACGGTCTCGTCGCCGCACTTGACCAGGATGCCGTCGGGCAGGTTCCGGCCGGTGATGGTGACGGTGGCCTCGCCGCCCTTGGTGGGCAGCTCCACGGGATCCACGGTGAAGCCGCCGACAACGGTGGAATCGTCGATCTCAGCGGCGGGATCGATCTTCAGAACCACGAAGGTGTGCTTGGGAATGACCTGGATCCACTCGCCGGAGAGGGTCAGCTCCTGAACGGAAACGGCGGTGGGGTTCTCAGGGGAGTTCTGGGCGGCGTAGGAATCGGCAGTGAGCACCTGGGCGGTGACGCTGGCACCCTCGCCGGAGATGCCCTGCAGATCCAGGGCGATGGCGTAGTCCTCCTCACGGCTTGCGTTGACGATGGCGACGTAGATGTTGCTGTCGCCATCCGTGGTGGCCAGGGCGGAGAGAGCCTTGGCACCGTTGCCCAGGGTGGGAACTTCGCTGAACTCGGTGGCGACGACGGTGTCACCGAAGCCGGAGTTGAGCATCTGGAACACATGGGCGGAGGGAGTGGAGAAGAAGGTGAAGGTGCCCTCGCCGGTCTTGGTGTCGGCATCGCTGCCGGCAACGGCCTGGATGACGGCCTGCTGGGTGGGACCCAGGGAGTCGGCACCAGAGGAGTACCAGTCGATCAGGCAGTGCTTCTGGATGTAGGGGCTGCCCAGGCGGACATACTCCATCAGCACCTTGGCGATGTAGATGGCGTGGGTCTGGGAGCGAACCAGGGGATCGGTGGAGCGGAAGATGCCGTACTCGGAGATGACGGGCACCTTGTCCGCGGGCATCATGTTGACATAATTCTGGACATTGCGGACACCGACATTCTCGGCCAGGAGCATGGCGGAGTCATAGAAGCTGGTGCCGGAGCCGGTGGGGGTGCCGGAGTAGGGATGGATGGTCAGACCGTCGTACCACTCGTTGGCACCGCGCTCGGCCATCTTATTGATGAAGCCGGCGGTCTCGAAGCTGGAGTAGACGTAGGCCTCGTGGCTGGTGCCCTCGATCTCGTTGATCCTGGCCATGGTGTTCTTGATGGCCTGGGAGACATCGATGAAGCCCTCACGCTCCACGGAGTAGGAGACGGTGATCTGCTGACCGGCTGCGGGGATCTTGCCCTTCTGGCCGTCGCCGAAGCGGATGGCGCCGGTGCTGTAGTCAACGACCACGTGCTGGTCGTTGGGGCCGGAAGCGTCGAAGCTGCTGACCACAGTCCACTGGTAGCCGCCTACATAGACGGTCACGCCGTCGTTGACGGCCTTGAAGCTGGGATCATCCACGATGCTGCCGGTTTCATCCTCCATCTTGGGGTTGACGTTGGCGTAGCGCATATAGCGAACCATATTTGCTTCGCCGGTGCTCTTGGATGCCTGCTCGTTCCAGTCCTCCTCGCAGACGGCATACTGCCGGTTGAACACGGCGGTGCCGCCGTCGATGTAGGCGGTCTCGGCACCGGCGGAGACGGAGGTGGTCCAGTAGCCCTGGGAAGCGGTGCCGTCGGAGCCGGCCCATGCCTGCTGCATCTCGTTGCCGATCTCGAAGTATCGGACGTTGTAGGGCTCGGGATGGCCGTTGTCGGCGCGAACCTGTGCCCAGTCGATGCCGCCGTTGGGGTTGGTGCCCACCTTGGCGTTCAGGTACTCGATCAGGTCAGCGGCGTCCTGGGCGTTGCCACGGCCCAGGCTGTAGACGTAGACGATCTCGGAGCCGACGCTCTCGGCGAAGGTGCCGATCTCGGTCAGGCCGAAGTTGGGGGCGATGCCGCCCTGGCCTGCGTTATTGTAGAAGCCGTGGATCTGGTTCTTGCGCTCAGCCACGGGGCCGATGGTGGTCTTCCAGTTAAAGAGGTTGGAGATGGTGCCGCCGGGGTAGCGGATGGAGCCGAAGCCCGCATCCTCGTACAGCTTCTTGAAATCCTCCTTGACTTCCATCTTCTCGGAATCGAAGGAGCCGTAGCCGTTGAAGGCGTAGCGGTGGTTGATGCCGAAGATGGAACTGCTGTCGATGACCCGCTGGGGATCATTGACATCCACGGTCAGGGTGATGGCATCGGCGGGATCCACGGGAGGATCGATGGGATCCGTGGGATCGGTGGGCTCGGGATCCACGGGAGTCTCGGGATTCACGATGGAGTCGGTCATGTCAAAAATCGCCTTTGCTTCCTCTGCGGAAATAACCTTGTCGTAAACAAGGACTTCATCGATGAGGCCGTCGAAGGCACCCTCGACACCTCTGTGGCGGCCGACGATCATGTCGTCCACATCCAGGGCGGTGCCGGTGAGGGTGATGCCGTCGGCATTGTCAGCGACACCGTTGACATAGAAATAAGCCTTGTTGTTGGGCTGATCGTAGGCGAAGGTGACGTTCTGCCACTGGGTGCGATCCACGGGATTGGCCGTGGCGGTCTTGGCATTGTCACCGGTCAGATAGGTGTAATAGGTGGATTCGGGGCTCAGGATCAGGATGGTACGGCCGGTGCTGCCGCCGATGGTGCCTGCCTGGAACAGGTTCACATTGACGGAGGAGGAACCGTTCAGCTTGTACCACATGGAAACGGTGAAGCTGGAGGTGGCTGCGTTGACGATATCGGTCAGCTGCAGGCCGTCCTGGGCAGAGCTCAGCTGCAGGGACTTGCCCAGCACATTCTCGCCGTCCAGATCGGTGACGGAGGCATTGCCGCTCAGGGTGGCGACGGTGGTTTCGTTGGTGGTCACGTTGTTGGAGACGGTGGAGCCGTCCACGGTCTCAAAATCGTAGTGGGCCAGCAGACCCTCGGCGGGTACGGCGGGCTCGGGCTCCGTGACCACCTCGGTGACGGGGTACAGCTTCAGCATGCTGCGGCCGCCCACCAGATTGGTGTAGGTGGACAGGGCGTTGGAGCTGCTGTCAAATGCACCGGCGAAGCTGTCGTGGTCATTCAGGCACCAGCCGTCATTGTAGATGACCCAGTCGTCGGTGCCGTTGTTGCCCTTCTTGATCTGAACGACGGCATTCTCCTCCAGGGCGACCTGGTGGTCGGCCTTCACGGCCACATTCAGACCGCCGTTGCTGACGGTATAGCCGTCTTCGACCATGGTGATCGTCCAGACCGCATTGGCGGCGACATTGTCAGCTGCACTGCGGGGAGCCAGCTCGAAGCCGGTCTGACCCGCGCCGTTGGTGCCGATGTTGGCGACCATTTCCTTATCGGAGCTGACGGCAGATACGATAACGAATTTTGCGCTGTCACCGACATTGACCAGTCCCAGATCGGTGGCAGCCGTGTCGGCAGCCTGATAGACTGCGCCTTCCTCTGCATGGACATAGCCCATGGGCATCAGACCGATGACCATGACCAGCGCCAGCAGCAGACTTAAGGTACGCTTGCACTTGTTTTTCATGTTTGTATCCTTCCTTTCACTTTTTCCTTGTGTTTGTATGCCGACCCATCATCCGGAGGTACTGCGGACAGGGACGGCAGTACGGACGATTTTGACCGAAGTCATTTGTTCATAGCTCGTGCTCCTTCTTGATTTAATTTTCGGAACTGTGATCCAGGCGGCGCAGGGATCAGCGCCGTACACATTGCCAAGTTTACTTTATCACTGATTATTGAACCTGTCAACAACGAATTTGTGCAAAATGACCATATTCGTACAACTATATTTCGGGAAAACAACCATTTTATACAACTTTTTCGAGCGGGGAGAGGATGTCCGCTTGCGCGGTCATGCACAGCGGAACAGACTGTGGGCGAAACGGAGAAAGCATTTGCGTCATTGCGCTTGCATGCCAAAAAAGAGAACCAGCCGGAACCGATGGTTCCGGCTGGTTCTTGGCACACCAGAAGGGATTCGAACCCCCGACCTTCCGCTTAGGAGGCGGATGCTCTATCCAGCTGAGCTACTGGCGCGTGTTGCGATATAGGATTGAAGATGTACCGAACGCCGCTTCGCGGTGGATGTTCAGCAGATGGCTAAGAGCCTCGCGCTGCTCGGTTGCCATCTGCACGCCGCCTGCGGGCGGTGTATCCAGCTGAGCTACTGGCGCATGGATGGATACATTATAAAGGAAAAGGGGAGCGGTGTCAAGGGTGGCGTGGGGCGAAAAAAACGGCAAAAAGCCCCTTTACAGAATGGTGTTTTTCCGCTATAATAAATTGATTTGTTATGGATACCACTTTATTTTCTATGGAGTATTGGATATGAACATTGAATTTGACGCCTACAAGGGTAAACTGAATGACATCCGTCCCGCCCTGGACGGTCTGGCGGATTCTCTGAATCTGGAGGGTCTGAAGAATGAGCTGGAGCGTCTGCAGGCCATGCAGGAGGCTCCCGGCTTCTGGGACAATCCCGACAAGAGCCAGAAGATCGTTGTCCAGGCCAAGCAGACCGAGAGCAAGATCGAGAAGTACGAGGCCATGTGCTCCTCCTGGGACGACCTGATGACCATCTGCGAGATGGCCGCCGAGGAGGACGACGACTCCATGCTGGGCGAGCTGGTCGAAGGCTTCGACAAGCTGGCCAAGGACATGGAGACCTGCCGCCTGCAGACCCTGCTGACCGGCAAGTATGACCGCAACAACGCGCTCATGAGCTTCCAGGCCGGTGCGGGCGGCACCGAGGCCCAGGACTGGTGCCAGATGCTCTACCGCATGTACACCCGCTGGGCTGAGCGCAGCGGCTTCGACTACCAGATCATGGACTATCAGGAGGGCGATGAGGCCGGTCTGAAGTCCGCCACCATCATGGTCACCGGCGAGAATGCCTACGGCTTCCTGAAGGGTGAGAACGGCGTCCACCGTCTGGTGCGCGTTTCCCCCTTCGATGCAAACGCCCGCCGTCAGACCTCCTTCTCCGCCATCGAGGTCATCCCCGAGATCGCCGACGAGTCCGAAGACTTCGAGATCCGGCCCGAGGATTACGAGATGCAGGTCTACCGCTCCTCCGGCGCAGGCGGCCAGAAGGTCAACAAGACCTCCTCTGCCGTCCGTCTGATCCACAAGAGCGGCATCGTGGTCTCCTGCCAGACCGAGCGCAGCCAGTTCCAGAACAAGGAGACCTGCCTGCGGATGCTGCGCTCCAAGCTCGTCGAGATCCGCGAGCGCGAGCACCTGGCCAACATCGCCGACATCAAGGGCGTCCAGCAGAAGATCGAGTGGGGCTCCCAGATCCGCAACTATGTCTTCATGCCCTACACCCTGGTCAAGGACACCCGCACCGGCTGCGAGACCAGCAACGTTGACAACGTCATGGACGGTGCCCTGGATCCCTTCATCGAGAGCTACCTCAACTGCCTGGCCACCGGCAATTGGGTGCAGAAGTAAATAAAAGTCAGGGCATCTTCAAAAGAGGATGCCCTGATGTTATCCAAATGGATTACAGAACGCTGCGCAGTACTTCAGGCCAACGGGTCAACACTTCACGACCAACAATGACTTCATCCACAAGACCTTCGTTCAACATATCGATAAGTCGGCAAAGATAGGATTTGCCATCTACCCACCATGTTCTGAAGCCGTCGATAAACATAACATGTACGATGGGACGAAGGGTTCGTGCAGAAATATCCCGGATTTCATGTCCATCCAGACGTGTTTCATAAATGCCATCAGCAACCCGGCTGCCAAACGAGGTAGTATAATAGTATTCTTTTACCTCCCACACAATCTTGGGGTTGATAACATCGGGATATGCTCCGTCCATGCGCCGGGAGGAAGCACCGGCAATATAGCCGTATTGATCCACAGCATAAACAAGGCTGCGCGGGTCGTCGTTAAAGCACTTTTCGCCGGTAAACAGCCCCGCTTCCCGCAATGTCTTTTCAGCTAAAATGTTTATGGAAGCGGTCAGGTATGCGACCTGTTTCATGGCTCCTTTTTGCTTATTCATGGGAATGGTGCATAGAAAATTCTGGTCGGCAGAAAGCGGAGAAAGTGATTCATAAACCAAGCGTGCACCATCGGCATCCATCAGGTTAGACCGTGCCTGTTCATTTAGAATTGCAGCACGTTTTTGGGAGTATGCAGTAACATCCTGAACCAATGCATAATTGACCAGAAAGTTTTTGGAATCGAGAAGCTTGACAATTTCGTCTTCGTTGTAAGTACGAATAGATTTGGTTCGTCTGTCGGTATATCCGAGCTCCTGCGAGACGAATTTTACCAGTGCCCAAAAATCGGAAGACTGGTGCTGAAATTCAGGAAACGCTTTCAATGTGATCTACCTCCGTGAACAAATCTGCCAGTGTAATATTCAATGCCTGGGAAATCCGATCAATGTTTTCCAAAGAAACATTACGCTTTCCAAGTTCAACATCACTGACATAGGTTCTGTGTAACCCACATCGGTATGCGAGCTCTTCCTGCGAAATTCTTTCCTTGCAGCGAAGTGTTCGTATGGCTTTGCCAAAACGAACAGAAATATCTGACGACATAACTTGACACCCCCCATTGCAAAGATTATAATCTTGGTGTAGACTTTACGTCTACAGACTATAAGTTACGAAAGGAGGAGGAGTATTGGTTCCTGCGTTATTGAAATGGATTGGCAGCAAGCAGCGTTTTGCGAGCACCATTGTTTCCTATATGCCTGACTCGTTTCAAGCCTACTATGAGCCGTTCTTAGGAAGCGGTGCAGTACTGGGCGAATTGCTTCGGCAGGACGCAACTGCCATGTATCCGCATTTTGAGCGGGCGTATGCAAGTGATATTCTTCCTTTCCTGATTGAAATATTCGAGGCAGTAAAAAATGAACCTCAAGCACTGATCGATTATTATGCCAGTGAAATAGAGAAATACTACGATAACCCGTTTGAGCAGTATGAGGTAATCCGGGATCGTTTCAATCGCAACCACAACGGGCTTGATTTTTGCCTGCTTTCAAGAACCTGCTATTCCGGCATTATCCGATTCCGCAAGGCCGATGGCTATATGAGTACACCACGAGGGCCGCACAAACCGATTCCGCCCAAGACATTCGAAAAAAGAGTGATGCTGTGGTCGGAGCTGATTCAAAAAGCGGAATTCTCGGCGATGAGCTTTGAGAAAGCGATGGAAAAGCCCCGGGAGGGGGATGTGGTATACTGTGACCCCCCCTATACTCACAGCCAAAGCATCATATATGGTGCGCAGGATTTCCGGATAGAACTGCTATGGGATAGAATTGCAGAGTGCAAGGAGCGCGGCGCGTATGTGATGCTGTCGATCAATGGAATGCGCGAATCGAAAAAGAAAGATATTTCTGTTGAGATTCCCGATGGCTTATTTGAACGCGAGGTACTGATTGATTGCGGAACATCCATGATTGACAGACTGCAAAATTCCGGAAAAGAAATGACGAATGAAAAAGTCCATGACAAGCTCCTGCTGACATGGTAGCAAAATGACTCTGTGGATGTACCGCAGAGTCATTTTGTTCTTTTTACCACATATTACTGCTGAAAACCCCTGAAAAGGCGAAACTTTTCGGGAAATATACCAGTTGTAAATGGGATGGAAATACGGTATAATGTTTTAGTTGTATTTATGCACATAACGGAGGGTAACTCTTTATGATTATTCGAAACGAAAAGCTGGCCGAGTATCTCAAGCCCGGCAAGCGCGTCCATATGGTGGGCATCGGCGGCGTGAGCATGCGCCCGCTGGCACTGGTGCTCAAGGATCGGGGCATCACCGTCACCGGCTCCGACATGAATTCTTCCGGCTCCACCGAGGAGCTGCTGCGCAATGGCATTTCCGTTGCCATCGGCCACCGGGGCGAGAACATCCAGGGAGCCGACTGCATCGTCCGCACCGCTGCCGCCCACAATGACAATCCCGAGATCGCCGCAGCCCGTGCCGCGGGCATTCCCGTCTTCGAGCGGGCCGAGGCCTGGGGCATGATTATGCGCGAATACCGCAACGCCGTGTGCGTCAGCGGCACCCATGGCAAGACCACCACCACCTCCATGGTCACCCACATCATGATGGAGGCCCAAAAAGATCCCACCGTCATGATCGGCGGCGCGCTGCCCCTGCTGGGCGCGGGTCACCGGGTCGGCGGCGGCGACACCATCGTGCTGGAGAGCTGCGAATACTGTGACAGCTTCCTGAACTTCTATCCCACCCTGGCCATCATCCTGAACGTGGAGGCCGATCACCTGGACTACTTCAAGGATCTTCAGGACGTTCAGAAGAGCTTCCGGGCCTTCGCCCAGCTCGCCACCAATGGCATCCTGGCCAACGGCGACGATGAGAACACGGTCGAGACTCTGAAGGGCATGGACTACATCTCCTTCGGTCTTGGTGAGCACAACCGCGTTCGGGCGGTCAACATCAGCGAGGACTGGAGTAAGTTCGACGTGGTCTGCGACGGCGAGCACTATGCCCACCTGGAGCTGTCCGTCTTCGGCAGGCACAACACCCTGAACGCCCTGGCTGCCGCCGGTGCGGCATGGATGCTGGGCGTGGACGGCACGGACGCTGCCAACGGTTTGGCCACCTTCACCGGCGCAGGCCGCCGGATGGAGCACAAGGGTGAATATAACGGTGCAAAGGTCTATGACGACTACGCCCATCACCCCGGCGAGCTCAGCTGTCTGATCGACGCGGTGCGCACCCAGGGCTACAAGCGTGTGGTGGTGGCCTTCCAGCCCCACACCTACACCCGCACCCACGCCCTGTTTGAGGACTTCGTCCGGGAGCTCAAGCGGGTGGATGTCTGCGTGGTGGCGGAGATCTACGCCGCCCGGGAGCGCAACGACATCGGCATCTCCTCCCGGGATCTGGTGGCTCAGATCCCCGGCGCCACCTACTGCGAGACCCTGCCCCAGGTCACCGAGTTCCTGCGGGAGAATGTCCGCGAGGGTGACATCGTCCTGACCGTCGGTGCGGGCGATATTTACCGGGCCGGTGAAGCACTGGTAAAGTAACGAAAAATGGCTCGCCGCAGACGCGGCGAGCCATTCCAAAAGCTCAGTCCTCCAGCACCAGCCGGTCAACGCCGGACTGGCGGAATTCCTCCATATAGCGATCCATCCGGCCGATGATCTCGTCGTAGTTCTCATCGGTGATGTCCGGGTACTCCATGTCCCGGCGGCTTAGCTCCTCGGCCAGGATCTCGTAGAACACCGCGTCCTCGTAGCAGGCGATGGCTTCGTGGATGCCGCCCTCGGCGTAGGCCCGGGAGGGGATCTCCTCGCCCTGCCAGTTTTCCACCAGGGACTGGAGCTTGGTGCCCCGGCACAGGTGGAAGAGCTTGCTTTCGATGGCGTCGTAGTCAGCAAAGCGCTGATCGCCCCGGATGGAGTTGAGCACCCAGTTGCCGATATAGACCAGGTCGAGAAGATAGCGGAATTCCTTTGTGGTCAGATCGATCTGCACGGTGATTCCCTCCTTCGATTTGAGATAGTGTTCCTATTATAGCACGGAAGGCTGGAATTTCCAGTCCTAATTTGTAAATTAACGGAATTTGAAATTATACTTCGAAATGAGGTTTCCAAATATGAAAAAGTTAAGCGTCTGCATTCTCTTTGGCGGCATGAGCCCGGAGCATGAGGTCTCTCTGCGCTCCGCCGAGTCTGTTCTGAATAACATCGACAAGGAAAAGTACAATGTCTATCCCGTGGGCATCACCAAGGACGGTGATTGGATCTGGTTCAAGGGCACCGACTACGCCATGCTCCCCGCCGGAGTCTGGGCGGAGTGCGAGGGCAACCGCCGCTGTGCCATCTCCCCCGTCCGGGGTCAGGGTCTGCTGTGCTTCGAGGGCGACTGCGTGGTGCGTGAGCACATCGACGTGGTCTTCCCCGTGATGCACGGTGAGAACTGCGAGGACGGTGCCATGCAGGGTCTGCTGAAGCTGGCGGGCATCCCCTATGTGGGCCCCCATGTCTCCGCCTCCGCCGTGGCCATGGACAAGACCCTGACCAAGCTGGTCATGGACAACGCCGGGATCCCCCAGGCTGCCTGGCAGCTGGTGCGCTCTGCTGACCTGAAGCACCGTCTGGACACCACCGTCGAGAACCTGGAGAGCCGCTTTGACTACCCCATGTTCGTCAAGCCCGCGGGCACCGGCTCCAGCGTCGGCGTGAGCAAGGCCGCTGACCGGGACGCCCTGGTCAAGGCTCTGGAGTTCGCCGCAAAGTACGACGACAAGATCCTCGTGGAGGAGTTCATCCGGGGCCGTGAAGTCGAGGTCGCCGTCATGGGCAACGACAATCCCGTGGCCTCCATCTGCGGCGAGATCGACTCCGGTGCTGAATTCTATGATTACGAGGCCAAATATGTGACCGACACCTCCACCAGCTATGTCCCCGCCCGGATCAGCGAGGAGACCCAGGAGCAGGTTCGGGAGCTGGCCGTCAAGGGCTACAAGGCCATCGGCTGCCAGGGGATGTCGCGTGTGGACTTCTTCGTCTGCTACGATGACGAGCGCATCGTCTTCAACGAGATCAACACCCTGCCCGGCTTCACCTCCATCTCCATGTATCCCAAGCTCTTTGCCGCCTCCGGCATCCCCTATGCCCAGCTCATCGACCAGCTGCTTCAGCTGGCTGTGGAGGCCGGTGTATGAGCAAGATCCCTGTGATGCTGCACATCCGGGGCGTTCAGAATTATCAGGACGCAGAGCCGGAGGTGATCGAGCTGACCACCGAGGGCACCCTGGAGAAGCAGAAGGAGGTCTGGGAGGTCAGCTATGAGGAGAGCGACCTGACCGGCCTGGCGGGCACCACCACCGCCTTCCGCGTTGGACCCAGGGGCGTGGTGCTGAGGCGCACCGGCAAGCTCCAGAATCAGATGATCTTCATGGAGGGCCGCCGCCATGAGTCCCTGTATCAGATCGACATCGGCGCGCTGATGATCGCCGTCAAGGCCACCAGGGTGCACAGCGCGGTGGACGAGAAGGGCGGCACCGTGGACATCCACTATCAGATCGAGATCGAGGATACCGCCATGGGTACCGTGGAGTACCATGTGGAGATCAATCCCGTCAGTTAATGTGAGAATATGAAAGGCTCCCCTGTCCCGTAAGGGATGGGGGAGCTGTTGCGCAGCGACTGAGGGGGCTACCAACACATGGCCCCCTCCGACCCGCTGGCGCGGGCCACCTCCCCCACGCGGCTTTGCCGCGCAGGGGAGGCTTTTTTATTTCAGGGTGATGGGATCCCGTTCCACGCCGATGTAGCTGTAGTACCAGTCGTCGTTGCCGCGCATGATCGAGCAGTCGTATTCACCGTAGTAGGTAAGCTCTCCCTGGCGGAAGATGGCCGTCCAGAAGGTGCCCTCCTGGTAGAGCATGGTGTCGATGAGGATCAGGTGCTCGCCGTCGTAGAGGAGGTCGCCGTCGGCGGGCTTGAAGCTGATGGCCTTGCGGTTCTGGCCGGTGTCGGGGGCGGTGAGGAGGAGCTGGCGGCTGGCGGCATCCACCAGGGCGACGCGCTCCTGGGCGGTGATGAGGAGGTAATCGCCGTCCCGCTCGAAGTGTCCCCGGTTGGAATCGGCTTCGGGGTCGTGGGGCAGGACTTCCAGGCGGGTGAGCACTTCGCCTGCGGTCAGGTCGTAGGCGGTGAGGATGTAGCGGTCGTTTTCAAGAGTCAGCATCCAGGCCTCGCCAGACTCCGGGTCGATCTGCATATGCTCGATGGCGAGGGTCTCGTCCAGGGGGAAGAGCAGCTTCGCCTGCTCCAGGTCGGGGACGACGGTGTCCTTGTCGCCCGAGGCATAGCGGATGGTGCCGGTTTTCTTCCAGGGGAGGAAATAGATGCCGTGGCCCTGGGGGGATTCGTAGGGCAGGGGAGTGCCGCTTTCGTCCCGGAAGACGGGGACGAACCAGATGCCGTCGGCATTGACCTCGCTGATGAAGTGGAGGTCGGGGCCGTTTTCCGGGGTCATGTGCAGGCCGTTGATGCGGCCCGCGCCGTTCTTGTCCACGGTGACGGAGACGATGTGGTTCGGCTGGACGGGGAAGCGGAAGTGCTCCATGAATTCGTGGTAATTGCCCTCGTCCTCGTGCCAGACGTCGCCGGTGACCAGATTGTGCAGGCTGGCGGAGATATGGCACTGGCGGGCGGCATCCTCATAGGAGACCTCGAAATCGGGCATGTAGTAGTTTACATAATCCGACAGGTTCACATTCATGGTCTTGCTGCCGCCGTCGGGGGCGGCAACGGCCACGGCCCGGAAGAGGGCACTGTAATCGGTGTTGCTCAGGGGGAAATTGCCGCTGGTGGAGGCGCCGAAGCCGCCGGAGAACCAGACCTCCATGCGGCTGCGGGCGTAGCCGGAGGGCGCGGGGGCACCCTTGCGGTCGTAGACGAACGCGGTCTCCGTCTCGCCGCCGAAGGTGTAGTCCGTGTGCCAGCTGAGGTAGTCGCCGCAGAAGAAGGTCATGGAGGCAGTCCTGCCGTCAAGCAGGGTGCGGTCGCCGATCTCCAGGGTGGGGTAGATCAGAAGCTCGTCCTGGCTGTCCGTTACGGCGGCGTGGGCGAAGCAGAGGCCGCCTATGGCGATCAGAACGGTCAGCGCGAAGATCAAGACCTTGCGCATACCTCATCCCTCCTCCCCGGTCAGCTCCCGGAGTGCCTTGCCCACCCGGTCGCTGCGGTAATTGTAGGACTGCTTGACGTACTGCATCAGGCTCATGCCCCGCTCCTCCAGCTCTTCCATGGTGGTGTCTCCGATGATCTGTCCACGGTGCATGAGCACCGCCCGGCTGATGATGGGCTCCACTTCCTCCAGCAGGTGGGTGGACAGGAGGATGGTCTCATTGGGTTCCAGGATGCCGAGCAAGACTTTGTAGAAGTCCTCCCGGTTGAAGACGTCGTTGCCCGCGAAGGGCTCATCCATGAGAATGTAGTCCGCGCCCTGGCTGACGGCCAGGATCACCTCGAACTGGTTTTTCTGGCCGGTGGAGAATTTGCCCACCGCTTTGCTTTTCGGCAGCTCGAAGAAGTCCATCAGCGCGTCGAAGCGGCGGGGATTGAACCGCTCAAAATGCTCCTGATAGAATTCCCGGTGGGCCCAGGCGGTGAGGGTGGGGAAGAAGGAATGCTCGTTGGTGGCGAAGCTGAGGCGGGTGATGTTTTTGTGGGTGATGGGCTCGCCGTCCAGCTTGACGGTGCCCTCGTGCTTCAGAAGCCCCAGGATGCACTTCATCAGCGTGGTCTTGCCCGCGCCGTTTTCGCCGAACAGACCCACGATCTGCCCCGGCTCCAGCGTCAGGGATACATTATCCACAGCGACCTTGCCGCCGGTGTAGACTTTTTTGATGTTCATTAGCTCCAGCATGGTTCATTCCTCCTTTTGGGGGACGCGGATGTCCTGATAGTAGTACTGCTGATACATGGCTAGGTCGCCGCGCTCGTTGTAATCCTCGATGAGGTGGCGGCGGCCGTCCTCGTGGTAGTATTCGATGCGGATGCTGCCGTCCTCGCTCTTGATGGTCGTGGTGTGGGCATCGTCGTCGTAGGTGTAGGTGGTGTAAGCAATCTGGATGCCCTTTTCGTCGTAGTGCTTGAACCAGATCTGGCGGTTTTGGTCATCGTAGCCCGATTCCATGCGAAACTGGGGCTCGCCGTTCAGGGTGGAAGTCCAGCCGGTGCGGTTGCCGTGGGCATCGTAGGTGTAGACGGTCTCGATGGTGCCGGCGGCACCGGTGCTGATGTCGTGGAGCAGGAGACCGTTTTCGTCGTAGTAGTAGATGACCTGATCGCCGTAGCTGTTTTCGTAGGTGGTGGTGTGGGCTTCGTCATCGTAGGTGTTGGTGCTCTCGCTCGTTTTCCGGCCCCACATATCGTAGCTGGTGTAGGTCAGCTCCCGGTTTTGCTCGTCGTAGGTGCGCTTGATCCGGCGTTCGATATGGGGGATCCAGCCGGAGTGATCCCAGCGGGTCTCGGAGATCATGTTGCCCCGGTCGTCATAGCGCGTTTTGGTGACGGAGACCAGCTCGCCGTCGTCGTATTCCATGGTCTGGACACAGTTGCCGTAAATATCGTAGGCGAAGGTGTAGCGGCTCTCCATGGTGTTGTCGGTGAAGGGAGAGATGTGGCGGACATGATGCTCCGTCAGCACGGGGACTGCCTCGGTGGGGCCGTCGTAGGTGGCGGCGCAGGAGGTCAGGAGGAGAATACAGAGGGTGAGAATCAGCAGCTTTTTCATGGCGTTTCCTCCTTTGCGGGGACTTGGATGTCCCGGTAGGTGTAGACGGTGTGGTGCCACAGCTCGCCGTTTTCGTGGTAGAGGTCTTCGAAGAGGGGGCTTCCGTCCTCGTCATAGCCCGTTACCGTGTAGGTGCCGTCGGGCTGGTATATCGTCCGCTGTTGCTCGCCGTATTCCCAGCGGGTGACGGAGGGGGATTGGCCCTCCACGGTGTGGCGGGTGGGGCGGCCCTGGTCGTCGTAGGTGTATGCCTCGGAGGCGGTCAGGACGCCGTTTTCGTAGGTGCGGGCGGTCTCGACCTGGCCGTCGGAGCGGCGGGTGTATTCCTGGAGCCAGTGCGTCCCGTCGGCTCCGGTGTGCTCCTTCCGGAGCAGGAAGCCGTCCGCGTCGTAGCGGCTGACGACGATGTCGCCGGTGTCGTGGGTGAGGGTCTCCGTGTAGCCCTGGTCATCGTAAACGCAGACCCGGATGGAGCCGTCCAGATCCTCGGTCAGGGGGCGGCCAAGCTCGTCGTAGGTGTAGGTATAAGTGTACGTTCTGCTGGAGTGCACGGTGCGGGAGGTGAGGAGGCTCCGGTCATCGTACTCAGATTCGATGCGGTAGGATCGCTTCCAGAACCAGCCGTCCCTGGAATACAGCCGCTCGTCCAGCAGATTTCCGGCGGGGTCGTAGGTTCGGGTGGTTTTGTGGGTCACTTCGTCATTGGTGTAGCTGAGCTCCTGGGCCGCGTTGCCGTAGATGTCGTAGGCGTAGACGGTGCGCTGGGTGAAGGACTCCGTGCCGAAATCGCGGAAATAGTGGGTCGTGGCGGTCTCGCTGAGGACACGGACTGTCTCGGTGGGGCCGTCGTAGCTTTGGACGCAGGAGGTCAGGAGGAGGGCGCAGAGGAGAAGGCAAATGAGCTTTTTCATGGGGATCCCTCCTTTGCGGGAACCTGGATCTCGGTGTAGTGGTAGACGGTGCGGCTTTCCAGGGTGCCGTCGGCACTGTAGTGGAGACGGTCGATGGCGGTGCCGTCGGGGGCGAAATTCGTGATGGCATAGCTGCCGAAATCGTAGGTGCATTTCTCGTAGGTTTCGCCGTATTCATAGCCGTAGTTGACGGTAGTGACCCCGTCTTCGGTCACGCACCAGGTCAGCATCCGGCCCTGATCGTCGTAGGTGTATTCGTCGGAGGAGATCAGCTGACCGTTCCGGTAGGACTGGGTGGTCATCGTTCTTCCGTCATCGGATCGTTCCCACTGGGTCAGGATCGCGTCCTGACCGGCGATGGTGCGCTCGGAGCGGGTGGCGTTGCCGGCTTCGTCCAGCCAGACCTTGTAATGGGAGCCGTCGGAATAAGTGGTGGTCTGGGTGCGGGCGGCATCGTCGTAGGTGTAGGTGGTGGTGTAGACTTCGAAACCGTCCCGGTGGGTCTCGGAGGTCTTGCGTCCCTGGGCATCGTAAGTGTATTCCCAGCTGTAGTCGGGAAGCCAGAGGGGGCGGCTGTAGTGGGTCTCCTTGCGCACATTTCCCGCTTCATCGTATTCGATGCGGAATTTGCCGGTGAGCTTATCGTTGGTGAACTCCAGATATTGCACCCGGTTGCCGTAGGTGTCGTAGGCGTATTCCGTCCGGGTGGAGTAGGAGACGGAGCCGTCGGAATTGTAACCGCAGTGTGTCTCGCCGGAGCGGACGGTTTTTGCTTCTGTGGGGCCGTCGTAGCGTTCTGCGCAGCCGGTCAGCAGCAGGAGCGTCAGGAGCAGGGGGAGCAGCTTCTTCATGGCGATTCCTCCTTTGCGGGGACTTGGATCTCGGTGTAGCGGTAGAGGGTAAGCTCCAGGACGGTGTCGTCGGCGGAGACCTTCTGGCGGGCGCGGGGAGTGCCGTCTTCATTGAAGTCGGTGGTGGTGTAGCTGCCGTCGGAGAAGAACTGCTTCTCGTAATTTTCACCGTATTCCCAGCGGTAGAGGAGTGTGGTCGCGCCGTCCTCGGTGGTCGTCCAGGTCAGGGGGCGGCCCTGATCGTCGTAGGTGCGTTCGGTGACACTGTACAGCGCACCGTCCCGGTAGCTTCGGGTGACTTCGATCAGGCCGTCCGGGCGGCGGTCGTATTCCTCCAGGATCACCTGACCTTCGGCGGAGGTGGCTTCGCTGCGGATGACCCAGCCGTTTTCGTCCAGGTATTCGACGGTGGTGTGGCCGCTGACGGAGGTGGTGCGGGTGCGCGCGTTATCGTCGTAGGTGATGGTGGTGTCGTCCCAATGGAAGCCGCTGCGGTGGCGGGAGGAGGTCATCCGACCCTGATCGTCATAGGTGCAGCGGGTATCCGATAGCTTTTTGGGGAACCAGCCGGACAGTTCGTACTGCCGCTGGCGGGTCACGTTTCCGGACGCGTCATGGTTCAGGACGGTTTTCAGGTACGGCTCGTCGCCGCTGTAGTCCAGGATCTGGGCCTGATTGCCGTGGATGTCGTAGGTGTAGTCCGTGCGGGAATGGGTGGATTCGCCGTGGGGGTCATAATAGGTGGTCTCCACGCGGGTGAGGACGGACTTGGCGGCGGTGGGGCCGTCGTAGGTGGCGGCGCAGCCGGTCAGGAGCAGGAGGGACAGGAGCAGGGGGAGAAGCTTTTTCATGGGGCATCCTCCTTTCGGAAGGGGTGGGGTCACATGGGCAGACAAACCGCCGGTGTTGCGAAACGCCACAGGAGCCAGCACAGGGCGGTGAGCACTGCGAAGATGAGGAGCTCTGCGGCGGAGGACAGCAGGGGCTGCGTCCAGCAGCGGCGGTGAAGCTCCCATTTGTCCGGAAGGCGGCGCATGGTGTAGATGGCCATGGTGTCCCGGCTGTGATAGCTGTAGTACCGCCGGATCTGGGCGGCCATGACCAGCAGGAAGCAGCCCAGACCCAGATAGGGCAGGCCTGCCATCAGCTCCCGGAAGGGGGCGATGGTGCGGGTGGGATCCAGCTGGCGGACGAGGGTGCCGTCCAGCTGTTGAATGTGGATGTAGAGGTTCGAAAGGGCATCGTAATAGCGGTCGATGAAGCTGAAGATGCTCAGACCGCTGAGGATGTGCCCCCAGATCAGGTAATTCCGGGTGACCTCCCAGTCCCAGCCCACGGGCAGATGCCGCTTGGGATCAAAGATCTTCATTTTCACGGCCTCCCTTCAGGGCGAACCAGCTGCCCACGGTGACGGCGGCCAGCAGGACGGTCAGGGCGATGTTCTGGGCGAAGCTGCCGATGCGGCCGCTGAGCATCGTGGAGCACAGGAGAAAGTGAGGAAGCAGGTACCCGAAGGCGTATTTTCCCCGGCGGGCGCACTGGCTGCCAAAGGCGGCACTATAGCCGAGGCTCAGGCAGATGACGAGATTCCGCAGGTAGCCCCACCACTCGCCCAGGGGCAGCAGGGTGTGCAGCCACTCGCTGCGCCAGCAGGCGAGCATGAAGGCGTTGGAGCTGACCAGGGAGAACCGGGAATACCAGACGAAGAAGGCGTAGATCAGAAGAAGCTGGAATGCCCAGAAGAGGAGAAAGTAGCCGGTGAACACGCCGCCGAAGACCAGGGTCATGTGGTTCTCGCTGAGACCCAGGCGGTTCATGGTGTAGATGGTTTTGCTGTGCCTGGTGCTGCTTCCGTTCACGCACAGAAACAGCTGCAGCAGCACGAACCACCATTTTCCGAAAAATTCGACGGCGGAGGACAGCATGGTCTCGAAGCCGAAGGTGGTCTGCAGGGGCACACCGCCGGGCATGAGCCACCGGTATACGGAGAAGGTCTGGAGAGCCGCAGTGCACAGGAACAGGGCCAGGACGGTCTTCCAGGTGAGCTTCAAGGCCAGCAGTGCCGCGGATGTGATTTTTTTCATGGTTCTACCTCCCAATGGTCGGCCAGAGCGGACTGGGCATCCTCCAGGGACATGCCCATCTGCTTCATGGCGTCGATGACGGTTTTCAGGCTCAGGCCCAGCAGTTCTCCCCGGAGCCGCCGGATGGCGGCGGCATCGGCCACCACGCAGCTCTTCGCGCCGGAGCGGGAGTGGATCAGACCCTCCTCCTCCAGCATGGCGTAGCTCTTCTGTACCGTGTTGGGGTTGACACCCAGCAGGGCAGACAGCATCCGCCGGGACGGCATCTCTGAGCCGTCTTCAATGGTTCCGGCCACGATGCCCCGCTTGATGTAGCCCACGATCTGCAAGTAGATCGGCACGTTGTCCTCCAGGACAAAGGAATCAAAGGAGATCAAGCACGCTCACCCCTTTCAAAAGTGTGTTAGTCGAGTAATACGGTTTCTAACTGTATTATACGGGTAATACGGTTTGATGTCAAGGACTTAAGAACTTAAGTTTTTTCCGTAGGGAACGGCTACGGCCGTTCCGCAGAATGCACTTACCGAATGACTGCAGTTGGGCGACGGGGCAGGGTGTTGCGAATTCGCCGGACATCGTTCAACCAGGGCAGATCGTACTGCGGAACGGTCATAACCGTTCCCTACATTGGGTTTCGAGATGGTTTCAGGGGAGAAAATGGATTTAGGACTTGTATTTATGCGGCTGCTGTGATAAACTAAATTGATTTATTATGCGAATGAGAACGGAGTATTCTTATGCGTTAAGATTTCTTTTACACCGGAAACCTTACATCTGATAATGGAGTGAAAAAATATATGTCTGATCTGATTAAAGAAATTTCCCGGCGGCGGACGTTTGCGATCATTTCCCACCCTGACGCCGGTAAGACCACCCTGACCGAAAAGTTCCTGCTCTACGGCGGTGCCATTGCCCAGGCCGGTGTCGTCAAGGGCAAGAAGAATTCCCGCGCCGCCACCTCCGACTGGATGGAGATCGAGAAGCAGCGCGGTATCTCCGTCACCTCCTCCGTCATGCAGTTCCAGTACAACGGCTTCTGCATCAACATCCTGGACACCCCCGGTCACCAGGACTTCTCGGAGGATACCTACCGCACTCTGATGGCCGCCGACTCTGCGGTCATGGTCATCGACGGCGCCAAGGGCGTCGAGCCCCAGACCCGGAAGCTGTTCAAGGTCTGCGCCATGCGCCACATCCCCATCTTCACCTTCGTCAACAAGATGGATCGGGACACCAAGGATCCCTTCGACCTGCTGGACGAGGTGGAGCGGGAGCTGGGCATCGAGACCTACGCCATGAACTGGCCCATCGGCTCCGGCAAGGACTTCCAGGGCGTTTACGACCGGGAGAAGGAGGAGCTGATCTTCTTCACCAGCAACACCGGCAAGCGCAAGGCCGACAAGCTGGAGATCGATCTGTACGATCCCCAGGTGGCCGAGCTGCTGGATTCCGAGAGCAAGCATCAGCAGCTGATCGACGATGTGGAGCTGCTGTCCGCCGGCCGTGAGATGGACATGGAGGCCGTGCGTCACGGCCAGCTGTCCCCCGTGTTCTTCGGCTCCGCCCTGACCAACTTCGGCATCGAGCCCTTCCTGGAGAACTTCCTGAAGCTGACTCCGCCCCCTCTGGCGAGAGTGTCCGACGAGGGCGTTGTCGATACCTTTGACCCCGGCTTCTCTGCCTTCGTCTTCAAGATCCAGGCCAACATGAACAAGGCCCACCGCGACCGTCTGGCCTTCATGCGCATCTGCTCCGGCAAGTTCGAGCGGGACAAGGAATATTACCACGTCCAGGGCAAGAAGAAGATGCGTCTGTCCCAGCCCCAGCAGATGATGGCCGCCGAGCGCGAGATCGTGGAGGAGGCTTATGCCGGTGACGTCATCGGTGTCTTCGATCCCGGCATCTTCTCCATCGGCGACACCATCACCGTCCCCGGCAAGAAGTACCGCTACTCCGGCATCCCCACCTTCGCCCCCGAGCACTTCGCAAGAGTTTCCGCCAAGGACTCCATGAAGCGCAAGCAGTTCGTCAAGGGCACCGAGCAGATCGCCCAGGAGGGTGCCATCCAGATCTTCAAAGTCCCCTACTCCGGCATGGAGGAGGTCATCGTGGGTGTCGTGGGTACCCTGCAGTTCGAGGTCTTCCAGTACCGCATGAAGAATGAGTACGGCGTTGACCTGCGGATGGAGTATCTGCCCTACGAGGAGATCCGCAAGATCGACGCCTACAAGGGCGATCTGATGGATCTGAACCTGGGTGGCGACGCCGAGGTGCTGGAGGATTACCACGGCAACAACCTGCTGGTCTACTCCTCCTTCTGGGCCATCGATTTCATCAACCGCAGAAACCCCGGTCTGGAGGTCTCCGAGATCGTGGTCGAAGAAGGCTAAAAGTAAGGGCCTGCCGCAACCAAGCGGCAGGCCCTTAATGAATAATGAAGAATGAATAGTGAATAATGAATAGTGAATAATGAATAATTAAGGTATTTTCTGACGAAAATGATTTCAAAAAATGTCCCGTAAGGGACACCACAATTCTTCACTATTCATCATTCAATATTCATTATTCATTAAAAATGGCGTACCGCGATCCATTCGCGGTACGCCGTTTTCTTATACTTCCTTGTACATGCCGGCGGCATCGTCCTTGCGGACGGTCTCGGCCACCTGGAGCACCTCCACGGCCAGGGTGCGGGTGCCCAGGGCGATCTCGATCCTGTCGCCGACCTTGACATCGTAGCTGGCCTTGACGACCCGGCCGTTGACGCTGATGCGGCCGTTGTCGCAGGCCTCGTTGGCCACGGTGCGGCGTTTGATGAGACGGGAAACTTTCAGATATTTGTCAAGTCGCATGGTGTTCTCCTTATTCTTTGCCGATCAGATCCCGCAGAGCCTTGCTGGGCTTGAAGGAGGGCACCCAGGTGGCGGGGATGTCGGTGGCTTCGCCGGTGCGGGGATTGCGGCCGAAGCGGGCTTCGCGGTATTTGATCTCGAAGGTGCCGAAGCCGGACAGCTGTACCTTCTCGTGCTCGGCCATGGAGGCGGTAATGGCATCCAGGACGGCGTTCAGCACCCGTTCGGTGTCCTTCTTGGTCAGGCCGGTATTCTCGGCGGTGACGGCGATCAGTTCGGATTTGTTCATGGTGTTCCTCTTTTCTACTTACAGGTGCAGCAGCTTTGCGATCTTCTCGCCCTTGGGCAGGAGCAGGCAGTCCTCCCGGGTGATGGCCTTGAGCTTGATGACGCAGCCGAAATACACCACCACGCCCACCAGGATGGGCACACCCACCAGGATCAGCTTGCCCAGGGTGGAATCCAGGCTGAAGATCCGACCCAGGCCGAAGTAGGCGGCGAAGACCGCGGCGGCCATGAGGATGCCGGACAGGAAGGGCCGGGCCATGTTGCGTACCATGTGGGGAGGCTCTTCGATGCAGCGGTTCATGGAGAACAGGTTCAGCGTCGCGATGGTCAGGAAGCACGCAACGCTCGCCACGGGCACGCCACGGATGGCGATGTCAGGGTTGCCGGTCAGCAGCCAGGCGACGCCCAGCTTCACCGCGCCGCCGACGAACATGTTGATGACGGGCAGGTTGGCGTGGCCGTGGGCCTGCATGATGCCGTTGGTCAGCAGCACGAAGGAGTTGAAGACGATGCAAAGGCTCAGCATCCGCATCAGATCCTCCGCAAGATCCAGCTCTGCTCCCACGTAGCCGCCCAGCAATGCCATGACGGGCCGGGCCACCACGAACAGGCCCAGGGCGCAGGGCATGGAGATCAGAGCCATGATCCGGGAGGCGGACTCCTCGGTGCCCTTGACCTGCTTATGCTCGCCCAGGGTCAGGGCGGCGGTGATGGTGGGGATGGCGGAGACGGTGATGGGGGTGATGAAGGCGCAGGGCATGTTGAAGATGGTCAGGGACATGTCGTAAATGCCCTTCATGGTGTCCGCTGCGTCCTGGGTGAAGCCGGTGGACAGCAGCTGGCCCATGTAGACCTTGATCTCCAGCAGGGTGATGAGCTGCAGACCGGCGGAGCCGATGGTGATGGGCACGGCGATGGCCAGCAGGTCACGGGCGGTCTTGGTGTAGGAGTCGGGGGTCTGGGTGGGGTCGCCCTCCTCCAGGGACTTGTAGGCCTTGCGGAAGAGCCAGAAGAGGTAGAATGCAGAAGCGGCGCAGCCGATGGTGACGCCCAGGATGGCGCCGCCTGCGGCCAGGGGGATCGCACCGGTCATCTCCTTGATGCACCAGGCGGCGGCAAGGCCGATGACCAGCTTGCAGCTGGCCTCCAGAACCTGGCTGACGGAGGTGGGCATCATATTCCGGTGGCCCTGGAAGAAGCCACGGAAGGCGGCCACCAGACACATCAGGAAGGCACTGGGGCCCAGGCAGGCGATGGCGGCCCAGGCGTCGGGCTGCTCCTGGAACACCGCCAGGGGCTTGGCGAAGCAGGTCATCAGGATGCCGAAGGGGATGCCCATGGACAGGAAAATGACCTGGGCGGTCTTGTAGATCCGCTTGACCTGCTTGGTGTTGCCCAAGCTGTTGGCGGCGGAGATCATCCGGCTCATGGCCACGGGCAGACCTGCCGTGGAGATCAGCAGCAGGACGGTGTAGATGTTGTAGGCGGTGTTGAAGTAGGCGAAGCCCTTGGTGCCGATGATGGCGTTCAGGGGGATCTTGTAGAAGGCACCGATCACCTTGACGATGGCGGTGGCGGCGGCCAGCAATGCCGCGCCGTGGAGGAAGGATTGTTTCTTTTGCTCAGCCATGGTTGCCTCCTTACTTGGCGGGCTCTTCAAAGAGCTTGGGCATGGCGTACTCCATCAGATCCCGGACGGCTTCGCCCAGATCCAGGGTGGGGAATTTGCCGTTGACATAGAGCTTTTTACCCCGCACCATGGTCATGGCCACGTCGCCGCCCTTGGCGGAGAAGACCAGCGCATTGGGGACATTGTGGCAGGGCATCAGATGGGGCGCGGAGAAGTCGACGAGGATCAGGTCGGCGTCCATGCCTTCCTTAATCATACCGCACTCGTCGGCGCGGCCCTGGGCCCGGGCACCGCAGACGGTGGCCATCATCAGGGCTGCGGAGGCGGGCAGAGCGGCGGGGTCGTTCTTCGCGGCCCGGACGGACAGGGCGGCGGCCCGCATGACCTCGAAGAGGTCGAGGTTACCGGCTTCAATGGCGCCGTCGGTTCCCAGGGCCACATTCATGCCCGCCTTGACGCAGTCGGTGATGGGGGCACAGGGGCGGCCCTGCTTGGCATCGGCCAGGGGAGTGACCACGGCGGTGGCCTTGTACTTGCCCAGAATCTTGCGATCCATCTCGGACAGGCAGTTGCAGCCTGCGGCGGTGACGGGAACAGTCAGGACTTTGTGGCAGGACAGCAGCTCGGTCTGGCTCAGGCCGGTACGATCCTCGCAGGATTCGGCTTCGTCGGCGGTCTGGCTCAGGTGGAGCTGGAAGCCCAGGCCATTTTCACCTGCGTAGGCGGCCAGGCCCTCCCAGAGCTTGTAGTTGGAGGTGTACTCGGCCCAGATGCCCGCGTCGATCTTGATGCGGCCATTGTCGTGGCCATGCCACTGTTCGACCACCCGCTTCAGCTCCTGGCACTGCTCGTCCTTGCTGAAATCGAATTCTTCCACCGCGTCGATGAAGCGGTAGCTAGACAATGCCAGATTGGCCTTCATGCCGCTCTGGGCGATGACCTGTGCGGTGGCGGCGGGGTAGTAGTACAGGTCAGAGACAGAGGTGATGCCGAAGCGCAGGCACTCGGCGGCGGCGATGGTGGCCGCGGCCTTTGCGATCCGGGAGTCCATTTTGGCCTCCTTCTGCAGCTGCAGCTCCAGGGCCTGATTCAGGCCCAGCTCGTCGCAGTAGCTGCGCAGGGCAGCGGTGGCCAGATGGGTGTGGCAGTTGATGAGACCGGGCATGAGCACCATGCCCGTGCCGTCGATGATCTCGGCGGGGGCCTCCTTGGGGGGCACCTTGGCGATGTGGACGATTTTGCCGTCCGTCACGCCCACGTGACCGCCGAAGAGCACATCCATGCGCTCGTTCATGGTCACGATGGTGACATTGGAAATTAAGGTATCCAAAATTTGCTTCCTTTCAGAGTTAGAGTGGAGAGTTGAGATTGGAGAGTGAAGATCAGGGTGATCTCCACTCTTCACTCTTCAATCTCCAATCTCATGAGCTTGAAGAGTTCTTCCTTCTGTTTCAGGACATCATCGATCATTTCGATGTACTGTTCGGGGAATTTGGGGTTGTGGAATCGCTTGAGGGTGCCGTCGGGGAGGTTGACCTTGTTCATGCCGCCGCCGCCCACGGAGAGGATGGTGTGCAGCTCCTCCATCATGTAGATGTTGTACAGGCAGGTGGTGCCGGGACGGCACCAGCCCACGTTTTCGAAGGAGCCGGACATGTACTTCTGGCGGTAGAGGTAGTAGGGCTCGTAGCCGGCGGCACGGAGGGTCTCCTCGGCGTAGTCCACCATCCGGGCCACCTCGGCATCGGGGCTGAGGCCCTCCCGGCGTTCGTAGAGGTCGGCGCCCTTCTTGATGGCCAGGGTGTGGACGGTGATGTTGGCGGGGTTCAGGGAGATGACTTTATCGAGAGAGTGCCTGAAGCCGTCGAAATCGTCGGTGGGCAGGCCTGCGATCAGATCCATGTTGATGGCGCTGTAGCCCGCGTCGACGGCCTGCCGGTAGGCGGTCTCCACATCCGCCGCGCTGTGGCGGCGGCCGCAGGCCTTCAGGACGGAGTCGATCATGGTCTGGGGGTTGATGCTCATGCGGTCGGCACCGTTGCTCGCGATGCACTGGAGCTTTTCCGCGTCCAGGGTGTCGGGACGGCCGCCCTCCACGGTGAACTCGATGCACCGGCTCAGGTCGAAGGATTCCCGGATACAGGTCAGCAGCATTTCCATCTGCTGGCTGGTAAGGGTCGTGGGGGTGCCGCCGCCAATATAGATGGTACGCACGGTCTTCCCGGAAGTTGCCAGCAGAGCGCCCGTGTGGCGCAGCTCCTTCAGCAGGGCTTCCAGGTACGGCTCCATCAGCTCCGTCCGCTTGCCGATGGTGCGGCTGACGAAGGAGCAGTAGGCACAGCGGGTGGGGCAGAAGGGGATGCCCACATAGAGGGAGATGTCGTTGGGGTCAAGCTTCGCGGCGGCCTCCATGGTGGCATGGGAGCAGTCCAAAGCCAGCTTTGCCCGGCGGGGGGTGACGAAATAGACGCGCTCCATGTGCCGGATGGTCTCCTGGTCGTTCAGACCGCCCTTCAGACAGCGGGTGGTGAGCTTGGTGGGACGGACGCCGGAGAGGGCACCCCAGGCGGGGGGCTTGCTCAGGAAGGGCAGCGCTGCTTTGTAGTAGCTCTGCTGCAAAATCTGCCGACGCTCGGAGACGGTCTCGTCTTCGGCGGGCATTTCCACCACCGAAGTCCGGGTGATCCCGTTCAGACAGATGGTGGTGCGGGCGATGAGGGAGTCGTGCTCCCGGATCAGCTGGGAGACCGCACCGTCGCCCTCGAAGGGCTCGGTCATGGGCTCCATGGGCTCCAGGGGGAACAGGGCAAGCTGCAGCTGCTCCACCGCGTATCGGTCGTCGTGACCGATCAGAAGTAGTTTCATAGGTGTTCCTCACAATTGTTGCTGTGGTGCGGCAGCACCCAAATTGCTTCCCCCGGGGGAAGCTGTCAGAAAATCGGCTCCTCGGAACCGATTTTCTGACTGAAGAGGAATGCGGGCGGAAACCTGCGATGACCAACGGCCTGAAGACTTGCTCCGGCGTTTTGTCCCGCATCCAACCGTTATCAAGGTCTGTTATGTTGTACTGATCGTTCGGTTGCCGCCCGCATTCCTCTTCCGACCCGCTTTTTCCTCACTTCGTTCGGGCGGGCCACCTTCCCCCCGGGGGAAGGGGTTGGCTGAAGGATTTGGTCAGCGAAGATAGGGATTGTACCGCTTCTCGGCGGCCAGGGTGGTGCTGTCGCCGTGGCCGGGGTGGACGCGGTAGTCACTCTGGAGGGAGGCCAGGCGGCGCAGGCTCTCCAACATCTGCCGGGGATCGCCGCCGGGCAGGTCGACTCTGCCGCAGGAGCCCTCGAAGAGGGTGTCGCCGGAGAACATGTCGAGACCTGCCAGCAGGCATACGGAGCCGGGGGTGTGGCCGGGGGTGTGGAGCACGGCAAGCTCCAGGCCGGGGATGGGGGAGATGGTGTCCCCCTCGTCATAGGTGTGGGTGTGGTAGAGCTGTCCGGCGGTAATCATGGGGGGCAGGGTCAGGTCGGCGGCGTGGATGTAGACGGCGCAGCCGGTCTCGGCCACCAGCTCCTTGACGGCACCCACATGGTCGAAGTGGCCGTGGGTCAGCAAAATGGCCTTCAGGGTTTTGCCCTCCAGGGCGTCCAGGATGGTGTCGGACTCGTAGCCGGGGTCGATGACCAGGGCGTCGGTATCCCTGGAGAGAATGTAGGTGTTGGTCTGGTACAGGCCCAGGGTCAGCTTTTGGATGTTCATTTGTGCCTCCGATCCATCAGCTCGACGGTGTCGAGGATCAGCGTCACGGGGCCGTCGTTGACGGACTCCACCTTCATGTCCGCACCGAAGCGGCCATGCTGGGGCTCATACCCGTGCTCCCGGCAGATATCCAGGAATTTTTCGTAAAGAGCTTCGCCCAGCTCGGGGCCGGCGGCGCCGACGAAGCTGGGGCGGCGGCCCTTGCGGCAGTTACCGTAGAGGGTGAACTGGCTGACAACCAGCACCTCACCGCCCACGGACTCCAGCCCCAGGTTCATTTTATCGTTTTCGTCCTTGAAGATCCGCAGCCCCAGGCACTTTTCCGCCAGGCAGCGGCATTCGGCCTCGGTATCCTCCGGGCCAACGCCCAGCAGGATCAGAAAGCCCTTTCCGATCTTTCCGGTCACCTCGCCGTCAATGGTGACGGAGGCGGAGGAGACTCTTGTCAAGATTGCACGCATAATAATATACTCCTTGCAAAAAGTGCTGAGTTCTGAGTGCTGAGTGCTGAATGAGAAAAAAACTCAGCACTCTGCATTCAGCACTTAAAAAATTAATACTGTCCGCGCTTGGCATCCACCACGTCGGGGATGTTCAGCAGTCTGGAGCGGATCTGGTTCAGCTCCGCAACGTCGCGCACCTCGAAGCTGATGGAGATGACGCTGCGGCCATCGGGCAGCTCCGTGGCCTTGAAGTCCTTGAGCCGGATCTTGGCGGCGAAGAGGGCGGTGGAGACGTCCATGACCAGGCCGTCCCGGTTGATGCACTCCAGTTCCAGAGTGGTGTTGAAGGGCTGCGCCTCGGCGTTGGCCCAGCGGCAGCGCACCCAGCGGGAGGCCTGACGGGGGTCACTGCGGGCGGCGGTGTTGGGACAGTCGGTGCGGTGGACGCTGACGCCGTAGCCCCGGGTGATGAAGCCGATGATGTCGTCGCCGGGGACAGGGGCGCAGCACTTGGAGAACTTTATCATACAGGAATCGATGTCCTCCACAATGACGCCGTTGATGGCATGGCGGTTCCGGCGCACCTCCTCGGAGTCGGGGTTGATGCGCAGACCGGGGTTGATCCGGTCGGGATCCAGCACTGCGGGGCCCTTGAGGATCTTGTTGATGTCCTCGTGGATGCGGCCAACGGCCTTGGTGGAGGTCAGGCCGCCGTAGCCGATGGCGGCATAGAGGTCGTCCCAGGCGGCGAAGGCGATCTTCTCCAGCAGCTGGGGGGAGTAGAGGGGATCGGAGAGCAGGGAGATGGGCAGGTTCAGCCGCTTCATCTCGGCCTCGAAGGAGGCCTTGCCGTGGACGATGTTCTCCTCCCGCTTCTCCTTCTTGAACCACTGCTTGATCTTGGTGCGGGCCTGGTTGGATTTGCAGATGGTGAGCCAGTCACGGCTGGGGCCCCGGGAGGTCTTGGAGGTCAGGATCTCCACGATGTCGCCGTTGCGCAGCTGGGTGTCGATGTTGACGATGCGGTTGTTGACCTTCGCGCCCACCATGGAGTTGCCCACGCCGGAGTGGATCATGTAGGCGAAGTCGATGGGGCAGGCACCGGCGGGGAGACCCACCACCTTGCCCTTGGGGGTGAAGACGAAGACCTGGTCGTTGAACATGTCGATCTTCAGCGACTCCAGGTAATCCTCGGCGTCGGTGTCCTGCTGACCCTCCAGCAGACGGCGCACCCACTCGAAATCCTTCTCGGAGCCGTCGCCGGCCTTGGCCTTGTACTTCCAGTGGGCGGCGACGCCGTATTCGGCGATGTCGTGCATCTCCCAGGTGCGGATCTGCACCTCGAAGGGGATGCCCTTCTTGCCGATGACGGTGGTGTGCAGGGATTTGTAGCCGTTGGGCTTCTCGGTGGAGATATAGTCCTTGAACCGTCCGGGGACGGGGGTGAACAGGGTGTGGATGTGGCCCAGGACATTGTAGCAGTCGGCGATCTCGTCCACGATGACCCGGAAGGCGTAGATGTCGTAGAGCTCGTCCAGGGACTTGTTCTGGGCCTGCATTTTGCGGTAGATGGAGTAGATGTGCTTGATGCGGCCGTAGGTGGTGTTGTGGATGCCGTATTCGCCTAGCTTCTCCTTGATGGTGAACTGGACGGAGTTCATGAAGGCCTCGTCCTGATCCTTCCGCTCGGAGAGGTACTCGGTGAGCTTGGCGTAGTCCTCGGGGTAGAGGTAGCGCAGGGCCAGATCCTCCAGCTCCCACTTCATCTTCTGCATGCCCAGGCGGTGGGCCAGGGGGGCGTAGATGTCCATGGTCTCCCGGCACTTGATGACCTGCTTCTTGGGGGTCTGGTACTGCATGGTGCGCATATTGTGGAGCCGGTCGGCGATCTTGATGAGCACCACGCGGATGTCCTTGGACATGGCCATGAACATCTTGCGCAGATTCTCCATCTGCTTCTCTTCCTGGCTGGTGAAGTCGGTACGGGTCAGCTTGGTGACGCCCTCCACCAGCTCGGCCACGGTGGGGTTGAAAATGGTGGCGATGTCGTCATGGCTGGCGTCGGTGTCCTCGATGCAGTCGTGGAGGATGGCACCGAGCACCGCATCGGTGTCCAGACCCATCTCGGCCACGATCTCCGCCACCGCCAGGGGATGGATGATGTAGGGGGAGCCGTCCTTGCGCTTCTGGTATTCGTGCTTGGCGTCGGCATACTGGACGGCCCGGTCGATCAGCTCCAGATTGGCACCCGGCATACAGCGGGTGATGGTGTCTACCATACTGGCATAGTGGTCTTCAAAGGTTTCCATAACGTAATCAACTCCCTTTCGCCCGCAGCAGAAGCTGCATGGTATGACTTTGGTTCAGATCGGCCTTACCGCTCTTGTGCTTCAGGTCAATGCGGATGTATTTGTGCAGCCGCTGGGTCTGGAGCAGACCCACGTCTGTGAAGATATCGAGACAGGTCAGGAGCTTGCCCACGCTGAGGGGCCGGCCGGATCGGCGGACGATCTTGCGGCACAGGCAGATGGGATTCTCCTGGATCACGGGGCCGGCGGCGGCAAGGTAGCGCCACACATCGCCCAGGGTCACCCGGTCGGGCAGCAGCAGCGCCGCTGCGGCGGGGGAGATGCCGCTGCGGATGCGGCCATAGTCGTGCATTTCCGCCGAGCATTCGGCGGAGCAGCTGGGGCGGATGTCCAGCACGTTCATCTGGACGGTGCGCTCGCCCCGGAATTCGTTGATCTGGGCATTGAAGGCCACATCCACCAGATCGCCCTGCTCAATGGAGGCAGTCTCGGGGGTGGCGGAGAAATAGATGGCGTTGAGGCAAAAATGTCCGCTGCGCAGCCGCAGACGCATGTGCCGTCCGCCGCCCACCATGGTGATCCGCTCCACGCTCAGACGCTCCATGGCGAAGACCGGCTTGGGGCAGCCGTTGCCGCAGGGCTCCAGGATGGACAGGGCGTCGATGTTGCGTACGGTCATCAGCTCGGGGGGGATGATGCAGTCCACCTCCAGCACCGTCCGGGGGCCGGAATCGGCATAATACTGGGCGGCCAGGGCGCAGATGTCCTGGCGGAAGCGCATGATGTTGCTGCGGGCGATGGTGAAGCCTGCGGCAAGCTCATGGCCGCCGTAGCTTTCCAGCAATGGCGCCAGAGCCGTCAGGGAGGAGAAGAGGTTGAAGCCGCCGAAGCTGCGGGAGCTGGCCTTGCCGTGCTCGCCGTCGAGACAGATCAGGAAGGTGGGGCAGCAGTATTCCTCGGCCATACGGCTGGCCACGATGCCCACCACGCCCTGGTGCCAGCTGTCGTCGGCCAGGACGATGGCCTCCGGGGGCTGGCCGTCGGGGAGCATGGAGACGGCCTGGGCGTAGATCTGGGATTCCACCGCCTGACGCTGGCGGTTCAGGTCGCATAATTTCCGGGCCAGGTCGGCGGCCTCCTCCTCGTCCTCGGTGAGGAAGAGGTTCAGGGCAAGCTCGATTTGACCCATCCGGCCCGCCGCGTTGATCCGGGGGGCCAGGTTGTAGCCGATGGTGGAGGCGCTGACGCTTTCCGGGGAGCAGCCGCTCTCGCGCATGAGGGCCACGAAGCCGGGCCGCCTGGTGGTGCGCAGGGACTCCAGGCCCCGGGCCACGAAGACCCGGTTCTCTCCCTGCAAAGGCATCACGTCCGCCACGGTGCCAAGGCAGACCATGTCGGCGTAGTCCTGGAGGACGGCCCCCTGGTCGCCGCAGAGGGCGCAGGCCAGCTTGAAGGCCACACCCACGCCGGAGAGGTTCCGGTGGGGGTAGCCGCCGTCGGGCCGGTGGGGATCCACCACGGCCACGGCGTCCGGAAGCCGATCCTTGCACTCGTGGTGGTCGGTGATGACCAGATCGATCCCCAGCTCCCGGCAGAGCTTCGCTTCCTCGATGGCAGTGATGCCGCAGTCCACGCTGACGATGAGCTTCACGCCCTCGGCGCTCAGCTGGTGGATGGCGATGGGGTTCAGGCCGTAGCCCTCCTCCAGCCGGGAGGGGATATAGCTGATGCAATTGGCTCCCTGATGGCGCAGGAAGTCCGTGAGCATGCAGGTGGAGGTGATGCCGTCCACATCGTAGTCGCCGAAGACGGCGATTTTCTCCCCAAGATCGATGGCACGTTTGACACGCGCCACCGCCAAGTCCATGTCCGTCATCAGGAAGGGGTCATGGAGCTTCGCGGAGCAGTTGAGGTAGGCGCAGGCCTTATCGGGGTCGGTCATGCCCCGGGAGGCAAGCACCATGGCGGGCAGGGGAGGGTATCCGCCGGATACCAGCGCGTTCACAGCCCCGGGCTCTAAGGGCTGGGTATTCCAAATTCCGTACTTCAAAGCAATACACATCCAGTATAAATCATTTTCTGATAATTATAGCAAAAATGTGCGGGGAGCACAATAGGGGAAATCGAAAAAATCGTTGGCAGGAGCGGATTTTTTGCAATGGGAGAAAATGGGAACCGCCCCGTACCGGCGGTACAGGGCGGGGATGCGTTTGCTTATTTGGATTCCTCCGCCAGCTTCACGGCGGCGAGGGTGACGCCCACCAGGATGAAGAAGGCGAACAGGACTCTGGGGTAGAACCAGATGTATTCCACCGCGCTGACGAAGCTGACACCGGCCAGAGAGCTGACCGCCGCGATGAGCACATAGCGCAGCAGGGGGTCGGCGTGCTTCATGGCCCGGATGCCCCGGCGGATGAGACCCAGGTAGAACATCCCGAAGCTGACGATGCCGAGGATGCCCATTTCCAGCCAGACCTCCAGATAGAGCATGTGGCAGTGGTAGGCCACCGAGGCGGCGGGGTCGCAGTACTGGGCATACAGGGGGATGAAGTTCACGGGGCCCAGGCCGATGCCGGTGAGACCGTAGTCCCGGATCATCTGCAGGCCGCTGTCCCAGATGTAGAGCCGGTAGGCGTTGGAGGAGTCGGCGGTGTTGCCGATGGTCAGGATCCGGTTGAAGATGGAGTCGGGCAGGATGGGCAGGGCGATGACCGCGGCCACGATCACCAGGGGCAGCAGCCGCTTGTCCCACAGAGCCAGGAAGACCACGGCGGCCAGGGCGAAGCTGACCCAGCCGGAGCGGGAGTAGGTCATCAGCAGGGCCACCACGGGGATCGCCAGGGTGGCGGTGCAGATGGTCTTCCAGCGGCGGTCGACGATGTTCGTGCAGAAGACCAGGCTGACGGGGAAGGTCAGCACGATGAACTCGGCGTAGTTGTTGGGGTTTTCCAGGGTGGAGTAGACACGGCCGGGCATACCCGCGTTCATGGTCAGATCCGTCAGGGAGGCGCTGACCTCCACGCCCAGGATCCGCTGGACGATGGCGTACAGGCCGGTCAGCACCAGCGTCAGATAGATGAAGCCCAGCACGGCCACCAGCCGTCCCCGGTTGGTGACGGTGCCCACAAGAGAAACTGCGAAGAGGTAGGCAGTCAGATAGAAGCAGAAGACCCGGATGGCCTCGCCCCGGTCATTGGCATTGACCACCGCCAGGACACTGGCAAACAGAAAGGCGATGAACCACAAGCCCAGATCCCGCACCCGGAAGGGGATGCGATCCTGGCTCCAGCACTCCAGCAGCATGGCACCGAAGAGGAGGAAGCTCAGCAGCAGGGCGTACTGGTTCCGCCAGAGCTGGTCGGGACAGAGGAAGCACACCGCGAAGACGATGCCGTAGAACCAGGCGAAGTTGAACCGGGGGATCCGGCACAGGGCGGTGCCGATGCGGCTTTGACAGACGGGGGGCACGAGCCAGCCGAAGCATTTGCCCACGAACTCCGTCAGCCACCGGATCACGGCGTCAAGCCAGGAGCACAGCAGGCTCGTCTCCGTCCAGCTGCGCAGACGCTCGGAGCCCTGCCAGAGTCTGGCACAGAGGCTCCTGCGGACAAGCCCGGCGCACCACTGCCACAGCTTCGAAAGAAGCAGGTACAGCTGGCTTTCCTGGGCCACCGCAGCCAGCTTTCTCAGCCAGACCGGCAGAAGATCATACAGAAGATAGGTTATCATAGGCGATCACTCCGCGCTCGCGGGGGCGATGTTCTGGACGATGGTGTTGATCTCGGTGAAGCCGCAGCGCACACCCATGGAGTGGCCCACGTTCAGCATGAACTGGCCCACCTGCAGGCCGGTGGCCTGATCCACGCCGGTCAGCTCGCAGACCAGGGTGACGCTGACATAGCCGGGCTTGGTGGTCTGGATGAAATTGCCCTTGCTGTCGGTGGTGTAGACGATGGAATCGTCGATGGAGAAGTCGATCAGGGTGCCCAGATCCATGTTCCGGGAGGCATTCTCTGCCTTGCTGCCCTTGACCAGGGTGTTGGCCACATCCTCGCGGATGCACTCGGCGTGGAAGGTCACGTGGTAGGTGCTGCCGGCGGCGGGGTCGGCGGTGGCTGCGGGCTCCTCACCGCCGAACATCCGCACTGCCACGAAGGCGATGCCGGCGATCAGGATCAGGATGACGATGATGTCTACGATGTTGAATTTGGCTTTTTTCTGGTTCATGTTGGGTTCCTCACTTTATTTATAGATTTCAAAAAGCTCGTCCAAAAGGTTGTACAGGCCGAATTCCTGCCCGGCCTTGGCCCGGGCGGCGGCGGCGTATCGTGCCCGGAGGGCGTCGTCCTCCAGCAGGGTGCGGATGGCATCGGCGTAGGCCTCCTCGTCGCCGTAGGGGGCCAGAAGGCCGCAGATGCTGCCGGTGTTCACCAGCTCCGGGTTGCCGCCCACGTCGGTGAGCACCAGGGGCAGGCCTGCGCCCAGGGCCTCCAGGATGGCAAAGCTCATGGCTTCGCTGGAGCTGGAGTTCAGGTAGAGGTCGGAGGCTGCCAGCAGCGCGGCGGTGTCGGTGCGGAAGCCCGTCAGGACAACATGGTCTTCCAGACCCAGCTGGGGGACGAGTTCCTTGTCCCGGTCGAAATCCGGGCCCGTGCCCACCAGCAGCAGCCGGAAGGGGACGGTGGTCTTCTCCTTCAGCTTCGCGATGGCGCGCAGCAGGAAGGGGACGCCCTTCTCCTCGGAGAAGCGGGTCAGGATGGTGACGACCTTCTCCTCCTCCCGGATGCCGAACTCCGACAGGACGGCCCGGTCGCGTTTGGGAGCGGCAGCGGCATCCACGCCGTTGAAGACGATGCGGATCTTGTCCTTTGCCACGCCGTTGCGCTCCAGGACTTCCCGGCCGTAGGTGCAGACGGTGAGGACGGCGTGGTTTTTGGGGGTGAAGAGGCGGTTCAGGAGCTTCCAGGGCAGGGGCTGCTCCATGATGAGGTGGCTGGTGAAGACGATTTTGGCCCTGCAGCCGAAATTTCTTGCCAGGATGGCGATGTAATTCTCCCGGGGGTACTGGGCGTGGATCACGTCGTAGCCCTCCTCCGCGCAGAGCTTTGCCAGGCGCTTCGCGGCGGCGATGTCCAGGATGCTCTTCATCTGCAGATGGTGGACGGGGATGCCGAGGGCGGCCAGCTTTTCCACAAGGGGGCCGTCCACATTGTAGCAAAGTCCGCAGGTGCACTTGCTGTTGTGGTAATACTTTGCCAGCAGCTCCACGTATCGCTCGGAGCCGCCGGAGCCGGCATAGTTGATGAGATACAGAACTTTCATTCGCGCGCACCTCGCTTCAGGATGGGGGCCAGGAAGTCCCGGATGGGCTGGGCCTTCAGGAAATAGGTCAGGGCAAAGTAGACGGCCATGCCCAGAAGCATGGGCACGAACACCAGGATCGCCCGGTCGAGGACGCTGCCGGAGGAGAAGACACCGCTCAAGAACCGGTGGGCTGCGACCACCGCCGCGCTCATGACCACGGAGCCCGCGATGCTCTGGAGGGTGGTGGCCCTGAGATTCCCGCCGAAGAAGAGGATCTCCTTCTTCAGCCGGGACAGGAGCCAGCCGGTGCCCACGATGACGCCGATGGAGTAGCCCAGGGGGATGCCGACGGCACCCAGGGGGGTCTTGGAGCTGAGGATGTAGCCGAAGACGATGTTGACGGCCATGATGACCACGCCGATCCAGGCGGAGACCTTGGTGATGCGCAGGCTGTACAGAGCCCGGTCGGCGATCTCCTTGAGTCCCAGGAACACGATGCACAGGCTGTACATGGTCAGAAACGCCGCCTCGGTGTCGATGTTCTCGGGAACCACCTTGCCGTGGAGGGAAATGAGCTCCAGCAGGGGATGGCCCAGGCAGACAAGGCCGAAGGCGATGGGGGTCAGCAGGTAGATCATGGCTCCCATGGTGCCGGAAAGCTCCCGGCGGAAGCCCATCATGTCCTCCTTCGCCGCGCAGACGGTGAGGGCCGGGTACTTGACCGAGGTGATGGCCAGCACCAGGGTCATGACGGAGCTGAGGATCAGGGTCTGGACGAAGTTGAACAGCGTCACGGACTCGGGCTCCACGGCGGACATCATGGTGTTGTTGAAGAACATGTTGAACTGGTAGGCGCTGGCACCCAGAACCACGGGCAGCATCATGCGCCCGACGGTACGGATGTTCTCGTCCTTGAAGTCCACCACGGGCCTGAACCGGAACCCGGCCCTGTGGGCGGGCAGGGGCAGGATGGCGAACTGGAGGAACAGGCCGAAGACCACCGTCCACAGAAGGCCCGTCACGCCGAACCGGTCAGCAAGGAAGGCGATGTAGAGCAGGATCACGATGCCGCTGGGCAGATTGATGAGGGCTGCGGACAGGTGGCGATCCATGGACTGGAGGATGCCCTGGTAGATGTTTGTCATGGCGTAGAAGAACATGACGGGCATCATAATCATCAGGGCCTTCGTGGCGTAGGCCTTGTCGGTAAAGTCGGTCAGGTTCGGCAGGAACAGGCTGGCGGCCATGCCAAGGCCGATCAGCAGTACCATGCCCAGGGAGGTGATGCAGATGATGTTGGAGCCGAATCGGCTGGCTTCCCGGTGCTTTTTCTGGGCCAGGAGGGCGGCATAGAGGGGGATGACGGTGCTCGAAAGGCCCGTGCCCAGGCTCTGGAACAGGTAGTTGGGGATCTGCAGCACCCAGGAGAAGATGTTCAGCTGCTCGTTGTCTGCGCCGAAGTAGCTCAGGTAGACCTGATTGGCCAGCAGGGAGAGCAGCTTGCCCACCAGCATCAGGATCATCACCGAGCCGATGGAGCGGAGCTGGTTGTCTTTTTTCAAGAAAATTGCCTCCAAACGTGTTGTCGGAACACCCTTGGCCCCTGCTCAGAGGGGGCTGTCTGCGTCAGCAGACTGGGGGAGTATCGCATCAATAGAAGGACACTCCCTCCACCGCTGGCGCGGTTCCCCTCCCTCTGTGAGGGAGGCAAGGGGCGGATATGATTCGATCATACGATTTCAACTTATAGTATAACGGAAATTTCTTAAGAATGCAAGGGCGGGGGCTGCGATGCAACATTTTTCTTGCTTTTTCCGCATTCAGGCAGTAGAATAGATTCCAGTAAACTTTTGAGGTGATTCCCATGCGCAAACTGATCGCTTTGACCCTGGCCGCTGTGCTGGCGATGACCGCCCTGTGCGGCTGCAATATCCTGGAGATGGGCGAGGCACCCACCCTGCCGAAGCTGGATTACGATGTTTCCACCCTGACCTGCCGGGTCGAATTCGTCAATGGCCGCACCTGCCGCGTCAGTGTGCTGGAGGGCGACAGCCACTATGATGCCGCCACGGAAAAGCGGGAGGCAGATGTGCTCTTCGTGACCTATTCCGCTCTGTCCGGAAAGCAGAGCGTCCAGGTGGGCAACACGGTGACCTTCACCTATGCCTATACCACCGACGTCACCGAGCGCGACAGCGAGCCCCACATCAGCGTCAAGACGCTGACCGTCAAATAACATATTTATTGTAACTTTTGTAAAAAAGCAGCTCCGTCCAGGGCTGCTTTTTTCAGGGTCTCATGTTGGGTATCCGTGGAGTTGGGCGGGATAATGGGGGATTTTTGTGGGAAAATCTTGATGATGGTGGTTTTTGGAAAAAGTCAATTCCGCATTTTTCACAAAAATTTGCCGCGCCGATGAACCAATCTGTATAATCTATGAAATATTCGTAAAAATCGGTATTTTCAGATTGATTTTCCAGAAAGTTTGGCATACAATAGAAAAGCAAACGAACTGCGAAGTTTCTGCTGTATTTCTGATGAGCATCGAGGTGAACGACCGTTGCTGAACGTGGTACTGGTGGAGCCCGAGATCCCGCAAAACTGCGGCAATATCGCCCGCACCTGCGCCGCCACCGGAGCACGGCTGCATCTGATCCGCCCCCTGGGCTTCGACATCTCCGAGAAGGCTGTCCGCCGGGCCGGTCTGGATTACTGGCATCTGGTGGATGTCCGGGATTATGAGGATCTGGAGGAGTTCTTCTCCCAAAACGATGTGCGTCAGATGTGGTGTCTGTCCACCAAGGAACCCCGGTGCTATACCGAGGCCCGGTTCGAGGATGGTTGCTACCTGTTCTTCGGCAAGGAGACGAAGGGACTGCCCGAAAGCTTCCTGGAGGAACACAGGGAATGCTGCGTGCGCCTGCCCATGCGGCAGGAGGCCCGGAGCCTGAACCTGAGCAACAGCGTGGCCATCACCGTGTACGAGGCCCTGCGGCAGCTGGAGTTTCCCGGTTTGCTTGACCATGGAAAAATGATGGAGCTGTAAAGGCTCCCAAAATACAAATGGAGGAAATTTGTTATGAACTACAACAAGAAGTCCATTGTTGACATCGACGTTGCCGGCAAGCGCGTGCTGTGCCGCTGCGACTTCAATGTCCCCACCAAGGCTGGCAAGATCACTTCCGACAAGCGCATCGTCGCCGCCCTGCCCACCATCAAGTACCTGGTGGACAATGGTGCCAAGGTCATTCTGTGTTCCCATATGGGCAAGCCCAAGGGCGAGTGGAAGCCCGAGCTGTCCCTGAAGATCGTTGCCGACCGCCTGAGCGAGCTGCTGGGCAAGGAAGTCATCATGGCCGCCGACGTGGCCGGTGAGGACTCCAAGGCCAAGGCCGCCGCTCTGAACAACGGAGATGTCATGCTGCTGGAGAACACCCGCTACATCAAGGGCGAGACCAAGAACGACGCCGAGCTGTCCAAGAATCTGGCTGACCTGGCTGACATCTTCGTCAACGACGCCTTCGGTACCGCTCACCGCGCCCACTCCTCCACCGCAGGTGTCGCTGACCACCTGCCCGCCGTCTGCGGCTTCCTGGTGGAGAAGGAGGTCTCCATCATGGGCAAGGCTCTGGCCAACCCCGAGCGTCCCTTCGTCGCCATCCTGGGCGGCGCCAAGGTCGCTGACAAGCTGAACGTCATCAACAACCTGCTGGAGAAGGTCGACACCCTCATCATCGGCGGCGGTATGGCCTACACCTTCGCTGCTGCCAAGGGCTACTCCGTGGGCAACTCCCTGCTGGACGAGACCAAGATCGACTACTGCAAGGAGATGATGGCCAAGGCTGAGGCCAAGGGCGTCAACCTGCTGCTGCCCGTTGACTGCGTCGTCGCTGACTCCTTCCCCAACCCCATCGACGGCCCCATCGATGTTGAGACTGTCTCCGTCGACGCCATCCCCGCCGGTAAGCAGGGTCTGGACATCGGCGAGAAGACTGCCAAGATGTTCGCTGACGCTGTCCTGAGCGCCAAGACCGTCGTCTGGAACGGCCCCATGGGCGTGTTCGAGAACCCCACCCTGGCCAAGGGCACCATCGCCATGGCTCAGGCTCTGGCCGACTCCGAGGCATGCACCATCGTCGGCGGCGGCGACTCCGCTGCTGCCTGCGAGCAGCTGGGCTTCGCTGACAAGATCACCCACATCTCCACCGGCGGCGGCGCCTCCCTGGAGTTCCTGGAGGGTCTGGAGCTGCCCGGCATCGCCTGCCTGCAGGACAAGTAAGGCTAACTGAATTTTTGATTCGGAAGAGGGGATGAGGGATCGTCCCTCACAAATCACGCGGACTGACCGCCGCACACGTTCCGAACATCCACCCCAGCAACTACGCCATGCCGGGGCATTGCCCCGGCATGGCATCACTATGTAATTTACATCATTTGATGTCAACATACAGTAAGGAGAATCCCAATTATGAACAGAAAGTACCGTAAGACCGTCATTGCCGGTAACTGGAAGATGAACAAGACTCCCTCCGAGACCAAGGAGTTCATGACTGCCTTCAAGGGCCTGATGCCCAAGGGCCGCTGGTGCGACGTCGCCCTGTGCGTCCCCGCCGTCTGCATCCCCGCCGCTGTCCGCGCCATGCGTGAGACCCGCGTGGGCATCGGCGCTGAGAACTGCAACGCCAAGGCTTCCGGCGCCTACACCGGTGAGATCGCCACCAACATGCTGGTGGACGCCGGCTGCAAGTACGTCATCATCGGCCACTCCGAGCGCCGCGAGATGTACGGTGAGACCGACGCCGATGTCAATGCCAAGGTTCTGGCTGCCCTGGAGGCTGGCCTGATCCCCATCATGTGCTGCGGCGAGACCCTGGAGCAGCGCGAGGCCGGCATCACCAACGAGCACATCGCCATGCAGATCAAGCTGGGTCTGGCCGGCGTCTCCGAGGAGAAGATCCGCAAGGTCATCATCGCCTACGAGCCCATCTGGGCCATCGGCACCGGCCGTACCGCCACCCCCGAGCAGGCCGAGGAGGTCTGTGAGCACATCCGTAGCGTGGTTCGCAAGCTGTACTCCTCCAAGAACGCCCGTGCCATCTCCATCCTGTACGGCGGCTCCATGAACGAGAAGAACGCCTACGAGCTGCTGGCTCAGCCCGACATCGACGGCGGCCTGATCGGCGGCGCCTCCCTGGTGCCCGAGAAGTTCGTGGCCATCATCGAGGCTGCCAACCAGCCCACTGTCTAATCCGACCGAAAAAAGCGGCCTGCTGCGTAAGCAGCAGGCCATTTTTCGGAGTTGAAGGGTGACGATTCCGGAATGATCCAATGGAAGAATCTGAAGATCGCGATCAAACCCTTCTCCCGGGGAGAAGGTGGCCCGCCCGAGCGAAGCGAGAAAAAGCGGGTCGGAAGAGGAATGCGGGCGACAATCTGAAAGCTCGTACAACGTATCAGGCCTGTGCTCAGGCTGCGAGATGGAACATGGTGGAGGCCTTTGCGGTATCTAAGCCGTTAGGCTGCCGCCCGCATTCCTCTTCAGTCAGAAATCGGTTCCGAAGAGCCGATTTCTGACAGCTTCTCCCCGGGAGAAGCGTTTGGTGCTCCCGCACCGGAAAACAATTCCAGATAGTATATGATGAACCAAACTTTTGGAGGGAATATTATGAAAGAAATTTTTCTGCTCAAGCTGGGCGAGATTGTCCTGAAGGGCTCCAACAAGCGGCAGTTTGAGGCCAAGCTGCGCAGCAATGTCCGCCGCCGGGTGAAGCCCTACGGCGAATTCGACGTGTATCTGATGCAGTCGACCATCTATGTGGAGCCCATGAACGACGAGGCCGACGTGGACGGTGCCTGGGAGGCCTGCAAGCATATTTTCGGCATCGTCAACATCTGCCGCTGCCGGGCCTGTGAGAAGAACCTGGATGCCATCTTCGCCGCCATCGAGGAGTACCTGGGCGACGATCTGGATGCTGCCCGTTCCTTCAAGGTGGAGTCCAAGCGCTCCGACAAGCAGTTCCCCCTGACCTCCATCCAGATCAGCCAGCACATCGGCGGTCTGCTGGCCGAGGCCCATCCTGCCACCGAGGTGGATGTCCACAACCCCGACTACACCGTTTTCGTGGAGGTTCGCGATCTGGCGGCCTATGTCCATGGCCCCGCCGTGCCCGCCGCCGGCGGTCTGCCCACCGGTGTGGGCGGCCGTGCCATGTGTCTGCTCTCCGGCGGCATCGACTCTCCCGTGGCTGCCCACATGATCGGCAAGCGGGGTGTGGAGATCGAGTGCGTCCACTTCTTCAGCTACCCCTACACCAGCCAGCTGGCCAAGGACAAGGTGCTGGAGCTGGCCCGTCTGGTGACCAAGTACACCGGCCGCATGACCGTGAACATCGTCTCCTTCACCGAGATCCAGGAGGCCATCCGGGACAACTGCCCCGAGGAGTTCTTCACCCTCATCATGCGCCGGTTCATGATGGAGATCTCCCAGCGCATCGCCAAGGACGACGGCTGCGGCGCCCTCATCACCGGCGAGAACCTGGGCCAGGTGGCATCCCAGACCATGGAGGCCATGACCGTCACCGGCGCGGTGGTGGATATGCCCATCTTCATGCCTCTGGTCGGCATGGACAAGGAGGAGATCGTCACCATCGCCCGGAAGATCGGTACGCTCCAGACCTCCATCCTGCCCTATGAGGACTGCTGCACCGTCTTCACCCCCCGGCACCCCAAGACCAAGCCCACCCTGGGCCAGGTGCTGAACGCCGAGCGGAAGCTGGATCGTCAGGCCCTGATCGAGAAGGCCCTGGCATCCGTCGAGAAAATTCCGGTGATCTATGGTGAAACAGAGCCTTTCTGCTAAGGTGCTTGCCGCGCTGAGCGGCAGGCGGCTGGCCACAGCCGAGAGTCTCACCGGCGGCGGCATCGGCCAGGCCCTGACCTCGGTCAGCGGCGCCAGCGCGGTCTTCGCCGGAGGCGTCATCAGCTACACCAACGAGGTCAAGCACAGGGTGCTCGGTGTCCCTGTGGAGATCCTGGATTCCTGCGGCGCGGTCTCCGGGCCCGTGGCCAAGGCCATGGCCGAGGGGGCCAGACGGATCATCGGTGCGGATGTTGCCGTGGCGGTGACGGGCCTGGCGGGCCCCGATGGGGACGAGTTCGGCAATCCTGTGGGAACGGTGTTCGTTGGCTACGCCGACCAGGGCATCGCCTTTGCACGGGAGTACCATTTTGACGGCGACCGGGCCCAGGTTCGGGCCCAGACCGTCCAGGCGGCACTGGCGCTGGTGCTGGAGATGCAGGGAGGAACCGATGAGAACAGATAAACAAATGCTCCTGCGGAAGCTATGCTGGCATCTGCTGATGGTGCTGTGCGTGGCGGTCTATGCGCTCGGGCTGGCCTGCGTGTGTGAGGCCACGGCCCAGCAGAAGCTGTCGGAGTTCCGTGTTTTTCTGGCGTCGGAGCTGGGACAGCTGGTGCTGCGCAACACGGCGGTGCTGGCGGCGGGGCTGATCCTGACGCTGTACTTTCTGACCACCAGGATCTCGGCTGCCATGGCGCTGGTCAGCATCCCCATGCTGGTCTGCCATATCATCAGCGCGTTCAAGCTGCAGCTGCGCAGCGAGCCCTTCTATCCCTGGGACTTCACTCTGGCGGGGGAGGCCACGGGGATCCTCAGCAGCATCAGTCTGGAGCCGTCCAGGGTCATGCTCGGAGCCATCGCCTATGTGGTCATCGCCCTGGTGATCGCTCTGGTCATGGACATCCTGGTGCTTCGGAAGAACCGGCCCTCCTACCCGGTGTCCCTGGTGTGCTTCGCAGCCGCGCTGGCGGTCTTCGGCGGCTGCTGCGGCAGCCTGCTCAGCAAGGCGTACATCAAGGCGGAGATCCCGGAGGTTCGGGTCTATAACCAGAACCTGACCTACAAGGAGACCGGCTTCGTCTATGCCTTTGCCGCCAACTTCTACCATGCCCAGACCGAGGCCCCGGAGGGCTACGGCCCGGCGTCCCTGGCGGCCATCGCGGAGGGCTTTGCGCAGCAGGAGGGCTCCGTGGAGCCCAATGTCATCATCGTCATGAGCGAGGCCTTCGCAGATATCTGGAACGCAGAGAATCTGGAATTCGACGAGGCACTGGCTCCCACCTACACGGCTCTGGCGGAGCAGTATCTGGCAGGAAACTGTATGACCAGCGAGTACGGCGGAAACACCGCCAACTGTGAGTTCGAGGTGCTGACGGGCTACTCCACCTACCTGCTGCCCAGCGGCACGGTGCCCTACATGAGCTATCTGAACCAGCCCACCGACAGCTATGTGTCCTTCCTGAAGTCGAAGGACTACTATACCGTGGCCCTGCACCCCTTCCGGCGGAGCTACTTCAGCCGGGAGAAGGCCTTCGAGCTGCTGGGCTTTGACGACTATTACAGCGAGGAGCATTTCGAAGGTGCACAGCGCCTGCGGGCCATGAAGTTCGTATCCGACGACGCGCTGGCCGACCGGATCATCGCGGAGTTCGAGAAAAATGAGCCGACGGGCCGTGGCTTCTTCTGCCACACCGTCACCATGCTCAACCATACGGCCTACTATGCCAGCGACTGGCCCCAGGAGGAGCAGGTGGGCATGACGGCCAGCTGTGAGCTGAGCCAGACGGAGTTTGAGACCCTGCGCAGCTATGCCACGGGCGTACAGTATGCCGACGCCATGCTGGCAAAGCTGGTGGACTATTTCGAGGATGTGGAGGAGCCCACGGTGCTCCTGTTCTTCGGCGACCACCAGCCCTCTCTGGGCAGTCCCGGCTACGAGCTGATGCAGCGCATCGGCTACGTGGCGGACAACACCGCCCCCGAGGGGATCCTGGCCCTCCAGTCCACGCCCTACCTGATCTGGAACAATTTCGAGGATCAGCCCACGGCGGCGCGGATGGATCTGAGCATGTTCCAGCTGGTGCCCTACATGACCCGGATGCTGGACATGGATCGGCCCGGCTTCCACAGCTAAATGGATTCTGTGTTTGAGCAGACCCGGGGCGTGACCCGCCGGATCAGCCTGAACGGCAGCGGCGAGGCGGTGCGTACCCTGGAGCCCGATGCCATGGCGAAATTTGAGGAATACCTGAGCGTGGTCTACGACGGCCTGATCGGCAGGCAGTACAGCAACGCGCTGCTGTATCCGTAAATAAATAAGCAAAAAAAGATGCAGTTCCGATGGAACTGCATCTCAGTCTGTCAAAGAACCCCTGTTTTCTCGAAAGGAAAACAGGGGTTTTGGTATAGAAAATTGGAAAACAGTTGTCCAGAAATAAAAATAAGGAGTTCTTCCAACTCCAGTTTGCCAGCTTTTTCAG
>SVLP01000060.1 GCA_015067895.1 Oscillospiraceae bacterium | reverse complement strand
CGAGGTCATGTTCATCGGGGAAGGTCCCGGAGAAAACGAGGACCTTCAGGGGCTGCCCTTTGTGGGCCGGGCCGGTGAGTTATTGGACGATATGCTGGCTGTCATCGACCTTGACCGAAACACCAACGTCTACATCGCCAACATCGTCAAGTGCCGCCCGCCCCAGAACCGCGATCCCTTGAACACCGAGCAGGAAGCCTGCATTGGCTATCTGCGCAACCAGGTGGCCCTCATCCGTCCCAAGATCATCGTGTGTCTGGGCCGCATCGCCGCCTGCCGCCTTATCCGGGAGGATTTTAAGATCACCCGGGAGCACGGCCAGTGGGTAAACAAGTCCGGCACCTGGATGACCGCCCTGTTCCACCCTGCCGCCATCCTCCGTGACCCCAGCAGGCGGCCGGAAACCTTTGTGGATCTGAAAAACATTCAGGCGAAGATCAAAGAAGTATGCGAGCATACATATTAAAATTACAAACCCCCGACGGCCTGGGCCGTCGGGGGTTAACTGATCTGTATATTACTTTTTTGAAGGATTTCGGCTCTCGCAGGGGACGCAGGTCTGGCACTTGCCGCAGCCGTAGCGGGGCGCGTAGGCCACCTCGGTCCAGTCCATATGTCCGGCGCACTTGTCATGGTTCTTACCCGTCTCCGGCTCAATGGCCTTGGCGGGACAGCGCTTCACGCAGGCGCCGCAGCGGGTGCAATAGTCATACACCCCGGTATAGGGGCGCGGCTCAACTTCCATCTCTGCATCCACGATGATACTGCCAAGACGGCCTGCCATGCCCTTCTCGGTGATGATGCCCTTGCTCAGACCGAAGGTACCCAGCCCGCAGGCATAGGCGGCGTGGCGCTCGGACCAGGTACTGCCGTAAGTACGCACATCAAAGCCTGGAACAGGGCGGCCTCTGCCCACCTTAAACCGGGGATCGTAACAGGGAACGCAGTTGTCAACCCCTGCCTCGGTCAGGCGGCGGCTGATCTCCTTAAATAAGGTGACCAGATAATTCTGTCCCTCAATGCGGCCGTGGAGCCACTGGGCAGAAGTCTCATAGAGCTGCGCCCTGCGCTCCCCTTCCTTCACTTCCTCGGTAAAGGGAAAGAACATGGAAATGACCGTCTTTGCCCCGGGCAGCCACTCCTGGGGCAGCATATGCCAGGGACCGACCACCCCCTCCTGTTGATAGGTCTCGAAAATAGGGTCGGCCGCGTCGGCAAACCCCACCAGAGGGGCTTCAAACAGGACCATCCCCGCAAGTTCAGGGCGAATGGCCTCCTGTTCGGGGACGGCGTTGCCGGGGAAAGTACGGAAAACATCCTGGATGAGGGCGACGATCTGGCTTTTTTCCATGGTTCATTCCTCCAATACGGTAATTTAAGGCTGCGTTTCGGCAACAAATTTGTTCCAATAGGCGTCCTGCAGCAGTTTAATGCGCTCAGGATCCTTTCCACCCACAGGGATGCCGTCAATGTGGGAAACCCGGATACACAGGGCACTGGAACTGGTGACGATGACCTCATCGGCGTTCATCAGCTCCACCATGGAGAAGGGGGTCTCGCTGGTGGGAATGCCGTGTTCCTTAGCCAAGGACAGCAGATGCTTTCTGGTAATACCGGGAAGGATCAGCTCATCGGTGGGAGCAGTGCGCAGCACCCCATCCTTTAAAATAGAGATATTGCTGTGGGCGCACTCGGTGACCCGGCTGCCCCGGTGGAGCACCGCCTCGTCGCATCCGGCCTCCACCGCCCGCTGGTTGGCCAGCACGCTGGGGATCAGGTTCAGCGTCTTGATATTGCACAGTTTAAAGCGGATATCCTCCATGGAGATCAGCTTATAGGGGACACTCAGATCCTTCATCTTGTGGGGCTTGACATAGATGAGCAGGCTGGGCTTGACATCCTTGGGGAATACATGATTGCGCATGGCATTGCCCCGGGTGATCTGCCAATAGAGGAACTGGCATGGCTCTGGCTCGGCGGCGGCAATGACCTTCTTGAGTTCTGTGGTGATTTCCTCCCTGCTCATGGTGAAGGGGATCTCCATAAGGCGCAGAGAGTTATACATCCGGTCCAAATGGTCATCCAGCGCGAAAGGGATGCCGTTTCTGATGCAGGTAGCCTCGTAAATTCCATCCCCAAAATAGAGGGCGCGGTCGAAAATAGGGACCGTCATTTCAGCCAGAGGGCCGATAACGCCGTTATAATAACCGACTTCTTTCATGACAGACACTCCTTTTTATTTTTCCATTCTTCCGTTCTTGACCGCCGGGGGCAGGTCGCTTATAATAATTTTGTATCATTTTGATTATACCATGGTTGTCCCCAAGATAAAAGGACTTTTCATGCGTCTTTTCTGTGATATCGTAACTCCGGCCCCAATCTTTCGACAGGAGAATTTCTTTGAAGCAGATCCTATGTATTTCCAACCAGCCCTGGAGTTCCTCCCCCGGACGGACCCAGCAGCTGCTTTCCCGCCTGCGGGATACTCAAATTTTATACTTCTCTCCCCCCGCCGGACGCACTGACCGCGCATGGAGAGAAAACGGCCGCAAGGTGCGTCCCAACGTGACGGTCTACACCCTGCCGCCTCTCCTTTTGGGAGTAGCCGAGCAGTATGGTCCCCTTTTCCGCGCCGAGCATCGGCGTCAAAGCTCCTTCGTGCGGGAAAAGGCCGCCCGACACCGTTTTCACTCCCCTCTGCTGTGGGTGACCGCGCCGGAACACGTTCATATGCTGGACGATCTCTCCTATGACGGTCTGGTCTATGACTGCGACCGGGAGTGGGACGAGCTGCCTCCCCACTGGGAAGGGACTCTGGCCCACGCCGCCGATGTCGTCTTCACCGCATCCCCCATGCTGTCCGAGCGACTGTCCCCCTGCAGCGCCAACATTGCCCTTTTGCCCAACGGTGTCAATTACCCCCTCTTCTCCCGGCAAAACGGTCCCCCGGTGCGGGATATCCTACCCTATGCCGAAGGTCCTGTCTTTGGCTGGGCAGGGACTATCACACCCGATCTGGAACTCTCCCCCGTTTTGACCGCCGCGCGGGAGCACCCCGACTGGACCTTCCTGCTGCTGGGCAAACGGGTGGATAACCCTCTGTTGGAGCGGCTTCGCCGTCAACCCAACGTGGTGTTTGCCGGCCCCTGTTCCCTGAACGAAGTCCCTGACTGGCTCTTCCGATGCGACGTGCTTGTGGATGTCCTCCACCAGGACCGTACCGATGACGGCGTGGTGTCCACCCGTCTGTATGAGTACCTCTCCACCGGAAAACCCATCGTCTCCATGCTATGGCCCGACCAGGTGGAACTCTTCCCTGATGTGGTTTATGGCGCCTATAATGACCGGGAATTCGTCTCCCTGTGCCGCAGCGCCCTGGAGGAGGCCCCCGGGTTCGTCAGCCAGCGCCGTCAGGCCCACGGTGCCGCCGCATCCTGGTCCAACCGGGCCGGCGAGGTACTGCGCATCCTCAGCACCGCCGGTTTGCTTTAATGCGATTTTCCTCTCATGTAAATTTCCATGCCGTTCTTTTCGTTTCTCTTGTATATTGCGACAAAACAGCAGCGAACTAAAAATTCCCTCTTGCAAAATGCACTGTTTTTCGATAGAATCGTAGAGGTAATATCTTTTAAACTGGAGGGATATTTGTGTCCATCTGTTGTCTGCAGCGTTTCTGTCTGACTGGCTGCGCCGTGGTGCGGCTTTTTCCCTCCTACCCTCATAGCACCTGACACCAACTCCAGGCTATCTGTACGACCATCCGCACAGATAGCCTGTAATCTTTTCCAAGGAGTGTTGTGAATCATGAAAAAAGTTGCTGTTATCATGGGTTCTGATTCCGATTGGCCCGTCGTCAAAGGCGCCTGCGAACAGCTCAAGCAGTTCGGCATCCCCTTTGAGGCCCATATCCTCAGCGCCCACCGCACCCCCGCCGAGGCCGCCGATTTCGCCAAAAACGCCCGCAAGAACGGCTTTGGCGTGCTAATCTGCGCCGCCGGCATGGCCGCCCATCTGGCCGGTGCCTTCGCCGGTAATTCCACACTGCCTGTCATCGGTATTCCCATGAAGGGCGGCGCCATGGACGGTCTGGACGCTCTGCTGGCCACCGTTCAGATGCCCAGCGGCATTCCTGTGGCCACCGTGGCCATCAACGGTGCCAAGAACGCCGCAGTTCTGGCCGCTCAGATCCTGGCCGTGGCCGATGATGAGCTGGCCGCTAAGCTGGATGCCGCCCGCGAGGATATGGCCAAGCAGATCTCCGCCAAGGAGGCCAAACTGCAGGCTGAACTGGCCTGAGTTTTTCCCATTCACATCCAAAACCTTTTATTTTAAATATTGGAGGAATTTATCATGAAGCATGTTTATACCGGTAAGACCAAGGACGTTTTCGCGCTGGACAATGGCAACTACCTGCTGAAGTTTAAGGACGACTGCACCGGCAAGGACGGCGTGTTTGATCCCGGTGAGAACTCTGTGGGTCTGACCATCGAGGGCGTGGGCGACGTCAACCTGCGTATGTCCATCTACTTCTTCGAGAAGATCAACGCCGCCGGCATCAAGACCCACTATGTCTCTGCCGATCTGGCCAACACTACCATGGAAGTCCTGCCCGCCAAGGTGTTCGGCAAGGGTCTGGAGGTCATCTGCCGCTACAAGGCCGTGGGTTCCTTCTACCGCCGCTACAACCAGTACTGCACCGAGGGTCAGGACCTGCCCGCCTATGTGGAGACTACCTTCAAGAACGACGCTCTGGGCGATCCTCTGGTCACCAAGGACGGTCTGGTGGATCTGGGCGTCATGACCGCCGAGCAGTACGATGATCTGAAGGCCATGACTCAGGCCATCACCAAGATCGTGGCCGACGACCTGAAGGAGAAGGGTCTGGATATGTACGACATCAAGTTCGAGTTCGGCTATGACGCCGAGGGCAACGTCATTCTGATCGACGAGATCGCCTCCGGCAATATGCGCGTGTACAAGGACGGCAAGTATATCGATCCCATGACCCTGAACAAGCTCTTCTTCGCTTAATTTTCTGACTTTTAAGGAGAATCAAGCATGGGAGGTTTTTTTGGCGCCGTCTCTTCCCGGGACGTGTCCCTTGACGTGTTCTTTGGTGTGGACTACCACTCCCACCTTGGCACCAAGCGGGGCGGCATGGTTGTCTTTGACGAGGAGAAGGGCTTTAAACGCCAGATCCACAACATCGAAAACACTCCGTTCCGCACCAAATTCGAAAAAGATATGCGGGAGTTCAGCGGCCACATCGGCATGGGCTGCATCAGCGACACCGATCCCCAGCCTCTGCTGGTCCGCTCCCACTTAGGGCTGTACGCCATTTCCACCGTGGGCCTTATCAACAACGCAGAGGAGCTGGTGGAGAAGTATTTCTCTGACCACGGACACCAGTTCATGGCCATGAGCTCCGGCAGCGTCAACTCCACCGAGCTGGTGGCCGCCCTCATCAACCAGAAGGAAAATCTGGTGGACGGCATCCTCCACGCGCAGGAGATGATCAAAGGCTCCATCACCATCCTCATCATGACCAGAGACGGCATTCTGGTGGCCCGCGACAAGGTTGGCCGCCTGCCCATCCTCATCGGAAAGCACCCCGACGGCAGCCTGTGCGCCTCCTTCGAGGCCTTCGCCTATCAGAAGCTGGGCTATGAGGACGCGTATGAGCTGGGTCCCAAGGAGATCGTGGCTTTGACCTCCGCGGGCTTCGAGACCGTCTCCCCCGCCGGGGAGGAGATGAAGATCTGCGGCTTTCTGTGGACCTACTACGGCTACCCCAACTCCAACTACGAGGGCAGCAATGTGGAGATCATGCGCTATAAAAACGGCGAGATCATGGCCCGCAACGAGCAGGAGCAGGGCATCCTGCCTGATGTGGACTTCGTGGCCGGCATCCCCGACTCCGGCGTCCCCCACGCCATCGGCTATGCCAATTACAGCAAGAAACCCTTCGCCCGCCCCTTCGTGAAGTACACCCCCACCTGGTCGCGCTCCTTCACCCCCACCGATCAGCGCATCCGCAACCAGACGGCCAAGATGAAGCAGATCCCCGTACAGGATCTCATCAACGGCAAGAAGCTGCTGTTCGTGGACGACTCCATCGTGCGCGGCACCCAGCTGCGGGAGACGGTGGAGTTTCTGTACGAGTCCGGGGCGAAAGAGGTGCATATGCGCTCGGCCTGTCCCCCCATCATGTACGGATGCAAGTATCTGAACTTCTCCAGCAGCAAGTCCGAGATGGAGCTGCTGACCCGCAAGACCATTCAGGAGCTGGAGGGGGACGAGGGCCAGAAGCATCTGGACGAGTATGCCGACGCCCGGACCGAGCGCGGCAGCTGTATGCTGAAAACGATTTGTGAAAAATTCGGCTTCGACTCTCTGGGCTATCAGTCTCTGGACGGCGTGCTGGAGGCCATCGGCATTGACAAAGAAAAGGTCTGCACCTACTGCTGGACCGGACG
>SVLP01000059.1 GCA_015067895.1 Oscillospiraceae bacterium | reverse complement strand
CGATGACATGGATGTGGTCACCTGATCCGATTGATCCAACATAGAAAACAGCAGCAGTGTCCCACTTGATTGTGTGTCACTGCTGCTGTATGTTGTTTGGATACCTATGCGTTTCTTTACAGTCCCATAATCAACGAAAGAACCTACAGCGTTATCATACCTCGTATTCCCGCACCCGCTCGGCGGGGCCGGTCATTAAGATGGAGGTGACCTTGTCTGCGGTTCCCTCCAGCTGGAATTCCAGGGTGCCGCCGGGGTTTTCCACGGCGAGAACGCCGCCGGGGAGCCTGCCGGTGAGCCACAGCACGGCGGCCACGGAGCCGGAGCCGGTGCCGCAGGCCAGGGTGAAGTCCTCCACGCCCCGCTCGAAGGTCAGGATCCGCACCCGGTCGGGGGCGAGGAAGTCGTAGTAGTTCACATTCGCGCCCTTGGGGAAATAATCGGCGTATCGCTCGGCCCGCATCCGTTCCCGGAGGGCGTCGCGCATATCCCAGCTCAGCCCCTCATAGCGATAAACGCCATGGGGCACACCGGGGTCGCCCAGCTCCACATAGGCCATGTCCCCATGCCGGTGCAGATCCACGACGCCGGGGTTGTTCAGCCGAACCTGATACCGGTTCTCGGAAATGCGCACCGCAGTCAGCAGACCTGCATCGGTCTCGATGGTCATGTGCTCCGGCGCGATGCCATGATCGAAGGCGAACTTCGCCACGCACCGGCTGCCGTTGCCGCACATCTCGCCCCGGGAGCCGTCGGCATTGTAAAAATGGAGCTTGAAATCGGCGATTTCAGAGTTGTCCACAGCCATGAATCCGTCGCAGCTTGCTTTTTTGCACAGCTCTGTTGCAAGGCTGGGGAAATCCAGCGTAAGACCACGGGCATCGATGACCATAAAGTCGTTGCCCGCGCCGGACATATACCAGGCGTTCATTCGATTACCTCCTTGTAAGATAGAATGTCATTGCGAGGCCGCAGGCCGTGGCAATCTCCTGCTTCAACCGATCGACAACCTACGCAGTAACAGAAGAGAATGTGGCCGCAATGCAGCTGTTCAACGGTTCTGCGTGATGAAAGGCTGTACCGGGAGATTGCCACGGGGCTTTGCCCCTCGCAATGACATGCGTTTTATGGCAGGTGTTACTGTGCGTTCAGGATGCTCTCCGTGTCATACAGGCCCTTTTCCTTGCCGACCATGAATTTCGCGGCCTCCACCGCGCCGTCGGCCAGCATGGCCCGGGAGCCGGATTCGTGCTTGAGCACCAGGGACTGATTGGCGGTGGTGATGTGCACCTCGTGGATGCCCACCACGTTGCCCATGCGCAGGGCATGGACGCCCACCTCGTTTTTGGTGCGCTTGCCCTCACCGGCCCGGCCGCAGTTCTCGACAGCGTCGGGGCGGACGGCCTTGACGGCGTTGAAGAGCATATGGGCGGTGCCGCTGGGGGCGTCCACCTTGCGGGTGTGGTGGATCTCCACGATCTCCACGTCCGCATCAGGGAAGAAGGAAACGGCCTGCTTCACCAGACGGCACAGCACCGCGATGCCCAGGGAAACGTTGCCCGCGTAGAAAACGGGGATCTCTTCCGCAGCGGCGAAGATCATGGCCTTCTCCTCGGGGGTATGGCCGGTGGTGCCGATGACGGCGGCGGAGCCGATCAGCTTGGCGTAGGCCAGCACATCGGCAATTGCGGTATGGTGGGAAAAATCGATGACCACGTCGGCCTCGACCTGGCCCAGCTCGGCAAAGGTCTTGGGGACATTGTTTTCGCCGTCGATGGACACCCTGCCAATGACGGCATCGCCCAGGGCGGCACAGATCAGCTTACCCATGGCGCCGTTGGCGCCGCAGACGACGGCTCTCACTTCAGCACCCCCAGCTTGCGCATCTCACGCAGGAGCAGCAGCTCGTTCTGGGGCTCCATCTGGGTCAGGGGCAGACGCAGGCGGTTCTCGCAGTAGCCCATGGCAGCCATGGCGGCCTTGACGGGGATGGGGTTGACCTCGCAGAAGAGCATCTTGATGAGGGGGTACAGATCCTTCTGCATCTGGGCGGCACCGGCCACGTCACCGGCGAAGAACTTGTCCACGATCTCCACCATCTGCCGGGGAGCCACGTTGGAGGCCACGGAGATGCAGCCCATACCGCCGATGGACAGCAGGGGCAGGGTGATGCCGTCCTCGCCGGAGTAGATGTCCAGCTTGTCGCCGCAGAGGGCAGCCATCTCGACAGCCTGGGCCATGTTGCCGCTGGCCTCCTTGATGGCGGCGATGTTGGGGTGATCGGCCAGGATGGCGCAGGACTGGGGAGCCAGGTTGCAGCCGGTGCGGCCGGGGACGTTGTACATGATGACGGGCTTGGCGGAGTAGTCGGCGATGCGCTCGTAGTGCTTGATGAGGCCGTTCTGGGTGGCCTTGTTGTAGTAGGGGGTCACCACCAGCACGGCGTCGGCGCCGTCGTCACAGGCGGACTTGGTGAAGTCCAGGACATGCTCGGTGTTGTTGGTGCCGGTACCGGCCACCACGGGAACGCGGCCTGCGGTACGCTCGACGGTGAAGCGGATGACCTCCTTGCGCTCGGCGGAGGAGAGGGTGGCGCTCTCACCGGTGGTGCCGACAGCGATCAGAGCGGCGACGCCGTTCTCGATCTGGAAGTCGATGAGCCGGGCCAGGTTGTCGTAGTCCACGCCGGTGGAGGTCATGGGGGTGATGAGGGCAGTACCGATGCCGCGGAAAATGGTGTTTTTCATGGTATTTTGTTCCTTTCTTTTCGGAAATTGTACGATGGTATCCTGTAGGGTGGGGTCAGAAAGCACCGACCAGGTTCTATAACAAACAGTGTCTATCAGAAGGAGCCGCTTTCGACTACCTCTGTCATTGCGAGGAGGGCGCAGCCCGACGTGGCAATCTCCTGGAACAGGGTACCGCATCGCACGATGTACCAGGAGATTGCCACGGGCCGTTGGCCCTCGCAATGACATGGTAACTTGTGGCTGGTCCTTCCGCTTTGAATGGGCAGTCATCCCGGCTGGTCGGCGGGGTCAGAAAGCGCCCTACAGTCGAATTTATATACTGCAAATAAATCTTTCCAGCCGATCCAGGCTTTCCTTTAATTCCGCATCGGAATAGCAGTAGCTCAGCCGGATATGGCCCTCGCCGCCGAAGCAGCTGCCGGGAACGGCCGCCAGGCCGCCCTCCTCGATGAGCCGGGTGCAGAAGGTTTCGGAGTCCATGCCGAAGCGGGAGATGTCCGGGAAGACGTAGAACGCACCCTCGGGCTTCGGGTAGCTCAGGCCCATCTTGTCCAGCCGTTCCAGAACATATTCCCGGCGTTTGCGGTAGACCGCCGCCATGTCCGCAGGATCGACTTGCAGAGCCGTTTCAGCGGCCTTTTGCAGGAAGGTGGGGACGGAGGCGATCTGGGCCGCCTGGAGCAGGGTGAATTTGTCGATCAGCGCCGCCGGGGCCGCCAGCCAGCCGATGCGCCAGCCGGTCATGGCCCAGGGCTTGGAGAAGCTCTGGCAGAGGATCACCCGCTCCCGGAGCTCCGGGACGAGGGTCAGGTCGGGCAGGAGTTCCGAGGACAGCGCCGCATAGACATTGTCGCAGAGGATGAAGAAATCGTGCTCCGCCGCCAGCGACCCCACGATCTGCAGGGACTCGTGGGAGAGCACACAGCCCGTGGGATTGTTGGGAGAATTGAGGACGATGGCTTTCGTTTTCGGGGAAATGACCGCTTCCAACGCCTGTTTGTCGATCTGGAAATTGGATTTTTTCAGATCCAGGAATCTGGGCACCGCCCCCGCCGCCACCGTGATGGACTCGTAGAGCGGGAAGGCGGGAATGGGGATGATGACCTCTTCGCCGGGGTTTAAGAGACCCGTCAGGGCGGTATTCAGGGCCCCCGTGGCTCCGACGGTGACGAGGATGTTGTCAGCGGTGCAGGCCATGCCCCGTTTCGTCTCGTAATCGGCGATGGCGGAGCGGAGGGAATCCGTGCCCTTGTTGGGGGCATAGTGGGTCAGCCCCGCGGCCATGGCTTTTTCCGCCGCCTGCCGGATGGGGGCGGGGGTGTCGAAGTCCGGCTCGCCGATGGTCAGCATCCTGCAGCCGGGGGTGGCCTTCGCCAGGGCGGTGAAGCGGCGGATGCCGCTGGGCTTCATTCTTAACATATTCTGATTCATACCCAACCCTCCGCGATCTTTTCGAAGAAGTCCGCGCCGACCTGCAGAACAGACTCATCGAAGTCGAAATTGTTCGAATGCAGGGCAGGACTCTCGCCCAGCCCCAGGAAGAAGAACATGCCGGGAAGATACCGCTGATACCAGGAAAAATCCTCGGTGGTCATGCTGGGCTCCTCCAGATGGTCAAAGGGGACAATGGAACGCACCCGGTCGTGGAGCTGTGGGGGATTGTCGATGGCGGGGTAGCCGTTGGAGGTGTGCACCTTCACGGTGCAGCCGAACTGCTCCTCCACCTCCCCAGCGATCTCCAGGAGCTTGTCCCGAAGGCCGAAGAAGACCTCGTCGGAGAAGGCCCGCAGGCCGCCCTCCATCCGGGTGTGGGCGGAGATGGCGTTGCGCACGGTGCCGCTTTGCAGATGGCCGAATTTCAGGAGCCGGGGGATGTCCGCCGGGACGCGACGCTCCAATTCGTATGCCTTTTGCAGGAAGACGGACGCGGCCTCCATGGAGTCAATGCCCTCCCAGCTGCGGCCGATGTGGGCGGACTTGCCGTAAATATCCACATCCAGCTCGGCAGAGCGGCTCATCATGCCGCCCACGCGGCTGAAGATCCTGCCCTTTTCCAGCCCCGGCCACAGGTGCAGACCGAAGATGGCCTCGACCCGGTATTCCTGAAAGACTCCGGTGTCGCAGATGGGCTTCGCGCCGCCGGTGGCCTCCTCGGCGGGCTGGAAGACCAGAAGCACGTTCCGCCCCAGCCGTTTTCGTTTGCTCAGCCGACGGGCCAGCTCCAGTAAGATCGCCATGTGGCCGTCATGGCCGCAGGCATGCATTTGGCCCGGATGGGTCGAAGCATAGGCCGCGCCGGTCTTTTCGTCAATGGGCAGTGCGTCCATATCCGCCCGGAAGGCGATGGCGGTATCCGCGCCGAAGTCGAACCAGGCGCACAGGCTCCCGGCAATGGGGGAGAAAAGCGTACAGCCCAGCCCCTCCAGCTCGGCGGTCAGATAGCGGATCGTCTCAGGCAGCTGGCGATCCAGCTCGGGGATTTGGTGCAGTGCCCTGCGGTTTTCAATGATCCGAATGGCAAATGCCCCCTCTCGATGGAAATTTGTTTTCCTATTATAGACGATGTTGACGGATGTGTCAATTTATACCTTGCGTTTTTGTGAAAAGAATGATATGGTATACATGGATACAGGGTTCCGTTTTGGCAGGATGCCGAAAGGGTCGGTCAATGCGCATGCAAGTGTAGGGAACGGTTATGACCGTTCCGCAGCGATATCTTCCGGACGGAACCATGTTGGGCGAATTCGTACAATGCGAAGCTGATATGAATTCGCCAAAGCGCGTTCGTCATCGAACAGCATACCGCGGAACGGTCATAACCGTTCCCTACGATTTACCTATAACAAAAAAGGAGTCACAAACATGAACGCTCAGGAAATCATCGAATACATCCGCACCTCCGAAAAGAAGACCCCCGTCAAGGTCTACGTCTGGGAGAAGACCCCCGTGGATTTCCCCAACTGCCAGGTTTTCAACGCCGCCGAGGGCCAGAAGATCGTCTTCGGCGACTGGAAGGACGTTTCCCCCGTACTGGCCGCCAATGAATTTGTCCACATCGAGGTCGAAAATAATTGCAGAAATTCCGCCATCCCCATGCTGGATCTGAAGGACATCCCCGCCCGGATCGAGCCCGGCGCCATCATGCGCGAGCAGGTCGAGATCGGTAAGAACGCGGTCATCATGATGGGTGCCATCCTGAACATCGGCGCCGTGGTGGGCGAGGGCACCATGATCGACATGGGTGCCATCCTGGGCGGCCGGGCCACGGTGGGCAAAAACTGCCACGTGGGCGCAGGCGCCGTCCTGGCCGGTGTCATCGAGCCCGCCTCCGCCACCCCCGTCATCGTCGAGGACAACGTGCTCATCGGCGCCAACGCCGTGGTCATCGAGGGCTGCCGCATCGGCGAGGGTGCCGTGGTGGCCGCCGGTGCCGTGGTCGTGTCCGATGTGCCCGCCGGTGCCGTGGTGGCAGGCTGCCCCGCGAAGATCATCAAGATGAAGGACGAGAAGACCGCCGGCAAGACTGCCCTGGTGGACGCCCTGCGGGAGCTGTAAGGCTGGTACAAATTCTTTTTATTATTTTTCACAAAAACGGTTGCAAAACCGTTGTCATGATGGTAGAATATGGACACAGCCTTAACTGGCATAGCAAAGGAGGAGTTTCCCATGATTAAAGTTATTATGGGCCTGAAGGGTTCCGGCAAGACCAAGCAGCTCATCAACGCCATCC
>SVLP01000020.1 GCA_015067895.1 Oscillospiraceae bacterium | reverse complement strand
GCCTCCCGGCTTCTGCGCAAGGGCGGGAAGCTGGTATTTTCCGATGTAACGGAGAATGTGGTGCAGCTTCTGAACCAATGCCGTCAGGCGGGCTTCGCCGTGCGGCACATCGAGGATCTGACGGATGCGTGGAAGGAATACTATCTCGAATGCCTGTGGCGGGAGGAAAATGTCCCCACGGGCAAGGGACTGAGCTATGTGCTCTTTGTCTGTGAAAGGATGTGAATTCATGGATCTGGAAGAAAGAATCCTGGAGCTGAGCCGCTGCGGCTATGCCTGCGGACAGATCCTGGCAAAGCTGCTGCTGGAAACCATCGATGAGGAGAATCCCGCCCTGGTGCGCTGTATGCAGGGGCTCAACGGCGGCATCGGCTCCAGCGGCGATGTCTGCGGCTGCATGGCTTCGGGCTGCTGCCTGATCTCCTATTTCACAGGCAAGCCCGGCGACACCGAGTTCGACAGCCCCCACCACAAAAGTGCCATGGGCGAGTTCACGCTCTGGTTCCAGACGGAAATGGAAATGGAATACAGCAGCTTCGACTGCTCCGGCATCGTGGGCACTAATCCCGCGAAAAAGGTACAGTATTGCCCCGGGATCATCGCCGCGACCTACGAAAAGTGTATGGAAATCTTGGAAAGCAGAGGACTTCTGTAATGAAAATCGGAAAAACCATGTCGGTCTGTCCCGTCTGTCTCAGCAAAATTCCGGCACAAAGGACAGTCGGGGACGACGGAAATATCTATCTGGAAAAGCAGTGCTGGGAGCATGGGAACTTCAAAACCCTCATCTGGGAGGGGGATCTGGAAAGCTACAGAGCCTGGGCGGCGGGGGATGCCAACGGCACCGTAACCCCCGTCCGGGCCCAGCCGGTGGAGAAGGGCTGCCCCTATGACTGCGGTCTGTGCCAGAATCACGAGCGGGACGGCTGCTGTGTGCTGCTGGAGCTGACCAACCGCTGCAATCTGCGCTGCCCCGTGTGCTTCGCATCCGCCGGAGAACAGAAGCCCCACGACCTGTCGCTGGAGGAAATCGGCAGACAGTATGCCCTGCTGATGGAACGGGGCGGTCCCTTCAACATCCAGCTCTCCGGCGGCGAACCGACCATGCGGGACGACCTGGACGAGATCATCGCATTGGGCAAAGAGAAGGGCTTCACCTTCTTCCAGCTCAACACCAACGGCATCCGCATTGCCAACGAGGAAGGCTATGCAGCGCATCTGGCGAAGGCCGGTGTCAGTGTGGTATTTTTGCAGTTTGACGGTCTGGATGATGACATTTACCGCACACTCCGTGGAGCAGCGTTGGTGGAAGCAAAAATCAAAGCCATCGACAATTGCAAGAAGGCAGGTCTTCCTGTGGTGCTGGTGCCGACGGTGGCCCCGGGAATCAATGACCATGCACTGGGCGGCATCCTGAAATTCGCCCTGAGCCGTGCGCCCCATATCCGGGGTGTGCACATTCAGCCCATCTCCTATTTCGGACGCTGCGGCCTGGAAGCACCGGAGGTTCGCTTAACCATCCCCGCAGTGCTGCGGCGCATTGAAGCCCAGACGGATGGACTGATGAAGGCGGCAGACTTCGGCGGCGGCGGTGCGGAAAGCCCCTACTGCTCCTTCCACGCAAGCTATATGCGCAAAAAAGATGGCACCATCAAAGCCCTTCCCCGGCGGCGGAGCCAATGCTGCTGCGTCAAATCCAGCGAAGCGAGAGACTTTGTCTCCCAGCAGTGGAGCGGCAAGGCAGCCGGCTGTGACGGAGACGAAGCCACCTCCTCTCTGGATGCCTTCCTGCAGCAGACAGTGGAGAACACCTTCACCGTCTCAGGCATGGTGTTTCAGGATGCTTATAACTTAGACCTTGACCGGCTGCGCCGGTGCTATATCTGTGAGGTGGACTCGGAACACGGCATGGTTCCCTTCTGCGCCTATAATCTGACGGATATTCACGGACGGGCCCTGTATCGCAAATGAAACGAACGAATCTGGAAAACTGGATCGAAACCACCGAAGCCCTCCCGGAACTGACCCGGGAGGGCTTGGAAGGCTTGCAGTTAAGGCGGCTGAATGAAACTCTTGTCAGGCTGAAAGAACGGGAGGGCTTCTACAGGGACTATCCATCAAAGCTGGACAGCCTTTCGGATTTGCACAAGCTGCCTTTCACCACAGCCGCAGACCTGTCTGCCCATCCCGGACAATTTCTGCTGACCAGTCAGTCAGAGGTCAGCCGTGTGATTTCGGGGGCCACCTCCGGCACCACGGGGCCTGCCAAGCGGGTATTCTATACGGCGAAGGACACGGAGCATACCGTTGGCTTCTTTGCGGCGGGCATTTCGGAAATGCTGTCGGAGGGAGAAAAATGCTGCATCGTCTTTCCCTTCAGCGGCCCCTTTGGCTTGGGTGATCTGATCGCAAGGGCGGTGGAGCAGCTGGGGGCAGTTCCTATCAAGGCTGGCTTTGGTCAGACCTGGGGGGAACTGATTGCGATCGTAAAGGAAACCCGACCGGAAACCTACATCGGGTTTCCAGCGTCCCTGCTGAGTCTGGTGCGGATGTATGGGGAGGATTTCCCCATAAAAAGGGCGCTGGTATCCGGCGATGCCTGCCCGAAGGGTGTCATGGAGGAATTGGAAAAAGCATTGGGGAGTAAGCTCTATCCCCACTACGGCAGCCGGGAGTGCGCTCTGGGCGGTGCGGTGACCTGCCCTGCTTTTGAGGGGATGCATCTGCGGGAGAATCACATCATCCCGGAGATCATCGATGAAAACGGCAATGTGCTGCCCGATGGAGAATACGGTGAGCTGGTCATCACCACCATTGGAAGCGAAGCCATGCCGCTGATCCGCTACCGGACAGGGGATTACACACGGATCCTGCCCCAGTGTCCCTGCGGCGGCATCACCAAACGGCTGGATACGGTTTCCCGCCGGGAAGGAGGCATTTCCATCGAGGAACTGGACAGCAAACTGTTCCGGCTCCCGACGCTGGCGGACTATCGGGCATCCTTTGACGGTCATCTGACACTGGAGGCGCGCACTCTTTGCGAAGGGGCACAAAGACAGATTTATAAGGCAGCAAAGGAGATTTATCCGGAGCTGCAAATCAGCATTCAGTCCTCCTTATGCCGACAGTCTGACCGCCCCATGTACATGGGAAAGCGGCATGTTGTGCAGGAATAAGTTACCGGCTCCGCAACCATCGGCATTGAACCCTGGAAACTTCTGGAGTCCTTGAACAAGAAGATCGAAAGTATTTCTGACATTGGATCCATTGGGCGTACGGCAGATTGTCAACCAATCCGGATGGGGTCGGCCTGAATGCCGATGGCTTCCGTCGGGGACTGGCTTTTGGTTGGCTGCTGGGCATCCCGGGTGGGCTCTGCTTCCAGCGTGATCGACTGTGCGGGAGTCCTGCCGCAGGCTGCAATGCACAGGAGCGATAGGCTTAACGCTGCTGAATAAGGGCAAACTCATCTACCGGGCAGCTCGATGCCCATATTCCCGGCAGTTTCGACCAGGATATCCAGCGCTTTAATGATCTGCTCCGGCTTGTGGTCGCTGGTCACGCAGTAGCGCAGGCGGGCTTTGCCCCGGGGGACGGCCGGATAAACGGCCGGCGGTACGAACACGCCGTGCTTGCCCTGCGCGATGGAGAGGGCGAAGGCCTCGTCGTCGCCGCCCACCAGGATGGGGATGATGGCAGTCTCACCGGCCAGACAGGTGTTGAGACCCCGCTTGTGTGCCTCCTCCACAAAGACACGGATGTTGCGGCGCAGGTCTTCAAGGATCTGCGGGCGGGTCTGCAGCAGGCGGATCGCTTCCAGCGCCGCGGCAGCCAGAGGAGGCGAGATGCCGACAGAGAAGACAAAGCCGGGCAGGGAGTAACGCAGATAATCGATCAGGCAGCGTTTTCCGGCCAGATAGCCGCCGCAGGTGCCCAGGCCCTTGCTCAGGGTGCCCATCTTGATATCGATATCATCGGGGGCCAGATGGAAATGCTCATCGACACCGCCGCCGGTCTCGCCCAGCACACAGGCGGAGTGGGCTTCATCGACCATCAGGAAGCAGCCGTAGCGTTTCTTCAGCTCCACCAGCTCCGGCACCGGGGCGATATCGCCGTCCATGCTGTATGCGCCCTCGACCACGATCAGTACCTTTTCGAAACGGTGACGCTGGGTTTTGAGGATGCCTTCCAGTGCCTGTACATCGTTATGGGGGAACGGCTTGCTGGTGGCGGAGGAAAGGCGGCAGCCCTCGGCGATGGAATTGTGGGCGATGGCGTCATAGACGATCAGATCCTTCGGCCCGCAGAAATTACCCACGATGGTGACATTGGTGGAATGGCCGCCGACCAGTACCAGCGCGGCTTCTGCATGCTTCCACTGGGCAATGGCCTGCTCCAGCTCCTGGTGGATCTTCTTTTCGCCGGCCAGCAGACGGCTGCCGCTGGCGGAGGTGCCGTATTTCCGGATGGCGGCGATGGCCGCTTCCTCCGTCTCAGGACGGCCGGACATACAGACATAGTTGTAGGAGCCGAAGTTGAGCACCTCCTGGCCGTCCATCAGCGAAACATCCGTCAAAGGCGATTCGTGGCAGACAAAATAGGGATTCTCTCCGGCATCCTCGATGCCTCTGAGCCGTTCCTGGAAGGCTGCATGCTCCGGGGTATCCTCAAAGCGGGAGATCATCTTCACCGGCTTCGGCTCCTCGCCTGCGGGCTGCTCATTCCGTCCGTGGCGCAGATTGTACAGCAGCTGTGCCACATCATTGACGCAGACACAGGACATAAAGGCATCGGTGGGAATGAGCAGGTCGAATTTCTCCTCCAGAGAGATGGACAGAGAAATGCTTTCCAGGCTGTCGCCGCCCAGATCGTAAATGAAATGGGCACTATCGGAGATCGATGCCGGATCCGTTTCCAGTACGGCGGCAAAGGTCTTGCGAACCTGCTCCCGCAGCTCAGCCATTTCCCTGTCGGCTTCGGAGGTGCCTCCGGTTTCCGTTTGCTCCGTGGCGTTCGGCAGCACACCGCCGGTCAGCTGACCGTCCAGAAGGATATAGGGCATGGTGTTTTCCTGGATCTGTTCCCGCAGCTGTACGCGGCGAACCTTCATACTGGAGGAGAGGGGCAGCTTCTCCGGGGTCGCGACAGCCACATGCACCTTTTTCAGCACCGGCAGCTGGCGGTTGCGCTGCTGGATCTCCTGATAAAGCCGGTTCAGACAGGCCGGATCACGGTATGCGGCGGGCCCTACGTTCATGACCAGGGTGACCTTTTCACTGCCGCTTTCATCCTTGACGCCCAGAACGGCGAACTGCTCCACACCGGGCAGCTCGGTGAAGCTGTCTTCGATCTCGTCGGGATAGATGTTTTCGCCGGATTCTCCGATGATGATATCCTTGACACGGCCGACGACCCAAATGCGCTTGCTTTCATCCATGCGTACCACGTCTCCGGATTCGTACCAGCCCTCGCTGTTGAGGGCGGGCGGCAGCTGGACGCCATTGACCAGGACACCGCTGTGCATGGCCTCACTGCGGATCCACAGCTCCCCGTGATTGGGATCGCTGCCGTCGGGAATGATCCGGTATTCGGCGATGTCGAAGGGCCAGCCCAGGCTGCCGTTCAGACGGGATTCCAGTGCGTTGCGAACTTCGGCGGAGGTGACGGCCGTCTCGGTCATACCGAAGCCGCCCAGGGTGGAGATACCAATGCTGTTGAACAGCCGCAGCTTATCCTCCGTGATATGGCTGCCGCCGATGATGATCTCCTCCAGCTGGGGGCCGAACAGCTGGGCATGGATGTCGGCAAACATATGCCGGGCCTGCTTGAGACCCCAGACCGGATTGATCTTCTGCATACGCAGCGACAGCTCCTGGGCACGGTGGAATTTTTTCTGCACCTCCGGGGATTCCTTGGCCATCCGTTTCTGAATCGTGCTGCAAACGTTGTTGACCAGCAGCGGCACAACAGTGGCAAACTGCACCTTCAGCGTGCGGCAGGTGCGAAGGATCGTCTCCGGCGCACGGTCACGCAGGAAGATCTGCGGGTAACCCAGCATCCATGTCCAGATCATATTGGTCATGAAGCCGAAGATGTGGTTGAGCGGCAAGAAGCACAGCGTGCGCAGCGGGCCGCGGCTTTCCTTGGTGATCTTTTCGTCAGCCTGCTCGTGGATGATGGTCTTTGCCTGCAGGCAGACGGCACGGCCCCGGTAGACGTAGATCCTGGCCGTGTCGGTGGTGCCGGAGGTGCAGAAGGCCAGCTCATCCGACCAGTCGCCGGTGGCCAGCGGGGCGTGGCCGTCCAGCAGTGCGCTCGGCTGAAACTGCGGGAGCGGGATCCCGGCCCGGTTTCTGGCACAGACCAGGGCGTTGGCATTGGCCTGCCGCAGCAGGTAAAGAAGCTTGTCGTCATCGAGCATCGGATCCAGCAGCAGCGGCTTGCGTCCGGCGGCAACCAGTCCCCAGAAGATCACGGGCCAGTCACGGCTGGTTTCCAGTGCCAGTCCGATCCATTCGCCGGGTTTTCCACAGTTAAGCTGTTCGATCTGTCCGCCGCAGTGCAGGACTTTTTCCTTCAGCTGTCCAAAGGTAAAGCTGCATTCCTGATCGCCCTCCAGCCAGTAGGCGGCAGTTGCTTCTGCGTCGGCGCAGAGAATATCGAAAAAGCCGTGCAGACTGTCATGCTCTTCCAGCAGCTGGCATTTTTGCTTTCGAGTATATTTCATGCTTTATTTCTCCTTATTTTTCGGTGCGTAATACTAATTTTTGATAAAAGGGCCTTAAGGCTCGCCGAGGATAAATTGCGCCGGAAAAGGCCGACGACGACGGTGGGCTGTCGCCCACCTAGGAGGAGAACGCATTCCGGCACAATTTAGACCGGCGAGTATAAGGCGATTTTATTAAAAGTTAGTATAATAGGCTTCCATGATCCGGTAAAAGAAATTGCCGCCGATGAGCTTGTGCAGGTATACGGCAAAGCGCTGGTCGAGCCGGGCCACCAGACGCCGTGCAGGCGGGTTCTCCCTGCTGAGCACAGCGCAGACGGCATTGGCTACCCTGGACTGGGCCATACCGTGATCCTCATCATGGGTGATCTGGGCCACCGCAGCCTGATACCAACGGGCATAGGGGGAATGGTTCTGTTCGGAAGCCGCGGCTGAGGTGCGGTACTTATGGGAGCCGCTGCGGCAGTCGCCCGGTTCGATCAGCGTGACCCGCACACCGAAACGCCGTGTTTCCTGTGCAAGACACTCGCTCCAGCCCTCGATGGCATGCTTGGAGGCGGTGTAGGCAGATTGGAAGGGGATCCCCAGCAGCCCGTTGATCGAGGAGAAGTTGACGATGCGGCCAAACTTCTGCGCCCGCATATGGGGCAGCACCGCGCGGGTCATCCGCGCCATGCCGAGGAAATTGGTTCGCATGACGGCCTCCAGCTCGTCGGCACTGGTTTCCTCGCAGGAGCCGAAGGTGAGGAATGCCGCACAATTGACCAAAGCGTCAATGTGTCCTTCCCGTTCTATAATGTAGTTGATGGCAGATCGTACCGAGGCATCGTCCAGAACGTTCAGATCGACCGTTTCACAGCCGACAGGTGCGCTGACACCCTTGGAAAAGGAGCGCGCACCGGCATAGGTGCGGAAGCCCTCTGCCGCCAGATGCTCTGCTACGGCCCGTCCCAGTCCGGATGAGGCTCCTGAGACCAGTACGACCGATACCTTGTTTCTTTCTGTCATAAGATCCTCCTTTCACAGTTCGTGTTATGCATATCCTTCATCGATACCCCCTCCATTTCACAAAGATGCCAATGCTGACAGCAGATAGCTTTCAGACACGGAGGTGTAGAAGAACCCATCGATCAAGCGGTCTTTCTTTAACTGCGTGATCCTGTATGCGATCTCCGGCGCCGATTGATCGTCGCAAAGCAATGCGATCCTGCATCCGGGAGCATCTGTGCGGAGCCGGCTGATATCGTCCATTCTTGTTTCCACAGTCGCTCCTGGGGTATACGATACTTCCATTAACAAAATATCCGCACGGATCGCTTTGCACTGGTCCGGAATGCTTGTGCGGGTTTCCGGAGAAACCGGATATGTCTGAAATTCACCGCAATTGTTCAATGCCCGAATAATTGCCTCCGACAAAAGCCCGTTTCTGACGCTGACAACAATCTTTCTCATGCGCACCCCCTCCTTTGGGAAACTCAATGGGATTGTTTCACACTTATTTTATCACTGCCGATTTTTTTACGCACCGTACTTTCGTGCAAATGTGAAAATCAAAGGAGGTGCTGTCGAAACAGCACCTCCTTTCAGCGTGTCGAAAAAGGTGTCATTGCGAGCCAGTGCGCACACTGGCGTGGCAATCTCCCAGATTTTCGAATATTTTCAGTTGATAATCCGGCGTTATTTGCTCTTTTTAGGGGATCGCCACACCAGTCTGAGGACTGGTTCGCGATGACATCCTAATTTTGAGGTTTTTCTACAGTCTGAAAGGAGGTGCTGTCGAAACAGCACCTCCTTTACGGGGCAAAATGATTCCGTTATGGATTGTTGATGACCAGTCCGCAATCTCTGGCCCGGACAGCCAGCTCGGTGCGGTTGCGGAAGCCGGTCTTGTCCCGCATCGATTGGATGTGGCCCTTTACCGTCCGCAGAGACATATGCAGCTTGTCAGCGATGGCTGCATCGGTTTCGCCTGCCACCACCTCACGCAGAACTTCAATTTCCCGTTCCGTCAGCATCTGGCTGGTGATATTGCCCAGCTGCAGCTGCGGCGTTGTGTCGGGATAGACGATTTCCCCTGCCATCGTGCGATCCATGATCTGCAGGAGACTTTCGGCTGACGCCGTCTTATACCAGAAGCTGTCCACACCCGCATTGCGGGCCCGGTCGATAAAACTGCATTCCGGCTGGCTTGTGATGATGACGATCTTAATATCCGGAAAATATCGCTTGAGCTTTTCTGCGGCTTCAATTCCGTTTGCATGGAGTGCGGTACACACATCCATCAGGATCAGATCCACCTGCCTGGTTCGGCAGCAGAATTCTGCAAGCGCAGCACTCTCTACCGCTGAGTCCAGGACGAACCTGCCGCTTTGGTTTACATAAATCTCCAAAAGCTGGCGTGCCATGGGATCATCCTCTACGATCAAAACCTTCTTCACAGATTATCGCCTCCTTGCTTTGGAACAGAGAGCGTCAGTGCATATCGCCCTTGGCAGGTGATACACATAGAGCCTCCAGCCATTTCGATTTTTCTGCGCAGGGAGCCTAAGCCGCCGCCCTCTGTGATTTTGGTTTCAGGTATCCTGCCGTCATTTTGAAAGGTCACCCGATATTGGCTGTCTGTTTCCGAAAACGCAATGGAAAGCGTTCTGGCATCGGCATGGCGTACCGCATTGGTAAGCGCTTCTGCTGCTGCTTCGATGAACAGCCGCTCTGTTTCTGCCTGGGGCGGGATCATTCCGTCAACCGCTACCGCAACGCCGGATGTGTTTGCGGTTTGAATGAGCATTTGCAGAGAAGGATGCTCTGCTGCGCTTTCCGCCTCCATCCGCAGCATCGCAATGCTGCGCGCCCAGTGCTCAAAGGGTGCCGGCTGCTGACCGGAAGCGTCCGCCAGATATCTGCGTGTGGTCAAAAGCACCTGGCCCAGCTCGCTGTGTATTCTGGCCTTCGTATGAAGCTGCTCCCTCGTTCTGGACAGTGCTTCCACGTTTTCTTCATATTCCTTCAGGCGAAGGTGCAGTGCCGCAAGTGCCATGTTTTTCTGCTTCAGATCTTCGGTCAGCTCGTGCAGCTGGGTGGTATCTGCGGCAGTGATCTGGTAAAAGCCCTGCAGCTTCTCCCGGGAGAAGGCCCAGACAGTCTGGTCTGGCAGCCGGAAGCTGGGCTGCTTGCCCATGGACAAGCACAGGATTCCCGGCTGCATATTCCCACTGCTGAGTACCTCCCAGAAATCGGCAGCATTTTGCAGGTCGGAGCCCAGCATCGTGTGGCACAACCGAACCATCTGATGGTTGACCAGCAAAACCCGTCCATTCTCCGCATAGAAGCACAGTCCCGTGGTCAGATGGTCAAGGCTCTCCTTAATGGCCGAGCGGGTAAGGGTCGCTCTGCGCAGGCGAACCTCCCTGACCACCGCATATGCAAGGGATCCGGCCAGCACCGCAGCTATGACCAGAACGGCAGCAATTGGCTTTTCGCAAAGCCAGCAGCTGGCCCCGGAAGCGTCCAGACTGTGCTTTTTGATCCTGACATCGGCTGCAAACAGGATCATCATTCCTGCACTGAGAAAGGCACCCAGCAGCGTCAGAATTTTGGGCAAAAGCTGCTTTCTTTGGCATACAAACGGCAGGATGCATAGATTGCCGCACAGAAGCAGAAACAGGCTGAGCATCAGTGCGATCTGAAACAAAGTCGGAAGTGCGTAATAGTTCATCATCGGCCCCCACCCCCTTCGGTAATTTCCAAATCCATAATGACATCTGTTTCCTGTACGGTGCAGCTGATGGAGCCAAAGCGCAGAGAAATCCCATCCAGCGCACACTGTGGGACATCGTCTGCACAACCGATCTGCAGGTTCATCCGGATCCTTCCGTTTTTACAGGAAAAGCGGATCATCATGGCTGTGATCTGATCCAGCAGTCTTTCTACAAGGCTCTCAAAGAAATCATAAACCGCAATGACATGATTCAGCTGAACCGTTCCCTCACACTGGGCTTCGAGCATCGTATAGACGTTCATAAGCTGCAGATTATCCAGCGACTCCCGGATGCAATATTCGATCTCCCGGGAGTTTACAAACTGCTTCTCCTCCCCCAGCAGCAAAAGATTGCTGCGGCGTTTTACATAGGAACCGATGGTACAGAGCTTTGCCAGGGTGCGGTTCGTGTGCTGCGGATCGCCGTCCGCGTGCAAAAGCAAGCCCTCCATTTTGGCCAGCTGCGGGGTGATCTCTTCTGCGATCCTGTGATACAATCGGCTTTTTTCGGCCATCTGGGCCTGCTGCTCCTTCAGCTTCAATTCTGCCTGAAGAAGCTCATTTTGTCTGCCCAGCTGCTGGTGCGTATCCTGCAGCTGCGCCATGATCGTGTTGATCTGCGTGACATCATCCTGCCACAGCACATACCCGGCCTTAATGGGCTTTGCGTGAAGAACCGTATTATGATTTCTTACCGGCTTTTGGCAAGCCTGCTTCATTTCCTGTTTCGTGAACGCGGCTGCTGCGGCAGACACAAAGGTGGGCTCGTACGCCTCGTTTACGATCTGCGCGGCAACGGTGGAGGCGTGGAACAGCTCCTGATAATTCGTATTCGAGGGGATCAATCCACTCTGCACGGCACTTTCCAGAAGTAGCGCAATAATCAGGCAGTCCACTACGGTCAAGTCGCAGCCTCGAAAAAAGCCAAAGCAGTAAAGTGTCCAGAAAACGACCGCACCGCCCAGGATCACAGCCGGAAGCGTCTGCATTCCTTTGCTTCCGGGAACACGGCTCTTCTTCAGCAGCATCGCAACAAAGTAGATTCCCAGCAGCACGAACCATGCCATGGCCACAAAGTAAATGGGGCCATATCCATACTCGCTGTCAAACAACACGATCCCTTTCGGAAAATGGAACGCCAGCTGATGCACATCATTTGTAAAAATGCCGACGAGAATTGCGAAAGCGGGAATGGAAAGGCCATTCATCCAACGGGGATTCCGGTAGTCCTCCGGCTTTCCGATGTGATCGATGATAAATACACCAAACAGCGGGATCAGGATCATGGGGATATAGTAGCTGTACCAGATGTATCGACCCAAAAAGTACATCCGGCTGGCAATGAACTCATATTTGATTGCCTTTGCGGTGAGCCAGAAGGCCATCAATAGCCCTGTTGCGACCATATAGCGCCGTGCCTGTACGTTCAGGATCCGATGGTGCAAGGATACACACCAGCTTATAATCAGGGTAATGTGGATCACATTTCGTATTGCCAGCACGAATGCCTGTATCACAGCATTTGTGGTCATATCATCCAATGTATCCATCACATATGCAGCACCGATCAGACAGGCCACCCCGACCACATACCATATTCCTCGGTTATGACTTTTCAACGAATTCATCCTCTCTGTTTTTCTGTTGTTTATTTTAGCACAGCCGGTAATATTCTGCAACAATCGCTTAAGCACGCAAAACCGTCCCGCCACCGGAGCATCTGTTCCGGAAATCTATACGAATACTGATTTTGGGAACAGGGGTTCGCAAGCCAAAAATCGCTGCAGTGACCCAATGGGGTACTGCAGCGATTTTGCTGTCGGGAATCAGAATCGTCCGCCGCCGATGCTTCTGGAGCCACCGCCACTGGAGCGGGAGCGGCCAGATCCGGATCCGGAGTCACTCTCGACCTTTACGGAGCGAACCGTCTTATAAAGGTAGATGTCACTCTGACCGGTCAGATGCATACTGCCTTTTTTGGTATAGACATTGGCGTGGGGGGCCTTACGGACGGATTTCAGCTGAGATTTCATACACGCTGTGATAATGGTCGCAGGGGAAAGGGCGAGCATGAGCACAAAGAACACACCTTTTGCGTCAATATCTCCGGAATCGAAATCGTAATCATCCTGTCCATACGAAGATAGTTCATTGCCGACTTTCCAGCGGAACCCGTCGAACGCATTGTAATAATTGCCGTTGGAAATGGACGCACCGATGTAATCCATGATCTCGCCGACTGTTTCTTCATCAATCGTCTCTGTCGCTTCGCCTTTGGCCAGAATCCGGTACTCTCGGGTTTCCCCGCATACCAAAAGCAGCACACCGTCGCGGCTTGTTCCGAAGCCGAAGCCCATGGTATCGTAATAGTCAGCGACATAATCGTCGATGGGGACACCACCCAGGGAATCGACGGTAGCAATGATGATCTGCGCATCCTCATTCAGGTTTTCATAGATGAGCTCATCGCACAGTGCGACCTCTTCCTCGTCCGTCAGCAGATCTGCATCGTCGTAGAGCCAACGGGCCCAGGATTTTGAATTATAGTAATAATCATTTGGGGAAAAGTAATCCATCCAATAGGTGCATTCGCTGAGGAACTCCAGGAATGCAGCATCATACGCCCCGTCAGTCAGATATGGCCCGATCTCGTCGCTGATATACTCAATGGCGCCCCCGTTGACACCTCCGGCAGGCCAGCCGTTGGACAGGATCCGGAATTCCCGGGCATCCATGCACACCAGCAGCAGAACACCGTCGCGCTCCTCTCCATAGCCGAAGCTGTTGGAGTCGTAGAGGTGCTCCACATATTCGTCTGCGGTCATACCCTCCATGGAATCGACCGTATAGATGAGGAACTGCGCATCGTATTTTTTACTGTTGAACCGGAGCTCCTCCAGCACCGCAGCCTCCTGCTGCGTGGTCAGCAGATCCGCATCATCGCACAGCAGCATTTCGCTGTCGGCACTGTGATCAGCAAAGGCACTCAGCTGCTCATCGCACATTGCAGCGTACTTCGCAAAGGCCTCTGTGTAACGTTCGGAGGCCAGCAGGGGGACAATTTGGGCACCGATGTATTGGGTTTCACTTTCCCGGAGCGCGTTGGAGGCAGAACCATGGGCATAAATCTGGTACTCACGGGACTCCGTGCAGACCAGCAGCAGAATACCGGCGTGATCTGCCCCGTAGCCGAATCCGCAGGACTCGTAATAGGAATCGATATCGTATTCGATATCGGAGGAATCAATAAAGTCCACAATGGATACGATGACCTGCACACCGTGCTGATCGCTGATCCGCTGAAGCTCATCGGCCAGGGCCGTCTCCTCCCCGGTGGTCAGAAGGTCGGAGCTGTCAAAGAGCAGACTGTCCGGATCGGGGGATTCGGTGGAGGGGGTCAAATAGCGGTTGCACTGAGCGGCGAATTTCATGAAAGCATCCGCGTAGCTGCCGCTGGACAGATCAGGGACGATCTCCTCACCGATTCGGTCGATGTCCTCTACACTGATGATATCGCCGGCTCTGCCGTTGGACAGGATCCGGTACTCGCGGGTACCCATGGATACCAGCAGCAGAACGCCCCGGCGATCGGAGTCGTAGCCAAAGTCGTTGTTGTCGTAGTAGTATTCGATGTACTCGTCAACATTCATGCCCTTCAGAGAATCCACCGTGGCAACGGCCAGCTGGATGCCATGGAGCTGACTGACACGCAGGAGCTCCTCTTCCAGGTCGGATTCTTCCTGTTTGGACAGCAGATCCGCACGATCGTGAACCAGCGTATCATTGGCTGCAGATACCTGGAAACTCAGACTCAGCAGCAGGATCAGTGCAAGACAAAGGGATAAAAGATGCTTCATATGCAGCCCCCCTTATATCAGAAACAGCACGTGAACCAGCACAAGCGCGACTGCGAAGATACCGAAGAACCACAGCCAGAAGGCCAGCTTGCTCATGGGCAGATTACCGGCCAGCTTGCCGGTCTGACCATTCACCGCAAAGATGAATTTCTGATCCTTCCACACGGTATTCAGTATCCACACGGGATAAAGCGCGTATTTGATCCGGCCGTTGCTCAGACGGATATTGCTGTCGGTGGGGACAATTGTGTCGTATCCGAAGGCAGTATCGGCAAAGGACTGCTCGGTACTCTTCCGGATTCGCTCGTTGGCCCGTTCAATGCTGGTCGCAGCATCCACATCGTAACGGTCTGCCAAATAGCCGGACAGATAAGCCGTATTGAAGTCCACCGCCTGACTGATGTCGAAGGGCTCGATGGACTCCATCAGCTCATCGGTGATCTTGCTGGAGCCGTCCACGGGGACATTCTCAAAGCCGATGTTTCCTGTTCTGGTGAGTAAATAATGCTTGGTTTCCGTGTATCTGTAACTTCCGGATCTCCACGACCTTACTCGGGTCGCCTTGTAGCGGATATGCGCATCCACATCGGTATCGAACAGCCAGAACGGGACATAGATGCCCTTGACCTCCTCGACTTTGTTCTTCTGCCTGAACACGCGGGGCAGCAGGAGCTTGCCTTTGTAGTGGTTCCGGAGGGCTGCCATGGCGGTGTCCTTGTCAACCTTGAAGGGGATGACAAGATCGGGTTTCAGATCATGGGAGAACTGGCCGATCATAACCACGGGATTTCCGCAGAAGGGGCACGCTGTGGCACCGGTCGTCTCGTCGGCCACGATCTCGCCTGAGCAGGTATTGCAGGTGTATATCCGCAGATCGTCAGATTCGCCCTCCTGCCACGCGCCGCCGGCGGTGGTGTCCCAGGTGAAATCGTCCTGGTTCTGCCGGGACATTTCCCGTTCATAGGCCAGAAGTGCGTCCACTTCGAATTCGGAGTCGCAGTAGGGGCACTTCATCTTCTGAACGTCGATGTCAAACTGAATCGCACCGTCACAGCAGGGGCACTTGTATTGCATCAGGACTGACAAGCTTGTCCCTCCTTTCGGTCAGCGGATGTCGTTGTCGTCAAAGCGGTCGCCGCACTCGGGACAGAACCTGGGGGGATTCTTGGGATCATCGGGCTCCCAGCCACACTTGTCACAGCGGTACAGGGGCGCCGCGGCAGGCTTCTTCGCACCGCACTCGGGGCAGAACTTGCCCTTGTTCACTGCGCCGCAGACGCACTTCCAGCCGTCGGCGGGCTTGGCTGCGCCGCACTCGACACAGAACTTGCCGGTATTCTCCACGCCGCAGGCACACTTCCAGCCGCCCTGAACGGGAGCAGACTGCTGGTTCTGCTGGACGCCCATCTGATAGAACTGCTGAGCGGTATTGAACCCGTTACCCACGCCGCCGGCCATGTTCAGACCCATGAAGCCGGTCATGGCACCGGCGGTGTTGGACGCGGCGGCCTCCATGGCGTTGGCGGTGGCCTGGGTCATGCGGCCGGACATCATGAAGGCATTGGTGCCGTAGGTGGCGGCGTCCTCCATGTCGGTGATCTTCTTCATGTCCTCGTCGCTGAGCCGGATGGGATTCAGGGCGATGGACTCCACGGTGATGCCACGGTTCTCGGCCCAGTCGGTCTTCAGGGCATCGTTCATGGCCTTCTTCAGTTCACCCACCTTACCGGGAAGCTGGGCGGGGCGCAGCTCCTGCTCTGCCAGGGCGCCGAAGGCGGGCTGGAGGACAGAGATGAACTCGGTCTTCAGCTGCTCGTCGATCTCGGAACGGGTGAACTCGTCCTTTACATTGCCGCAGACCTTGGTATAGAAAACGATAGGGTCGGAGATGGTGTAGGAATACACGCCGTTGCAGCGGATATTCACAGTCCGGGACATGCCGATGCGCTTGTTGACGACCTCGAAGAGGATGGGGCTGGGGGTTCCGAACTTGTTGCCCATGATCTCCTTGGTGTTGACATAGTAGACCCGCTGATCCTTGCCGGTGCCGCCGCCGTAGCCGATACGGCCCACGATGGTCTGGAAGGAGTCCATGATGGACTTGCCCAGGTTGCCGGCGAAGATGGAGGGCTCGGAGGAGGTGTCGAAGGTATACTGGCCGGGCTCGGCGCAGACCTCCACGATCTTGCCCTGCTCCACGATCAGCATACACTGACCATCGGCCACGGCGATGCCGGAGCCGTGGCTGATAATGTTATCGCTGCCCTTGGTGTTGGAGGAGCGGCGGTCAACGCGCTTGCTGCCCTTGCGAACCAGCACGTCCGAGGGCAGTGCCTCGCAATAGAAATATTCCTTCCACTGGTCCGCCAGTACGCCGCCGACGGCACCAGAAATTGCCTTAATCAGACCCATGATGATTTCTCCTTTGCTTTTGAATTAGCCGCAGCCATTATACCGTGTTTTTGGGGGAAAGGCAAGAACAGGCATACAGTTTTCTATGCTATATTGCTCAAAACACTCGGAATCGAACTGTACCCCATTCTGCAGGCCACTTCGGACATTCGTCTTTTGATGGGCTGAAGATCCACATGGAACACCTCCAGCCGGATGTCATGACAGCCGTATTCCCGGCGCAGCCGGAATTACACAAGCCTTCGGCTTCAGACTGTAGAAAAACCTCAAAATTTTGATGTCATCGCGAACCAGTCCTCAGACTGGTGTGGCGATCTCCCAATTAGAACAGAAAACGCTGGATTATCAACTGAAAATGTTTGAAAATCCGGGGGATTGCCACGCCAGTGTGCGCACTGGCTCGCAATGACACCTTTTTTGACACGCTGAAGCCTTCGGCTTACGTTCCTTTCTTCGCCCGGAAGCCCTTGACCACGTGCTCGATGAAATCCCACACGGGCGGTTCCAGCCATTTGTCATAGAGGATGCACATATACAGCGCCTGGTGCCAGTTGCGCAGGGGGACATAGTGGACACCCGGGTGATTTTCCACACATTCGTTGGGAACGAAGGTGATGCCGATGCCCGCAGCCACCAGATCCAGGGCGGCTCTGGAGGTATCCACGGTGCAGATGACAGACTCGTCCGAAGGTGTGCCGGAGGCCCATTCCTTGAAGCTTTTGCCCACATTATAGTTGAACACCACCTGGGGCTCCTGCACCACTTCACGGGGATCGATGCTGGTTCGGTTTGCCAGAGGATGGGTGACAGGAAGGGCCACAAAGTAATCCCGCTCGTAAAGCTTGCGGAAGTGGAGGCTCCGATCCCGGTCGGTGGAATCCAGGATCGCCATATCCAGCTTCTCCTGCCGCACAAGATCCATCAGGTTTTCTGAGGAGCTTTCGGTCAGATGGAAACGGATGCGTTTGTTCTTACGGGTGTAGCTGACGATCTCCCTGGCCAGAAAGCCGTCCAGGGTGCCGGAGACGATCCCCATGCGGATCACCACCGGGGCCTGGGTCCTGCTGTCCCGGAGGGTCATGGAGGCCCGGTGGAGCTGCTGGATCGCCTCGTCCACATTCTCCTGATAAAATCGCCCCTCCTCCGTCAGACGGATGTTCCGGCCCACCTTTTCAAACAGCTTTACGCCGCCCAGGTCGTTCTCCAGATTGTGGATGGCGCTGCTGAGTGCGGGCTGGGAAATACCCAATCGGGCTGCGGCAGTGGTGTAATGCTCCGTCTGCGCCAGCACCGAAAAGTAAAGCAGATAGTTGTAGTTCATAAGTCACCTCAAAAATCCATAAGTACAGCTTATAAATAAAATACCATATCTTTATTGGTTTTTGCAAGGGAAATCTATATAATTTAAGAGGTTTTCCGGGAAAAACACAGAATCCACCGCATCCGTGCGGTGGTTCTTTGCGTCTATGGGGCAAAGATTCGGCAAATAGAAACCTGGGAAATCGAAATATGTACACTACTATTTTACAGGAGGCTAACAATGGCGCACATTAACGAAGCCGGTGTCAAGAAGATCGTGGAGATCTGTGACAGATATGCGAGCGAAAAGACACCGCTGATGATGATCCTCAGCGACATTCAGAATGAATACGGCTACATTCCTCTGGAAGTCCAGCAGATCGTCTCCGAAAAGACCGGCATCTCCGTGGCTGACATCTACGGTGTTGTCACCTTCTACTCTTTCTTCTCCCTGGAGCCCAAGGGCAAGTATGTCATTGGCTGCTGCCTGGGCACCGCCTGCTATGTCAAGGGCGCACAGCAGATCATCGACAAGTTCAGCGAGATCCTGGGCGTGAAGCCCGGCGAGACCACCGCCGACGGCCTGTTCACCATCGATGCCCTGCGCTGCATCGGTGCCTGCGGCATTGCTCCTGCCGTTACCATCAACGGCAAGGTCTACCCCAAGATGACTGTCGATGCCGTAGCCGGTGTCGTGAAGGAATATCTCGATAAGGAGGGCAAGTAAATGAAGAATTTTGCTGAACTGAACGCCAAGGTCTGCGCCTGCACCGAGGCACTGACTGCCAAGCTGGACGGCTCCAACGGCAAGCGCGCCATCCTGCTGTGCGGCGGTACCGGCTGCCTGTCCTCCAATTCCATGGACATCAAGGGCAGATTCGACGAGCTGGTGGCCGCAAACCATATGGAAGACAAGGTCTCCGTCAACATCGTCGGCTGCTTCGGCTTCTGCTCCCAGGGCCCCTTCGTGAAGATCTTCCCCGAGGATACCCTGTATCGTCTGGTCAAGATCGAGGACGTGGAGGAGATCTTCAATACCGATATCCTGGGCGGCCAGATCGTGGAGCGGCTGCTCTACATCGAGCCCCTGACCGGCGAAAAGGTCGCCAAGCAGGACGACATCAATTTCTACAAGAAGCAGAAGCGCGTCGCCCTCCACGGCGGCGGCGTCATCAACCCCGAGTCCATCGAGGAGGCCATGGGCTACGGTGCCTTCCAGGGTCTTGAGAAGGCTCTGAAGATGACCCCCCAGGAGGTCATTGATGAGGTTCTGGCCTCCGGCCTGCGCGGCCGCGGCGGCGGCGGCTTCCCCTCCGGCCGCAAGTGGCAGTTTGCGAAGAACTCCGTCTCCGATCAGAAGTACGTGGTCTGCAACGGCGACGAGGGCGACCCCGGTGCCTTCATGGATCGCTCCATCCTGGAGGGCAACCCCTATGCCGTCATCGAGGGCATGATGATCGCAGGCTACGCCATCGGCGCAAGCGAGGGCTACTTCTATGTCCGCGCTGAGTATCCCATCGCCGTCAACCGTCTGAGAAATGCCATCCAGCAGATGAACGAAGCCGGTATCCTGGGCCAGAACATCCTGGGCACCGATTTCAGCTTCCAGGCCCACATCCGTCTGGGCGCAGGTGCCTTCGTCTGCGGCGAGGAGACTGCTCTGCTGAACTCCATCGAGGGCAAGCGCGGCATGCCCCGTCCCCGTCCTCCCTTCCCTGCTGTCAAGGGTCTGTGGGGCGAGCCCACCATCGTCAACAACGTCGAGACTCTGGCCTGTGTGCCCTACATCCTGCGCGAGGGTGCAGCAGAGTTCGCCTCCTGCGGCACCGAGAAGAGCAAGGGCACCAAGGTCTTCGCTCTGGGCGGCAAGGTCAACAATGTGGGCCTCGTCGAGATCCCCATGGGCACCACCCTGCGGGAGCTGATCTACGATATCGGCGGCGGCATTCCTGATGGCAAGCAGTTCAAGGCCATCCAGACCGGCGGCCCCTCCGGCGGCTGTCTGACTGCCGAGGCTCTGGACGAGCCCATCGACTTTGACAATCTGGTTGCCAAGGGCTCCATGATGGGCTCCGGCGGTGCCATCGTCATGGACGAGGACAACTGCATGGTCGACGTGGCCAAGTTCTACATGGAGTTCATCTGCGACGAGAGCTGCGGCAAGTGTTCTCCCTGCCGCATCGGCACCAAGCGGATGCTGGAGATCCTGACCCGGATCACCGAGGGCAACGGCACCATGCAGGATCTTGAGGAGCTGGAGGAGCTGGGCAACACCGTCAAGAGCAACTCCCTGTGCGCTCTGGGCCAGACCGCAGCCAACCCCATCATGTCCACCCTGGCCCACTTCCGGGATGAGTACATCGCCCACATCGTGGACAAGACCTGCCCCGCCAAGGTCTGCAAGAATCTGATGCGCTACACCATCGAGCAGGACAACTGTGTGGGCTGCGGCCGCTGCGCCAAGGCCTGTCCCGCCGATGCCATCGCAAAGACAGACTACACCGCTCCCGGCAAGAAGCTGCCTTCCTATCAGATCGATCCCATGAAGTGCGTCAAGTGCGGTGCCTGCATGGCCACCTGTAAGCTGAAGGCTATCGTGAAGAAGTAAGGAGGAAAGGTCAATGGTTAATATTAAAATTGAAGGCGTTTCCTATCAGGTCGAAGAGGGCCTGACCATTCTGGAAGCTGCCAAGAAGTGCGGCTATGAGATCCCCAGCCTGTGCGCCTTTAACCACGGCGAGTGCAGCAATGGCTCCTGCCGTGTCTGCCTGGTAGAGGTCAAGGGTGCAAGAGGTCTGGTGGCCTCCTGCGTCTACCCCGTCAACGAGGGCATGGAAGTCACCATCTCCAGCCCCAAGGCCACCGAGGCCCGCCGGGCTTCCGTGGAGCTGCTGCTGAGCAACCACAACATCAACTGCCAGCAGTGCGACAAGAACGGCAAGTGCGAGCTGCTGCATGTGGCTTCCATCACCGGTGCCCGGGAGGGCCGTTACATCGGCAGCAAAACTCCCACCACCGTTGACGAGCTGACCCCCGCCATCATCCGGGATACCTCCAAGTGCATCCTCTGCGGCCGCTGCGTGGCCCGCTGCCAGAACGCCCACGGCATGGGCATCCTGGGCTTCGAGAACCGGGGCTTCAACACCATCGTGGCTCCCGCCGAAAACCGCTCCTTCGTCGATTCTCCCTGCATCCAGTGCGGCCAGTGCGTCAGCGTCTGCCCCACCGGTGCACTGATGGAGAAGTCCGAGATCGCCAAGGTGGATGCCGCCTTCAAGGCAGGCAAGCATGTGGTGGTTCAGACCGCACCCGCTGTCCGCGCCGCCCTGGGCGAGGAGTTCGGCATGCCCATCGGTACCCCCGTCACCGGCAAGATGGTGGCCGCCCTGAAGCGGCTGGGCTTCCACAAGGTCTACGACACCAATTTCGCCGCCGACCTGACCATCATGGAGGAGGGCACCGAGCTGCTGGGCCGTATCCGCAATGGCGGCAAGCTGCCCATGATTACCTCCTGCTCCCCCGGCTGGATCAACTACGCCGAGTACAACTACGGCGATCTGCTGCCCCACCTGTCCACCTGCAAGTCTCCCCACCAGATGCAGGGTGCCATCCTCAAGTCCTACTACGCGGAAAAGAAGGGCATCGATCCCAAGGACATCTTCGTGGTGTCCATCATGCCCTGCACCGCCAAGAAGGACGAGTCCCAGCGCGAGCAGCTGAATGTGGACGGTCTTCGGGACGTGGACGCGGTTCTGACCACCCGGGAGCTGGCGAAGATGATTAAGCGCGCCGGTATCCTGTTCCAGCGTCTGCCCGACGAGGAGTTTGACCAGGATCTGATGGGCGAGTACACCGGCGCAGGCGTCATCTTCGGCGTCACCGGCGGCGTCATGGAGGCCGCTCTGCGTACCGTCCACTTCGTTCTGACCGGCAAGGAGCACGAGGCCATCAAGTTCGAGCAGGTGCGCGGCTTCGAGGGTGTCCGCGAGGCCTCCGTCGAGCTGGCCGGCATGACGGTGAACGTCGCCATCGCCCACGGCATGAAGAACGCCAAGGTGCTGCTGGACGAGATCCGTGCAGGCACTTCCAAGTACCACTTCATCGAGATCATGGGCTGCCCCGGCGGCTGCATCGCGGGCGGCGGCCAGCCCATCGTCCGCTCCTGCTTCCTGCCGGGTGAGGATGACGATATCCAGGATACCTTCCGGGCCAAGCGCGCTGCCGCCCTGTACTCCGAGGATGAGCGTCAGCAGCTGCGCCAGTCCCACAACAATCCCCAGATCAAGCAGCTCTATGACGAGTTCCTGGGTGAGCCCAACTCCCACAAGGCCCACCATCTGCTGCACACCACCTACAAGGCAAGAGTCGGCTTCAATTGAGTTTCCTGTCAGGGGAGGCCGAGCCCTCCCCTGACTCAAATGTGTTCGTGAGGGGAATTTTTAGAGAACACGGAGGAACGATATGGAAACAAGAACTGTATCAGCAAGATTGCTGAACCGACTTCCGCTCTACCTGAGCTTCATCAAATCACTGCCGGAGGAAACGGTCAATATCTCTGCGACCAAGGTGGCCTGCGCACTGGGGATGGGCGAGGTGATGGTGCGCAAGGATCTGGCGAAGGTATCCGACGGCGGCCGCCGGAAGCTGGGCTATGTCCGTACACTGCTGATCCGGGATATCGAGGAATACCTGGAGCGAACCAAAACCACCGCAGCGGTGATCGTGGGTGCGGGCAAGCTGGGACAGGCACTGATGGATTACCCGGAATTCGAAAAGTCCGGGTTTCGTATTTTGGCCGCCTTCGACACGGAAACGTGTTCACAGGAACCGGAGGGGGGAACGGCCATTTACGACATGAGCTGCCTGGATACCTTTTGCAGGAGCAACGCGGTAGCCATCGGGATCATCACGGTACCGCCGGAACAGGCCCAGACGGTCTGCGACCTGCTGGTGGGCTGCGGCATCCGGGCGATCTGGAATTTTGCTCCCGTTCGGCTCAAGGTTCCCAGATCCGTGGTCGTCCAGAGCGAGAATCTGGCGGCCTCCCTGAGCACGCTCAGGATGCAAATCAAAAATTGAGACACGATCAGTCAAAGGAGAAAACATGAAAGCATTCGAATTAAAATATGGCTGCAACCCCAATCAGAAGCCTGCTTCCCTGTATATGCACGACGGCTCCGAGCTGCCCATCGAGATCCTGAATGGCCGTCCCGGCTACATCAACTTTATGGATGCCCTGAACTCCTGGCAGCTGGTCAAGGAGCTGCAAGCGAGCACCGGTATGCCCTGCGCCACCTCCTTCAAGCATGTTTCCCCCACCTCCGCCGCTGTTGGCAAGGTGCTGCCCATCGAGCTGAAGAAGGCCTGCTTCGTCGAGGATGTGGAGGGCCTGGACGAGAATCCCCTGGCCTGCGCCTACGTCCGCGCCCGCGGTGCTGACCGTCTGTGCTCCTTCGGCGACTGGGTGGCTCTGTCCGACGTCTGCGACGAGCTGACCGCAAAGCTGATCGCCCCCGAGGTCTCCGACGGCGTCATCGCCCCCGGCTACACCGACGAGGCTCTGGCCATCCTGAAGGCCAAGCGCAAGGGCGGCTACAACGTGGTCAAGATCGACCCCAACTACGTCCCCGACGCCCAGGAGCGCAAGCAGATCTTCGGCATCACCTTCGAGCAGGGCCGGAACAACTTCAAGATCGGCGAGCATCTGCTGGAGAACATCGTCACTGCCAACAAGGAGCTGCCCGAGTCCGCCAAGATCGACCTGATCGTGTCCCTCATCACCCTGAAGTACACCCAGTCCAACTCCGTCTGCTTTGCCTACGACGGCCAGGCCATCGGCGTCGGTGCCGGTCAGCAGAGCCGTGTCCACTGCGTACGTCTGGCTGGCGGCAAGGCTGATACCTGGTTCCTGCGCCAGCATCCCAAGACCCTGGCGCTGCCCTTCCGGGCTGACCTGGGCCGTCCCGGCCGCGACAACGTCATCGACGGCTACATCAACGGCAACGAGGAGGACGTCTGCGCAGAGGGCATCTGGCAGAACTACTTCACCGAGCAGCCCGATCGGCTCACCGAGGGTGACAAGAAGGCCTGGCTGGCCTCCCGTCGGAATGTCGCCATGGGCAGCGACGCCTTCTTCCCCTTCCCGGATTCCGTGAAGCGCGGCTTCGCCTCCGGCGTCAAGTTCATCGCCCAGCCCGGCGGCTCCATCCGGGATGACCTGGTCATCGAAGAGTGTGATAAAAAGGGCATCGTCATGGCACTCACCGGCATGAGATTGTTCCACCACTGATCCTTTGACGTCTGCGATGAGGGTCAGCTAAGTCACAGAAGCTCAGATTCGTCTGGGCTTCTTTTTTGTGTTTCGCCACGCTCCCGGCTGTGCGGAGCGTGGCGCAGGGTATGGTGAGTTTGTCACGGAAATCCGAGGTAAAATGTGGTAAGATATAAAAAATAGGCGCATCGGATGATGTGAACATCGCAAAGCCGCTTGTGCATCAGCGAGGCGGCTGATATCATGTGAGTAATCCTGAAAAGGAAAAACAAGAAAAGGAGAGACGCATATGAGACATTCCCTGAAACGCTTCCTGTCCTGGATGCTGGTTCTTTGCATGGTGCTCGGGTTGCTTCCGGCAGTCCATGCTTCCGACGTGACGTGGGAAAGGGTCGACCGGACGATCGAGCTGTCCGACCGTCTGGTGCAGAAGGACGAGTCGGCAGACCGAGATCCCAATGAGATGGTTCGTGTGTCCATCGTACTGGAAAAGCCCTCTGCCGTGGAGGCCGGCTACGCAACCATGGGCATCGCCTCTGACCGGAAGGCCATGGCCTACCGGGCGGAGCTTCTGGCGACCCAGCAGCGAATGGAGAAGACCATCTCCGCACAGGCTCTGAAGGGTCGGCCCCTGGATGTGATCTGGAATATGACCCTGGTGGGCAACATCATCTCCGCCTGGGTGCCCTATGGCTCCATCGAAGACATTGCTGCCATCCCCGGTGTCAGCAGCGTGGCCATGGAGGCCCAGTATGAGCCTGCCGTGGCTGAACGCCATGAGGGCGTTACCCCCAACGCCTACCCCAGCTCCGGCATGATTGGCTCCGGCCAGCTGTGGAACAGCGGCTATACCGGCGCTGGCAGCCGCATCGCCGTGATCGACACCGGCACGGATACGGATCATCAGTCCTTCGACAGCAGTGCGTATCTCCACGCCCTGGAGCAAAATGCCGCCGCCAAGGACATGAGTCTGGCCGAATACAAGGAGTCTTTGGATCTGATGACCGAGGAGACCATCGCAAAGGTGCTTCCCCAGCTCCATGCCTATGCCCGTTACGAGGATCTGACCGCCGCCGAGCTGTACCGCAACGAGAAGCTGCCCTTCGGCTTCAACTATGTGGATCAAGGTCTGGACATCGTCCACGACAACGACCAGCAGGGCGAGCACGGCTCCCATGTGGCCGGTATCGCAGCCGCCAACCGCTACATCCCCACCTACGGCGGCTATGTCGATGCCCGGGATCATGTCCGGATGCTGGGCGTCGCGCCGGATGCACAGCTCGTCACCATGAAGGTCTTCGGCAGAGGAAACCCCTTTGATTCGGACTACATGGTCGCCATTGAGGACGCCATCATGCTGGGCTGTGATGCGGTGAACCTGTCCCTGGGCACCACCGCCCCCGGCTCTCCCTATACCGATGTCTTCAGCGAGCTGATGGAGCTGATGCAGCACACCGACACCGTGGTGGTCATCTCTGCGGGCAATGCCTATCACTGGGCCATGGCCTCCACCTTCGGTCACCTGTACCACGATGATGTGTCCTTTGACACCGTGGGTTCCCCCGGCTCCTATGGAAGTGCCTTCACCGTGGCCTCCGTGGAGAACGCCGGTGCCGTGGGCAGCTTCTTCACCGTCTCCGGCAGAACCTGCTTCTACGAGGAGTCCATGGGCTACGGCAACCGCAGCTTTGCCTCTCTGGATCCGGGCGGCTCCGGCACCGCGTATGAATATGTGCTGCTGGACGCCGTGGGCAATGCCGGAGACTATTATGGTCTGGATGTGGCCCGGAAGATCGTCTTCGTGTCCAGCGGCAGCCTTAGCTATGCAGACAAGGTCAACTTTGCCGTGGCCAAGGGTGCCGCAGCCGTTGTGATCTGCGACAGCGACGACGATGTATACGGCCTGGATCTGACGGGCATCTATTACACCAACCCCGTGGCTGCCATCAGCCGCTCCGATACGAATGCCATCATGGCCGCTTCCACGCAAATCAGCGACATCGCCTACACCGGCACCATGACGGTCTACGGCAGACCGGGCGCAGGCGTCACCGGCGCTTACACCATGAGCGATTTCAGCTCCTGGGGTGTGCCCAGCAGCCTGACCCTGAAGCCGGAGATCACCGCCCCCGGCGGGAATATCCGTTCCGTCTGGGGCTCCAACCCCGTCAGCGGCGGCGGCTCCAACCAATATGAGACCATGTCCGGCACCTCCATGGCTGCACCCCAGGTGGCGGGCATGGCGGCCCTGCTGGCCCAGGTCATTCGGGAGGAGGGGCTGGCGGAGCGCACCGGAATCAGTGCCCGCCATCTGGCCCAGAGCCTGCTGATGTCCACTGCCGAGCCTCTCTACGAGGAGACCAGCGGCGGCAATTACTACCCCTTGCTGCGTCAGGGCGCAGGCCTGGCCCGGGTGGATCTGGCTGCCCAGGCGGATTCCTTCGTCAGGGTTCAGGGCCAGGAGGACTATAAGGTCAAGGCCGAGCTTGGGGACGATCCCGGGCGCGAGGGCATTTATACCTTCGAGTTTACCATTACCAATCTGGAAGATACTGAGCGCACCTACACCCTGGACGCGGATCTCTTCCGGCAGGATGTCTTTGAATACTTCCCCGGCAGCGGGGTTTGGCTGCTGGACACCCAGACCACGGATCTTTCGGCAGATGTGACCTTCTATTCCGATGCCATGGATGTGGACAGCGAACTGCGCCATGATCTCAACGGCGACGGCAAGACCAATATGGCCGACGCCGACTTCCTGCTGGAGTTCGTGGTGGGCAACGAGCCTGCCCTGAAGGGTGAGGGCGACATCAGCGGCGACGGCTGGATCAACTCCTACGACGCCCATCTGCTGCTTGTGTCCCTGGGTGGTGACACCATCACCGTTCCCGCAAATGACACCGTCACCGTGTCTGTCCGCATGGCCCTGACCCGGGAAGCCAAGGCCGAACTGGATGCCGAGACGCCCAATGGTACTTACGTGCAGGCCTTTGTCTACGCCCGCGGCGAGGCCGGTACCGTCCACTCCATCCCCGTGCTGGCCTTCTACGGCGACTGGTCTGCGCCCTCCATGTATGACCGGGGCACCCTGATGGAGCTGGTCAGCCAGACAAGCTCCACCACCCCCTATCTGCACCAGGCCATCGGCCCCTACGGCAATGCCCTGGGCATCGATTACGGCAATGGCAAGGAGTACTACTACGGCGGCAACCCCGTTCTGGACGATGACACCTACCTCCCCGAACGGAACGCCTTCAATAGCCAGGATGCTTCCCGGCTGACGGAGCAGGGCTTCACCCTGATCCGGGGTGCGGGTGCTGCCCGGATCAGGGTCACCAATGCTGACACCGGCGAGGTCTACTTCCAGCGGGAGCTGGGGGAGCTGTTCCCCGCCTTCTATGATCCCGCCGCCGGTCAGTGGCTCAATGCCATCCAGTATGCCCAGCTCAACTGGAGCGGCAAGGACGCCGACGGCAAGTCTCTGGCTGAGGATACCCAGGTCGCGGTCTCCCTGACCGCTGTGCCCCACTACTACCGCCAGAGTGACGGCAGCTATTCCTACGATGGTCTGGGCGCAGGCGCGACCATGACCACCACCTTCACCATCGACAACACCGCCCCCGTGGCTCTGGACATCGATCTGTCCCAAATTGGCGAGGACAAGCTCACCGTCACGGCCCGTGACAACCGCCATGTTGCCGCCGTGGCTCTGCTGAACGCCAGCGGCACCCGGAAGCTGAGCGTCAAGTCCCCCAACCAGAGGTCGGCGGGTCAGACCGTCACCGTGGAGCTGGATCTTACCAAGGCTTACGGCACCGAGTTCCTGGTGGCCGTCTATGACTACGCCAACAACGTGACCACCTACCGGGTGGAGATGGATCTGGGCACCATGGAGCGGGAATACTTCACCGCCATTGACTACAACACCATGACCTATGTGGGCGTTGACCGGGCAGGTCAGACCTCCTTTATCGCCGAGACCGGCCTTCCTCTGCTGGCCAGAGCGGCGGAATATGTGGGCGGCCACGTGTTCGTCATCACCACCGACAACAGCCTGTGTGTCGCCAACGATGAAGACCTGAGCGTCACCGAGCGGATCTGCCAGCTTGACCCTGACCGGGAGCGGCTCATCACCGGCGTCAACGACCTGGCCTACAACCATGCCGACGGCAGGCTCTATGTCCAGTATTACTCCGAGTACAACCGGGAAGCCAGACCATACCTTGCCGTCATCGACATGGACGACGGAAGCCTGGAGGATATCTGCGAGCTTCCTGTGGATGTGAATACCATGGCCATCGACACCGAGGGCAACTTCTACTCCGCAGGCTACGACTCCAGCAGGCTCTACACCTACACCCTGGAGCAGGTCACGGGCTCCTACCCCCATATGACCTCCATCGGCTATATGGGCGACTTCACCTCCACCCACTTAAGCTCCATGGCCTGGGATCACAACGAGGGCAGGCTCTACTGGGCCTACCCCAACGTCCTGCTGGAGATCGACCCCAAAACCGCCGAGGTCACCGTGATCGCGGAGCAGGAGGCGACTCTGGTGGGTCTGTACACCCGTCCCGAGGTGGACGAGGGGAGGTTCGATCCTGTGGATCGGGTGGATCGGATCGAGCTGAGCCACACCGACACCCGGGTGGTGCTGCATAACGGCATGAACCTGGAGGCCACTGTCTGGCCCTGGTACGCCAGCGACCGGGGCGTGGTCTGGACTTCCTCCAATGACTCCGTGGCTCAGGTGGACGAAAACGGCCGGGTGACCGCCGTTGGGCTGGGCGAATGCGTCATCACCGCCGTCTCCCGGCTGGATCCCGGTATCCGCGCCCAGTGCGCCATCTCCACCTTCCGCCACGAGAAGACCCTCCAGGCCATCATCCGGGACGAGGAAAACCGGGTCTGGATGAGCGAGTTTGACACCGACAGGATCCCCGATTACACCAGGCTCACCGAAAAGAGCCTGGCCATCGACCTGGCCTCTGCCACCATGGGTCAGGACGGCTGGCTCTACGCCGCCTCCATCTATCTCGACTCCATGCGCTCCGATCTGTACCGGCTGGATCCCGAGACCTTTGCCGCTACCCGGGTCGGCTCCTCTGCCGATGCCTACGTGGATCTGGCTCCCGCGCCCGGTGCCCCCGGCAACTCCCTGATGGCGGTCTACGGCGGCAATGTGCTCCACGTGGACGCTGAAACAGGTGACTACTACAACTGGTACTATATGTTCTCCAACAATCTGGTGGCCCTGGCCTATGTGGGCACCCAGCCCTACAATTACGGAAGCTATGACACCATGGTGGACTGGTACTTCATCATCGACCGGCTGGGCTATGTGTACCTGATGGGCTTCCTGGAGCAGGATGGCAAATACTACTATCTGGAGCACGACACCCTGGCACCCAAGGGCATCTACACCAAGCTGGACTTCGAGATGGATACCCCCTACTACGGCTCCGCCTATTTTGACGGCGAGATGCTCTACTACAGTGCCTACAAGGAGTCCCGGGACAATGTCACCTTAATGGCCATCGATGTGGCCGGAGGCAGCAAGGCCTGCTATGAGCTGGGCATCTTCCGTGACGTGCAGCCCGTGGTGGGTCTGATGGAGCTGGGGGAGGTCAAGAACCACATCGGCGTCATCCTGGCAGACCAGACCATCGAGACCATGTCCCAGCCCGTTCCTGTGGAACAGCAGACCCAGCTCAAGGGCATCCGTGAAAACAAGGCTCAGGGAACGCTGAACAACACTGTGACTCCCATGTCTGCTGCTGAAGTCAAGCAGGAGCTGGTGTATGTGGACGTCACCCTGCCCGATGCCGGAACCAATGCGGATATGACCGTGTCCTTCGATCCGGCCATGCTGGAGCTGATCGATGTCAGCGGCAATGCCGACGCCTTCGCCTGGAAGGCCGGTGTGGGCCAGCTCCGCCTGTCGCTGGCAGCGCTCCATGTGATCTCCGATGCGAAGACCGTTGCCCGCCTGACCTTCCGGGCTGCGGAAAGCGGCGAAACCACCGTTTCCATCCTCACCAACGATCTCGGTGCCGACGTCTGCGGACAGCAGGAGCAGCTTTCTCTGACGCTGGAGGTGGAGAAGCCCCACGCGCACAGCTATGAGGCTGTCGTCACCGAGCCCAGCTGCACCGAGCCGGGCTTCACCACCTACACCTGCGAGTGCGGCGACACGTATGTGGGAGACTACACCGATGCTCTGGGCCACGACTGGCACGGCACCGGCTGTGACCGCTGCGGTGAACAGCGCGAGAATCCCTTCGCGGATGTTCCCGAGGATTCCTTCTACATCGACCCCGTCCTCTGGGCCGTGGAGCAGGGCATCACCACCGGCGCCACCGAGACCACCTTTGATCCCAACGGGGCGCTGCAGCGGGCCCAGTTCGTCACCATGCTGTGGCGCGCCGCCGGTGAGCCCGAGCCTGAGACCACCAGCAATCCCTTCACCGACGTGAAGGAGACGGACTTCTACTACAAGGCCGTCCTGTGGGCGGTGGAGAAGGAGATCACCAACGGCTCCGACGCCACCCACTTCAACCCCTTCGGCATCACCAACCGTGCCCAGGCCGTGACCTTCCTGTGGCGTTACCTGGGTGAGCCCGAAGCATCCGCAGTCAACAGCTTCACCGATGTTGAGACCGGTATGTGGTACGAGACGCCCATCAACTGGGCGGTCGGCGCAGACGTCACCAACGGCATGACCGAGACCCGGTTCGGCATCGATGCCAACTGCAACCGCGCACAGGCTGTCACCTTCCTGTACCGCGCTCTGGCACAGTAATTTTTGTTCCTGCAAGGGCGGCCTTTTGGCCGCCCTTTGGTTTTAAGTGAATATCCACAAAATCCCCGTGTGCTCTCATTTACTTTTCGTCACATTTGATATATACTGAAGGCAGATCTCTTCGATCTCAACGAAGGGTACAACACAAAGGAGGAGAAAAAATGAAGATAACACACAGACTTCTTGCATTGACCCTGATTTGCAGCATGCTGCTGGGGCTGATGCCGTCCTTGCCCGCATCCGTCAGCGCGGCAACCGATGGCGATGCCGTTGTGCTCAATGCCATGGACTATGGCGCAGACCCCACCGGTGCCATGGACAGCACCCTGGCGATCCAGAACGCGCTGGCCGCTGCAAAGGAACTGGAAAACCAGGGAAAGACCGTCACCCTGCAATTCCCCAGGGGCGAGTACCACATCTACAAGGACAAGGCACAGACCCGGGAGTACCATACCTCCAACACCAACAGCATCGAGAATCCCATCAAGACCATCGGTCTGCTCATCGAGGAACATCGGAACCTGACCATCGACGGCTGCGGCTCCCTGTTCCTGATGCACGGCAACATGATGGCTCTGGCCGTGGTCAAGTCCGAGAACATCACGCTGAAGGACTTCGCCTGGGACTTCGCCGTGCCCACCGTCACAGAGCTGACCGTCACAGCCTCCGGCTCCAACTACACGGAGTTCTACATCCCCGAGTGCTTCCCCCATCGGATTTCCGGCAACACCCTGGTCTGGTCCAGCGAGCTGAGCCCCTACACGGGCAATCCCTACTGGACGGCCACCGGCAACCACAACACCTATGCCGTGGTCACCTACCATCCCGACGACGAGATGGCCCGCAACTTCGGCACCGATGTCAGCCCCTTCACCAATGCCACCTCCATCACCGAGGTGGGCAACAATGTCATCCGCATCAACTACTCCTGGAAGAATGCCACCCAGGCCCAGCATCACAAGCCCGGCACCATTTTTGCCCTCTGCGGCAATGCCCACCGGGAGACCGCCGGTGCCTTCACCTGGGAGAGCAAAAATGTCCTGGCCGAGGGCGTGAACGTCCACTTCATGCACGGCTTCGGCTGGCTCATCCAGATGAGCGAGGATGTGACCTACCGAAACTGCAACCTGATGCCCAGAGAGAACTCCGGCCACATCACCGTTTCCTTCGCCGACGGCCTTCATGCCTCCGGCGCCAAGGGTGAGATCGTCATCGAGAACTGCAACTTCTCCAACACCCATGACGACCCCATCAACTTCCACGGCACCTTCACCCGCGTGGAGCGTCGGATCGACGACCACACCCTCCAGCTGAAGTACATCCACACCCAGCAGGGCGGTTTCCCCCAGTACCACGAGGGCGACCAGATCGCATTCTACACCAGAGACACCCTGGAATCCTCCGACAACGAGAAGCTGTACACCGTCGCCAGGGTCGTCTCCGACCCCGGTGAGAACGGCAACGACCTGCGTACCATGGTAGTCGAGTTCGAGGAAGCGCTCCCCACCTTCCTGACCCAGACCGTCTCCAACGGCACACCGAAGTATGTTGCCGAAAATGTGACCTACGCCCCCGCCGTCACCATCCGCAACTCCACCTTCAAGAATACCGCCACCCGCGGCATCCTCTGCACCACCAGAAATCCCGTCGTCATCGAAGGCAATACCTTCCTGAACATGTCCATGGCCACCATCTTCCTGTCCAACGACTCCGGTGACTGGTATGAGTCCGGCCCCATCCGGGACATGACCATCCGGAACAACACCTTCTACATCAAGACCATCGGCGATACCTGGTGGGATTACAAATCCGCCATCTATGTCCATCCCGTGACCTACGGCGGCGGCCTGCCCTCCTACGAGAACCCCATCCACAAAAACATCACCATCGAGGGCAACACCTTCCACATGAGCGATGACACCGTGGTCAAGGCCGAAAGCGTGGAAAACCTCATCTTCCGCAACAACACCATCCTCCGCACCGATCCCGAGTTCACCATCGAGCTCTCCGGTGACAGCAGCATGACCGTCGGCGGGACGGCCAATCTGCACATCGCAGCAGACGGCACCACCATCATCGGTGACAACAACAAGGATCTGAGCGACACCTACTCCCGCCAGTACGACAATGTCTTTGAGTTCACCGCCTGTAAGGATGTCCTGGTCGAGGGCAACACCTACGACGACGGCATGAAGAACTACGCCGTTCTGCGCAGCATGCCCGAGAGCAATCTGACCATGAAGGATGAGGAGATCACCGTGGTCACCAGCGCCAGCATGCCGGCAGGTGACCCCGTTTCCGATCTTGTCTATGTCAGCTCCGATCCCGATGTGGTTTCTGTGGACAGCACCGGCAGGATGACCGCAAAGTCCGCCGGAGCTGCGGACATTTACGCCTACTATGTCTGGAACAGCACCATCGTCAAGTCCAATGTCCTGACCATCACCGCCGAGGCAGGTTCCGTTTCCAGCGACACCGCCGTGGAGATCCTCCAGGAAGGCACCGTGATCCTTGACAGCGAGACCATGTCTGTCCGGCTGACCGCCAACGTTGATGCGGCCTGGTCTGCCGCCGACTTCGTCACCGGCGGAGCCACCAACGTTGTCACCGTCTCTCAGGACGGCACCGTTACCGCCCGGAGCAACGGCATTGCCTGGGTCAAGGCTTCTGCAAACGGCACCGAGGATGCGATCCCCGTGGTCGTGAATCTGCCTGCCGCAGGCACCCTGGCCGAGGGCTTCCGGTTCGTTCGGGAGGATGCCGCCAACTACTCCATCGAACAGAGCAGCATCACCATCACCCAGCAGGGCGGCAATGACCTGTGGACCTACGACAACACCCTGGAGAACCTGCTGCTGTACAGCAATTTTGACCGCAGTGACCTGCGCGCCGTGGTTCGAGTGGACGGTCTGCCCGTCCGGGCCAGCAACAACTGGGATACCGCCAGCTTCCTGCTGTACGCGGGCGACGATGACTACGTTTCCATCGGCAAGAAGGGCCATATGGACGGCTTCGCCACCGTGGTGGAGCGGGCCCAGTCCTGCGCCGAAGCTGGCGAAAACTCCACTGCCCACAACGCTGTGACCTCCGCCTGGCTTGGCTTCACCGTCAGCGGCACCACCGTCACCATGGACTACAAGGTCGCCGACGGCCAGTGGGTCACCGCGAAAACCGCCGACATCGGCTTCCTGGGCGACAGCTACGAGATCGGCTTCGCCGCCTGGGGCGTGGGCAGAAATGATGTTGTCTTCTCCCAGTTCAAGGTCGGCAAGGCCAGCGAGATCAGCTACGACGAGCTGCTGGGCACGGAACCCATCGTCCTGTACAGAACCACCAATTCCGCCCCCGCTGCCGCAGACGTTTCCTTCGATCGGGAGCGCTATCAGGTGGGCGATACCGCCAGCGTTACCTACACCTACATTGATGCCGACGGCGATGCGCAGGGTGAGCCCTACTTCCTTTGGAGCTTCCCCGGCGGCACTGCTGTCACCCGCACTCCCGAATTCACCGTCACCGCCGAGGGCGGCCTGGCCTGCGCCGTATTCCCCGTGGATGCACTGGGTGCCCATGGTGCACCCTCTGAGACCTTTGTCAATACCGTATCCGGCGAGCCCGATCTGGAACTGAAGAGCCTGCGCATCAACGGCACGGAGCTGCTGGGCGGCGATCATCAGTTCCTGATCCCCGCCGATCTGGAGGTCGTGGAGCTGGCCATCGAGTCCCTGATGTCCGGCGTGGGCACCACCACCGTCAACGGTATGCCGGTGGAGAATGACGCTGTCCTGACCCTGGATGCGGCCGACACCGTCACCATTGTCCGCAGCGCGGAGGGCATGGAGGATGCAGTCTATACCGTGAAGCTGATCCGGGTCGAGAGCAACTGCACCGAGATCCAGGGCATCAGCAGCCCTGAGTTGGGTCTGGCGGTGACCGATCTGTCTGCCGGTTCCTGGCTGGTGCGCACCACCGAAGCCGCCGCGACCCTGGCCATCGCTGCCGACGACCGCATTGGTCATATCGAGGTCGCCTATGGCAACTACCGTGAACCCATCGAGCTGGTTGAGAACGAATCCGAGCTCTCCTTCGTCACCGGTCTGAACAGCTACTACATCACCGTCGTCGCCAGGGATGGCATCACCACCGAGCAGTACAATGTGAACGTGGTCTACACCCCCGATACCGTCTCCGAGCTTCAGGATCTGAAGATCAACGGCACCTCTGTCGAGGGCTTCTCCCCTGACAGGAACAGCTATCTCATCACCCTGGAGGAGACCGACACCCTGAAGGTCGAGGCCGTCTCCGACCAGCGGGTTCGCATCCGCATCGATGACAGCTATGTGATGGAGGACGCGGATGCCGCCTCCCTGGAGGTCAGCGGCATCGCGGGCGGCTCCCATGAGATCTGTGTTGTCACCGTTGCCGCCGACGGCATCGTGAAGAATACCTACCATGTGGACGCGGTCATTCCCTATGCCGAGAACGTGGAGCTCTTCGCCTTTGACGTGGACGGCAAGTCCCTTCTGGGCCAGTTCGATGAAAATGGAACTGCATCCGCATTTGTGGGCGGCAATACCGCTGCTGTGAACATCGTCACCAAGGACTCCGGTGCTTCCATCAAGGTCGCCGCAAACGGGATCGAGCATGAGGCCGTTGGTTCCTATACCGGCAATGTGACCCTGGAGAACGGTACAGCCGCCGTTCAGGTCACCATCACCGCCCGGGACGGCAGCACCACCGCCGTCTACACCGTGAATCTGAAAAAGGTCATGGATCCCAACGATTCCTCCCGTGATATTCCCGTGGAGGTTCTGACCGCCACCGCAGGCGATTGGCAGACCGGCTATGAAGCGACCGAGGGCCCCGCAGAGCTGGTTCTGGACGGAAATCCCAGCACCATCTGGCACACCGACTGGTATGGCACCAGCCGCGCTGACCACTGGATCCAGTTCGAGCTGAGCGAGGACTACGTTGTCGATGGCCTGCGCTACAAGCCCCGTGAGGGCGGCAGTGCCAACGGCACGATCCTGGAGTACGAGATCCTGGTCAGCGATGACGGCGTCAATTTCCAGAGCATCACCTCCGGAAGCTGGGCCAACAACACCAACTGGAAGATCGCAGAATTCCAGGGCATCCAGGCCAGATTCGTCCGTCTGAAGGCGATCAACGCCGTGACCGACAACTCCTATGTCTTCGCCTCCGCCGCCGAGATCCGGCTGACCGGCGTGAAGGCCGACGCCCACGAGCACAGCTACACCGCTGTCGTGACCGCGCCTACCTGTACCGAGGGAGGCTACACCACCTACACCTGCGAGTGCGGCGACAGCTACGTCGCTGACGAGACCGCTCCTCTGGGTCACACCGAGGAAGTCATCCCCGGCAAGGACGCCACCTGTACCGAAACCGGTCTGACTGAGGGCAAGAAGTGCGCTGTCTGTGGCGAGATCCTGGTCGAACAGGAAGAGATCCCCGCTCTGGGTCACACCGAGGAGGTCATCCCCGGTAAGGATGCCACCTGCACCGAGACCGGCCTGACCGAGGGTAAGAAGTGCGCTGTCTGTGGCGAGATCCTTGTTGCTCAGGAGGAGATCCCCGCACTGGGCCATGACTGGAAGGGTACTTCCTGCCAGCGCTGTGACGCCACCCGTGAGAATCCCTTCGTGGACGTTCCCGAGGACAGCTTCTACATCGATCCCGTCCTCTGGGCGGTCGAGAAGGGCATCACCACCGGCGCCACCGAGACCACCTTCAACCCCAACGGCGTCTGCCAGCGTGCCGCCGTGGTCACCTTCCTGTGGAGAGCTGCCGGTTCTCCCGAGCCCACCTCCACCAACAATCCCTTCGTGGATGTGAAGGAGACCGACTTCTTCTACAAGGCCGTCCTGTGGGCCGTGGAGAACGAGATCACCAACGGTCTGACCACCACCACCTTCGGCCCCTATGCCGAGTGCAACCGTGCTCAGGTTGTGACCTTCCTGTGGCGGGCCAGGTCGAAGCCCGAGCCCACCGCCACCGAGCATCCATTCACCGACGTGGCTGAGGATCAGTTCTACTACAACGCCATGCTGTGGGCCGTGGAGAACGGCATCACCAACGGCCTGACCGAGACCACCTTCGGCCCCAATGCCACCTGCAACCGGGCCCAGGTCGTGACCTTCCTGTATCGTACCTACGTTAAGTAATCCCCAAACGATTTGGCCCCCGGCTTGAAGCCGGGGGCCATTTTTATCGTTCATACTAATTCTTGGATAAATGGTTTAAGAGCTTTCCGAGGATAAATTGTGCCAGAAAAGGCCGAGGACGACGGTGGGCTGTCGCCCACCTAGGACGAGAACGCATTATGGCGCAATTTAGACCGGAAAGAATGAAACAGTTTAATCAAGAGTTCGTATAAGTGTTCGCCGGAGCCTGATGCGAATTCGTCCCCCCTGCCGTCCCCTTTGATTTGTCTTTTCCCTGCGCAAAAGGCCCCCGGCTTGAAGCCGGGGGCCAGATCACTTGGGGATTAGTTGACGTAGGTGCGGTACAGGAAGGTGACCACCTGGGCCCGGTTGCAGATGCCGTTCACACCGAACTCGGTGGCGGAGATGCCGTTGGTGATGCCCTTCTCCACGGCCCATGCCACGGCGGCGGAGTAGAACTGGCCGGGCTGGACGTCGCGGAAGTCGACTGCGGCAGTGGAGTCAGGCTTTTCCATGGCCCGCCACAGGAAGGTGACCACCTGGGCCCGGTTGCACAGGGCGGTGGGGCCAAACGCAGTGGCAGTCAGACCATTGGTGATCTCATTCTCCACGGCCCACAGGACAGCCTTGTAGAAGAAGTCGGACTCCTTCACATCCGTAAAGGGGTTGACGGTGCCGGTGGGTTCGGGGGAGCCTGCGGCCCGCCACAGGAAGGTGACGACCACCGCGCGCATACACTGGCCGTTGGGATCAAAGGTGGTGTCCGTGGTGCCGGTGGTGATACCCTTCTCGACAGCCCACAGGACGGGATCGATGTAGAAGGAATCCTCGGGGACATCCACGAAGGGGTTCTCACGCTTCTCGTCACAGCGCTGGCAGGAAGTGCCCTTCCAGTCGTGGCCCAGAGCGGGGAGCTCTGCCTGATCGACTAGGATCTCATCACAGACAGCGCACTTCTTACCCTCGGTCAGGCCGGTTCCGGTGCAGGTGGGCTCGACAGCGGGAAGCACTTCCTCGGTGTGACCGGCAGCGGGAACAGTGACGGTCTCGCGGCTCAGTTCCTCGCCGCAGACGGTGCAGGAAACCACGGAGTCGTAGGAGCCGTCCTCGGTGCAGGTGGCGGCCTTCTCGTTCTCCTGGACTGCATCACCGGCGGTGTGGCCCAGAGGAGCGGTCTCGTCAGCAACGTAGCTGTCGCCGCATTCGCAGGTATAGGTGGTATAGCCGCCCTCGGTGCAGCTCGGCGCGGTGACCACGGCGGTGTAGCTGTGCTCGTGGGAAGGCTCCTGCACGGCGGTGAAGCGGATCTCCGCCGCAGCCGCGAACTTGTTGCCCACCTCGCCGGAGGTGGCGTCCACCACCTGGAGCTTCACCTGCTTCGCTTCCACGGCGTCGAAGGTCACCAGCTGCCAGGAGGTATCGGCGCTCAGCGTACCGTCATCCACAACGGTCGTCCACTCGTCAGTCTCATTCAGCCGCACCAGCAGGTCGAATTTCGTGATTACGCCGTTGGGGCCGCTGGGCCGCTGGAGGAAGCGCATGCCGTCAATCTTCGTTACCTCGCTGAAGGTGAAGATCAGGTAATGGGTGGATCGCTCGGAGTCACGCCAGACCGTATGCCAGAAGGTGCCGGGGTTGCCGTCCAGCACATACCGGGGATCGCCCTCGGTGGCGTTGTTCGGCTGGAAATTTTCGGCATAGACCGTCATGGTGGTGGGGTCGATGTCCCGGGAAGCATCCGCCGCCGGGTTGGCGGAGGTGTACTTCTCGATGATCCCGGCTCCCAGGTTCTTCAGATCCGCAGGGGTGGGCTCGTTGGTGTAGATTCTGTCGCTTCTGACCCACTCCCACTCCCACTGGAACCAGTTGATGCTGCTTTCATAGGACTGACCCTTCAGCTCGTTGATTCTGGCAGTGATCCACCGCTCCCAGCGGGGCTTGTAGAAGTCGCCGATCAGACCGGCCCACTGGCGGTTGGAGTAGTCCTTCAGACCGCCGCTCTCCGCCTGGTTGTAGGAGCCCCAGGTGGTGACCAGAGCCTTGGCGTTGAATTCATAGAGCTCCCGGGTAAAGTCGTCCGCATTTTTACCCAGAGCCTTGGCCTGCTCCACCCAGCGGCCCAGGAGGAAATACTCGCTGGTGGCGGTCACAGTCTCCATCTGGTCGATGATCTCCAGGAAGACCGCCGCGTTCTCCTCGAAGGCCTCCGTATTTCCCGCGCTGTAGGCCGCAGCCATCTTCTTCTGGTATTCCTGGGCACTGTTGGAGAGCACCTGCTGCAGCACATTGGCCACATCGTACAGGTAGCCCTCGCTGCCCTTCAAAAGCTCATAATCCTCCAGCAGAAGCTTTGCGGCCTTTTCCAGCTCCACCTTGTCATAGCTGACCACGGCGTTTCCCCAGGTGGAAGCCGCCTGGATGCTCAGCGCAGGTCTTGCGTTGACCACGGACTCCGGTGCGCCCTGCCCCAGATTGTTCAGGCTGCTCTTGTAGACGGTGTCCTTCAGGATCGCCCAGGCGGCATTGGCGGACTCGCTGGCCGCGCCGTAGCGGCGCTCGGCATAGCCTTCCAGCCAGCTGTCCAGATCGATCTGCTGAAGGGGCTGGTCAGCGTCCTCCTGCCAGATGGTCTCAAACAGGAAATCGTACAGAACGGGGTTGTTGACACTGGCCTCGGGGGTGATGCCGATGCCGGCGATGTGCTTTCCGTTGTTGAAGGCCTTGGGGATCTCCCGGGCCATGTTGTCCAGATGGCCATGGAGGCCCAGACGGCCGCCGAAATTGTTGAGCATGCAGTAGAGCCAGGGGGTGTCGTCGAATTCCTTGGTATCGCCGTAGGAGCTGCCGGTCTCCTGGTTGTGGGGGGTCTTTTCCGCGTACAGATCCAGCACCAGCGCATGCTGTGCGCCATTTTCCACATCGTCCAGACCGTTCAGCAGTGCGGTGGTGGGGTTGCCCTGCCAGGCCTGGATGATCCAGACGGCATCCGCGTCCGCATCCAGCATAGACAGCAGTACCTCTCGGGAGATATCCCGGGCGTTCATGCCGCCGGTGTTGCCGCCCTCGTGGAAGGGGTCGGTGGCATAGTAGTCGGAGGTATCGCCGTAAACTTCCTTCTGGCACTTGTAGAACAGCTCCGCGTACTTATCAAAGGCGGCGGAGGTGGTGCGCAGCATGGCGGGACGCTGGAAGGAGCACCAGCTGCCCTGGGCGATGATGTCGGAGCTGGTCAGGGCATAATCGCCGGTTGCCTTGGAGGTGATATCCGTGGGAACCATGCCGGAATAGCCCTGGAGAACGGGCTGCATGCCAAGATTTCGCATGATCTGCTGGTTTCGTCTTGCCAGCTCCGTCCGCTCTTCAAACCAGGAATCGTGGACGGGGCCGCCGAAGCCGGAGAGGTTCGCCATGTAGGCCCAGGCGTAATAGGCGGGGCCCGCGATGTAATCCTTGGCCTCCTGGTGGCTGTAGCCCAGCTCACCCAGGAATCGTCTCCAGACCTCCTCCTGGGCGGTGGCGTCCAGAACCACGTTGACGCCGTTCAGGGCCAGCCAGTCCAGCTCATTGCGCCACTCCTCCTGGCCCCAGAAGGCCATGGAGTAGGACAATGTGCAGTAGTTGTAGGAATAACGGACTTTGGCTTTGGTCTCCCTGTGGACAGTCCCCTCGATGACGGGGGCGGTTTCGGGCATATCCGCCTGATCGCCCACCTGGGAGAGATTGACCTTGCAGTAATATTTCAGATAATGGTTGATGCCGGTGGCCAGAGAGACGCCGTCATTGCCCTTGACGTGGACTTTGCCGTCCACGGTGGAGAGCTCGAAATAATCATATTCGCCGGACTCGCCCAGTTCCAGGGTGAACCAGGACTTGTACTGTTCGCCCAGACGCCGTCCGATGATGCCGTAGACCTCGTCATAGGTGTCCTGGGCGGTGACAGTCAGATCCGCATAGGCGGACTGCTCGAAGTCCACCACGGCGATCTCGGGCCGCTGCTGGATGGGTGTGCCGCTGGGCTTGCCTAGGACGCGGACTTCGTTGATGACCGCTGCGGTCTCTGCGGAGTTGTACTCCAGATAGACCCGGACGAACCGGGCTTCCCTGCCCTCTGCCGGGTATGCTTCGCCGGTCTCCAGGCTCGCGCTGTCTCTGGTGGTCTTTTCCGCCAGCTTCGTAAAGTCGCGGCCATCCAGGCTGGTGTAGATGCTGTACTGGGAATAGCCGTTTGCGGGGGTATAGACCTCGACGGAATCGAGGTAGTAATTGGCCTGAAGATCGATGTCCACATAGCCGGGGTAGTAGCTGCCCCGCCAGGCGGAGGTCTTGCTGCCGTCGGTGATGTTCTTCGCCAGATTCTGTCCAGAGGAGGCGTGGACGGGTTTGCCGTTGGAGATGCAGTCGTCCGCCACCACTTCCTCGCTGCCGTAAACTTCAAATTCTGCCACAGCTGGCCAGCCCGCGCTGCTGCCGCCGTAGGTGGTGCAGGAGTGGATCACGATCTTTACCTCCGAGTAGGTCTTCTCCAGGAAGGAATACTGCTGAGCGCTGTTGTCGGTGCGGTTTGCAGCGGCGTTGGCCACGATGGTGTCGTAGGCCCCGGTACCGTTCCTCGCCAGGATGCTGTAGCGGAAGGCAAAGTCGATGCTGTCGTAGGTACCCACGTTTTCAAAGGCGATGGCGACGGCATCCATGCTCCTGGGGCTTGCATAGGCCAGGGTGATGGCCTGCTCAGAGGTCTGTGCCGCGTTGTAGAACTTGTAGAGTGTGGAGGTGCTGCCGTCCACCAGATTGGCAGAGCCCTCGGTGGGGTGCTCGTTATTGCCTGTGGCGCTGATGGTCGCCTGATCGGCGATGTTATGGTAGTCAGACAAATTCTGCTCCTGCATTTCGTAGATCTCGATCTCGCTGACGCAGGGCCAGAAGGTGCCCACCGCGCCGTTCTGCTTCGGATCCGAGAGGGTCACGAAGAAGTGGGTGGCAGAAACCGGCTGAGCCGCCTGGAAGCGGGCCTCCATATCCCCCGTGAGGGTGACGGTCTGGCTTCCGAAGGCGATCAGGTCGCTGGTCACGCCGTTCTGGGCGTATTCCACCGTGACAGTAACGGTTCTCGATGCGTTGTCGTCGCCGCCCAGCTTGACCACCACCTCAGAAATGGTTCTGCCCATGTCCAGCTGAACCACAGCGGTGGAGGGCCAAACGCCCTGGGTCTGCCAGTTGGTGGCCGGATCCCCGTCGATGACATTGCCGATCACATGGGTCTGGTAGCTGCCGTCGGCGGTGGTGGCCGTGCCATCCAGGGCAACATTGACCGCCCGTTCTGCCGCCCTGGCTGTCAATCCGGGGGCCAGCAGGTTTACGATGGTACTCAGAGCCAGTATGGCCGTGAGCACACGCTTTTTCCAATTCTGCATGGTAAGTTCCTCCTTTTTCTGTCTGCGTTTTCGATGGATCACATCCAATTCCATTATACCAAAGGATCGCAAAAGTTCAATCATCAGGCAGGCGGTTGCCCAAAAAAACAGCACCGCTGCCCCTCCGTCCCGGGAGCTTCTGTGTCGGTGCGAGTACGTTTTTGCTTTGTTTTTTCAGCGGATTGTGATAAGATATTCCTGGTTTACGTGGGTACAGGCGCTTCGTCTCCATTGGCATTTCACGACGGCTGCTGCATCCACGTGGCGAGAAATATCGCAAACTAATACTGATTATTGATTAATACTAACTCTTGATTAAACTGTTTAATTCTTTCCGGTCTAAATTGCGCCATAATGCGTTCTCGTCCTAGGTGGGCGACAGCCCACCGTCGTCCTCGGCCTTTTCTGGCACAATTTATCCTCGGAAAGCTCTTAAACCATTTAACCAAGAATTAGTATAAAGCTTTAAGGACTCGGCGAGGCTTAAAGATTTTAATTAAGAAGCAGCATAAGAAAAGGGGAGATAGAAAAATGAATTTTCTGGAAGAGCGGATCCTGAAAGAAGGCGTCGTCAAGTCCGGCAATGTGCTGAAGGTGGACAGCTTCCTGAACCACCAGATGGACATTCCGCTGTTGGAGGAGATCGGCCGGGAGTTCAAGCGCCGTTTCGGCCATAAAACCATCACCAAGGTCATGACCATCGAGGCCTCCGGCATCGGCATTGCGGCCTTCGTGGCCCGGGAGTTTGGTGTGCCCCTGGTCTTCGCCAAGAAGTCCAAGTCCATCAACATCGACGGCGATGTATTCGCTGCGGAGGTGGAGTCCTTCACCCACAAGAACAGAAATCAGGTCATTGTGTCCAGGAAGTTCCTCCACGAGGGGGAGCACCTCCTCATCATCGACGATTTTCTGGCCAACGGCTGTGCCCTCCAGGGCCTGATCTCCATCGCCGAAAGTGCCGGTGCCATCGTGGAGGGCTGCGGCATCGTCATTGAGAAGGGCTTCCAGAACGGCGGCAGCGTGATCCGCGGTCTGGGCTATCCTGTGGAATCGCTGGCTATCGTGGATGCCATGGACGCCGAGACCGGCGCCATCACCTTCCGCAAACAGGGAGCCAAATCCTGACGAAACGAACATCAGGCAGCAGCATCGGGCTCTCAAAAAGTAACCGCAAATCGCCGCAGCACCCATCCCCGTGGGCCGCTGCGGCGTTTTTTTTGATCCTGGCGGGCCCATCGCTGTTTTCCGGAAGAAACGTTCACGGTATCGACAAAAAATCTTTACAGCTTTTTTGCTTTTCTTTCAAGAGTCCGGTGCTATAATAGAATAGTTAACCATGATAACCTTTTATCACCACAAGGACAGAAAGAAGCGTTTTGAATGAATACCTATCGCGCCGGTATCGACATCGGCTCCACCACCGTCAAGCTGGTGGTTTTGAATGATAATAACGAGATCCTCTTTGGCGACTATCGCCGCCACCATGCCCATACCCAGGAAACCCTCAATTCCCTGCTGAAATCCGTGCGGCAGAAGCTCGGCAGCTGCATGCTGAAGGTGAAGATCACCGGCTCCGGCTCCATCAATCTGGGCAAGGCGCTGGGCATTGACTTTGTCCAGGAGGTTGTTGCGGTTGCCACCGCTTTGAAAGAGGTTGCACCCCAGACCGATGTGGCCATCGAGCTGGGCGGCGAGGACGCCAAGATCATCTACTTCAAGGGCGGTCTGGAGGAGCGCATGAACGGTGTCTGCGCAGGCGGCACCGGCTCCTTCATCGACCAGATGGCCTCTCTGCTGCAAACCGACGCAGCGGGCCTGAACGACGCCGCAAAGGATTACAAGCAGATCCATCCCATTGCCGCCCGCTGCGGCGTCTTCGCCAAAACGGACATCCAGCCCCTCATCAACGAGGGCGCAACGAAAGCCGACCTGGCGGCATCCATTTTCCAGGCGGTGGTGAACCAGACCATCTCCGGCCTTGCCTGCGGCAAGCCCATCCGGGGCACCGTGGCCTTCCTGGGCGGCCCCCTGCACTTTCTGACGGAGCTGAAGGCGGCCTTTGTCCGTACCTTGAAGCTGACGGAGGAAACCACCGTTGACCCTGAGAACTCCCACCTGTTCGCCGCCATGGGTGCGGCACTGAATGCCAGCGATGCTGAGGAAACAGAGCTGTCCCAGCTGATCGACCGGCTGGAGCAGGGCGTTCGTGTCAGCTTTGAGATGCCCCGCCTGGAGCCCCTGTTCCGGGATGAGGACGAGTATGCCGCCTTCTGCTGCCGACACAAAAAAGCGGTCGTGGAAAAAGCCGACCTGTCGGGGTATCAGGGCAATTGCTTCCTCGGCATCGATGCCGGTTCCACCACCACCAAGCTGGTGCTGATCGGTGAACAGGGTGAGCTGCTCTGGCATTTCTATGCCAACAATCAGGGAAATCCCGTACAGACCAGCCAATTCGCCATCGGCGAGCTGAAAAAGCTGCTGCCAAAGACTGCAAAGCTCGTCCGGGGCTGCTCCACCGGCTACGGCGAGGCCCTGCTGAAATCCGCCTTTGATCTGGATGAAGGCGTGGTGGAAACCATTGCCCACTGCACCGCAGCGTCGTTCTTCGATCCGGAGGTGGACTGTGTGCTGGACATCGGCGGTCAGGATATGAAGTGCATCCGGCTGAAGAACGGCACCGTGGACTCCATCATGCTCAACGAAGCCTGCTCCTCCGGCTGCGGCTCCTTCATCGAGAACTTTGCGGCCTCTCTGGGCTACACCGCCGAGGCCTTCGCCCAGGAAGCGCTGTTCGCAAAAGCCCCTGTGGATCTGGGAACCCGCTGCACCGTGTTCATGAACTCCAATGTCAAGCAGGCCCAGAAGGAGGGCGCAGCCGTTTCGGATATCTCCGCCGGCCTTGCCTACTCCGTCATCAAAAACGCCCTCTACAAGGTCATCAAGCTGGCCAGCGCGGAGGATCTGGGCCGACACATCGTCGTCCAGGGCGGCACCTTCTACAACCAGGCGGTGCTGCGGGCCTTTGAGAAGATCGCAGGGGTGGATACCGTCTGCCCCGATATCTCCGGTCTGATGGGCGCCTTCGGTGCGGCTCTGGTGGCGAAAAATCATTACACCGGCAAGGAGAGCACCATGCTTTCTCTGGAGGAGATGCTTCGGCTCTCCTACAAATCCACCTCCGCCCGCTGCGGCGGCTGTTCCAACCGCTGCATGCTGACCATCAACAATTTCGGCGGCAGAAAGCACGTCAGCGGCAACCGCTGTGAAAAGGGCGCAGGAAATGCGAACAAAGGAGAGAAAGCTCCGAATCTGGTGGAGTTCAAGCGCAGACGGCTCTTTGACCCCTACCAGCCCCTTACCGATGCGCCCCGGGGAACCATCGGTATCCCCAGGGTGCTGAACATGTACGAAAATTACCCCTTCTGGGCCACCTTCTTCCGGGAGCTGGGCTTCCGGGTGGTGCTGTCCCCCTGGTCTGACCGGAAGCTCTACGAACTGGGCATGGAGTCCATCCCCTCGGAGTCCGAGTGCTATCCCGCCAAGCTGTCCCACGGCCATGTCCAGTGGCTGGTGGAGCAGGGCGTCAAAACCATTTTCCATCCCTGCGTATTCTTCGAGCACCAGGAGACGGACAATGCCCAGAACCATTACAACTGCCCCATCGTGGTATCCTACGCAGAGAACCTGAAAAACAACGTGGAGGCCATCACCGAGGGAGATGTCCGATACATCCGGCCCTTTATCGCCTTCACCAATGAAAAGACCGCCGCTGACCGGCTGGTGAAGACCGCGGCAGAGGAATGGGGCATCCCGGAAAAGGAAGTCCGCGCCGCCGTTCATGCCGCATGGACAGAACAGCGCAGTGCCAAGGCCGCCATCCGGGAGGAGGGCCGCCGGGTCTACGAAGCCATGCGCACCAATGGCGGCAGGGGCATCGTCCTGGCGGGACGCCCCTACCACATCGATCCGGAGATCAACCACGGCATCCCGGAGCTCATCGCCTCCTACGGTCTGACGGTCTTCACCGAGGACGCGCTCCCTGTGGACGACACCCTCCCTCCCCTGCGGGTGGTGGATCAGTGGGTGTACCACTCCCGGCTTTACAAGGCGGCCCAGTTCGTGGCCGGCCGGGATGACCTGGAGCTGGTGCAGCTCAACTCCTTCGGCTGCGGCCTGGACGCCGTCACCACTGACCAGGTGTCCGAAATTCTGGAAAAGAGCAACAAGCTCTATACCCTGCTGAAGATCGACGAGGTCAACAATCTGGGTGCCGTCCGCATCCGAATCCGCAGCCTGCTGGCCGCCATGGATATGCGGCGGGAGAAGCAGATCCTGGCAAAGCCTGACCTGAGTCCCTACCAGCGGACAGAATTCACGAAGCAGATGTTCGACGAGGGCTACACCATCCTGGCCCCCCAGATGAGCCCCATCCACTTCGATCTTCTGGAGCCGGTGTTCAAAAAGTACGGCTTCAACATCGTGATCCTGGACAACGACGACCGCCGGGCAGTGGATGTGGGTCTGAAGTTCGTCAACAACGATGCCTGCTTTCCCTCCATCACCGTGGTGGGACAGATCATGCAGGCAGTGCTGTCCGGGAAATACGACACCGACAAGCTTGCCATCATCATGAGCCAGACCGGCGGCTGCTGCCGGGCCAGCAACTATGTGGCCTTTATCCGCCGGGCTCTGGAGAAGGCCGGACTGTCCCACATCCCCGTCATCTCCCTGAACGCCAACGGCATGGAGAAGAACGAGGGCTTCAGGATCAATCCCGGTATGATGGTCGATGCCATCGAAGGCATCGTCTACGGCGATCTGCTGATGCGGTGCCTGTACCGGGTGCGGCCCTACGAAAAGGTTCCCGGCTCCGCCAATGCCCTGCACAGACATTGGAAAAGCAAGTGTATTGAGGCCCTGACCTCCAGGCACAGCGGCAAGCACTACAAGCAGCTTTGCCGGGAGATCGTGGCTGATTTTGACAATCTGCCCATCCACGAGGAGCTGAAAAAGCCCCGCGTGGGCGTCGTCGGCGAGATTTTGGTCAAGTACATGCCCCTGGCCAACAACCATCTGGTGGAGCTGCTGGAAAAGGAGGGGGCCGAGGCGGTGGTTCCCGATCTGATGGATTTCCTGAACTACAGCTTCTACAACAACCAGTACCGGGCAGAATTTTTGGGCATCAAGCGTTCCAGCAAGACCACCTCCAAAATCGCAGTGGATGCCATCCGGAAAATTCGAAAGCCCGCACTGGAAGCGCTGGAAAAGAGCAAGCGGTTCGAAGCTCCCATGCCCATTGAGGAGATCGCCGAGCAGACCAAGCCCTTCCTTTCCATTGGCAACCAGTACGGCGAGGGCTGGTTCCTCACCGGCGAGATGATCGAGCTCATCAAGCAGGGGGTTCCCAACATCGTCTGCATCCAGCCCTTTGCGTGTCTGCCCAACCATGTGGTGGGCAAGGGCGTCATCAAGCGGCTGAAGGCCGAATTCCCCCAGGCCAACATCGCCGCCGTGGACTACGACCCCGGTGCCTCGGAGGTCAACCAGCTCAACCGCATCAAGCTGATGCTGTCCGCAGCCAAGGCAACATAATACTAACTCTTGATTAAACTGTTTCATTCTTTCCGGTCTAAATTGCGCCATAATGCGTTCTCGTCCTAGGTGGGCGACAGCCCACCGTCGTCCTCGGCCTTTTCTGGCACAATTTATCCTCGGAAAGCTCTGAAACCATTTAACCAAGAATTAGTATAAGCGCCATGAAACGCCAGGGGCACGGCCCCGCCCCTATAGAACCTTTTTACACACGGAAGCCTTCCGGCAGAAAGCTGGAAGGCTTTTCAGCTTGTCAAAGAACTATCCAAACGCCCCCGTTTCGTGTATACTAGACGAAACGGGGGTGTTTTTATGGAAGCATGGAAAAACAACGCACGGCGGGAGCCGGTAATCATAGACTTGGATA
>SVLP01000019.1 GCA_015067895.1 Oscillospiraceae bacterium | reverse complement strand
GTTGTTAATCGGCTATATATGGTCAATATAACTTCACCCCTCTACCAATCGGCAGAGGGGTGAAGTTTTAGTCCAGCGGCTTATATTCAGTAACCGCTTTAAGATATGTTTCGGGATCACCGTTCAAAATAAGGTCTGCATATTCAAGAGGGGCATTGTAAATCAGATAGTCCAGTTCTGACCGTTCGTACATATTACGGGCAATCTCGTTCTCAACGGCGATAGTGTTTTTTTCAAGCGCAGGTGGTCTGGTTTATTTCCAGCACTGGCCTACTTTTTTCTTGACGTTTGCAGAGCTGCTGCATTTTGCAGCAGCTCCTCTGTATTTCGCTTAGATCTCCATGATAACGGGCAGGATCATGGGATTGCGCTTGGTGGTCTTGTAGAGGTAGCCGCTCAGGTCATTTTTGATGGCGGACTTGATGGTAGACCAGTCCCGGATGCGCTTGCGGCGGCAGCGGTCGATGGCCTCCTCGGCCACCTCCCGGAGGGAATCCATCAGCTCCTCGGACTCCTTGACGTAGATGAAGCCGCGGGTGATGATGTCGGGGCCGGTGATAATCTCGCCGTTCTGAGCGCTCAGGTTCACGCAGACCACAATCATGCCGTCCTGGGCCAGGTGCTTGCGGTCGCGGAGCACCACGCTGCCCACATCGCCCACGCCGGTGCCGTCCACAAAGACCTTGCCGCTGGGCACGGTGCCGGTGATCTTGCAGCCACGGCTGTTCAGCTCGAACTGGGAGCCGATCTCGCCCACCACCACGTGGTTGGGCTTCATGCCCATGGCCCTTGCTAGTCTCGCGTGGAGCTGCAGGTGCCGCTGCTCGCCGTGGATGGGGATGAAGAACTTGGGCTTGGTCAGGGCGTGGATGATCTTCAGCTCCTCCTGGCAGGCGTGGCCGGAGACGTGGAGACCCTCGCTCTTCTCGTAGACCACGTCCGCGCCCTTGCGGTAGAGCTCGTTGATGATCTTGCTGACAGCCTTCTCGTTGCCGGGAATGGCGGAAGCGGAGATGATGATCCGGTCACCACCCACGATGTCGATCTGCTTGTGGGTGTTGAAGGCCATGCGGTACAGGGCGGACATGTTCTCGCCCTGGGAGCCGGTGGAGACGATGACCACCTTGTTCTTGGGCAGGCTCTTGATCTGGGCCAGATCGACGATGGTATTGGCGGGCACCTTCAGGTAGCCCAGCTCCGAAGCCACCTTCAGCACGTTCTCCATGCTCCGTCCGGTGACGGCCACCTTGCGGCCGTAGCGGTGGGCAGTGGCCAGCACCGCCTGGATGCGGTGCATGTTGGAGGCGAAGGTGGTGATGATGATGCGCTGGTCGCAGTTCTTGAACTGGCGATCCAGATTCTCGGTGACGGTGTTCTCGCTGGGGGTGATGCCGGGACGCTCCACGTTGGTGGAGTCGGCCAGCAGAGCCAGTACGCCCTCGTTGCCCAGCTGACCCAGGCGGGCCAGGTCGGTCATGCCGTCGGCGGAGCTGGGGTCGATCTTGAAGTCGCCGGTGAAGATGAGACGGCCCACAGGGGTGTTGACACAGAAGGCCACGGCGTCGGCGATGGAGTGGTTCACGTGGATGAACTCCACGGAGAAGCAGCCGGCCTTGACGGTGTCGCCGGGCTTGTGGGTGATGAGCTTGACCTTCTTGTCCAGGCCGTGCTCCTCCAGCTTCAGCTTGATGAGGCCGTTGGTCATGGCGGTACCGTGGACAGGGCAATTGACCTGCTGCATGGCGTAGGGGATGGAGCCGATGTGATCCTCGTGTCCGTGGGTGATGAAGAAGCCCTTGAGCTTATGCTGGTTCTGCACCAGATAGGAAAAATCGGGGATCACCAGATCCACGCCGTACATATCCTCGTCGGGGAAGGCCACGCCGCAGTCGATGACGATCATGTCCTTGCCGTATTCCACCACGGTGCAGTTCTTGCCGATCTCGTCCAGACCGCCCAGGGGGATGATTTTCAGTTTTTCAGCCAATTTATTCGTATACTCCTTTCAAGGGTTGTCGGTGCGCGAAAAAAGCGCACAAATTCCAAGCGGCCAGTCCCATCCCCTTTGACCCTGTATCGTCTGGTAGATGGCGTCTCTGCCCGCATTCACATTGCGTATTTTTTGTTTTTTCTGCCCGGGTCTGCCCATCCCGGCGCACGCTGGTAATAGTATAGCACACTTTGCACAAAAAGTATACTGAATTTTTTATGAACCCTCGGGCAGTGCCGCACCCAAGCCTCCCCCTCCACGGTTTGCGTGGAGGGGGAGGTGGCCGAACGAAGTGAGGTCGGAGGGGGTGGGCAGTACAGCATCATGTACGGGACAACGTTGGGCGAATACGGAACGGTAAACCGCATAGCCCCCTCAGTCGCTTCGCGACAGCTCCCCCACGCTTTCGCGCAGGGGAGCCTTTGACAGTCCTACATTTTTCAGAAATGATGTTGCTTATTCTCTTCCAAAATGCTATAATATACGTTACTATGGATAACAATGGGTAAAAATGCCCTGTAAACGGAGGTGCGCGGATGAATCGGAAGCTGGGTCGGCTTTTGGAGCCGGGAATGGAAGTCTATTTCATCGTGATGCTGGGCTTTGCCTTTGCGTCCTTAGTGGCCGGAGCCGGATATCTGGCTCTGACCGAGCTGGTTGCCACGGGTGTGCTCTTCGCCATCTACTACTTCAAGAAGATCCAGCGCCGCCGGGAGCTGGAGGCCTTCATCCAGGCCACCACCAACACCCTGGGCACCACCGACAGCGGCCGCACCCCCTTCCCCATGGCCCTGGTGCGCATGGGCGACGGTGCCATGATCTGGGCCAACGACCCCTTTGTGAATCTCAGCGGCTTCCGGGAGAAGATGTACGAGCAGAAGATCACCGACCTGCTGCCCGGCTTCAAGACCGACTGGCTGGTCTCCGGCAAGAAGGAGTACCCCTCCGACGTCAGCGTCAACGGCCGCCGCTACCGCATCTACGGCAGCACCATCCACGCCGACGATCCCCAGGGCACCCTGCTGGCCGCCCTGTACTTCTCCGACCTGACTGACCTGTACCAGATCCGGGACGAGTATATCCGCTCCCGGCCCGTGGTCAGCATCATCCTCATCGACAACTACGAGGAGCTGACCAAGAACCTCACCGAATCCGCCACCTCCAACCTCAACGCCAGCCTCAACGAGGCCATCACCGCCTGGGCGGAGGATTACCACGGACTGCTGCGCCGCATGGAGCGCAACCGCTACCTGCTGATCTTCGAAAAGCGGGATCTGCAGGACGCCATCTCCAACAAATTCTCCATCCTGGAGCAGATGCATGCAGTCACCAACCCCTCCGGCGTGGCGGCCTCCATCAGCTTCGGCCTGGGCGTGGACGGCTCCACCTTTGAGGAGAGCTATGAGTTCGCGGCACTGGCCGTGGAGATGAGCCTGAGCCGGGGCGGCGACCAGGCGGTCATCAAGGATCGCCTGAACTTCACCTTCTACGGCGGCCGCAGCAAGGAAGTGGATCACCGCAGCAAGGTGCGCTCCCGTGTCACCGCCAACTCCCTGATGGAGCTCATCGCCAAAAGCGGCGACGTCTACATCATGGGCCACAAGAACGCGGACATGGACGCCGTGGGCGCGGCTCTGGGCGTTTGCTGCCTGTGCCGCAAGCAGGGCAAGAAGGCCTGGATCGTGCTGGATCTGGAGAACAACGCGTCCGAGCGCCTGATCGAGGAGATCCAGGCGGTGCCCGAGTACGAGGGCGTCATCATCTCCGGTCAGGACGCGCTGCTGCGCTGCGACCGCAACTCCATCCTCATCGTGGTGGACACCAACCGCCCGGATCAGGTGGAGTGCCGTCCCCTGCTGGAGGCCATCAGCAAGGTCTCCGTCATCGACCATCACCGCCGGGCCGCCGACTATATCAGCCCCCTGGTGGTCAACTTCCACGAGCCCTACGCCTCCTCCGCCTCCGAGCTGGTGACGGAGCTGCTGCAATACGCCGTGGAGAAGGCCGATGTGCTGCCCATTGAATCCAAGGGCCTGCTCGCCGGTATCTTCCTGGATACCAAGAGCTTCAACGTCCGCTCCGGCGAGCGGACATTCGAGGCGGCTGCCTTCCTGCGCCGCCTGGGCGCGGACACCATCGAGGTCAAAAAGCTCCTCCAGAGTGACTTCGAGACCACCGTGGCCCGCTACCGGATCATCCAGTCGGCCAAACCCTACCGGGACGACATCGCCATCGTGGCTCTGGATCACGATGTCTCCCGTCCCATGGCGGCGAAGGCTGCGGACGAGCTGCTGAACATCACCGGCTTCCAGGCCTCCTTTGTCCTGTACCCCGACGAGCAGCACCGGGTGGTGATCTCCGCCCGCTCCATCGGCGAAGCCAACGTCCAGGTGATCCTGGAGAGTCTGGGCGGCGGCGGCAATGCAGCCACCGCAGGCGCCCAGATCAAGGATGCCACCGTCGCACAGGTGCTGGAGCGGCTGAAAGCATCCATCGACAATTATTACGACAACTAACCAGCAAAACACACATCTGTCATTGCGAGCCAGTGCGCACACTGGCGTGGCAATCCCCGAAAGCCTCTGCTGACTTTAGGAGATTGCCACGTCGGCCTTTGGCCTCCTCGCAATGACGTGCGTTGTTTTTAGATTTCCTGAAGGAGTGTATTACAATGAAAGTTATTCTGCTGACCGACGTGAAGGGCAAGGGCAAGAAGGGCCAGATGATCGAGGTCTCCGACGGCTACGCCCGCAACTACATGCTGCCCCGGAAGCTGGCCCAGGAGGCCACCACCGATGCCATCAACACCATGCGCATGAACGACAAGGCCACCGCCGAGCGTCAGGCTCGCGAGCGGGCCGAGGCCGTCGCCATCAGCAAGCAGCTGAGAGAGCTGACCCTGGTGGTCAAGGCCAAGGGCGGCGGAGCCGGCCGTCTGTTCGGTGCCGTCACCACGGGTGAGATCGCCGACGCCCTGAAGAAGAACGCCGGCATCACCATCGACAAGCGCAAGCTGGTGCTGGACGAGAACATCAAGAACGTGGGCACCTACACCGTCAAGGCCAAGCTGGGCTACGAGATCGTGGGCCAGTTCAACGTGAAGATCGAGGAGCTGTGATGAAGCTTGTCGACAAGCTCCACAATCTCTCCCTGCACGTGCTGACCCTGTGCGGTGTCGGCGCAGTGGTGAGCCTTGCCGTGAACATCTGCACCGCACTGGCAATGTTTATCGCCGACCAGAGCCACAAGTAAGACCGTAGGGCGGGGTCATGACCCCGCCGACCAGGTCGGACAATTGCCCAGCCGGAACAGAAGAACCAGGTTTAAGTTACCATGTCATCGCGAGGCCGCAGGCCGTGGCGATCTCCTGGTACTGCGTTCGAATTCGCACCTGGTTCCAGGAGATTGCCACGCCCCTTTGGGGCTCGCAATGACAGCGTACTGAAAGCTGTCCGCAACTATGATACCCCGTACTGGATGCCAGTGCGTCGGAGGGGGCATGCCCCCTCCCTACAGAAAAATTAAGGAGGGAAAAACATGGATGAAGAACTGCTGAACCGGCAGCCGCCCCAAAGCTTGGAGGCGGAGCAGGCGGTGCTGGGCTCGATTTTGATCGACAGCCGCTGCGTGGCGGATGTCATCGGCATCGTCAAGCCCGACGACTTCTTCCTGGAGCAGAACCGGGAGATCTACGAGACCATCTACACCATGTTCAACTTCTCCGAGACCATCGACCCGGTCACGGTGCTGGACAAGATGCGGGCTCTGGGCAATTACCACGACAATTCCCGGGACTATGTCCTCCAGCTCATGGAGATCACCCCCACCGCCGCCAACGCGGTGCGCTACGCGAACATCGTCCGGGAGAAGTCCATGCTCCGCGGCCTGGCCAACGCCGCCACCGAGATCGCCGAGCTGGTGGGCGAGCAGGTGGGCACCCCCAGTGAGATCCTGGAGGCCGCCGAGCGGAAGATCTACGCCCTGCGCAAGGGCGAGAACCGGGACTCCCTGGAGCACATCGGCACCGTGCTCTACAAGGTCTTCGACCGCTTAAACGAGCTGGCCCTGTCCGACTCCGCCATTCCCGGCCTTTCCACCGGTCTGCGGGATCTGGACACCAAGATCAACGGTCTGAACAAGTCTGACCTGCTGCTGATCGCCGCCCGTCCCGCCATGGGCAAGACCTCCTTCGCATTGAACATCGGTCTGAACGTGGCGAAGAAGTACAAGTCCACGGTGGCCATCTTCTCCCTGGAGATGTCGAGGGAACAGCTGGCCATGCGACTCCTGTCCGGCGAGAGCTTTGTCGACAGCCAGAAGCTGATGACCGGCAAGCTGGAGGAGGAGGAGTGGACGAAGCTGGCCATGGCCTCTGCGGCCCTGAGCCAGACCGACATCCGGGTCGACGACAACCCCGCCGTCACCGTGGCGGAGATGAACGCCAAGCTCCGCCGCGTGGAGGATCTGGGCCTGGTCATCATCGACTACTTACAGCTAATGACCGGCTCCGGCTACGGCAAGACCTCCGAAAACCGTGTCCAGGTCGTCGGTGAAATTTCCCGATCCCTGAAGATCATGGCCAAGGAGCTGAACGTGCCCGTCATCTGCCTGAGCCAGCTGAGCCGTGCGGTGGAAAGCCGCCAGGACAAGCGTCCCATCATGTCCGACCTCCGTGAATCCGGTGCCATCGAGCAGGACGCAGACGCGATCCTGTTTTTGTACCGCGACGACTATTACAACGAAAATTCCGAGGAGAAGAACGTGGCCGAGTGCATCGTGGCGAAAAACCGCCACGGCGAGACCGGCACCGTCAAGCTCCAGTGGCTGCCCCAGTACACCACCTTCGCCGACCGGGAGTGGAAGCATGCTGAATAAACTGCTCGCCGCCATCCGGCGCTACGACATGGTGCGTCCGGGAGATACGGTCATCTGCGCCGTCTCCGGCGGAGCCGACTCCATGGCGCTGCTGTGGGGGATGTGGCTTCTGAAGGAGAAGCTGGAGATCCGGGTGGAGGCCGCCCATTTTGACCATAACCTTCGCGGGGAGGAATCAACGCGGGACGCGGAATTTGTTGAAAAATTCTGCGATTTCCACGATATCCCCCTGCATTTGGGCCGTGGAAATGTGGTTCCCGGAAAAAAGGGCCTGGAGGCCGCAGCGCGAAATGCCCGCTACAGCTTCCTTCGCTCCCTGGATGGCACCATTGCCACCGCCCACACCGCCGACGACAACGCCGAGACGGTGCTGCTGCACCTGCTCCGGGGCTCCGGCCTGCGGGGTCTGGGCGGCGTGACGCCCAAATCCGACCGGCTCATCCGGCCCATGCTGGATGTGACCCGGGCTCAGGTGGAAGAATTTCTGAACGAGAACTACATCCGCCACATGGAGGACAGCTCCAACGACACCGACGCCTTCCTGCGCAACCGCCTGCGGCATCATGTGATGCCACTGCTGAAACAGGAGAACCCCAGCATCGCCCTGGGCCTAAGTGCCGCCGCCCAGCGCATCCGTCAGGATGCCCTGCTGCTGGACGAATTGGCAGCGGAAATCGACCCGACGGATGTACCGGCTCTCCGGGCCGCCCCCGGGCCCCTGCGCAGACGGGCCATCGAGGGCTTTTTGAAGCAGAATGGCTTCCCGGAACCCTCCGCCGAGCACATCAAGCAGGCGGAAGCGGTGGTCTTTTCCGACAATCCATCGGCACGGGTGACCCTTTCCGGGCTGACCCTCCGGCGCAGCTACGACCGGCTTTGTGCCGACCGGGAGCAGATCGTGCTTCCCGCCAGACCCCTGCCCTATGAGGGCCTGACCCGGCTGCCCGAGATCGGCATTGCCATCCGCACGACCATCGTGGATGCCCCCGGCGAGGGGGTCATCTGTCCGGCAGGGGAGATGGTCGTCCGCTGCCGCCAAAGCGGCGACACCCTGACCACCTCCGGCGGCACGAAAAGCCTGAAAAAGCGGTTCATCGACCGCAAGCTCCCCCAGTGGGAGCGGCTGGCCGTGCCCGTCATCGCCGACGAAACAGGTGTCCTGGCAGTCATGGGCTTTGGAACCGACGTGACCCGGCGGGAAGGCGGAAGGTATGTCCGCATTGAATTCGTAAGCATCAGCAATACCGCTGAAGAATAAACCAAAGATGCCATCCAGAAGCGCAATGCAGGGCGGGGGCTTGCCCCCGCTGCCTGGCAGAGCATTGCTTTGTTCCGTCAGAAGAACCAGCCAAAAGTTCCATGTCATTGCGAGCCCGTCAGGGCGTGGCAATCTCCTGGTACAATGTGCTGAATTTGACGCAGTACCAGGAGATTGCCGCGTCGGGCTTTGCCCTCCTCGCAATGACAGCGGTTGTCGGAGCTGTCCGCAGCGATCTCGCTTTGTACTGATTTTCAGCACCCCGGCGGGAGCAGGCCCACGTCCTGCCTTGGCATTCTGTTACGCATCAATAAAAACAGAAAAGTGAGGGTTAAACATGCATCACGATATCGAACGGATCCTGCTGACCGAGACCGAGATCCAGGCCAAGATCGCCGAGCTGGGCAAGATCCTGTCTGAGGAGTACCGGGACAAGAACCCCGTGGTGGTGGGCGTTCTCAAGGGCGTGGTCATCTTCTACGCCGACATGATCCGGGCCATGGACATCCCCTGCCAGATGGACTTCATGTGCGTCTCCAGCTACCGGGGCACCGAGTCCACGGGCCGCACCATGGTATCCAAAGACCTCTCCAGCGACATCCACGGCCGCCATGTGCTGATCCTGGAGGACATCTTCGACACCGGCAACTCCCTGGAGTTCATCGTCAACCACCTGAAGATCAAGGAGCCCGCCTCCCTGAAGATCTGCACCCTGCTGGACAAGCCCGAGCGGCGCAGAGCGGGTGTCACCGTCAAGGCCGACTACACCGGTTTCGTGATCCCCAACGAGTTCGTGGTGGGCTACGGCCTGGACTTTAACGAAAAGTATCGCAACCTGCCCTACGTGGGCATCCTGAAGCCTGAGTGCTACGCATAAATAAGGAGCAATCGTAACTTGAAAAACAACCGTAGAATGTTCCCCATGCTGGTGTATCTGCTGGTGCTGAGCCTGCTGCTGGGCTGGGCCAACGGCCTGTTCGGCATGAAGACCACCAAGCTGAGCCACACCCAGATCGTGGAGCTCTTTGAAGCCGAGCAGGTCAAGTCCTTCATCATCCAGGGCACCCAGATCGAGCTGACCCTCCACGGCACCTACGATGGGAAGGAAACGCTGCTGTGTGACCTGGGCGACCCGGACTATTTCCTGGCGCAGACCGAAGAGCTCCGGGCCGCACAGACCGAGAGCGGCGTACTGGAAAGCTACAACTTCCTGCCCGTGGCCGAGACCACGCCCATGGACTTCGTGATGCCCCTGCTTCTTGCAGGCGGTGTGCTGCTGCTGCTCTGGTTCATCCTCATGAGCCGCATCAGCGGCGGTGCCAACAACGGCATGAGCAATTTCGGCAGAGCCCGTACCGTGGTGGGCATCCCCGACAACCGGAAGGTCACCTTCAACGACGTAGCCGGTGCCGATGAAGAAAAGGCCGAGCTCCAGGAGGTGGTGGATTTCCTCCGCGCTCCTGAGAAATTCAACCAGATGGGTGCCCGGATCCCCCACGGCATCCTGCTGGTGGGCCCTCCCGGCACCGGTAAGACCCTGCTGGCCCGGGCCGTGGCCGGTGAGGCGGAGGTGCAGTTTTTGTCCATCTCCGGCTCCGATTTTGTGGAGATGTACGTGGGCGTCGGCGCCAGCCGTGTCCGCGACCTCTTTGACCAGGCCAAGAAGGCCGCCCCCGCCATCATCTTCATCGATGAGATCGATGCCGTGGGCCGCAAGCGCGGCTCGGGTCTCGGCGGCGGCCACGACGAAAAGGAGCAGACCCTGAACCAGCTGCTGGTCGAAATGGACGGCTTCGGCAAGGCCGAGGGCGTCATCGTCCTGGCGGCCACCAACCGCCCCGACATCCTGGATCCCGCCCTGCGCCGTCCCGGCCGCTTCGACCGGGAGATCTACGTGGGCAAGCCCGACTCCAAGGGCCGCGAGGAGATCCTGAAAGTCCACGCCCGGGACAAGCGTCTGGGCGACGATGTGGAGCTGAAGAAGATCGCCATGACCACCGCCGGCTTCACCGGTGCAGACCTCCAGAACCTCTTAAATGAGGCCGCCATCCTGGCCACCCGGGCCGACCGGCCCGTGATCCTCCAGGAGGACGTGAACGAGGCCATGATGAAGGTCATCGCAGGCCCCGAGAAGCGCAGCCGCGCCAAAAACGAGCGGGATCTGAAGATCACCGCCTACCACGAGGCAGGTCACGCCGTGGTCATGCACCACCTGCAAACTGCCGACCCCGTGCACCACATCACCATCGTCCCCCGGGGCCGGAGCCTGGGCACCACCTGGAGCCTGCCCAGCGAGGACAGCAATCACCTGACCCGCAACGAGATGTTCGAGGACATCGTGGGTCTGCTGGGCGGCCGCGCCGCCGAGGAGATCGTCTTCCGGGACATCACCACCGGCGCGTCCAACGACATCGAGCGAGCCAGCCAGACCGCCCGGGACATGGTCGCCCGCTACGGCATGAGCAAGCAGCTCGGCACCGTCTCCTACCACTCCGAGGACGAAGTCTTCATCGGCGGCAGCTATGGCAAGACCAAGAGCTACTCCGAGAAGGTGGCCGGTCTCATCGACGATGAGGTCAAGGCCGTCATCGACAGCGCCTACCGGAGATCCCTGGAGCTGCTGACCGAGCACCGGGAAAAGCTGGACGCCGTTGCCGCCTACCTGCTGGAGCACGAGAGCATGACCGGCAAGGAGTTCGCCGCCGTCATGGAGGGCACCCAGGTCGAGATCACCGAGGAATAAAAAATGGGACACCACATGCTCTGTGGTGTCCTTTTTTATTTCTTCGCATAGTAATAGGCCATCTTATAATCCTCCAGCTCCCGGTAGCAGATCTCCAGCCGGGCACGGACATCCACGGCTTCCTCACAGCGGTGGTAGTGCTCCTTCGCCTTGGCATAGTCCCCGGAGAGAAAGACGCACTCGCCCATCAGATACTCCCACGCCGGGCCCCGGTCGTCCTGGGCCAGAAGATATCGAACCGCGTCCTCCCGGCGGCCATCGGCCAGGGCCTGCTTCGCTTTCAGGAAAAGCGCACCGTCCTCGGGGATGGTGTCGAATTTTCCACAGCGGCATCGCAAAATCGCGGCCTTTCTCGACAGCTCCGGGCCGAAGAGGGGAGAGGTCAGCCCCTCCAGCTGCTCCAGAAGCTGCACGGCATAGGGGATGCGCCCCTCGTCCAGGGCCCGCTCGCTTTCCCGCAGCAGGGCCACGGGCTCCAGCCATTGCCGCTCCGCGTCGGTCATCAGCTCCCGGCAGCGGCGGTAGTCCCCGGCTTCGAAGGCGGAAACGCCCTCAGAAGGCCCGTCCTCCCCGAGAAACCAGCTGACGGGCTTTCCCAGCCGCTTGGAAAGATAGCGCAGTGTCGCCACCGAGGGGTTGGCGGCATCGTGCTCCAGGCTTGAGAGCATATTGCGGGTGATCTCCCCGCCCGCCAGCTCCCGCTGGCTCAGTCCCGCCGCCTGCCGCGCGGCCAGGATCCGCTGTCCCATGGTCATAGCTTGTCCTCCAGGTAAATTTGGTTTACCCTATTTTAGCACGGAACCGAAACCGGAGCAAGTCATAAAAATTTCATTTGCTATTTCCGGGAAATTGGTATACACTTTCCTTATCTGTTTGAACATTTGGAGGAAAACGACATGGCATATCTGGACACACGGGAGCTCAAGGCCCGGGGCGCGGCGGCTGCGGGTGGATTCCGCAGCGAGACGCGGCGGCTGGTGCTCCTTTACTGCGGCGTCATGGCCGCCATTTCCCTGGGCGCCAACGGTCTGAACCTGTATCTGGACTCCCAGATCGGCTCCACCGGCGGTCTGGGTGGACTGGGGATGCGCTCCATCCTGCAAACCATCCAGGAGGTTTTGACCTACGTGAATCTGTTCTTCGGCCCCTTCTGGTCGGCGGGCTTCCTGTTTTCCATGCTCACCATGGTGCGGAATCAGGCTCCCCGGCTGGGGGACATGACCGAGGGCTTCCGCCGGTTCGGCCGGATCCTGGGTGCCGTGGCCTTTGAGTTCCTGACGGTGGTGCTGCTGATGATGAGCGTGGTGAATCTGGCGGGACTGGTCTTCTCCCTGTCCCCCATGGGCATGGAATTCGCCCAGGAGCTGGCCCCCATCCTGGAAGATCCCGCCATCCTCGCCGCCGATGGCACCCTGAATCTGGAGCTGCTCCCCATGGACGTCATGCGCAAGGCGGCCATCCCCATGGTCATCATCACCCTGGTGCTCGCCATCCCGGTGTATCTGTGGCTGACCTACGGCTTCCGGATGGCCATGTACCTGATCGTGGAGCGGCCCATCGGCGGCGTCCGGGCCCACTTCGAAAGCCTGCGGCTCATGCGGGGCCACAAGTGGCAGCTGCTGAAGCTGGATCTGCGATTCTGGTGGTATCACGGCCTGGGCGCGGTGATCGCGGCGGTGGGCTATCTGGATGTGATCCTGGCGATGCTGGGGATCACATTGCCCATCGATGCCACGGTCATGTTCTTCGGAACGCTGGTGGCCTACTGTGTGCTGAACACCCTGCTGTCCCTGTGGAAAAAATGCGAGGTGGACGCCGCCTACGTGCTGGCCTTCGAAGCCATCGCCCACCCGGAGCCCATCGAAACGCTGACCGAAACCGAATAAACACGCAAAGAGCGCAGGCCCACGGCCTGCGCTCAATCTGTCGTTCCCCCCTTGCCTCCCCCATTTATGGGGGCACCCCAGGGTGGCCTCTCTTGCCCCTGCGGGGCAATTCACCTTCAGGTGGCCCGGCGGCTCCGGGCAAAGCACGAAGCCGCCGGGTCGGAGGGTGTCTGCCCGTTTTTCCATGAAAAACGGGCTTTTCCGCATATTTGCGTTGCAAATATGCGGACTCCCCCCTGGCCTGCGGCCATCCCCCCTCATAAATGCGGGGGGCAAGGACTGAACATTTCCCTACAGCCTGAAGAGCGCAGGCCCATGGCCTGCGCTCTTCGTATTTTCCAATTACAGTCCGGTCATGGCGGCCAGGACGTCCTTCTCCATGTCCTGCATCCGCTTCTTTGCGGCCAGGCCGTCGTCCATGTCCACATCGATGTAGCCGCCGTCGCGGGTGCAGACGATGCGGTTGGTCTGGCCCTTGGTCAGCAGCTCCACGGCCAGGTAGCCCATCTTGGTGGCAGCCACACGGTCGCGGGCAGTGGGGGAGCCGCCGCGCTGGATGTGGCCCAGAACGGTGACCCGGGGATCCAGGTCGGTGGCCTCCTTGATGATCTTCGCCACCTCGGCTGCGGGAGCCGCACCCTCGGCCACAACGATCATGTAGTGGGAGAAGCCATTGAGCCGGGCCAGGCGGATCTTCTCGATGAGCTCCTCGTTGGAGATGGGATTCTCGGGCACCAGAACGGCGGTGGCACCGACGGCCAGGCCCACGTACATGGCCAGGAAGCCCGCATGGCGGCCCATGACCTCGACCACGGAGCAGCGCTCGTGGGACTGCATGGTGTCGCGGAGCTTGTCGATGCACTCGATGGCGGTGTTGGCGGCGGTGTCGAAGCCCAGGCAGTAGTTGGTGCAGCCGATGTCGTTGTCGATGGTGGCAGGGATGCCGATGACATTGACGCCGAACTTGCTCAGGGCCTGGGCGCCCCGGAAGGTGCCGTCGCCGCCGATGGCGATGACGCTGTCCAGACCAAGGAACTTGCAGGTAGAGGCGGCCTTGCGCTGGCCCTCCTCGGTCATGAATTCCTTGCTGCGGGCGGTGTAGAGGATGGTGCCGCCGCGATTGATGATCCGGGAGACATCCTTGATCTGGAGCCGAACCACGTCGCCGTTGATAAGGCCGTGCCAGCCACGGCGGATGCCGTAGACCTCGAAGCCGTGATGGATGGCGGCCCGGACAACAGCCCGGACGCAGGAGTTCATGCCGGGGGCGTCGCCGCCGGATGTGAGAACGCCGATTCTTCTAACCTTCATAAGTGCTACCTCCGTTATTCAGGCCGCCTGGGGGGCCGTTTTTTCTGGTTTCAGGATACCATATTTTACCTTTGTATGCAAGGACTGTGCAGCATTATGCACGATTATCGCAGGATTGTGCACACCCATTTTCGGTGATGCCCCGTAGGGAACGGTCATGACCGTTCCGCAGCATGCACCTTCCTAATCGGTGCACCTGGGCGAAGTGGCAGGATGTTACGAATTCGCCGGACACAATCCCAATCTCTCAGACCGTACTGCGGAACGGCCGTAGCCGTTCCCTACAGGGGTTTCGTGCAGCTTTTGGAATTCTCAGCGTTCCGGCTTTCTTGCGATCAGATACCAGGTCGCCACCTCGGCCCCCTCGTCGCTCAGACGGTGGGCACATTTGACCAGCTCGAAGCCCTGCCGTTTCAGCAGGCCGCAGACGGTCTGCCGGTCGTGGACGGTCTCGAAAATGTCCTCGGTGAAGCTGAGGACGCCGTGCTCAAAGACCTGGGTCTGCAAATGCACCCTGTTCACCTCCGGCCGGGTGATCTGGAACCGGGCGGAGATCCTTTCGTCGAACTCCAGGTCGAAGGGCTCGGCGGTGGAGATCTCCTGCTCGTCCAGCAGGTCGAAGATGAAATGCCCGCCGGGAGCCAGATAGGCGTATACATTTTCAAAGATTTTTTCCACATCGGCAAGCGCCGGGATGTGGTTCAATGCATCGCCGGTGCAGGTGACCAGATCGAACTGCTGCGCCGGACGGTAGGTGACCATATCCGCCACATCATAGGGGATATCAGGGCTTGCCTGACGGGCAATGTCGATCATACCGGCGGAAAAATCCATACCGTGGCTGCGGATGCCATTTTCTTTCAGGATCCGGCAGAGCACACCGGTGCCGCAGGCCAAGTCCATGGCAGTAGCCGGATGCAGACCGTGGTCAGCCAGCCACTTCAGCAGCTGCTCGCCGAAGGCTTCGGGATAGTAGTTCCAGCCGAATTCGTTGTAGACCTTGCAGAATACGTCGCTGTACATGGGCGTCATCTCCTGGTTCTTATTGCTCCGCCACCGGCTCCTCCGGGAGCTGGACGGGGGGCGTCGTCGCGATGGGCAGCTCGGTCATGCCGATGGGCATGGGCCGCAGGACGCCGAAGACGTCGAAGCGGGTGTCCATGGCCTCGGTCAGGTAGACCAGGTTCACCTCCATGCTGGGGATGTCCAGGGCTGCAGCGGTGTCCTGGGCCATGGCGGCGTCCACATCGTCCCGGTAGACCCGGGTTCGCCCGTCGGGCAGCTTGAAGCCGGGGTCGTTGCACAGGAAGCTGACGCCGAAGCTGTCGGTGGCCAGGTTGTAGACCAGATGCTCCGCCGTCTCGTTCAGGGCTGCCAGCTTGTCCCCCTCGAAGAGGATGTCCTCGGTGGGCGGGAAGCAGAAATCGGTGAAGACCACCTCGTCGAAGCCCAGATCCCGCAGCTCCGAGGCCACCTCGATCAGCCAGGAGCGGGTGCCGTTCTTGGTGGGATCCAGCCAGTAGCACTTGTCGTCACCGGCCCAGAGGTACCGGCCCGAGGAATGGTGCAGGCCGTAGGAGGTGTTTTTCAGGCCGTAGGCCCGATCCCGGAAGGCAGAGACGCAGGCCACGGTGTAATAGTCTGCCTTGGTGATGTATTTGATGAGGCTTTCCACAGCCTCCTCGTCGATCTTGCTGCTGACGTTGGCGCCGGGTAGGGAGGTGTTGTAGTAGAAGTTGCCGGTGCCGGATTTCAGCTCCAGCATGATGGCGGTGCCCTTGGGCTGCTCCCGGATCAGGCGCTCCACAGCTTCCACATCGTCCACCAGCATATCGGTGGTCACATAGAAGCCGCTCATGCGCTCCAGGGGCTTGGTGCGGTCAACGACCACCTCGCTGCCGTCGTCGAAAATGATGTTGATCTCCGCTTCCTCGGGCTGCACGGCGGCCACGAACGCGCCGGGGGTGACCCATTCAAAATCCAGCCGCACTGCGTCCCGGGAATAGACCACGAACCGGCCCAGCCACAGAATCCAGCACAGCCACACCACCAGGGATACGGCCAGGACGCCGCCCAGCACCAGTCCGGTGGTCTTCAGCCGCCTGCGGGTGCGGTAGGTCAGGTTGGGGGCTTTCAGCTTCATGCCTCGACCCTCCTGCCCGCCACCAGGCTCCGCCAGTCCTCCTTGGCCTTCGCTGCCAGGATGGTCAGGCCCGCAGCCTCCAGGGCGGCGTGGACTTCCGCCTCCCGGACGTCCAGGATGCCGGAGCAGATGACCCTGGTGTGTTCATCCATGAAGTGCTTCAGCACCGGGGCCAGGCCGATGATGACGTCGGCCACGATGTTGACGAAGACCAGGTCGTAGTGCTTTTGGCTCAGGCGCTCCATCAGCTCCCGATCCTCGGTGACGTTGCCGGTGACAGCGTCGAAGCGGTCGATGCCGAAGTCGTTATAAGCCGCATTCTCCCGGGCGATGTCCTCGGCCTTGGGATCGATGTCCACGCCCACGGCGGTCTTCGCGCCCAGGCGCAGGGCCGCGATGGACAGGATGCCGCTGCCGGAGCCCAGATCGATGACCTCCATGCCCTCCTGCACCAGCTCCTCCATGAACTCCATGCACATCTGGGTGGAGGGGTGGGCACCGGTGCCGAAGGTCAGACCGGGATCCAGGATCACGGGGATCCGGTCACCGGCATCGGGATTCCAGCAGGGCACGACGATGAGCTTCTCGCCCACCGGCTGGGGCGGGTAGCTGTCGCGCCAGCTCTCCTCCCAGTTGGTCTCGGGCAGCAGGGCGGAGGTGATCTCCAATGTGCCCAAATTCTTGCCGGGGCTCCGATTTTTCAGGGCAGAGAGCACCTTTTCCAGCTTGCGAAGCTGCGTTTCCTCGGTGCCGTCAACTTCTAAGTAGAGCTTGATCCGGCTCAGGCCCTGAAGCTCCTGCTGGAACTCCTCGTCGATGTAGTCCCAGTAGGCCCGGTTGTCCTCCAGGAAAGTTTCATATTCCGCCTGATCTTCCACCACCAGGCTGTCAAAGCCGCCTGCGGTCAGGGCAGAGGCCACGGCCTCGATCCCCGCCGACGCGGTCTGGATGGTTACTTCCAAATAATCCATTGTCATACTTCTCCCATTTTAGGATATCCCTATTTTACCGCAAACATCCCTTCTTCGCAACCACTGGAAGATTTAATTTTTCTTAAACATCTATCTATTTTGGGGAAAGTGCGCTATAATAACCAAAATCAATTCAGGTCGATTTTCGGAATCTCCACCGTTGTACGTATGCGCCGGAGCATTTCCAAATACGATACGCCCTGCTGCGGAACGGTCATGACCGTTCCCTACAAGCGTTTTCGCACGCCCAGACCTGGTTTAAGGAGTTCCCCATGATCCAAACCATCCAATTGACCCCCGGCGTGGTGCTTCGGCACTATCCGGACAAGCGATTCAAGACCGCCGTCCTCTCTGTCCAGTTCCAGCGGCCCCTTTGCCGGGAGGAAGCGTCCCTCAACGCCCTGCTGAGCGCCGTGCTGCTGCGGGGCACTGCAAAGAATCCCGACATGCGCACCATCACCGCCCAGCTCGACGGGCTCTACGGCGCCACCATCTCTCCCCTGATGCGCCGCATCGGCAACATCCAGACCGTGGGACTGTTCCTGAGCTGTCTGGAGGATCGGTTCGCCCTGCCCGGCGACCGCGTTCTGGAGCCCAGCCTGGACATGGTGCGGGAAATTCTGCTGGAGCCCAAGCTGATCGGCGGCATCTTCGACCCGGAATTCGTCGAGAGTGAGAAGAAGAACCTGATCGCGGACATCGAATCCGAGCTCAACGACAAGCGGGCCTACGCCTCCATCCAGATGATGCGCTCCATGTGCCAGGGCGACAGCTTTGCCCTGTCCCTCCGGGGCGAGAAGGCCGATGTGGAGGCCATCACCGCCCAGTCCCTTTACGAGCACTACCGCAAAGTGCTGACCACAAGCCCCGTGGAGCTGTTCTTCGTAGGTTCTGCGGACGCAGAGGAGGTGGCCGGATACCTGCGCCCTCTGGCGGAGCAGATCGCCGCCCAACCCATGACCATGCCCGCCCAGACCCCCCTGACGGTCACCGTGCCGGAGCGGGAGTTCTCCGAGACCATGGACGTAAACCAGTGCAAGCTCTCCATGGGCTTCACCACCACGATCACCAACCGGCATCCGGACTTTGCCGCCATGCAGGTCTTCAATGCCCTCTACGGCGCAGGCATGACCAGCAAGCTCTTTATGAACGTCCGGGAAAAGCTGTCCCTTTGCTACTACGCAGGCTCCGGCTACTACGGCTCCAAGGGCGTGGTCACCGTGTCCTCGGGCATCGATGAGAAGAATTACGAGACCGCCAAGGCGGAGATCCTTCATCAGCTGGCGCTGACCGCTGCGGGCGAGATCACCGAAGCGGAGCTGTCTGCGGCAAAGCAGGGCATCATCTCCGGCCTGCGCTCCGTGCCCGATGCCCCCGGCGCCCTGGAGAATTTCTACGGCACCGCATCCATCGCAGGGATGCGCTACGACCTAAGCTCCTACATCGAGGCCGTCCGGGCCGTCACCGCCGCCGATGTGGCCCGGTGCGCCGGTACCGTGAAGCTGCACACCGTATTTTTCCTGAAGGGGGAGGCAAAATGAAAAAGACCTACTATCCCCGTCTGGACGAGACGGTCTGCCGCAAGGTGCTTGACAACGGCCTGACCGTCATGGTGGTGCCCAAGCCCGGCTTCAGCCGCAAGATCGCCTATTTTCTGACCAACTACGGCTCCGTCCATACGGATTTCACCCTGGAGGGCGTGAAATACAGCACCCCCGCGGGCGTGGCTCACTACCTGGAGCACAAGATGTTCGACCTGCCGGATCGTGACGTGACCGAGGAGTTCGCGGCCCTGGGCGCCAGCCCCAACGCCTTCACCTCCTACGCCATGACCGCCTACTATTTCACCTGCACCGACAATTTCACCCCGGCTCTGCGGCTTTTGCTGGAGTTCGTCTCCACGCCGTACTTCACCGAGGAAAGCGTGGAAAAGGAGCGGGGCATCATCGCCCAGGAAATTCTCATGTACGCGGACTCCGCTGACTCCGTGGTCATGGAGGACATGAACCGAGGGCTCTACCGGAGCCACCCCATCCGCGTGCCCATCGCGGGCACCGTGGAGTCCATCCAGGCCATCACGCCCCAGACCCTCTACGACTGCCACAGGGCCTTCTACCACCCTGCCAACATGGCTCTGTGTGTGGTGGGCGATTTGGATCCCGAGGAGGTGGCAGCCATCGCCGAGGAGCTTCTGCCGAAGGAGAAGTACCCCGTGGCTGTCCCTGACTTCGGCGAGCCGGAACCTGAAAATGCCGTCGCGTCCCTGTCTCGGCGGGAGATGGACGTGGCCATGACCACCTTCCAGCTGGCCTTCAAGTGCCCTCCGCCCCCCTCCGGCAAGGACTTCGCCCACCAGGAGCTGGTGGCAGGACTTGCCGCCGAGATGCTCTTCGGCCAGTCCAGCCAGCTCTACCAGTGGCTCTATGAGGATGGGCTCATCGACTCCTCCTTCGGCGGCGGCGAGGAATTCGGCGCAGGCACCGCCATCCTGACCTGCGGCGGCGATTCCCAGGATCCCGAGGAGGTGCGAAACTGCATCCTCAATGAAGCCAAATTCCTGGCCGAAAACGGCCTGGATCAGGCATCCTTCGACCGGGTCAAGCGCAGCTTCCTGGGCGGCCGGTTCAAGCACCTGACCTCCTTCGACGGCACCTGCTTCCGTCTTGTTGCCTACCACATGGAGGGATACGACTATTTCGATTTCCCCCAGCTTTTCGAGGAGGTCACCGCCGAAGAGGTGCGCCGGTTCATTGCCGACAACGTCAAGGCTGAGCGGTGCTCTTTGGCCATCGTAGACCCCAGAACAAAGACCTGAATTCCCGAAAGGAGCGAGCCTATGTTTCGCTACACCAACATCTCCTTCCCCAGCCTGGGTATCGACATCGACCCAGTGCGGCAGTTTTCTGTGGGGCCCCTGACCGTCCACATGTACGGCATCATCATCGCCTTCGGTCTGGTGCTGGCGGTGGTCTATGCCATGCGCCGCTCCAGACAGTTCGGCCTGACTGAGGATCACGTGCTGGACGGCGTCCTGTGGGTGACGCCCTTTGCCATCCTCTGCGCCAGAGCCTATTACTGCGCCTTCCGCTGGGAGCTCTACGCCGATGACCCCATCTCCGTCCTCTACATCTGGAAGGGCGGCATCGCCATCTACGGCGGCGTTCTGGGGGCGGTGGCAGGCATCATCGTCTTTTGCAAAGTCAAGCGAATCAGCCTGGGCGCGACACTCGACCTTGTGCTGCTGGGCTTCCTGATCGGACAGTCCATCGGCCGCTGGGGCAATTTCTTCAACCGGGAGGCCTTCGGCGCCGAGACCGAGTCCTTCCTGCGGATGGGTCTGTACAGCCCCCTGACGGACTCCGTCACCTATCACCATCCCACCTTCCTCTATGAATCCCTGTGGAATGCCCTGGGCTTTGTCGTTCTGCACTTCCTGTCGAAGAAGCGGGAGTACGACGGACAGATCGCCCTGGGCTATGTGGTCTGGTACGGCCTGGGCCGGGCCTGGATCGAGGGCCTGCGCACCGACAGTCTCTATATCCCCGGCACCGAGCTCCGGGTCAGCCAGCTCCTGGCTGCGGCCAGCTGCCTGATCGCCGTGGCCGTGCTGGTGTACTTCATGAAAAAGCCCCCGGCGAAGCCTTTGTTCGTTGACCGGGCGGCAGAAAATATCAAACCTGACGAAGGAGGAACCGAAGATGCATGATTTCTTTGATAAGCTGGGCGCCGCCGCCAAGCGGGCCGCAGGCAACGTGGCCAATGAGGTCAGCGTGGCCGCCGAGAAGCAGAAGCTCAGCGAGGCCTACCAGGCTCTGGGCAAGCTGTGTTACCAGGCCCTGAAGCAGGACGAATCCCTGGTCTGCGACGAGCAGATCGCCCGGATCGACGAGATCCTGAAGCGTCTGGAGGAGCTGAAGGATCGGCGGAACGTGGAGCCCGAGGTGTCCGTGGAGCCGAAGGTCACCGTGGAGCCCACCGTCGAGAGCCCCGATTTCGTGATCGTGGAGGAGTGATTCCCATGGAAAACAAGAAGCTGTACAAGTCCAATCAGAATAAGATGATCGACGGCGTCTGCGGCGGCATCGCGGAGTACTTCGGGGTCGACCCCACCCTGGTTCGCCTGGGTGTGGTGCTGCTTTCCCTGGCAGGCTTCAGCGGTGTGCTCGCGTACATCATCGCAGCCATCATCATCCCCCGCGCCCCCTACTGAAATACACCAACGGGGCTGTAAAGAAACCTGAATAAAGATTCGGGTTATACATGAGTCAATCAGAAGAACCATCTGCCGTCTACCGCTGTCATTGCGAGGAGCCGACAGGCGACGCGGCAATCTCCTGGTACTGCGTCGCAAATCTGCATATCGTACCAGGAGATCGCCACGGGCTCCCGCCCTCGCGATGACATGGATGTGGTCACCTGATCCGATTGATCCAACATAGAAAACAGCAGCAGTGTCCCACTTGATTGTGTGTCACTGCTGCTGTATGTTGTTTGGATACCTACGCGTTTACAGCCCCGTTGGATGGTTTACGGTGTCCCTTCGGGACGATCGAGTTTGTTTGGGCGCACTGCAAAGCTTTTTGCAGCAGCCCCTCCTTTTTCTTTCTCAGAAATCCTCCACAGCCGCATAGCCCTGATCCTGCAGTCCCCGGAAGAAGCTGGCGTGAGCCGCCTCCATATAGGGATTCAGGAACAGGGTGCCGATGCCGAAGGTGAAGGCCGCCAGGAGCGTCCAGCCGAGGAAGGTCAGCTCCAGCCAGAAGAGCTCGCCCTTGTGGCCCCGCATCATGGCCCGGCTGCGCTGCAAAGCCTCCCAGCCGCTGCACTCCGGATCCTCCGACAGGATGTAGGGTGCCATGGCGAAGCTGTAGGTCAGGATCAGACCGGGGACGATGAGCAGGAGCATACCCGCCGCGATCATCAGATCCCGCAGCAGGTTCATGACCAGCGCCTGGACGAACTGGGGGAAGCCGCTGAACAGGTCACCCACCTGACCCTCCCGGTGGTCGATCAGATTCAGGAAATACCGGGCCTTGCCCAGCTCCATGACACCGCCCAGGATCAGTCCCACCACCATCATGACGGTGGAAAAAATCAGGATGACGGGCAGGGCGATGCCCAGAATGGCGAGAAACTGCTCCAGCTGCTCCGGAACGTTGAACTGTACGATCTCACTGCTTTCGAAATTGATGTTGATTTCAGGACTGATACCGGCTCCGGCGATGAGGCTCGCCAGCAGGCACACCAGCACTGCGGTGACCCAGTTGCCCCGCAGGGCGTCACGGGCTCGGGCGCGATGGGCGGATGCTTCCATAGAGATCCCTCACTTTCAGTTTGGTTTTCTTTATTGTACCATATGACAGAAAGGGACGCAAGGAACCGTCGTCTTAATATTTCTGAAGTTTCATCCGTCCGAAGCTCCGGGCCCCCACCGGGACACCGTAGACCATCAGCCAGGCGTAGCCGGAGAAGAGGAAGCCGCAGACCGTGTCGATGATGGAGTGCTGCTTGACGAAGACCGTGGAGACGCAGATGGTCAGGGCGATGGCCAGGATGACCGTCTTCCGGGCAGGTGTGGAAAACCGCCTGGTATCCACAAGCCCGAAGGCCGCCGCCAGGGAGCCGCAGACATGGAGCGACGGGCAGACGTTGGTGCTGGTGTCGCAGGTGTAGAACCAGGCCATGAGCCGTGTCAGGACATTGTCCCGGGCGAAGACCTCGGGCCGCAGATTCTGGCAGGTGGGGAAAATCACGAACATCAGCAGTCCGCCGCCGTAGGTCAGGATGGTAAAAAGCATCATCCGCCGGAAGGCCTCCGGCTCCGCGAAGAAGGTATAGACATAGGCCCCCACCATGAATACGAACCAAAAGAGGTACGGGATCAGAAACAGCTCGCAAAAGGGGATCCGGTCGTCGATGGGGTGATACATGACGTGGTATTGGCGATTGGGCACCAGCCACTCCAGGGCATAAAAGCAAGCGCCGAACACCAGCCAGAAGCTGGCCAGCAGCAGATTGCGGCGGATCTCAGGTTTCATGGAGGTTCCTCCTTCGTTGGGGTAGTGATACCAGTTTAGAAACAAATTATGTCCGCCGATTGAAATTTTTCTTAAAAAATCTTAAGACAGTCCTTAAGCTTTGCTGAAAGGGCTCGCACCCCATCCACCGCCGCCGCATAGGATATCCGGAGGTGATCTTATGGCCATCGTACCAACGGACGTCCCCATGACCGCGGAGCTGACCGGCAGGATCGTGGAGGAGCTGGCAAATACCTATCCCTTTATCCGCACCGAAACAATCGCGACCACCGCCTTCGGGCGGCCCATCCACGCCCTGACCATCGGCACCGGGCCGAGGCGGGTGCTCTGCTCTGCCGCCCACCACGCCAACGAGTGGCTCACCGCCACGGTGCTGCTGAAATTCGCCGAGGACTACGCCGAGGCCATCCGCACAGGCACACAGCTCGGCGGCACCGACGCAGCGGCTCTTGCCGAACAGGCCGCCATCCACATCGTGCCCATGGTGGATCCGGACGGGGTGGATCTGGTGACCGGAGCCCTGACCCCCGGCGACGAGCAGTATGAGCGGGCCCGGGAACTCAGCCGGAACTACCCCAACATCCCCTTCCCCGAGGGGTGGAAGGCGAACCTGAACGGCGTTGACCTGAACCTCCAGTACCCGGCGGGGTGGCTCATGGCCCGGGAGATCAAATTCTCCCAGGGCTACACCCAGCCCGGCCCCCGGGACTACGTGGGCCGCTTCCCCCTGAGCCAGATCGAAGCCCAGGCCCTTTACGACTACACCGAGCGGGTCGATCCTGCCCTCGTCATCGCCTGGCACTCCCAGGGGGAGGTGATCTACTGGCAGTACGGCGGCATCGAGGTTCCCGGTGCCCGGGAGCTGGCGGAGCGTTTCGCGGAGGTAAGCGGCTACACCCTGGCCGACACCCCCTACGCAAGTTCCTTCGCCGGCTATAAGGACTGGTTCATCCAATCCTACCGCCGCCCCGGCTTCACCATCGAAGTCGGCACCGGCACCAACCCCCTGCCATTGGAGCAGTTCGAAGACATCTACCGCGCAAGCCTGCCCATCTTACTGGAGGCCGCAATGCCTTGACAATCCCGCCACAGCCGTGATACAATACCAAAAGATATGCGGGTATGGCGGAACTGGCAGACGTGCTGGATTTAGGTTCCAGTGTCCCGTGACGTGTGGGTTCGAATCCCACTATCCGCACCAACAGGGGCAATGATTCACATTATGGTGAGTTATTGCTCCTGTTGTCGCATATTGACTGAAGCGTTTCTTGTGATATAATCACTAGTAAATACATATTTAGGAGAGAGGACATGATTAGACTTACAGATTTTGAGAAGAAGACCTCTGACCCAGTCCAAGTTACATACGCTTTGACTCCTTCTGGAGAGATTCCGGTTTATGAAATTAGTAGCTTTCATTCATTAACACAATTGATCGGCTTTGGAAAATACATGAATCGTAATTGCGGTAATGTGTATTTACGAGGCCAAACATCTCTGTATGCCGGAAATCTCCCACCCTCTGTGTTGCGTTCTAAGAAAGGAATGCAAATCAATAATGCCAAACGTATCGCGCAATACAAATATAATATTCGCGAAAGTGTAGCACTAACAAAACACTTCAAAGATAGGGATAGTCTTATTATAGAACCAATGCTCCAGCATTATGGCATTCGAACATATTGGCTGGATATCGTTGATAATATATGGATTGCGTTGTGGTTTGCTGTCCATAAAACAAATGCAAGGATCATTGATGGCCGAGAATATATTCACATCTTCGAAAACGAAGCAGATCAATATGGTTATGTGTTTTTAATTAGCAGTGATGCGACCACTGAGGTTGATAATCAACCTGGTATCTATAAAGGCGCACAAACAACCCTTGTTGATTTACGCAAAGCGATTCCTTCGTATTTCTTGCGTCCCCATGCTCAACATGCACTGATGCTAAAAAAGAACAGCGAGAATCTCGATGATTTCGCAGATTACTCCGACCGAATTGTCGCAATCGCGAAAATTTCTGTATCTAATGTGCTGAAATGGATTGGTCAAACAGGCCTTTTATCGGTTCAAAGTCTATTCCCACCTCCTTACTATGACTCAGGATACGAGCGGTTACTAAACGAATATAAAATGCCCGAAAGTTGTAAAGAACAATTTCCCCAAAAGAATTACATTCAGGTCTTTGGTTCAATCCAAGATATTACTTATTAACTTATCGAGAATTGCTACAAATTCTACCGTTCCGACAGACTTCATAAACGAATTATTGAACAGAAATAATCGTATGTTCTTTCCATCGTCCAATCTTTTGCTGTCTGCTACCAGCCTCAATTAACTCACCATTAGGTTCCTCTGTCTTTGACGTGCAGACCTGAGTCCTGTTACCCGCACCAAACTGGGTCTCTGCGAAATCGCAGAGACCCAGTTTTTGTGACAACATCACAGAATTCCCCCAATCTGTCTGGTATACTGAAGCCACAAAACAACACAGCTCACCGCTGATCTCTCTTCCGAATTCCCCGCCGATGATCCCCGGCGGGGAATATTTTTTGCAAAGCTTGATGCCCCCTCCGGTCTGTGGTATAGTAGAGGTGGTTACCAAAATACAGAAAAAAGAGAGAGAAACCGCCATGAAAGACTTTTTCATCTACTTCTTCGGCCAGGGCGAGACTCAGGAATTCGCCCTGTTCACACCGGCTCATTTCGCGCCCATCCTCTGGATGCTGGCCATGATCTGGCTGATCCACAAAAACGCCGACCGGCTCCGCTCCTGGAAGCATGAGGAGTCCATCCGCTATGTGCTGGCCTTCGCGCTGATCTGCGCGGAGATGGCCTACTACTGGCGGCTGGTGGGTGTGCCCGAGCTGAAGCCCGGCCCGGTGGAGAATCTGCCCATCGGCGTGTGCGGCTGGGCCGCCATCTTCTGCAGCTACATGGTCATCGGCAAAACCCAGACTCTCTTTGACATCAGCTATTTCTGGATCCTCAGCGGCTCCCTCTTCGCCCTGCTGACTCCCACGCCCCTGACCTACACCGGCCCCACCCGGTTCCGCTACTACCAGTTCTGGGCCGCCCATACCCTGCTCTATGTCGCCATCTTCTACATGATCTTCGTCCACGGTATGCGCCCCACAGTGAAATCCGCCGTCAAGTCCTACATCGCATTGCTCATCATGGCCTTCATCGCCTACAACGTCAACCAGATGATCCCCGGGGCCAACTACCTCTACATGGCCCGGCCCGAGTCCGCCCCCTCGGTGCTGGACATCCTGCCCCCCAATTTCGCCCTGCGTTTTGCCATCATGTTCGCGGTCATCACCGCCATGTACTTCCTGGCATACCTGCCCTGGTATCTGAAGGATAAGAAAAGGAGATGAGCCCATGGAGAAGCGGTATCAGATTTTTGTAAGCTCCACATATACGGATCTGGTCGAAGAACGGAAAGAGGTCACGCAGGCCATTTTGAAGTGCGACTGTTTTCCGGCCGGTATGGAGCTGTTTCCGGCATCCAACAAAACCCAGTGGGATATCATCAAGAAAGTCATTGACGACAGCGACTATTATCTGTTGATAATCGCAGGCAGATACGGATCCCTGGGGCATGATGACAACGGCAGCGAAATGGGATATACGGAAATGGAATTCAACTATGCGAAGGAAAAGAAGAAGCCCATTCTTGTTTTCTTCCGCAAGAATCTCAATGATCTGCCCAGTCATCTGACGGAGCAGGATACGTCCCTGAAGGATCGGCTTGAGAGATTCCGGGAAAGCGCTTCGGCGGACAGAATGGTCACGTTCTGGGATAACAAGGATCAATTGCACAGCGCCGTGCTGGATAGCCTGCACAACGAATTGAAGGATACCTCCAATGTGGTCGGGTGGGTCAGAGCGGATTCCACAGGAAATGGCGTGGAAACAAAAAACCTGACCTTCACATACCACTGTCAAAATTTGACCGGGGAGCCGGATTTCGCCAGGGCAAGATCCTGCATCAAAGCGCTGATGGAGAACCTGCGCTGCGAGATGATCTATTTTGACGCCGGAAGAAATGTGCTCCATGCCGGAGTACGAATGCCGGAGGAGTTCCCCCGGCGGTACATGGACGAGATCATCCGAAACAAGCTGAAGCATATCGGGATCTACATAACCGGTCATAGCTACACATAACGCGACCCCAAAGACAAACGACACCCCGGAACGGTAAGTTCCGGGGTGTTTTGGTGTCAATCATTCTGCATTATGCATTCCGCATTCATTTACAGCTCCACGCCCAGGAACTGCTTCGCCAGGATGCCCACCACGAAGGACACCACGGCCACGCCCACGCTGATGAGAGCCATCTCCCAGAACCGGCGCTTGAAGGGCTGATCCTGGGCAACGGAAGTGTAGTACGTGAAGCCCGCGATGATGGCGACGACCACGCCCAGCATCAGGATCAGGGCGGGGATGTAGGCTGTGGCCGGGAGCAGCAGGTAGGGGGCGATCAGGGCGACCACGGTGAGCAGATAGGCGATGCCCGTGTAGGAGCAGGATTTCAGGGCGTCGCTGCGGCCCTCGCTCCGGGCGGCGAGAAATTCGCTGGACGCCATGGAGAAGGTGGCGGAAATGCCCACGATCAGACCGCTCAGGGCGATGAGCCGGTTGTTCTGGAGCGCGAAGGCGAAGCCCGCCAGGGAACCGGTCAGTTCCACCAGGGCATCGTTCAGACCCAGCACCATGCTGCCCACGTACTGAAGCCGCTCCTCGTCCAGCATGCCGAGCAAAGCCTGCTCGTGCTCCTCCTCCTGCGCTCTGATGGCGATGCTCTCGGCCACCTCAGCGGCCAGCTGCTCATATTCCTCCTGGGCGCGGCCCTCGCCCCGCTCCATGAGCTTGACGGCGAAGGTGAAGCCCAGGATCCGGGCGATGAGGGTGTAGAAGAGGATCTTGCCCTTGTTGGGCTTCAGCTCCTCGCCGGTGTACTTCTGCCACACCTGGCAGTGGGCCTGCTCCTCCTTTGCCAGCCGCAGCAGCGTCCGGCGGTTCTCCTTGCCCTTGGCAAAAGAGGCGATATTCTTGTAGATGACGCTCTCGTCCAGCTCGCTCTGCTGCATCCTGCGGATGATGGCCAGAGTCTCGGGGGAAATAGTGGTGGTCATGGGGTTCCCTCCCTGTTCTGTGTGATACTGGTATCATAGCGCAGTTTTCCGGGAAATGCAAGGGCTGGTAGCGAATACGCCCTACCGTTCTTGCCCCCGCATTTATGAGGGGGGATGGCCGCAGGCCAGGGGGGAGTGCTTTTCGCTGAAAAGCGGGTAGACCCCCTCCGACCTCCCCCATAAATGGGGGAGGGAAGAGATTCGGGACTGTAAAGAAACGCATAGGTATCCAAACAACATACAGCAGCAGTGACACACGATCAAGTGGGACACTGCTGCTGTTTTCTATGTTGGATCAATCGGCTCAGGTGACCACATCCATGTCATCGCGAGCCCGTAAGGGCGCGGCGATCTCCTGGTACGATGTGCAGATTTGTGACGCGGTACCAGGAGATTGCCGCGTCGCCTGTCGGCTCCTCGCAATGACAGCGGTAAACGGCAGATGGTTCTTCTGATTGACTCATGTATAACCCAAATCTTTATTCAGGTTTCTTTACAGCCCCTGTTTCACTTACTTCACAGGCTCAAAATCCGCCGCGCCGTGCTTGCAGATGGGGCAGACGATGTCGCCGGGGAGCTCATCGCCCTCGTAGACCCAGCCGCAGACCTTGCAGACGAAGCCCTGTTTGCCGGCGGTGTCGGGCTTGGGCTTGACCTGGTTCTGGTAATGGGTGTAGGTCATGGTCTCCCGGCTGCTGCAGACCCGGGCCTCGGTGACGGCGCAGATGAACATGCCGTGGGTGCCCAGATCCACATAGCTCTCCACCTGCAGGCTCAGGAAGGAGTTGATGTGCCGGGGCAGGAACCGCAGGCCGTTGTCGCTGCGCAGCTCTTCGATCCCCTGGAATTTGTCCACAGTCCGGCCGCTGCGGAAGCCGAAATTCTGGAACAGCTCGAAGGGCGCGGAGACGTCCAGGCAGTTGACATTCATCACGCCGGTCTTGCGGATGATGTGGTGGGAGTAATTGTCCTTGTTGATGGTGACGGCCACCCGGTTGGGGGTGTTGGTGACCTGGGTGACGGTGTTGACGATCAGGCCGTTGTCCTTGTCCTCGTCCCGGGAGGTGACCACGTACAGGCCGTAGCCGATGTTGAAGAGGGCACTGAGATCTTGCTTGTTGGTCTGCTCCTGCCGGGCCATGTACTCCATGCACAGCTCGTCGGCCATGGCTTCCAGCTGCGCCCGGCTCTCATCGTTCAATGCGGAGCGGATACGGACGGTGGTGTCAGTGAAGCGGAGGTTCTTGCTCTCGCTGAGGATGCCCTTCATGATCTTCGCCGCCATGGGGGCCCAGGAGCCGTTCTCGATCAGACCCACGGTGCGGTTCTGGAAGCTCCGCTCGGTCAGGGCGTGGAGGTAGGTCTTCATGAAGGGGAAGATGTCGGCGTTGTAGGTGGTGGTGGCAAGAACCAGCTTGCCGTAGCGGAAGGCATCGGCCACCGCCTCGGCCATGTCGCACCGGGCCAGGTCATGGACGACCACCTTGGGTGCGCCCTTTTCCTTCAGCCGCTCCGCCAGCAGCTCCACGGCGGTCTTGGTGTTGCCGTAGACGCTGGTGTAGGCGATGACGATGCCCTCGCTCTCCACCCGGTAACCCGACCAGATGTCGTAGAGGTTCAGGTAATGGCCCAGGTTCTCGGTGAGGACGGGGCCGTGGAGGGGGCAGATCTTCTCAATATCCAGGGTGGCGGCCTTTTTCAGCAGCGCCTGCACCTGGGCACCATACTTGCCCACGATGCCGATGAAGTACCGGCGGGCCTCATCCTCCCAGGGCTCCTGAACATCCAGGGCACCGAACTTGCCGAAGCCGTCGGCGGAGAAGAGCACCTTGTCAAAGCTGTCGTAGGTCACGATGACCTCGGGCCAGTGCACCATGGGGGCGGTGACGAAGGTCAGGGTGTGCTTGCCCAGGCTCAGGGTGTCGCCCTCGCCCACGATGATGCGCCGTTCGGCGTAATCGGTGCCGAAGAAGCCCTGCATCATGGAGAAGGCCTTGGCGGAGGCCACCACCACGGCACCCGGGTAAACCGTCAGGAACTTGTCCACATTGGCGGCGTGGTCGGGCTCCATGTGCTGGACAATCAGGTAGTCGGGCTGTCGACCCGCCAGGACGGCGGCCAGATTATCCAGCCACTGGTGGGTGAAATTCTGATCCACGGTGTCCATGACGGCGATCTTCTCGTCCAGGATCACATAGGAATTGTAGGCGATGCCGTTGGGCACGGGGTACTGACCCTCGAAGAGGTCAACGGCGTGGTCATTCACGCCAATATAGCGGATGTCGTTGGTAATAAACATGGTAGGATCTCCTTTGATTGGCAGTATTGTTTTTCTCTGGGGATATGATACAATAATTCCCAGAAGGGGACTGTGATAAAATCACCATATCAAAGGAAATCCAACCGTGACCACATCACAGACCCGGCCGTCCATCCATACTATAATAGTCACAAGAACCAACAAGGAGGTACCAATTATGGAACTTCAAATCACTTCTGCCGTCATGCTGCCCTTTCTGGGCACGGTGCTGGGCTCTGCAGGCGTATTCTTCCTGAAGGGAAGCATGAACCGCCGGCTCCAGCGGAGCCTGACCGGCTTCGCCGCGGGCGTCATGGTGGCCGCCTCCATCTGGAGCCTTATCATCCCCGCCATGGATCAGTCGGAGCACATGGGCCGTCTTGCCTTCCTGCCCGCCTTCATCGGCGTTTGGGCGGGCTTCGGCTTCCTGCTGCTGCTTGACAAGCTGATCCCCCACCTGCATCTGAACAGCGATTGCCCCGAGGGCATCGACTGCGGTCTCGGAAAATCCACCATGATGGTGCTGGCCGTGGCACTGCACAACCTGCCCGAGGGCATGGCTGTCGGCGTGGTCGCCGCTGGCTGGCTTACCGGCAGCGAGTCCATCTCCTTCGCCAGTGCCCTGGCCCTCAGCCTGGGCATCGCCCTGCAAAATCTGCCCGAGGGCGCCATCATCTCCATGCCCCTGAAATCGAACGGCATGAAGCGGGGCAAGGCCTTCGGCTACGGCGTGGCCTCCGGCGTCATCGAGCCCATCGGCGCGGTGCTGACCATCCTGCTTGCGGGTTTCGTGGTGCCCATCCTGCCTTATTTGCTGGCCTTCGCCGCCGGAGCCATGCTCTACGTGGTGGTGGAGGAGCTGATCCCCGAAATGTCCGAGGGCGAGCACTCCAACATCGGCACCATCTTCTTCGCCCTGGGCTTCACGCTGATGATGATGCTGGACGTGGCGCTTGGGTAAGTGCTGAGTTCTGAGGGCTGAATGAAGAAACGTAAAAAATCCGCCCTTTCGGGCGGATTTTTCATTTCTTCGGGTATGGTTCCTTGACATCTGTCCGGTTCAACAGGTAGTCCACACTGACACCGTAAAGGTCGGCCAGCTTTGCCACCATCTCCAGCGAATAATACAAGACTCCCGTTTCATACTGGGAATAGGTATTCTGCTTGATATTCAAGTATTCCGCAACCTGCTTCTGGGTATATCCCCGGTCGATCCGCAGGCTCCGGATGCGCTCATACGGCATTACTTCATAACGCACTGTCATCACCCGCAATGAGCATACCCTATCTGAAATTCAGATATTGCATTTTATCTGGAATTCAGATAAAATGGTATCATCCAGAAACAGGAGGGATCGATATGCGCGATTGGATCAACGGAGCATGCGACGAGGTTGACCGGCTCACAGCCCAGCAGCCATACTATCAGGAGCTTCTGTCCAAACGAAAACGGCTTGAGCGACGATACCTGGAAATCGTCAGCTCCCTGTCGGAGGCAGACGCGGAGGTCATTGCGGAGTACGAATTTCTCACCTCCGAAATGGACTACCAGCGCATCCAGACCGCCTTTCAGGTCGGCAGATCCTCAAAACGGTTTCGCTGAATCCGCATGGGAAAATACACGCAGCCTTCCAGAACTCAGATTTTCGCCTGACGGCGAACAGATTTTGCTTTGCACAATCTGCGGGCGACCAATGGTCGCCCCTACGGATACGATCTTGACACACAAAAAAATCCGCCCTTTCGGGCGGATTTTTTATTGGGGAAGATTACACCTTATTGGGCGCGGGGACGGGATCCTGGTCGTTGCGGATCTTTGCGTCGGCGATCAGGTGCTTGGGGCACACAGTGGCGCACAGGCCGCAGGAGACACACTTGGAGTAATCGATGATGGCCAGATTGTTCTCGATGGTGATGGCACCATTGGGGCAGATCTTCTTGCACAGACCGCAGCCGATACAGCCGGCGGTGCAGGAGCGGGCAGTGACCGCGCCCTTGGCGTTGGAGTTACAGGCGATGATGACATCGGTGCCGTACTCCACCATGCCGATGACATTACGGGGGCAGGCGATCATACACATGCCGCAGCCCACACACTTCTCCACATCGACCTTGGCAACGCCGTCAATGACGTGGATGGCATCGTACTTACAGACCTTGGTGCAGGAGCCGTAGCCCAGGCAGCCATACTTACAGGCCAGGGGGCCATGGCCGCCGACCTTGGAGGCAGCCAGACAATCCTTGAAGCCCTCGTAGATGCCCTTGACCTTGGCGCCGCCGACCTGTTCGCCGACCTCGTTGTAGACCTTCTGGCCGGAGCACTTGACCAGGGCCACCTTGCGGGCGACGGCCTCGGCCTTGACGCCCATGATCTCGGACATCTTGGCGGCGCACTCGTTGCCGCCGGAGGCACAGGCACCGATGGCAGCCTCGCCGTTCAGGACGGCCTCGGCATAGGCACCGCAGCCTGCGAAGCCGCAGCCGCCGCAGTTGGCGCCGGGCAGGCACTCGTTCAGAGCGTCCAGACGGGGATCGGTCTCAACATAGAAGACCTTGGAAGCAGCAGACAGAACCAGACCAAACAGCAGACCCAGACCGCCCAGCAGCGCGATAGCAATAACAATATCCATTTCTCTTACTCCTCCTTAACCGATGCTCAGGCCGGAGAAGCCCATGAAGGCCAGGGCCAGGAAACCGGCGGTGATCAGAGCGATGGGGAAGCCCTTGAAGCACTCGGGGGGCTCAGCCTTGTCCACGCGCTCGCGGACGGAGGCGAACAGCACGATGGCCAGGGTGAAGCCCAGACCGCCGGCAGCACCGTTGATGACGCTCAGCAGGAAGTTGTAGCCCTCCTGAACGTTGACCAGAACGACACCCAGAACGGCGCAGTTGGTGGTAATCAGGGGCAGGAACACGCCCAGAGCCTTGTACAGGGCGGGAACCATCTTCTTCAGGAACATCTCGACCACCTGGACGATGGAGGCGATGACCAGGATGAAGGCGACGGTCTGCATGTAGCTCAGACCCAGCATGACCAGCAGCTCATTGACCAGCCAGCAGGCGGCAGAGGCCAGAGCCATGACGAAGGTAACGGCCACGCCCATACCCAGGGCGGTGTCGATCTTCTTGGAGACGCCCATGAAGGGGCAGATGCCGTAGAACTTGACCAGAATGTAGTTCTGGCTCAGCAGGGCGGCAACAATGATACCCAGAATTTCCATTACTTGGCACCCTCCTTCTTCTTAGACTTGTTGTCCAGGTACTTCATCAGAGCCTGGGAGCCTGCGATGACGAAGCCCAGCACCAGGAAGCCGCCGACGGGCATGACGACCTGCATGGCGGGGAACTGGGCGGGGATGATGCGGATGCCCTCGCCGCCGTTCAGCAGACCGCCGCCGAAGGTGCCGGAGCCCAGCAGCTCACGGATGACGCAGGTGATGACCAGAGCCACGGTGTAGCCGATGCCCTGGCACAGGCCGTCCACAGCAGAGGCCAGGACGCCGTTCTTGGAGGCGAATGCCTCAGCACGGCCCAGAACCATACAGTTGACGACGATCAGGGGGATGAACACGCCCAGGCTCTCGGACAGGGCGGGGATGTAGGCCTTCAGCAGCAGATCGACGATGGTAACGAAACCGGCGATGATGGTGATGTAGGCGGCAATACGAACCTGGGAAGGAATGACCTTACGCAGGGCGGAGATCAGCACGTTGGAGCAGATGGTGATGATGGTGACGGCCAGGCCCATGCCGATGCCGTTGAACAGGCTGGTGGTGATGGCCAGGGTGGAGCACATACCCAGCAGCTGAACGGTAACGGGGTTCTTGGTCAGCAGGCCTTCCATAAACTGTTTCTTGAAATTCATTTAGAAGTACCTCCTTGCTTAGCCCAGACCGGCCACGCAGGCCAGGGCGGCGTTGACACCGGCACAGACTGCGCGGGAAGTGATGGTGGCACCGGTGATGGCGTCCAGAGTGCCGCCGTCCTTGGAGACGGCAACGGAGCCGGAGGTGCCGACGAACTGGCCGCGGAAGGCCTCACCGGCGGAGGTGTTGGCAGCGGCGACTGCACCCAGACCAGCGGTCTCGGTGTGGGAGACGATGGAGATGCCCAGGACGTTGCCCTCGGGATCGACACCGACCATCATGGTGATGGTGTTGTCGAAGCCGCCGGGGCCGACCTCCAGAGCGTAGCCATTGGCACCCTGGTAGACCTTGGAGACGATGCCGGACGCATCGGCGTAGTCCTCGATGATGGTATCGAAGCCGCCGGGCAGGACAGCCTCGATGGCCTCCTGGGTCTTCTGGGCGTTCAGCTCCTCGATGACGGGAGCGGTGACGGAGTTGACACCGGCCAGAGCCAGGGCGACCAGTGCGGCGATCAGGAAGAGGGTACCTGCCAGACGCAGCACATACATGACGATGGATTCATTAGTCTTCATTACTTTGCCGCCTCCTTCTTGGGTGCGCCGAACTTGATGGGACGGCCGATGCGGTCGAGCAGGACGACGCAGCAGTTCATGATGAGGATGGCGTAGGAGACGCCCTCATTGTAGCCGCCGAAGTAGCGGATCATGACGGTCAGAGCACCGCAGCCGATGCCGTAGACGACCTGGCCCATCTTGGTCAGGGGGCTGGTGACGTAGTCGGTGGCCATGAAGATGGCGCCGAGCATCAGGCCGCCACCGAACAGGTGGCAGAGCATCCACTCAAAGTTGTTGTTGCCCATGGGGAACAGCAGGGTCAGGATGGCGACCGTGCCGATGTAAGCAGCGGGGATGGTGATCTTGATGACCTTGCGGATCAGCAGGTAGACCAGACCGATCAGCAGCATCAGGGCAGAGGTCTCACCGATGCAGCCGCCCACGTTGCCCCAGAACAGCTCCAGCCAGGTCACATCAGGCATCATGCCCTGGTGCATGTTGGCCAGGGGGGTGGCAGCGGTGGCGATGTCGACAGGATTCATAACGGGAGCAGCGTTGGCAAAGCCGGGCTTGATCCAGGTGGACATGGCCACGGGCCAGGACATCATGAATGCACGGCCGGCCAGGGCGGGGTTGACCACGTTGCGGCCCAGACCGCCGAAGAGCATCTTGACCAGCAGGATGGCGAAGGCGGCACCGATCACGATCTGCCAGTAGGCCACGGTGACGGGGCAGACAAAGGCCAGCAGCACGCCGGTGACACAGGCGGACAGGTCGTAGGTCTTGTCGTTCTTCTTCATCAGGATGTTCCACAGCTTCTCGAAGCCGTAGCAGGAGACCACGGAGACCAGGGTCACCAGCAGGGCGCGGATGCCGAAGTTCACCACGGAGAAGACCAGAGCGGGAGCCAGGGCGATCAGAACATCACGCATGATGGTCTTGGTGGTGACATCCTGGTGGACATGGGGGGAGCTGGAAACCGTCAGCTCATAGTAATACTTCATCTGTGCCATTTGATCTCCACCTCCTTATTTCTTTGCCGCGGCGGCAGCGTCGCGGATGATCTGCTTGGCAGAGCGGAAGCCCAGCACCAGGGGCACGGAGGCGGGGCAGGTGTAAGCGCAGCAGCCGCACTCGATGCAGTCCATGATGTTGTTGGCCTTCATCTCCTCGGGATCGTTGGTGTACAGAGACTTGTACATCAGAACGGGCATCAGCTTCATGGGGCAGGCGTCGATGCACTTGCCGCAGCGCAGGCAGCGGGAGTCCTCGACGTAGAAGTTGTTGGCGTGACCCAGGATGGTGATGGCGTTACAGGCCTTGATGGTGGAAACGCTCAGGTCGTACTGGGCAGCACCCATCATGGGGCCGCCGTTGAGAACCTTGTAGGGGTTCTCGGAGACGCCGCAGGCCTCCATCAGATCGTTGAAGCTGGTGCCGATGGGAACCATCAGGTTCTTGGGCTCCAGGACGATGTCGCCGGAGACGGTGACGATACGCTCGATCAGGGGCATGCCCAGATACACGGCATCGTGGATGGCCTTACAGGTGGCGGCGTTGATGACCACGCAGCCGACAGCGGCGGGCAGACCGCCGGAGGGGACTTCGCGCTTGGTCACGGCGTAGATCAGCTGCTTCTCAGCACCCTGGGGGTACTTGGCGGGCAGCACGTCCACGATGACGCCGGTGCCGATGGCGGCATTCTTCAGGGCAGCAGCGGCCTTGGGCTTGTTGTCCTCGATGCCGATGTGGCCTTCCTTCAGGCCCAGGATCTTCATGGCGATCATCAGACCGGAGACCACGACCTCGGGCATCTCCTGGCACAGACGGTCGTCAGCAGTGATGAAGGGCTCGCACTCACCGGCGTTGACGATGATGGTATCGGCCTTGCCGATGGCACCGGAGAGCTTGACATGGGTGGGGAAGCTTGCGCCGCCCATACCGACGACACCGGCCTCACGGATGATGCCCGTCAGCTCCTCGGGGGTCAGAGCATCGACCTCCTGCTGGGTTCTGGGCTGGATGTCAGGACACAGGGTGTCCTGATGGTCGTTTTCGATGACAACGCTCATGACGGTAGTGCCGTTGGTGTGAGGACGCATCTCCACAGCCTTGACCTTACCGGACACGGATGCGTGAACGGGGACACACAGGCCCTGATTGTCACCGATCTTCTGGCCCTTGGTCACGATATCATTCTTCTTGACCAGGGGTTTGCAGGGTGCGCCAATGTGCTGGCTCATGGGAATGACCAGCAGATCAGGCGCGGGGAATGTTTGCACACTCCGCTCCTCGGCGTAATGCTTGTTCTCCTTCGGGTGAACACCGCCAAAGAAAGAAAACGCCATAGGTCTATCACCTCTTCCGATAAATTACCGCATTTAGCCCGCGGCATAGGAATGATATAATAATACAGCAAATTTTTCAATTTGTCCACTGGAAACCCAACACTTTGTACAAATTTTGTTCAAAAAATACAAAAATACCGATATAAAGTGCCAGCTTACCAGTTTTCGGGAATTCACACTTTTGAAATATTTTGAAAACAGGATGCGCAACCGGTTTCCCCCACGATCCGACTGCGCAAGTACCAATAGCAACTTGACCATTTTCCCTCCAGTCAATTTCCGCAGGGAACGGGCATCGACCGTTCCCTGCATCGGTGACGTACCATGTAACGACCCCACGTACAATATCACGACTCCCGCCGCACCACGAACAGTTTGCCCGCAGGGGCTCCCTGCAAAAAGAACCACCCCAAAATTGGGGTGGTTCTGAAGTTTCGCTTGGGGTCACAACGCCCCGACGATCCACATGATGAGGGCTGCGAAGCCCAGCAGGACGGCGATACAGGGCAGCATGATGGTGAAGAAGGCGGCGACGAGCATGGCGAACTTGTCCGCGCAGCCGACCTTTTCCTCCTCCATCATGAGGCCGAACTGTTCTTCTTCCTCTTTGGTGGATTTTTTCAGGCGTTTGAAGATCATACAGACTTACTCCTTATTCGCCGCGGTTGGACTTGCGCTCCATCTTGGGCAGCTCGAAGGTGTAGTTGCCGTTCTCATCCAGCTTCTTCTGATCGAAGTGGCAGGCGACGAAGTGGCCGGGCTCGACCTCCTTCAGCTCGGGGGGAACGCGCTTGCACTTGTCGCAGGCCATGTAGCAGCGGGTGTGGAACTTACAGCCGGAGGGGGGCTTGATGGGGCTGGGGATGTTGCCCTCGAGCAGGATGCGCTCCTTCTTCAGGGACTCGGGATCGGTGGTGGGGATGGAGGACAGCAGCGCCACGGTGTAGGGATGGCGGGGGTCATCGAACAGGGTCTGGGCGGTGCCCAGCTCCACCACGTTGCCCAGGTACATGACGCAGATGCGGTCGGAGATATAGCGCACGACGGACAGGTCATGGGAGATGAACATGTAGGTCAGCTTCTGCTTCTCCTTCAGCTCCTGCAGCAGGTTGATGATCTGGGACTGGATGGAAACGTCCAGAGCGGAGACGCACTCGTCACAGACGATGAACTTGGGCTCCACAGCCAGGGCGCGGGCGATGGCCACACGCTGACGCTGACCGCCGGAGAACTGGTGGGGATAGCGGTGCAGCATATACTCCTGCAGGCCGCACTCCTTCATGGTCTTGACGATGTGCTCACGCATGGCCTGGGAACCGGCCTTGAAGAAGTTGTGGGTGGTCAGGCCCTCTTCAATGATCTGGCCGATGGTCATACGGGGGTTCAGGGAGGAGTAGGGATCCTGGAAGATGATCTGCAGATCCTTGCGGAACAGACGCATCTCGGCGTACTTCAGGCGAGCCAGGTCAATGCCGTCATCGCGCATGGCCTCGTACTTGGCAAACTCCTCGTTGGAAGCGTACTTGGCGCGCAGGGCGTCCAGCTTGGCATCGACGATGGCGACGGCACCGGCGGCGTCCTCCAGCGCACGGTTGGCGGCGGTCAGCTTGTCCTTCAGGGCGGGCAGCTTGGCGTTCTCCTTCTCCTTGCGCTCAGAAGCGGGGATGTGCTCGATGTGGTCAACATCCAGCTTGGCCAGGATATACTTCTCCTTGGCCTCCTTGCGGGCCACGTTCAGCTTGTACTGCTCCAGCATCAGGTTCCGGGCCTCACCGCCCTCATCGGCGGCGAAGAAGCCGCCCATGATCTTGACGATGTTGGTCAGGCAGGTCTGTGCCTCGCAGCGGGCCAGGTTGCGATCCTGCAGCAGGTAGAAGTCGGCATTGTCCTCGCCGACCTCGGCGACCTTCTTCTCCAGCTCGGCCACCTTGGCCTCGGCCTTCTGCAGCTTCTGCTTGTACTTGTCCAGGTTCTTCAGGGTGTCCTCGACGTAGGCGGGGGCGGTGTCCGCCAGGGTGGAGCCATAGTAGATGGTGGTGCCTGCAGTCTGGGGATACAGCTGCAGCAGCACGCGGCCCAGGGTGGACTTGCCGCAGCCGGACTCGCCGACGATGCCCAGGGTCTCGCCCTCATAGATATCCAGAGTGATGTCCTCGTTGGCGCGGACATACAGCTGCTCCTTCTGGAACATGGAGGACTTGGCCACAGGGAAATACTTCTTAAGATTCGTGATGGACAGTAATTTCTTTGTGTTCTGCACTGTTGCGTACCTCCTTGTTGGGATAGAAACATCTGATGAGCTGGCCGTTGCCGACATCAGTCAGGGGGGGCTCCTGCTCCATGCACTTGCCGGTGCAGTACTTGCAGCGGGGTGCGAACTTGCAGCCCTTGGGCAGGTTCAGGGGATGGGGAACGACGCCGGGGATGGGCTCGATCTTGGAGCCCACGGAGTCCAGACGGGGGATTGAGGCCATCAGACCCTCGGTGTAGGGGTGGCTCATCTCGGGAGCACCGAAGATGGTGCGGGCATCGGCCTTCTCGACGACCTGGCCGCAGTACATGACGGCAACGTCGTCGGCCATCTCGTTGATGACACCCAGGTCATGGGTGATGAAGATGATGGAGGTGCCCTTCTCCCGCTGCAGGTCGTTCATCAGGCGCAGGATCTGAGCCTGGATGGTGACGTCCAGAGCGGTGGTGGGCTCGTCGGCGATCAGGATCTTGGGCCGGCAGGCCAGAGCCATGGCGATCATGACTCTCTGGCGCATACCGCCGGACAGCTGGTGGGGATACTGGCGGATGACCTGCTCGGGGTTGGGGATCTGGACATCATACAGCATCTTCAGTGCCTGCTCGTGAGCCTCCTGCTTGCTCATGCCCTGGTGGATGATGAAGGGCTCAGAGAGCTGCTTGTCCACGCTGAACACGGGGTTCAGGGAGGTCATGGGCTCCTGGAAGATGACGGAGATGGCGTTGCCGCGGATGGCGTACATCTCCTCGCGGCTCAGCTTGGTCAGGTCGCGGCCCTCAAAGATGACCTCGCCGGAGGCGATGAAGCCGTTGGAGTCCAGCAGCTGCAGGATGGACATGGCGGACTGGGACTTGCCGGAGCCGGACTCACCGACGATGCCGATGGTCTTGCCGGGCTCCAGGGTGTAGGAAACATCGTTTACAGCCTTGACGATGCCCTTCTTGGTTTTGAAAAAGGTACGAAGATTCTTAACTTCAAGCAGCGGCATGACAATCCTCCTTACTTCTCAACGCTGGACTTGGGGTCCATGACGTCACGCAGAGCGTCGCCGACGATATTGATACAGATGGTGGTGATGGCCAGGAAGGTCGCGGTGAAGACCCACTGCCACCAGTAGTTGTTGATGATGGTGGCGTTGTTGGCACCATTGAGCATGTTGCCCCAGGTGGGACGGGGATATGCAACACCGAAGCCCAGGTAGGACAGGGAGGACTCGGTCAGCATACAGGTACCGAAGTTCAGCATCAGGTTGACCAGGATGACAGACATGACGTTGGGCAGGATGTGCTTGAACGCGATCTTGTTCTCCTTGACGCCCATGGCCTTGGCGGCGGTGACGTACTCGGACTCACGGACGACCAGCACCTGACCACGAACCAGACGGGCCAGACCAGACCAGGTCAGCACGCCCAGAATGACCATGATGATGAAGATACGGGTGTTCTCGGTCAGGGTCATACGGCCCATGACGGCGGACAGAATCATGGCGAAGGGCAGGAAGGGGATGGCGTTGAAGACCTCGGCCACACGCATCAGCAGGATGTCCACCTTGCCGCCAAAGTAACCGGCGATACAGCCGACCACGATGCCGATGATGGAGGAGATGATGACGGCGATGGCACCGATGGTCATGGTCATCTTACCGCCGTTGATGATACGCTGGAAGATGTCTGCGCCGCGGGTGTCGGTGCCGAAGAGGTAGCCCTTCAGGCCCCAGGCCTCCTGCAGGTCGTCGTTGGCATCCACGGAGTAGCTCTGGAAGGAGCCGCCGAAGATCTTGGCAACGCCGGAGGTCTTGGAAGGCATCTCGCACTGATCCAGGTTGTTGCGGCCCCAGGAGTAGACATTACCCTTGTTGGTCAGGCCGGTGTAGTGGAAGGAGCCGCCGATCAGATCGACGTAGTACTCGTCAGCACCCAGGGTGGGAGCCTTGACGGCATCGGCGGTGAAGTCACCGGCGAAGCAGACGCTGCCGTCGCTGAGGATCAGACCCACGGAGGCATTGGTGGTGACGACGCGCTCGATGGTGCGGCCGTCCAGGAAGGTGGCGATCTTCACAGCCTCGCCGCCGATGTTGGCGCGGACAACATCATACAGGCCGCGGGAGCCGGTGTAGATGGAGTTGCGGCGGCCATTGACACCGACGATGTAGTTCAGGGTGAAGTCCATGTCGTACATGGAGCCGGCGGACAGGAACAGGTCGAAGTTCTTGTAGCCGTTCTTATTGCCCCACAGGTACAGGGTGCCGTCCTCCATCAGGATGGCGGAAGCCTGGTAGCCGCAGGTCAGCTTCTTAACGTTGGCCAGGTCAACGCCGTTGTCGGCCAGCTCCTGGGGGAAGTAGGCGATGTTGGGGTTGACCTCACCGCCCTCGGCCAGAACCTCGGCCTCGGTGCCGTACTGACCCAGCTTCTTGTTGCCCCAGCACCAGATCTTGCCGTCGTTGTCGATGGCGACGACATGATCCTGACCGGCGGCGACCATGGCGATGTTGCCCTGGGGCAGGTCGGCGGGGATGTCAGCGACGTCAACACCGGTGGTACCGATCTTGGTGGAGCCCCAGATGTAGACGTGGCCGGAGTTGCTCAGACCCACGGTGAAGGAGCCGTAGCCGTCGATCATCTTGATGTCGTCCTTCAGCTCACCGGGAACCTTGGCCAGGGACATCGTGGGAGGGATGTTCTGCTGGGTGACCTCGGTGTAGGAGTCGGAATACTTGGGCATGAACAGAGGGCCGACGAACATGGTGATGAACATGGCGATCAGCAGCACCAGGGCGCCGACAGCCAGCTTGCGATCCAGGAAGTTGTTGACGATCTGACGCATGGGGCTGACGATCTCTTCGACGTCAGCAGCCTTTGCGCGCTCCTCGGCGGTCAGGCCTTCGAGGGCAGCGTTCTTCTTGTTTGCCTTCTTGAAGAAGGACTTCTTCTTTTCACTCATTGTTTAAGTCCTCCTTTCCTTACTTGTCCACGCGGACTCTGGGATCGACCAGGCCGTAGACCAGGTCAACGATCAGGTTGCCCAGCAGGGACATGGCCACGTAGAACAGCTGCATGAACAGCACCAGGTCGTAGTCAGCGTTGCGCAGGGCATCGATCATCAGCTTGCCCATGCCGTTCAGAGCGAACATGGACTCGATGACCAGGGAGCCGCCGAAGATGCCCAGGAACCAGCCGATGACCAGGGAAACGATGGGGATCAGGGCGTTGCGCCATGCGTGGGAGTAGATGACGACCTTCTCGGTCAGACCCTTGGCCCGGGCGGTCTTGATGCAGTCCAGGCTCAGAGCCTCGATCATGGAGGCGCGGACGTAACGGGTCATGCCGCCCAGGGAGGTGAAGGTCATGACGAGCAGCGGCAGGGTGAAGTAGTACATCTCATCCCAGAAGGCCCGCATGCCGGTGTAGTTGGAGCCGGGGGTCTTCATGCCGGAGGGGGGCAGCCAGCCCAGCTTGGAGCAGAAGATCCAGATGAACAGGATGGAGATCAGGAAGCCGGGCAGGGAGTAGCCGATGACGGTGAAGACCTGCACGCCCTGATCCAGGGCAGAGCCGCGCTTGACGGCGCAGACGATGCCCAGGGGGATGGTGATGCCCAGGGCCAGGATGGTGGCCCAGATGTTGATTCTGACGGTGTTCCACATGGGAGTGGGGACGACCTCGACGACGTCCTTCTGGTAGTCGTAGGAGTAACCGAAGTTGCCCTGGAGGATACCGTTGAAGCTGCCGTCATAGAGGGGAAGGAAGCCCATCCAGCGTCCATACTGGATGATCTTGCTGGGGTTATCGGTGCCGTACTTGCGCTGGTACTGCAGATAAAGTTCCTCAAATTTCGCATCGATCTCATCGGCGCTCAGAACCTTGCTCAGACCCTTGACTTCTGCGAAGGCGTCGGTGTAGGCACGGTTGGAGGGAACCAGATTGTAGATCATGAACATGATGAACGACAGAATCAGCAGGACCGCCAGCATGTAGGCGATTCTTTTCACAACGTATTTTGCCATAAGTCATTCCTCGTTTCGTTTCAGGCGGCTTCCGCCGCCGGGTTTCTGGGGGGATGCGTCCGGCGGGTCACAGCCGGACATTTTTTCTGATATCAGTCGAGTTACTGTCTCGCACAGCCCCTGTATATCATTGGGAACAAGTGCGCGGATACGATCAGTGCATGATGGAGTTGTCGTATCCATTCTCTTTTCTTTTCGCGCACTGGTTCACAATGACATAAAGAGACTCGTGAACCACGGAGCACGTTTCGGGTGCTTGGTATTGATAAAAAGGCACTGAAAAGTCCCGGATACGAAAACCGCCACAGAGTGCGGGGGCCGAAGCCCCCGACCCTGTGGGGTCCTCAAATCAGGTCAGAAGTTTCGACTTCTCTCTGCCGGATTACTGCAGCCAGTAGGCGTCAGCCAGATCCTTGATGTAGCAGATGGAGTAGTTGTCGAACATGGTGGGCTCGATCTCCCAGTTGTAGGAGTAGTCATACACTGCGGAGGTGAAGCCGGTGGCGAAGTTGAAGCAGGTGTACAGGGGAGTACCGCTGTAGAAGCCATAGATGGGAGCCTGATACAGCTCGTCCAGCATGGGGTTGAACTCGCCGATGGTGTTCTGGACGACCATGCCGGCAGCCTTAACGTTCTCGTTCTCCATGAAGCCGGTGACCAGCAGATCGGTGAACTCGTTGTTGGAGGTGCCGTACCAGTTCAGAACCAGGGGCATGTAGTAGTCGTCGCCGACCTTCTCGGTCTTGTAGGCGCCGTCCTTGGACTGGAAGGTGATGTCCTGAGCCTGGATCTCAGCAGCGGGAATCTTCTTGTAGCGGACGCCGGTGCCAGCGTAGTCGGAGCCGTCGGCGTTGTAGACCCAGCCGCCCTGCTCCAGGACAGCGATAGCGGAGTCAGCGGAGGTGGCGTAAGCATCCAGCATCATGCCGTCCTCAACAGCAGCCTTGTACATCCAGGAACCGGTGTAGTAGGGGCCGTCAACGACGCCGCCGTAGCCGCCGGTGAAGTCCTTAGCGAAGGTAGCACGGTCCATGCAGTAAGCGATGGCCTGACGAACCTCGACGAACTGGACAGGGCCGAAGTCGCCGCGGAAGCCCAGCTTGCCGTAGCCGGCGCGGGAGTAGTGGGAGTAGACGTACTTGCCGTTGGAGCCGTCAGCCAGAGCGATGGCCTCGTTGGTCTCGTTACCACCGGTGATGCCGGCGATGACGTCCAGGTTGCCGGAGGTGAAGTCAGCGATCTGGGTATCGGGAACGATCTTCTTGTAGACGACCTTCTCGATGGAGGGAACGGTGCCCTCGTAGTTGCCCTTGAAGTTGGGGTTCTTGACCAGGGTGGCGGACTTGTCAGCCTCGTTGTAGTTCTCGACCATGTAGGGGCCGGAGTAGGGGTAGGCGTCGGTCTTGTCCCAGGCGGAAGCCTCGATGTGGGCAGCCATGGTGTAGGAGTCGCCTTCCTTGGCGTAGAAGTTGTCGGTCAGGTAGCAGCCGTTGCCATCGTCAACGATGTCGGCGTCGCCCAGCCACAGCTCCAGAGCCTGAGCGGAGAAGGAGCCGTAAGCGATGGAGTAGAAGTAGGGCAGGTACTGGGGATCGACGGTGACGGAGAAGGTCAGGTCGTCCAGCAGACGGATGCCGGCGAACTCCTTGGTGATGGAGCCGTCCTCGGCAGCGTTGGTGCCGTCGTAAGCGGCGAAGGCCTCGTAGCCGACGAAGTTCATGCCGGACATGTGATCCTTACCGGCAGCCTGAGCGGCAACGGGGGTGGAGAAGGCCAGGGTGAAGGCGACGTAGTTCTTGGCGGTGACAGGGGAGCCATCGGAGAACTTCAGGTCGTCGTGCAGCTTGATGGTGATGGTGCGGGAGCCGTCCTCGTTGTCGACCTCGGAGTGCTCAGCAACGACGGTGTCGGACCAGACGTAGCCGCCCTCCTTGGAGGCGACGACGGTCTCCAGACCGACGATCAGGCCCTGGACATCCAGGTCAGCGGCGCCGGGGTTGTTGGCACCGAAGTTGGCGTAACGGAACTTACCGGACAGGTCGGTGGTGTTGCCCAGGATGATGGAGTTGTCCTCCTTGGAAGAGGTCCAGTCGATCAGAGCAGAGGCAGGAGCCCAGTAGGGGTTGGTGGGGAACTCAACGACGCCGCCGATCTGAGCGTTGTACAGATCGTAGTACTCGTTGGAGTACAGGGGGATCTCAGGCAGCAGGTAGTTCCAGCGCTGGATGTACAGCTTCCACCAAGTGGCGTAAACGTCATCCTCGGTCTCCCAGATGCCGCCCTCGGGGACAGCAGTGTTGTAGACCATGGCGTAGGACAGGAAGTCCATACCCAGCTCGTAGCGGACGCCGTCGCGCTCGATGTAGGCAAAGCCGGTCTCGGGATCCTCGATGACATCGGCGATGGAGACGTCCTTGCCGAACTTGCTGTACAGGCTGACGTAGTCAACACCGTACTCCTTGTTGGCCAGGGACTTCAGCTCGGCGACCTCAGCCTCGGGGGCTGCGGTGGTCTCGGGAGCGGGGTTGGTTTCGACGGGAGCAGTGGTCTCAGCGGGCTTCTCGCCGCAAGCGACGAGGCTCAGAACCATGACAACCGCCAGAACCAGAGCAAGCAGTTTCTTCATTTTCTTTTCCTCCTTTTGAATTTACCGGCGGGAAACCGGTCATTTATAATAAAATGCCGCGCGAATGCGCTTAACAAATTATTAATAAGTGAAGTATACCCGCTCCGACCGAAAAATGCAAGGGAAAAGAATGGCTTTTTCACGTTTCCCCACCATTTTCTCCAGTTTCTACGAAAGCAACATCCGGAGCAGGTGACCGGGCAGCTGTCTTTGGGCAATTTGCCGCCGCCCGCACATCTTCATTTTCAAAAGATTTATACTTACTATAGCACAAGCATCCGACAGAATCAACTCTTTTTTGCAACTTTTTGTGTAAAAATTGCGAAGTCGTCCCTTTGCACGAAGAGTTCCGCAGAACAGACATCGCTTTTGGGCACTTCCTACAATTTGATATTTCCTGATGGAATTCCTGCGGTGAGTCCCTTCAAAACCCCGTCTTTTCCCTCCCGATCGTCGTCCGCCCTTCAGGGACAATCGTTTCATATACAGAACCAGTCGGGTTTTGTTATACAATTGTGAACCCGGATTATCCGTTGCACTTGCAACCGAACCCGGTTCTTCCTGCATTTTGCAGGTTTTTGGGGGCCATCTTTCATCATTTTCGCCTCATAGGGCAAAAGGGACGCGGTTTTCCGCGTCCCCCGGGTATTACAGCCGTTTCAGCAGGAACTCCTTCAGCTCGTCAAAGCCGCCGTGGGGGAACTGCTCCACATCTGCGCCGGGCTTGTTGATGAGGCAGGGGGTCAGCAGGAAGACCTCCAGCCCCGCCTCCCGGGCCGGGAGCATGTCCTCGGCCACATCGTTGCCCACCATCAGGCAGTTCTCCGGCCGCTTGCCCAGCTTCGCCAGGATCTCCCGGTAGTAGTCGGGGTTGGGCTTGCAGTGCCGGGAATTCTCGTAGGTGGTGATGAGGGCGAAGTCCTCCGGATCCAGCCCGGCCCAGCGGATCCGCTGCCGGGTGGCGATCTCCGGGAAGAGGGGATTGGTGGCCATGACCATGGTCACGCCCCTGCCCTTCAGAAGCGCCGTCACCTCCCCCGCGCCGGGGTCGAAGCCGCAGACCGTCCGGGCGTGGGCAAAGTCGGTGGCATAGAACTCCGCGAAGAGGGGCTCGTCCTTCCGGGCATGTTCCCCGAAAATGTGGCAGAAATCCCCCCAGAAGACCTCCTCGTTGGTCTTTTCGCCGCTGTTTTCCACCATGGCCCGGGTCCCGGCCCAGATGGCGGCGATCAGGTGGTTCGGCTCATAGCCCTGGGGCGCCAGCTTCTTCGCCAGCAGGCCCATATAGGTATTGACAAATTCGTCCTGATCCATGGGAAGCAAGGTGCCGTCCAGATCAAACAGTACGGTATCGATCATCGGATCCTCTCCTTTCAGCGGAACCAGTATACCACGCCGCCCCCGGAGCCGTGTGAAGCATTTGTGAATTATCGGTTTCTTTCCTTGCATTTGGTTTCCAGTTTCGCTATAATACGGTCGATAGAGGTTGTGTTGTCAACTTTTCCTGTTTCGCCCTCGTGGGGAACGGTCATGACCGTTCCCTACATTCCGTTTTCGAACAATATACATTATATATAAGGAGAATCCATATGTCTCATTATGATTATCTGATCGTCGGCGCGGGCCTGTACGGCGCGGTCTGCGCCCGGGAGGCCGTGAAGGCCGGAAAAAAAGTCCTGGTCATCGACAAGCGGCCCAACATCGCCGGCAACGTCTACACCGAGGAGATCGAGGGCATCAACGTCCACGTCTACGGTGCCCACATCTTCCACACCAACAACAAGACCGTTTGGGATTATGTCAACCAGTTTGCAGAATTCAACCGCTTCACCAACTCCCCCGTGGCCAATTACAAGGGCGAGCTGTACTCCCTGCCCTTCAATATGTACACCTTCAATAAAATGTGGGGCGTGGTGACCCCCGAGGAGGCCGCCGCCAAAATTGAGGAGCAGAAGGCAGCCGCAGGCATCACCGAGCCCAAAAACCTGGAGGAGCAGGCCATTTCTCTTGTCGGCACCGACATCTACGAAAAGCTGGTCAAAGGCTACACCGAGAAGCAGTGGGGCCGGGATTGCAAGGAGCTGCCCGCCTTCATCATCAAGCGGCTCCCCGTCCGCCTGACCTTCGACAACAACTATTTCAACGCCCTCTACCAGGGCATCCCCATGGGCGGCTACACCAAAATGGTGGCCAATATGCTGAGCGGCATCGAAGTCCGGCTGAATGTGGACTACCTCGCCAACAAGGAAGAGCTGGACGCCCTGGCCGACAAGGTCATCTACACCGGCCCCATCGACGCTTATTTTGACTATAAGCTGGGCAATCTGGAGTACCGCTCCGTCCGCTTCGAGACCGAGGTGCTGGACAAGCCCAATTTCCAGGGCAACGCCGCCGTCAACTACACCGACCGGGAGACCCCCTGGACGCGGATCATCGAGCACAAGTGGTTCGAGTTCGGCAACCAGCCCAAGACCGTCATCTCCCGGGAGTACTCCTCCGAATGGAAGCCCGGCGACGAGCCCTACTACCCCGTCAACGACGAGCGCAACGGTGCCCTCTACCAGCAGTACAAGGCTCTGGCCGATGCCGAACAGAAGGTCATCTTCGGCGGCCGCCTGGGCGAGTACAAGTATTACGACATGGATGCCGTCATCGCATCTGCACTGGAGAAGTGCGCTGAGCTGTTCTGATAACCGATCCGGAGAGAGCCGCCAGCCCTCCCCCATTGTCATCCTGAGCGACCGTAAGGGAGTCGAAGGATCTTCGCACTGACCGACTGCACAGCTTCACAGCAGTGCGAAGATCCTTCGACGCGCTTCGCTTGCTCAGGATGACAGGCTTTTTCCTTGACTGCCCTCAAAAACTATGCTAAAATAATTTCCA
>SVLP01000018.1 GCA_015067895.1 Oscillospiraceae bacterium | reverse complement strand
GCGTATCCAAGTCTATGATTACCGGCTCCCGCCGTGCGTTGTTTTTCCATGCTTCCATAAAAACACCCCCGTTTCGTCTAGTATACACGAAACGGGGGCGTTTGGATAGTTCTTTGACAAGCTGAGAGGCACCGTTATCGGTGCCTCTTTTCGTATTTTCCCGTTCTTTTCAGATCAGCACCCCATGACAATGATCCACCTCGTGCTGGATGATCTGAGCCGTCCAGCCGGTGAAGGTTTTGATGCGGGTCTGGAAGTTCTCGTTCTGCCAGCGGACTTTGATCTTCTCAAACCGCTTCGTCTTCCTCGGGCCGCCCAGCAGGCTCAGGCAGCCCTCCTCGGTCTCGTAGGGGTTCTCACCCTTCAGGATCTCGGGGTTATACATGACCATGGGGGTGCTGCCGTCAAAAAAGGCGATGATGGCCACCGCCTGGCCGATCATATTGGCCGCCATGCCCACGCAGGTGTCCCGGTGGGCAAGCAATGTCTCCAGCAGGTCGTTTGCGATGGGGATGTCCCCAAGCTCCGCTGGCCGCGCCTTCCGGGCCAGGAACAGCGGATCGTGCATCAGCTCTCGTACCATATCCATACCTCCTTGTTTTTTCGCTATTTTACCCCATTGCGGGAACCCTGTCAACCAAAATTGCCCCCCTGCTTTCGCAGGGGGGCAAAGGAGTCATGGATGGATTACTTGATGAGCAGTGCGGAGAAGGTGGGGCCCTCGTTCAGCCAGGTGTCGGGATTGTACTCAACGGTACCGACCTCGCCCAGCTGCTTGACCTGCGCGGTGGCAGGGTTGAAGGACAGCATCTGGTGGAAGGAGCCGTTGCTGGTGAACAGGCAGTAGATCAGGCCGGTGGCGGCATCGTAGGCCATGGGCATGTTGTGCTCGGAGGAAGCGTAGATGCCCAGGGACTGGAGACTGCACTTGTGGGTGCAGGCGCCGCTCTCCAGGTCGACGACGGAGAAGTAGTCATCGAAGGCGGAGTAGACGTAGACATTGCCCTCGCCGTCCACAGCCAGACCACGGACATTGTAGACATCCTCGCTCAGGGAAACGATGGCGGTCAGGTTACCGGTGGTCAGGTCGACCTCGTAGACGGTGGAGCCGCCCAGGTACTCGTCGATCCAGCCATCCTGGGGGCAGCACTTGGTGGCCAGAACCAGCAGACGGTCGCCCGCTGCGTCGTAGGCCATGCCGCGGAAGTCCAGATAGTCCACGCCGATCTCACCGATGGGGCCCAGCTCCAGGCCGGTGGTGCCGATGACGGTACGGGTGAAGTCCTCACCCTCGACCTTGAAGAAGTTGTGCTCGGCATCGTAGCCGTAGATGGTGTCGCCCACATAGGCGGCAGCCAGCACGGGAGTCTGCTCGGCGGAGGCGGACTCGACCACGGAGTGATCCATGCGGCCGATGGTGCTCCAGGTGTTGGTCTTGTTCTCGAAGGCCATCAGGCTGGCATCGGCGGCGAAGACCGCAACGCGGGTGGTATCGGAGACGGTGACACCGTTTGCGGTGGCGGTGGCGGTGATCTCGGCGGAGCCGGGAGCCACGGCGGTAATGGTACCATTCTCATCCACGGTAGCCACGGCCTCGTCGGAGGAGGTGTAGGTCACCTCAGCGGTGCAGGAGGGGTGGATCAGGATGGGATTGACGGCGGCGGTGTCACCCACAGCCAGGACATGGAGCTTCTCGTCGATGACGATGCTGCTCAGGCTGGGCTCGGGAGCCTCGGGATACTCGTCGGCGATGGTCAGCAGTGCGGAGATCTGGGAGCCGGCGGCTCCCAGGAAGCCCAGATCGGTGGCAGCACCGGTCTCGGGATCGATCACGCAGAACTTTGCCTCAGCAGGGCTCCAGAAGTCAGCACGGTAGCAGGTGTTCCAATACAGGTTGCCGGTGTCGAAGTCGAAGGCCATGGAGGTGTACATGTTGTTGTTCAGACCGGTGTCACCAACCAGCTCATACACGCCGGTGGCAGGATCGATGGTGTACAGACCTGCGTTGGAGGTGACGACCTCCCAGGTGAAGGGATCCTCGTACATCTCAGACTCGGAGACGGCGTACAGGGTGCCCTCCTCGTCGAAGGCGATGGCCATGAAGAACTTGTCCATGGTCTGGGACAGGATCAGCTTGCCGGTGTTCAGATCGACCATGTACAGGTCGGCACCGCCGTCGTTGTTGTAGCTGGCCAGGGCATACATGGTGCCGGTGGAGTAGTCGAAGGACATGTCGTAGACGAACAGCTCCATGCCGGAGTTGACGGTCTCCACGATCTCGAAGGTCTCGGGATCGATGGTGAACAGGTAACGGCTGGTGTCCTCCCAGCTGTAGGAATCATAGCCGTAGGCATAGATGTAGCCATCGTAGTACTCAGCGGCCTCGATGGTCCAGTCGGTGCCCATCAGGTAGTTGGGAGTCTCGGGGGCGGTGTCGAAGACCTCGGCCCAGGCGTTGCCGCCCATGGTGGCGAAGTCGGACAGGATGAAGGCGTAGATGTTGTCGGCGGAGTCCATGACGGAGACGGCCATGGTGTCGGAGATGACCTCCTCACCCACGGTGATCTCCACGGTGACGGTGGTCTTGCCCATGGAGACACCGGTGACGGTGCCGTTCTGATCGACGGTGGCGATGGACTCGTCAGCGGAGCTCCAGGAAATGGACTCGATGGTGGCGTTCAGGGGGTAGATGCTCAGGGGCGCAGCCTTGCTGCCGCCGGTCATGACCACCAGGGAGTCGGCCAGGTCGGCGGTCTCCAGCGCGACAACGGGCAGCTCGGGGATCACGTCGGGAACGACGTGCATGCCCATGAACTCGAAGAAGGTGTCACCGGCGGGAGCACCCAGATCCAGGTAGTCACCGGTGGCAGGATCCATCCAGTAGATGGTGGAGTAGGCACCGCAGGCGGCCCAGATGATCTGGTCGTTGTTGTGGTCGTAGCACATGGACTGGGTATAGTTCAGACCGCCGAAGCCGGTCTCCAGGATCAGCTCCTCCATGGCGTAGGAGGTCATTTCGCCGGTCATCCAGTCCATACCGGTCTCGACCGTGACACGGTAGAGCTTGGACTCGGAGTCCAGAACGTAGATGTTGCCCTCCATGTCGATGGCCAGACCGAAGTAGGCCAGGTATCCGGAGCTCATGGCGGCGTTCAGCAGCTTGCCGGTGCGGACATCCACCTGGTACAGGTTGCCCACGTAGGTGCTGGTGTCCACGCCCACGGCGTACAGGATGCCGCTGGTGTAGTCGTAGGCCAGATCGGTGACCTGGATGGAGTTACCGGCGGAGCCGATGACCTGAACGTCACCGGTCTTCTGATCCCAGGCGTAGAAGGTGTAGTTGGCATCGTAGCCGTAGATCACGTCCTCATGGCCGTTGTAGTCAGCGGCGATGAAGTCCACGGGAGACAGCTCACCGTAGGTCACGGTGGACAGATCGCTCAGATCCAGGGTGATCCAGGGGCCGTACTCCAGGGAGCTGGAGAAGTAGTTGTAGGCATTGACGGTGCCCTTGACGTCCACGATGCGGACGGGCACAGAGGCGGTCAGATCGCCGCAGACGGCAACGATCTCACAAACGCCGCCGGAGACGCCCACGACAGTGCCGTCGGCAGTGACGGTGGCCACGGTCTCATCGGTGGAGGCGAAGGCGACCTCGCCCAGGTCGGCGTTCCAGGGATCGGGGGTGACGGTCAGAGCCTCGGTGCCGCCGATGGGCAGCAGGATGCTCTCGGGCGCGATCTTCAGACCGGCCAGCTCGCCCTTGGGCAGGTGGTAGCCGCCCAGGATCTCGGTGGACAGACGCATCAGGATCACGGCCAGCTGGGCGCGGTTGCTCAGAGCCATGGGAGCCAGGTGCGTCTCGTCCATACCGGCGATGAGACCGGTACCCACAGCCCACTTCATGGGAACCACAGCGTAGGCGGCGGTGGTGTCGGCATCCACGAAGGAAGCCAGGGAGTCATAGCGGGCGGTGACATCGACACCCATATACTTGGCAAAGCGGTACAGGAAGGTGACCAGCTCCTGGCGGGTGACGGCGTCGGCGGGAGCGAAGGAATCGGCAGACTTGCCGTTGACGATGGCGTTCTCCACACCCCAGATCACGGCATCCTCATAGAAGGAGCCAGCCTGAACATCGGCGAAGGCGTGGCCGCCGGTGACGGCAGGCTCACCGGCCATGCGGTACAGGGTGGTGATGACCATGGCGCGGTTGGTGGTCAGTGCGGGAGAGAAGGTGGTCTCGGAGGTGCCGTTCATGATGCCCTCGCCGACCACATAATCCACGCCCTCATGGTACCAGCTGGGGATCTGAACGTCGGTAAACTGCTCGGAGGGGCAGTCAACGCCGTCGCAGGCAGGGACGGAAACACCGTCGTCGATCATCAGCAGGCCCACATACTCGGACATGTTGGCGAAATCGACCTTGGTGTAGGTCAGGGTGTCCAGATCGATGGTGTACAGGGCGTGACCCTCGCTCTTGTAGGTGCAGTAGGCCCAGTACAGGCAGTTGTTGGCGGCATCATAGGTCATGGACTGGCTGTAGTAGGGGTACTCATAGTCGTTGAACTCCATGACGGCCTCCAGCTCCATGGTCTCCCAGTTCATCTTGAACAGTCGGGCGGAGGCACTCTGGATGGCGTACAGATCGCCGTTGGCGGTGGCCTCGATGGCATAGACCTGGCCGTGGTTGAAGTCGCAGACATGCTCAACGTCACCGGTCAGCAGATCCAGCTTCATCAGCATATTCTGGTAGTCCACCTTGCCCACCATGTACATGGTATTGGTGGTGGCATCGAAGGTCATGTCGGCAACGCTGAAGCCCAGGTTGCAGATCTCGATGCGGTTCCACAGGCCGGGAACCATGGCCACCAGGTTATAGCCTGCGTCCACGGCGAAGACATAGCCACCGGCGTACTCAGCGGCAGTCAGAGCATAGTACTCCAGGTAGTCGCTGGTCAGGGTGGTGACCTCGGCGGTCTCGGGATCGATGGTGACCCAGCCGTAGAGGGTGTCATCGGTGTAGCTGGCATCCATCACGCGGTAGGCGTAGACGGTGCCCTCGGTCAGCTCGGGCAGGTTGTCGTCGCCCTCGAAGGTGACGGTGTAAGCGGACTCGTTGGCGCCGTAGTCAGCCAGGATCACCAGGAACTCGCTGCCGAGTCCGGTGATATCCAGCTTCACAGTGAAGGTGCCGTCGCCGTTATTCTCCGCGAAGGGATTCTCCGCCAGGATCCGGGTGTTGGTGGGATTCATGACGAACACATCAGCCAGATTCACGTTCTCGGAGATGGTCAGCTCCAGGTAGTTGCCCTCGGCCTCGGTGACGGGGGTGACGGCCAGCAGCTCGGGAGCCTGGGTGTCGATGGTGATGGGGATGACGATGCTGTCGCCGGTCAGATCCTCGGTATGGACGTCATAGTCGCCGGTGGCAGCGATGGTCAGGTTCAGCTTGGTATCGTTGGGCAGATACTTGCCGTTTGCGTCCTTGAAGTTCCAGGGCTCGTGGTACCAGGTGTACAGGTAGGGCACGATCTGGCCATAGGCGGGCATGAAGGTGGTCTTGCGGGCGTAGACATCGGAGGACTGGAAGTAAATTTCGCCGGTCTCAGCGTCGGAGAAGATGAAGTCCAGGGTCTTGGCGCTGCGCATCAGGGAGACGTAGATCTCGGGGATGTAGTCCAGAACGCCGTCGCCGTTGGGGGACAGAACGTTGTTGGCGGCGTCATAGTAGACGTTGCCGTTGGCATCGGTCATCAGACCGGTGTAGGGGTTGAAGCCCAGCACCCAGTCGGTACCGGCCAGATCCGTCCACACGGTGTGGTAATACTGGTTGGCGGTGGGCATGGCGCTGGCATCCCAGAAGCCGTTTTCATACCAGAAGCCCTCGTCCATGATGGGGGCTGCGGTCCAGTCACCGTAGAAGCCCAGGAAGGGCAGGTTCAGGTCGATGCCGGAGCCGGAGGTGTTCCTGGCGTAGACGTAGCCCTCGACATAGATGCCGTTGGCGTAGTGCTCCTCCATCCAGGCCAGATCCTCGGCGGACAGCTTGACGGCGGCCTCGATGCGGGCGTAGCCATTGGGGGCGACCTCGACGGTATCCTGGGAGAAGGAGACCACACCTGTCAGCTCACGGTCGTAACCGGCCATGAACTCGATGCCGTAGTCCTCGACATCCTCGGTCAGCAGGGTGAAGTCCAGCTCGTAGGTCTGAGCTTCCTCGCTCAGGTTGTTGATGTCGAAGACGAATTTGTAGACGCCGGTCTTGGCGGGATCGTCGCCCAGCTCGGCCTTGGGCTTCTCCTCGCCCTTGACGGACAGGTAGGCACCGGCGTTGACCGCGTCAGCGGCATTGACCAGACCTGCGCCCTGCTGGCGGGGGGAGACCTCCACATTGGAGACATTGGAGATGATGGGATCAGCGGTGGACATCAGCAGAGCCAGTGCCACATCCCGCTCCTCGCCGTCGGCCAGGTCGGGGTAGTTCTCGCCCAGGTACTGGAGCACCAGAGCGGAGACACCGGCCAGCTGGGGAGAGGACATGGAGGTACCGGACATCAGGCCGTACATGCCATGGTCATAGCAGGAGTACATGTTGCCGCCGATGGCGGTGATCTCGGGCTTCAGCTCCAGGGAGGGCGTGACGCCCCAGTTGGAGAACAGGCTCATCTGGCCGCCGTCGGGGCTCAGCACGGGGCCGTCCTCGGCAGAAACAGTCAGAACCTTGTTCTCGGCGGCAGCCAGAGCCGCGCCGGTGACCTGGGAGACAGAGACACAGGGGGTGTTGCCGCTGATGCCGTCGTTCAGGTTGCCCTCCTCGTCGGTCATCTGCAGACCGATGGAGCCGGGCTCGTTGTTGTAGATGATGACACCGGCGGCACCGGCCTGCTCAGCGTTGTAGAGCTTCAGGGAGAAGTTGATGGAGCCGCGGGAAATGACGGCGATCTTGTCGGTCACATCCAGGCCCTCGAAGTCGGCGGCCTCGCCCAGGCCGGGGATCATCACGTACTCCAGCTCCTGTCCAGCCAGGGAGCGGAATTCGGTGTACAGACCCAGAGCGTCGGTGTAGCCGTAGTCGTTCTCACCCACGGAGAAGTAGGTGGAGTAGACGTACTCGTTCTCGGCAGAGGCGACGGAAATGGCACCGCCCCAGGTGGAGGGGGAGCCGACGACGCCGGTGTCGGGATGCTGGGTCAGGCTCAGATCGGTGCCCCACATGTTGCCGTAGGGGCTGTTGGTCTCGTTGCCTGCGGAAATGGCCAGGATGGTGTCAAAGTACTCCACGCGTCCGTAGATGGCGTCCAGCTCGGGATCCTCGGAGGAGAAGCCGGAGGTGGCACCCAGGGACATGTTGATGACGTCCACATCCAGCAGCAGGGCGTCCTCGATGGCGGCCATCAGGTCATCCTGGTAGGCGCCGCCGTTGGCACCGAAGACCTTCATGACCACGACCTGGGCGTCGGGAGCCACACCGACAACGGTGGTGCCCTCGCAGGCATTGGCGGCGGCGATACCGGCAACGTGGGAGCCGTGGTCGCCCTGCTGGTCATAGTCGTGACTGGCCTTCAGGTTCTCATCGACGTAGTTGAAGGCGAAGGGAACCTTCTCGCTCTGGTACAGGGCCTCGGCGGTGGCGGCGGGATACAGGGCGGAGGCGTTCAGCTTGGGCAGAACGGCCTCGATGTCCGCCACGGTCAGGCTGTCCTCGGTCAGGGCGGGGGCAGCGGCGAAGGAGGGATGGTCAAGATCCAGACCGGTATCGACGATGGCGATCTTCATGCCCTCGCCGGAGAAGCCCAGATCCGTCCAGACGCTGGGCACGCCGATCATCTCACCGGCGGTGGCGGTCTTGGGATCGGAAACCACGCACTTGTCGTAGACGGGCATCAGGAAGACGGTCTTGACGCCGTCCAGCTCGGCGATCTCGGCCAGCTTGCCGAAGGGCACGTTGACGGAGACAGCGTTGGTCAGGTAGGTGAACTGGTAGCGGACATCCAGCTTGCTGCCCAGCACCTTGTTGGAGATGGTGTTGATGAGCTTGTTCTGCTGGGCCAGCATGGCGGCCTCCTTGTCGGCGGGGACGGCCATGATGGACACGCCGGTGTCGGCCAGGGGCTTCTCCTCCAGCACGATGAAGGCGGGAACCACCTCGTCAGCTGCGTAGAGCTCGGCGGCTTCGGCCAGCTCCTTGACGCCCTGGGGCAGCTCGGCCTTCAGAAGGTCAATCTCGGGGACATCGACCTTTTCAGCAGTCCATTCCCCATTGGATACGACCTGCGCAGGCTCAGCCTGAACAGCGTCGCGCAGGGTGGTGATGTCGATCTTCTCGCCCTTGGCGGGATTCTCGGATGCAGTGGGATCCATGCCGGTCACATGGTTGTCAGCACCGGCGGTCAGAGCAGACACGCCGGGAACAGCCATGTTCAGAACCAGACACAGTGCCAGCAGCATCGTCAGCACGCGCTTGAAATTCATGTTTGTTCCTCCTTTGAAATTTTTACGCCCGGTCGGAGAACCGGACGCATACAAATCTGTGGGTAAATTTCATGAATAAACGGATAGGTATTTGCTGGAAAATCCCCCGTTCAGCCCCAAAATTACCAACTAATTCGATGCATACATTGTACCTCTGAGTACACGCGCAAGTCAAACAACAATGTTGCACAAACTTCATACTTTCTTAACAAGTTTCCTGTGCACATTGACCGTTTTTAAGCATCAATTCAGAACACCCCTGCCCCATTTCGCACAAAAAAGCCCGCCGGATTTGCGGCGGGCCTGGGCGTATCATATCAGCAGCAGCAAGAGAACTGCCACCGCCCACAGAAGAAGCATCGCACAGCCTCCTGGTCTCCTGGGGCTTGCAGGGTTCAAGGTCACATGCGGCGCGGGTTTCGCCGGAGCCGTTCCAGGGCCTGGGACAGACCTCCGCGGCAGCTGGGACGGTTTGGGCTGCGTCGCCTTGTGGAACAGAGCCAGCGGATCTGTCCGGTCCATGATGCGGTCGTAGAAATCCTCCAGCCACCAGACATCCTCCTGCGCTGTCAGATCCTCTTCCTCGTAGTCCGGATCGTGAACGATCTGATTCCTGACCCAACGGTAATGCTTGAGCTTTTTCAGGTCCGTTTCCCAGCCAGAAACATACCGATACCCCAGGGACTTTCGCTCCATCTCCTCAATGTACGCCGACACTCCCCGCTCGTTTCCCATCACATCTTTGCATAGCTTTTCCAAATGCTTGTAGGCAGACAGAAATCCCATGTCTGTTCCCCCTTCCTTTTTGCTTTCTCAAGGAGTTGACCAAAAAGCCTGCACCCGATGGGATGCAGGCTTTGTTGATTGCATTACTCCTGGGGCTTCATGGTGGGGAACAGCAGAACATCACGAATAGATGCGCTGTCGGTCAGCAGCATGACCAGGCGGTCAACGCCGAAGCCCAGGCCGCCCGTGGGGGGCAGACCGTACTCCAGAGCGGTGATGTAGTCGTAGTCCACCTGGGCGCGGGTCTCGGGTTCCAGGGCCTTGCGGTCGGCCACCTGCTTCTCGAAGCGGGCGCGCTGATCGATGGGGTCGTTCAGCTCGGAGAAGGCGTTGCCGAACTCGGTGGCGTTGATGAAATACTCGAAACGCTCGGTGAAGGCGGGGTCATTGGGCTTGCGCTTGGCCAGGGGAGAATTCTCCACGGGGTAGTCGTAGATGAAGGTGGGCTGGATCAGGTTCTCCTCGACGAAGGCGTCGAAGAACTCCACCAGGATGGCGCCCTTGGTGGGGATCTCGGGCAGCTCCACGTGCTTCTCCTTGGCAACGGCGATGGCCTCCTCGTCAGAGGAAATGGCGGCGAAGTCCACGCCGGAGTACTTCTTGACGGCCTCGATCATGGTCATGCGCTCCCAGTGGCTCAGGTCGATCTCCTTGCCCTGGTAGCTGATCTGCAGAGTGCCGCAGACGTTCATAGCCACGGTCTTCATCATCTCTTCGACCAGATCCATCATACCGTAGAAGTCGGTATAGGCCTGGTACAGCTCAATGGAGGTGAACTCGGGGTTGTGGGTGGGATCCATACCCTCGTTGCGGAAGATGCGGCCCACCTCGTAGACCTTGTCCATGCCGCCGACGATCAGCCGCTTCAGGTACAGCTCGGTCTCGATGCGCAGCACCATGTCCAGATCCAGGGTGTTGTGGTGGGTATAGAAGGGACGGGCGTTGGCACCGATCTCAAAGGGGGTCAGGATGGGGGTGTCCACCTCCAGGAAGCCCTTGGAGTCCAGGAAGTGGCGCAGCTCCCGCAGGATCAGGCTGCGCTTGACGAAGGTGTCCTTGACCTCGGGGTTGACGATCAGGTCAACATAGCGCTGACGGTACCGGGTCTCCCGGTCGGTCAGACCGTGGTACTTCTCGGGCAGGGGCAGCAGAGACTTGCTCAGCAGCACGATGGACTTGGTGCGCACAGAGATCTCGCCGGTCTTGGTCTTGAAGACCTCACCCTCGGCACCGACGATGTCGCCGATGTCGTTCTTCTTGAACCGGGCATACTCCTCCTCGCCCATCTCGTCGATCTTGACGAAGAGCTGGATGCGGCCGGTGGCATCCTGCAGGTCGCAGAACATGACCTTGCCCTGACCGCGCTTGGACATCAGACGGCCGGCGACCTTGACGATCTTGCCCTCGTAGGCATCGTAGTCGGCCTTGATGGCGGCGGAGTCGGAGTCAAGCTCGAACTTGGTCTGGACGAAGGGGTCACGGCCCTCGGCCCGAAGGGCGGCCAGCTTGTCGCGGCGCACCTGGGCCTGCTCGGAAACAGACATTTCAGCCTGGGGAACAAACTTTGCCATAGTCTTAGCCCTCACGGGAGACGTTCAGAATGAGCATCTCATAGGAACCGGCGGGAGCGTTGACCAGGAAGGTCTCGCCCACACCCTTGCCAACGGCGGCGCGGCCGAAGGGGGAATCGTCGGACAGCTTGAAGAGCATGGGGTTGGCCTCCTGGGAGCCAGTGATCTTGTAGGTGGCCTCGACACCGGTCTTCAGGTTGCGCACGGTGACGGAGCAGCCCAGACCAACGCGGCCGGAGGCCTCGTTCTCGTCCTCGATGATGACGGCGTGGGCCAGGATGTCCTCGATCTCGGCGATGCGGGCATACAGTCTGCCCTGCTCGTCCTTGGCGGCATCGTACTCGGAGTTCTCGGACAAGTCGCCGTAGGAACGGGCCTCGGCGATCATGGCTGCGACTTCGCGCTCACGGGTGGTCTTCAGATAATTGAGCTCCCGCTCCAGGTCGGCCAGACGCAGGCTTGTGATCTTAAATTCCTTTGCCATAATGCATATATCCTTTCTCAACAGTAGAGTATTTACAAATTTGCAACGTATATTATAGAGGATTTTTCGTCCACCGTCAAGGATTATTCTGCATTTTTCAGAACTTCCACGGCGGCCATGATCTGAGGATCCTCCTGCCACTGCACATTTCCGTAGTAGATCTGCCAGAACAGCTCGTCCTCGACCTCCACCACCACGTCGGGGGTGATGCCAACATCGGTCAGACTGACGCCGTTGGGGGTGGTGTAGCGGCCCACGCTCAGACCCACGGCGCTGCCATCGGACAGACGGTAGGCCTGCTGGAAGTAGCCCTTGCCGATGGTCTGCTCGCCGACGACCGCTGCAGCCTCGTACTCGTCCAGAGCCGCGGCGAAGAACTCGGCGGCGGAGATGCTCTCGGAGTTGACCAGGACGGCCATGGGCATATCCAGGAACTTCTCGTCGGATTCGTCCACGCTGACGGTTCCGTCATAATACTCACTGCGGAACAGGGGGCCCTCGGGCAGCAGATAATCCAGAACTTCGCAGAGCTCCGTCTTATAGCCGCCGGGGTTGTTGCGGACATCGAAAATGAGCTTTTCCGCGCCCTGCCCGATCAACTCCTCGATGGCGGCGATGGTCTCGCTGGCGCAGCGTCCGTCGAAATTCTCGATGGTGACCAGGCCGATCCCATCCTCCAGCATCTGCCCGGAGGCCACGGTGACCTCAAAGTAGGCGCGGGTCATGGTAAAATCCCTCTCCTCGTCGCCGTAGCGGATGGTCAGGGTCACCTCGGTACCCTCCTCGCCCTTGATGAGGGTGGTAGCTCCATTGATGCCGATCTCGGAGATGTCCTGCTCCCCTACCCGGATGACGATGCCGCCGGGCTCCACACCCGCCGCCTCGGCGGAGCCGCCCTTGGTGACCTCCAGGATATCCAGGTATCGATCCTCCCGCTCCTTGACCGTGATGCCCACGCCCACGTAGGAGTTGTTCATCTGCTCCAGGTAGCTGTCGTAGCCCTCGGCGGTCATATAGTAGCTCCACCGGTCGCCCAGACCTGCGATCAGACCGGCGGCGGCGTTGTCCTCGGCCACCTTCCAGTCGATGTCCCCGATGAACTTCTCCCCCACCAGGGCCTTCAGCTCCAGATATTTCTCATACTCGTCACGGGGCTGGAAGGCCGTGACGCAGAAGGTAGCCGCACTGGCCAGCGCCGCCACCAGGACATAGCTCATAACTTTCAACAGTCGTTTCATGGTGCACCTCTTGCTTTGGGAATATGACCATTCTACACCATACCGTGGGCATTATTCAACATAAAAAATCGGCGCACCGCAAAAAATGCGGTGCGCCGGGGGGGGCATCAGATGTAGTTCATGGGGTTGACGGTGCTGCCGTTGAGGAAGATGCTGAAGTGCAGATGGGGGCCGGTACTTCTGCCGGTGGAGCCCATGTAGCCGATCAGCTGACCCTTGCTCACGGTCTGACCCTTGCTGACCACGTAGTGGGTCATGTGGGCGTAGAGGCTGGAGAAGCCATCGCCATGGTTGATGGTGACGTAGTAGCCGTAGGTGCTGCCGTAGGTGGCCACGGTGACCTTGCCGCTGCGGGCCGCATAGATGGGGGTACCCTTGTCATTAGCCAGATCCACGCCGTTGTGGAACTTCCACTGGCCTGTGGTCGGGTGGGTACGATAGCCATAGGGGGAGGTCAGCTTTCTCCAGGAGCAGGGACGGCCCCAGCTCTCCTTGCTGGAAGAGCCGCCGGAACCGCTGCCGGAATCACCGCCGGAGCTGCCGCCGCTGGAACCGCCGCTGACAGGCTTCTTGTTGGCAGCCTCCTGCTTCTTGCGCTCTTCCTCTTCCTTGCGCTTGCGCTCCTCTTCGGCCTTGCGGCGTGCCTCCTCCTCAGCCTTCAGTGCCTTGGTGTACTCCACCTCGGCGGCGGCGATCTCGGCGGAGAGTGCAGCCTCATCGGCCTCGTAATCGGCCTCCATCTGATCCAGAGCCCGCTTGTCCTCGTTCAGCTGGGCCAGAAGCTCGTCGGCCTCGGCGCGCTTGGCATCCAGAACGGCCTGGGACTCCTTCAGCTCCACCCGGGACTCCTCCAGGGCGGCCTTCTCGGTGGCCAGGGCGGTGCGGGCCTCGGCAACTGCCGCGGCAGCATCGCTCAGCTCGCTCATGCGCCGCTGGTCAGCGGCGTGGATCTCGGCCATCATGTTCAGACGGTCGATCAGATCGGTGAAGCTCTTGGCCTTGAACAGGACAGACCAGTAGGAGATCTCGCCCTCCTCCTCCATGGCCTGGATGCGCTCCTTGTTCTTTTCGTTCAGCTCCGCCAGCTTCTGCTCTGCCGCGTCCAGCTCCTCCTGGTTGGCGGCGATCAGCTCGGAATACTCGCGGATCTGTGCGTTGATGTTCTCGATCTCGGTGTACAGCAGACCGACCTGCTGGTCGATGTTGTTCTTCTGCTCCACCATTTCCTCTATGGATTCCCAGTTGGCGTTCTGCTCGCCCTCCAGCTCCTCCAGCTGGGCCCAGATGGCGGTGCGGTCGCCCTTCAGGGCGTTGATCTCCTCCTTGATCTCCTTGGAGGACTTGGCGGAGGCGGACACGGGAAGGACGCCCACCAGCAGGGCCAGCAGCATGACAGCCGCCAGGATCCCGGCCAGGATGGAAACCAGCCGATTGCGTTTTCTCATAAATTACTCCTTGTCTTACACATCCATAAACTTACGGATGGCGGAAATGCTGCCGAAAATACCAACGAACAGACCTGCGGCAGCGAAGGTGACCACCATGGGCACCAGCAGATCCATAAAGGGGACAAAATTGAACAGGCCCAGGGCATCCACCTCGCCGATCTTGTTCACCAGGCCGTCGTAGAGCAGCCACTCAGCACCGAAGGCCAGGCCTGCACCGATGATGCCCAGGAAGAAGCCCTGCACCATGAAGGGGAAGCGGATGAAGCCGTTGGTGGCGCCGACCATCTTCATGATGGCGATCTCGTTCTTGCGGTCGTACATGGCCAGCTTGACGGTGTTGGAGATGATGAGCAGAGAAACGATCAGCAGGATGGCGATGATGCCCGTGGAGACCACGCCCAGCACATTGCTGATGGTGGTGAAGCCCTCAGCCAGCTCGAACTCGGCGTCGATCATGGCCACGCCCTCCACCTGCTCCAGCAGAGCCACGGTCTCGGGCATACGGCTGTTGTCTTCGAGAACCACCACGATCCGGTGGCGCAGATCCTGGGGATCGACACCCTGGAAGGCGGAGTCGTTGTCATGGTCTTCAATGAAGTTCTGCAGGGCCTCCTCCCGGGAGACGTAGTTCGCCTGGAAGACATTTTCGATCATGTTGATCCGGGAGTGGACGCTCTTGGCCTCGGCGTCGGTGTAGGTGCTGTCCACATAGCAGATGACCTCGTTGGTCTGGTTCAGATCCTCCACCATGATGTTCAGGTTGTACATCAGGATGGAGAAGCTGCCCACGATGATTAAGCAGGCCACCGTGACACACACGCTGGCAAAGGACATCAGCCCGTGGGAGAAGATGCTGCGGACGCCCTCCTTGAGTAAGTAACCGAAATTATTCATTTTCATAGCGATAATACCCGTCCATTCCGTCGCTGATGACGACGCCCTCGTCGATGGCGATGACGCGCTTATCAAAGCGCTCCACCAGATCCTTCTCATGGGTGACCACCAGCACAGTGGTGCCCAGCTTGTTGATTTCCTCCAGCAGGCTCATCAGCTCGAAGGAGCGGGCCGGATCCAGGTTGCCGGTGGGCTCGTCCGCGATGATGGTGGAGGGGTTGTTGACCAGAGCTCTGGCAATGGCGAGACGCTGCTGCTCACCGCCGGACATCTCGTTGGGGTGGCGGCGCTCCTTGCCGGTCAGACCAACCAGATCCAGCACATAGGGGACGCGCTCCTTGATCTCCGTCTCTCTCGCGCCGATGACGCGCATGGCGTAGGCCACGTTGTCGTAAACGGTCATATTGGGGATCAGACGGAAGTCCTGGAACACGACACCCAGGGTACGGCGCATATAGGGGATGTCCCGCTTGCGGATGCGCTCCAGGGAATAGCCGTTGACATGCACCTGGCCGGAGGTGGGCTTGAGCTCACCGGTGATGATCTTCATGATCGTGGACTTACCGGAGCCGGAGGGGCCAACCAGGAAGACGAACTCGCCGTCCTCGATCTGCAGGTTGACACCGTTCAGCGCGGTATTGCCCTCGGTATAGGATTTTGTAACATCAGTAAACTGGATCATATTTCTATATCTCCTGTTAAAAATGTAACCAAATTGTAACACATTCAGACGGTGCTGTCAATGCGCTTTGGGAAAATTCATAATTTGGCAATGATTGACGGTGATTCGGACGGATTCCCGGATCGCAGCTTTTCTGAATTACGACAATATAGCGTAGGGAACGGGCATCGACCGTTCCCTACTGATCCGCTTCGCAAAAAGAACCGCCTTGCGGCGGTTCTTTCACAGACGATATCAGCGGGTCTCGCGGCTGGACAGGTACTTTCTGACCATCAGAGCCACCTTGAAGATGATGGCGTGGTCGAACTCCCGCAGATCCAGGCCGGTGAGCTTCTTGATCTTCTCCAGGCGGTAGACCAGGGTGTTGCGGTGGACGAAGAGCTTCCGGGAGGTCTCGGAGACGTTCAGGTTGTTCTCGAAGAACTTGTTGATGGTGAACAGGGTCTCCTGATCCAAAGAATCGATGGAGTTCTTCTTGAACACCTCGCCCAGGAAGATCTCGCACAGGGTGGTGGGCAGCTGGTAGATCAGACGGCCGATGCCCAGGTTCTCATAGTTGATGATGCTGCGCTCGGTGTCGAAGACCTTGCCCACATCGATGGCGGTCTGGGCCTCCTTGTAGGAGTCGGCCAGGTTCCGCAGGTGCTCGGCCACGGTGCCGATGCCGATGACGGTCTTGATGAACAGCTCGCTGCGCAGGGTCTCCTCCATGGAGGCGGCGATCTTCTCCAGCTCCTCCTGGGTGGTGGCCGGGGTGATCTGCTTGACGACGGCGATGTCAGTCTCGTTGATGCTCAGGACGAAGTCCTGGAGCTTGTCGGGGAACATGCCGCCCAGCACATCGACGGTGGCCACGTCGCCATGACCCACCTGGCGCACCAGGAAGACGGCGCGGGGAGTGTCGGTGGAGAAGTGCAGCTCCTTGGCGCGGATGTAGATATCACCGGGCAGGATGTTGTCCATGATGATGTTCTTGACGAAGGTGCCCCGGTCATGCTTGTCCTCGTAGTAATTCTTGGCATCGCTCAGCGCCACATAGGCGGCGATGCACATACCCCGGGCCAGCTCGTCCTCGCCGGTGCAGAAGACGGCATACTCGAAGTAATTGGAGGAGCTGACCATGGACTTGAAGGTCTTCTGACCGAAAATCACAGGGCTGTCAAAGCTGGCACCCACCTTCACGGCGGCGTCAGCCCACCGCTCTCCGAGCAGAGTCACATCGGTACAGGCTACGACGCAGCCCTCCGCATCCATCACGCCGAGAACACGATCCGTGGCATCCTTCAGCTGAACGATCACGCTTTGGAAAACACTATTGGACATATTAGGCTCCTCCTTAGAAAAGTGCATAAGCACGGTTCCTACAAAATTATGATATTATTATACATAGCTTTTCAGCATTTTGCAAGTACCTTTTGACGAATTATTGAAAATCAACTCGGATTTTTTATGAAAAATCCCAACCGAGTCCGTTTTTCGCGGACAGCTGTCCGTGATTTCGCGGCACGTTATTCGTCATTCTGCCTGAGCTTCCAAAAACTGTATTTCCTCCGACGTCAATTCCCTGGTTTTTCCCCGTTCCAGTCCACCCAGCGTCAGGCCGCCCTCGCTCCTGCGCTCCAGATAGAGCACCGTCATATGCCGGGAGGCCATCATCCGGCGCACCTGATGGTACTTGCCCTCGCAGACGGTGATGAGACTCTCGCCGGGGCCGAGCGGCTCCAATTTGGCGGGCAGACACACCGTGCCGTCCCGCAGGGTCAGGCCGGATGCGAAGGCCGCGACATCATCCTCCTCTGCCGTGCCCTCATGCTTTGCGTAGTAGATCTTGGGAACCTCCTTCTTCGGGGAGATCAGCCGGTGGAGCAGATCGCCGTCGTTGGTAAAGAGCAGCAGCCCCTCGGTGGCCTTGTCCAGTCGGCCCACAGGCTTCAAGTCCTGGTGGGCATACTCCTTCGGCAGCAGTTCCATCACCGTCCGATCCCGGGGATCGTCAGTGGAGGTGACAAAGCCCTCGGACTTGTTCAGCATGACCACCATCCGCCGTTTGCCGCCGATGGTCTCGCCGTCCAGCGTCACGGTCTGCGCGTCCGGGTCGATCTTGACGCTACCGTCCTTCACGGGCTTGCCGTCCACGCAGACTCTGCCGGTCTTCAGGATCACCTTGACCTGGGAGCGGGTGGCAACGCCCGCATTGGTTAAGTATTTGTCCAGTCGTTCCATAAATCCTCCATCATATCCGCGCCCCTCCCGCCATAGGCTGTCTTACGAAACCATGACAGGAGGGACAATATATGCTCATCATGACCACAAAGGTCGATAAACGCAAGCTCATCATTGCGGCGGTGGCCGTCATCGCCGCCATCGCGCTGCTGCTGGCCTTCGGCGGCTCCGACGCGGAGCCCACCGTCGGCATGACCACCGCCCCCGCCGCCGACAGCAATGACGCCCGGGTCAAATTCCTGACGGATCTGGGCTGGGATGTGACGGCCTCCCCCGCCGAAGCCACGGAAGTGAAGATCCCCAAGGGGGCCGACGAGGTCTTCGACCGCTACAACGAGCTCCAGAAGAGCCAGGGCTATGACCTGACCAAGTACGCCGGAAAGAAGATCATGCGCTATGTCTACCGGATCAACAATTACCCCAACGCCCAGGAGCCGGTCTTCGCCACGCTGCTGGTGTATAAGGATCAGATCATCGGCGGCGACATCACCGACACCACCCCCGGCGGCAAGGTGCAGGGCTTCGTGCCTACAACCACAAACCCGTAATGCTCCTGCCCCGTCTGCGGGCATAGTCGATGGCGGCTCCGGTGCCCCCGGGGCTGCCGTCGAAGACCGTCAGCAGGGCGTCGCATTCGTCCACCATCCGCTGGTTCCGGCGGAGCATGCAGCCGGGGGAATAGGCGGGCTCTACCATATAGACCGCGTTACATTTTAATAGTATGGCCGTCTGCCGGGCCCGGTCGGCCTCGCTCCAGCGATCCGCCTGGCTGGGACAGGGCAGGTAGGCCTCCAGCCGATATCCCAGCTCCAGCACCGCCTCGGCGAAGTACAGATCGCACCCTCGGGCCATGCCGCACAGGAAGGTGTTGTACCCCTCCCCTGCCAGCCGCTCGATGGCAAACTTTATCTGCTGCTTCAGCGCGATGCACCGGGGGTCGGCCTCGTCATTTCCCCAAGGCAATTTCTCCGGACGATGTCCGGCAAAGGCCAGGATCACAAAACCACCCCCGATCGTTTTTTAGATTTTACCACATTATATATTACTTGACAAGCACCCCCTGAGATGCTATCCTGTATACAAGTGAACAGAGAATCTTCAGGGCAGGGTGTGATTCCCGACCGGCGGTATAGCCCGCGAGCCGAAAGGCTGACCAAGTGCATTTCTTGGGCCGACAGTAGAGTCTGGATGGAAGAAGATTTCCGCATTACGATTTGCGCCCTGAGTGTTTTTCTCGGTGCGCATTTTTTGTTTATGAGGTGGTTTTTATGGGTGAAATTTTCAGTCTGATCCAGAACAATCTGCGGTTCTTCTCCATCTGCGTGGTCATCGCGCTGGCGGTCATCGCATGTGCGAAGCTGGCGGAGCGGTTTTTGCTGAAGCACCGGACGGTATCCGTGGCCCGGCGGGTGAGCATCATCGGCATGTGTACCGCCATCGCCATCGTGCTCTATATCCTGGATTTCCCGGTGCCCTTCCTGGCTCCCCCCTTCTACAAGCTGGACTTCTCCGAAGTCCCTGTTCTGCTGTGCGGCTTCTTCCTTGGGCCCAGTGCAGGCGTCATCTGTCTGGCTCTGAAGGTTCTGCTCAAGCTCCTGCTCACGAGCACCACCACGGCCTTCGTGGGTGATTTCGCCAACTTCATCGTCGGCTGCACCCTGGTGCTGCCTGCGGTCATCATCTACCACGTCCATAAGTCCAAGAAGTCCGCCATGATCGGTCTGGTGGTGGGCACATTGAGCATGGCCGTCTTCGGCAGTGCCTTCAATGCCATCTACCTAATCCCGGAGTTCTCCCGGCTCTTCGGCCTGCCTCTGGAGGCCATCATCGCCATGGGCGCGGAGATCCACCCGTCCATCGACTCCGTCAGCCGCCTGGCTCTGCTGTGCGTGGCGCCCCTGAACGTGGTCAAGGGCGCGGCGGTGTCCGTGCTGACGCTGCTGCTTTACAAGCATGTGGCACGGCCTTTGTTCCGGGAAAAATGAGCGTAAAAAATCCTCCCTTTCGGGAGGATTTTTTCATTCCATCCGATATTCCGGCTCCATCGTCCGCTGGGGCATGCCCAGATCCTTCCGGCGGTTGGCCAGATAGAAGAAGGGCTCCGTCACGGGGATGAAGATGCCGATGACCAGGTACGCCACCGCGTTCCTGGGATCGCAGGAGCGGTACAGGTCGTAGTTGCACATGTGGTAGAAGACCATTGCCGTGATGCTGATAACCACGGTCAGCAGGCCGGGGATCAGACCCACCAGCGCAAAGGTAAGATACGCCTCTTCTGTGGCAGCCGCAAAGGTCTCCAGTGCGCTGAAGACACCGCTGGCGATGCTCACCACAAAGGCCACCAGGTTCAGCACCAGCAGGATCTTCCGCCGGGACTTAACCTGCCCCAGCACCAGATGCTGGTACTGGTCGGACAGGGAGCCCAGGATCCATTGGTTGCCGATGGGGATCCAGCTGAGCCAGGCATTGCGGATGCCCCGCCGTCTGGCAATGGCGTACAGGCCGATGCTGCGGATCACCCAGAAGATCAGGGCGAACAGGAGCACCACCGCCAGAACACCCAGCAGCACGATCCCGATGCCGATCAGCATCTCATCGTCCACGGTATTGGGCAAAGTCTGATAGCCGTATTCATAATCATAACGCATAGCTTTTCGCCTCCTTTTCTTTATGGTATCATATGCCGTCGCTTTTGGCAATAGAAAAAGTACCCGGTGCAATGCACCGGGTACGCGTGTTTACTTCATCAGCTCACAGACCAGCTTGGTGTACTCCACGGGATCGTCGATGGGCAGGTCAGCCATCAGACAGGCCTGGGCATAGAGCAGCTTGGTGTAGCGCTCCGCCTTCTCAGGATCGGTGCCGATGGCCAGCTGCAGAGCCTTGACGGCCTCGTGCTCCTCGTTCAGCTCCAGGATGCGGCCCACCTGGAAGGCAAACTCGGGATTGGCCCGCTTCATATACTTCTCCATCTCGAAGCTCATGCCCTGTTCAGGCACCAGAGCCACGGGGTGGGAGCCCAGATTCTGGGACAGGCGGACTTCCTTCACGGAGCCGCCCAGCTTCTCGGAGACGAAGTCCAGGAAGCCCTTCAGCAGCTCGGCCTTCTTCTTGGCCTCCTCCTTCTCCTCCTCGGACTGGAGGCCCAGATCCTCGGACAGGGCGTTGCAGAAGCCCTTCTCCAGATAGGTCATCAGGGTCTGGGGGATAAACTCGTCCACATCCTCGGTAAACAGCAGCACATCGTAGCCGCGATTCAGCAGGGTCTCCACCTGGGGCAGCTTCTTCAGCCGGTCGGCGTTCTCGCCGGAGGCGTAGTAGATCTTCTCCTGACCTTCCGCCATGGCCTCCACGTACTCCTTCAGGGAGACGAGCTTGCCCTCCTTGGCGGAATAGAACAGCAGCAGATCCTGGCAGGCCTCCTTATGGGCACCATACTCAGCCACGGTGCCGTACTTGAGCTGGCGGCCAAAGACGCCGTAGAACTCCTCGTACTTGGCGCGGTCGTTCTCCAGCATATTTTTCAGCTCGCCCTTGATCTTCTTCTCCAGATTCCGGGCGATGATGGTCAGCTGGCGGTTGTGCTGGAGGAGCTCACGGCTGATGTTCAGGCTCAGATCCTGGCTGTCCACCACGCCCCGGACAAAGCGGAAGTGCTCGGGGATCAGATCCTCACAGTTCTCCATAATCATGACACCGGAGGAGTACAGCTGCAGGCCTGCCTTGTAGTCCTTGGTATAGAAATCGTAGGGAGCCTTGGCGGGGATGTACATCAGCGCCTTATAGCTGACGGAGCCCTCGGCGCTGACATGGATCCGGCCCAGGGGCTTCTGGTAGTCGTAGAACTTCTCCCGGTAGAAGGAATCGTACTCCTCCTCGGTCACGTCCTTCTTGGCCCGCTGCCACAGGGGCACCATGGAGTTCAGGGTGTCGAGCTGGGTGTAGTCCTCATACTCGTCCTCGGTGCCCTCCTTGATCCGGGACTTGGTGACCTCCATGCGGATGGGATAGCGGATGTAGTCGGAATACTTGCGGATCAGGGAGCGGATCTGGTACTCCTCCAGGAACTCGGAGTAGTTCTCCTCCTCGGTATCGGCCTTGATGGTCATGATGACGTCGGTACCGGCGGCGGCGCGCTCAGCGGGCTCGATGGTGTAGCCGTCGGAGTCGGAGACCCACTTCCAGGCGGTGTCAGAGCCGTACTTTCTGGAGATGACGGTGATCTTTTCCGCCACCATGAAGGCAGAGTAGAAGCCCACGCCGAACTGGCCGATGATGTCGATGTCCTCCTGCTTTTCCATGTCCTTCTTGAAGGCCAGGGAGCCGGACTTGGCGATGGTGCCCAGGTTCTCCTCCATGTCGGCCCGATCCATGCCGATGCCGTTGTCGGAGACGGTCAGGGTGCGGCTGTCCGCATCCCGGGTGATGGTGATGGCAAAATCAGAGCGATTCAGACCCACGTTATTGTCGGTCAGAGCGGTATAGGCCAGCTTGTCGATGGCGTCACTTGCGTTGGAGATGATCTCCCGGAGGAAGATCTCCTTGTGGGTGTAGATGGAGTTAATCATCATATCCATCAGACGCTTGCTTTCGGCCTTGAACTGCATTTTTTCCATAGTGCTTGTTCGCTTCCTTTCGTGGTTTTAGCACTCGTTAATGTTGAGTGCTAATATTATAGCGCGTTTGCCGGAAAATGCAAGCCCCATTTTGGAATGTTCGCCGATTGTTCATATTTGATTCCTGCCGACGGCGGAAAATGTACGTTTTTCCTCACTTCAGCCCTTGCATTTGTGCAAAAATATGCTATTATTAGTCTGTATGACTATGACCAGAAGGTCAATCACCCCTGTACGTTTTTGTGAAGAATACATCATTATTAAGGAGATTGAAATGATTACTGTTTCCAACCTCGGTATGCAGTTCGGCGGCCAGTGGCTGTTCCAGCACGTCGATCTGCAGTTCCTGCCCGGCAACTGCTACGGCATCATCGGTGCCAACGGCGCGGGCAAATCCACCTTCCTGCGGATGCTCACCGGCGAGCTGGAGTCCACCACCGGCCACATCCACGTCGACCCCGAAAAGCGCGTGTCCGTTCTGAAGCAGAACCAGAACGCCTACGACGAATACACCATCATGGACACCGTCATCATGGGCAATAAGCACCTGTACGAGGTCATGAAGGAGAAGGATGCCATCTACATGAAGGAGGACTTCTCCGACGAGGATGGTCTCCGCGCCGCCGACCTGGAGGCCGAGTTCGCCGAGATGGGCGGCTGGGAGGCTGAGTCCGACGCAAGCCGTCTCCTGCAGGGTCTGGGCATCGGCACCGACATGCACTACGATCTCATGGAGACCACCGACCCCCGTCTGAAGGTCAAGGTTCTGCTGGCCCAGGCTCTGTTCGGCAACCCCGACATCGTCATGCTCGACGAGCCCACCAACAACCTGGACATCGAGGCCATCAACTGGCTGGAGGACTTCCTGCTGGACTTCCCCGGCATGGTCATCGCCGTCTCCCATGACCGCCACTTCCTGAACACCGTCTGCACCCACACCGTGGATATCGACTACGGCAAGATCAAGATGTACGTGGGCAACTACGACTTCTGGTACGAGTCCAGCCAGATGGTGCAGGCCATGATCCGCAACAAGAACAAGCGCAACCAGGAGAAGATCGAGGAGCTGCAGCTGTTCATCCAGCGCTTCTCCGCCAACAAGTCCAAGGCCAAGCAGGCAACCGCCCGCCGCAAGCTGCTGGACAAGCTGACCGTCGAGGAGATGCCCTGCTCCACCCGCCGCTATCCCTTCGTGGGCTTCATGCCCGAGCGTGACCTGGGCAAGGACGTTCTGACCGTCAAGGATATCTCCGTCACCGTGGACGGCGTCAAGCTGCTGGACAAGGTCTACTTCTCCGTCAACCGCACCGACAAGATCGCCTTTGTGGGCGAGAACGAGCTGGCCCAGACCGCTCTGATGAAGGTACTGATGGGCGAGCTGGAGCCCGACGAAGGCTCCATCAAGTGGGGCATCTCCACCATCCGCAGCTACCTGCCCAAGGACAACACCGAGTATTTCGAGGGCAACAAGATGGAGCTGGTGGACTGGCTGCGCCAGTACTCCGTCAAGAAGGACGATGTCTACCTGCGCGGCTTCCTGGGCCGTATGCTCTTCGGCAACGACGATGTCTTCAAGCCTGTCGATGTCCTGTCCGGCGGCGAGAAGGTTCGCTGCATGCTCAGCAAGATGATGCTCTCCGGTGCCAACGTTGTCCTGCTGGATCAGCCCACCAACCATCTGGACATGGAGTCCATCCAGGCCGTCAACAAGGGTCTTGAGGCCTTCAACGGCGTCGTCCTGCTGGCCTCCCACGACCACGAGATGCTGCAGTCCACCTGTAACCGCGTCATTGCCTTCCAGAGCGACGGCACCATCGTCGACTACTACGGCACCTACGATGACTACCTGGTGAAGGTCGGCAAGAAGGAAGCATAAGCTTCCAGATATGGAGATATATGATACAAGATATTAGATATTCCGAATTCCGGCGTATCTAATATCTCATATCTAATATCTCATATCTAATATCTCATAACTAATATCTCACAACAAGGTGTATATTATGGAAAAGATTCTTGATATTATCTCTCATAAAATGGCACAGGCCTTTGCCGACGCGGGCTATGACGCCTCCTACGGCCGGGTGACCGTTTCCAACCGGCCCGACCTGTGCGAGTACCAGTGCAACGGTGCCCTGGCCGCCGCCAAGAAGTACAAGTGCGCCCCCATCCAGATCGCCAAGGCCGTCGTAGAGAAGCTGGACGCCAACGACTACAGCATGGTCGAAGCCGTCATGCCTGGCTTCATCAACCTGAAGCTCTCCGGCTCCTTCCTGGCTGCTTATCTGAACGAGATGCGCACCGCCGAAGCCTTCGGCCTTCAGAAGTCCGGTGAAGGCAAGACCATCGTGGTGGACTACGGCGGACCCAACGTGGCCAAGCCCCTGCACATCGGTCACCTGCGCTCCGCCATCATCGGCGAGGCTCTGAAGCGGCTGTACAAGTTCTTCGGCTACAACACCATCGGTGATGTCCACCTGGGCGACTGGGGCCTGCAGATGGGTCTCATCATCACCGAGCTCCACGACCGTCAGCCCGATCTCGTCTACTTCGACGAAAGCTACGAGGGCGCGTATCCCGAGGAAGCCCCCTTCACCATCTCCGAGCTGGAGGAGATCTACCCCGCCGCCTCCGCCAAGAAGAAGGAGGATGCCGACTTCGCCGACCGGGCCCATACCGCCACCTTTGAGCTCCAGTCCGGCCGCCGGGGCTACCGGGCCATCTGGGAGCACATCATGAAGCTGTCTGTCGCCGACATGACCCGCATCTACGACAATCTGGATGTCCACTTCGAAAGCTGGCTGGGCGAGAGCGACGCCGATCCCTACATCCCCGCCATGGTCGCGGACATCAAGGCCAAGGGTCTGGCTGTCCAGAGCGAGGGTGCCTGGGTCGTGCCCGTGGCCGAGGAAAGCGACAAGAAGGAAGTTCCTCCCATGATCCTGGTCAAGTCCGACGGCTCCGCCATCTACGCCACCACCGACCTTGCCACCATGGTGCAGCGTATGGCCGACTGGAACCCCGACAAGATCCTCTACCTGACCGACAAGCGCCAGTCCCTGCACTTTGAGCAGGTCTTCCGGGCCGCCCGGAAGGCTTCCATCGTCAAGCCCGAGACCGAGCTGGAGCACATTGGCTTCGGCACCATGAACGGCAAGGACGGCAAGCCCTTCAAGACCCGCGAGGGCGGTGTCATGCGTCTGGAGCGGCTGATCGCCGAGCTGACCGAGATCGTCCGCAGCAAGGTCGTGGAGAACCAGATCGTCGCCGAAGACGAGGTGGAGGCCACCACCGCCAAGATCGCCCTGGCCGCCCTGAAGTACGGTGACCTGAGCAATCAGCCCACCAAGGACTACATCTTCGATATGGATCGGTTCGCCTCCTTCGAGGGCAACACCGGCCCCTACATCGTCTACACCATCGTCCGTGTCAAGTCCATTCTGGCCAAGTACGGCGATTGGGAGCACCTGGCCATCACCGAGCCCGCCAACGAGTATGCCAAGGATCTGATGATCGCCATCACCAAGTTCGGCCCCGCTCTGGAGTCCGCCCTGGCCAATTCCGCCCCCAACCTGATCTGCGCCTACATCTACGAGCTGGCAGGTGCAGTCAACAAGTTCTACCACGAGACCCGCATCCTCACCGAGGAGGACGAAAATAAGAAGGCCGGCTATATCGCCCTGATCGGTCTGGCCCGGAACATCCTGGAGACCTGCATTGGTCTGCTGGGCTTTGAGGCACCTGAGAAGATGTAAGTAAATGCAGAATGCTGAATGCATAATGCAGAATGATTGAAAACTGCCCGCTGTGGGATATCCCACGGCGGGCAGTTGTTTTATTCGGGCCACATTATTTCGGTAAATCGGGGCAGGCAATAGACCTGTTCTCCCTGACAGAAAACCTTGATGGGGTCTCCGCCGGGCTGGTAAAGGGTTCGGGTGACTTCATCGCCCGCGTATTCCTCGGCGATGATGTAGGCCGTGCCCGCTGCGGGGGTGATGGTCTCGGGCATTTCTCCGGGGAGGTATTCCTCCCGCGCCAGCTCCGTGTGGTCGGCGGACATCTGCACCAGCACCACCCTGTCACTGAGCTTCACGCCCTGGACGACGGCGGTGAATTTGGCGGAGTAGGCGAACTCCTCCCCATCGATCGTCCATGTCATCTCGTCGCTGATGCTCTGGCTCATGGGGCCGTAATCGACGGTGCTGTGGAAGCTGTCGCCCCGAAGGGCGTAGTAGCTGCCGTCGGCGGTCATGTAGACGGGATTGGTGCAGAGCATGACCTCGGTGCCGAAGGGGACGTAAATGGTGCCCTCCTCGTCGATGCTGTCCAGGACATCCGTGCGGGTCACATGGGTCTTGTGCTCGCAGAAGCCCTCGGTGGAGAAGCCCACCCAGTGGTCGTCCTCCCACATCTGGCCCATGAGGATGCCCTCATAGCCGGGGAATTCCCATCCGTTTTCTCCGATTTCGGCCCAGAGACGCTCCTCATATTCCATCCCCTCGCCGGGTTCGATAAGGATCTCGTCCCCATCGGCGATGGCGTGGGCGTTGTCGTTGAGATAGCCCTCCATGTCGAATTCCAGCTCCAGATGGTCAAAGGTGACGAAGATGCCCACCAGCTTATCCTGGATCCGGTCTTCGTTTTTCTCTTCGCTGGCAAGCTGGCAGCCGGTCATCAGACAGACCGCCAGCAGCAGCGCGATCAGCTTTTTCATTTTACTCCCTCCCATTCGATGCGGGTGTAGCCCTTGATGCACAGGCCGTACTCGCCGGGATAATAGGTGTCCATCTCCGCCACCTCATCGCCGGGACTGTAGACGGTGCGGGTGGTATCCTCCCCGTCCCGAGCCTCCAGAATGAGATAGGCCGCGTCCGCACCGGGGGTGTAGACTTCCGGCATGGCCTCGGGGGCATACTCGGACTGGCGCAGGGGCTGGTTTTCCTCGTTCATTTCGATGATGATGTAGGTTTCCGGCAGCACCACATGCTCGACGGTCAGCTCCAGGGCACAGCCCTCGCCGTCGGAGCCCTCCTGGCTCTGGGTCAGCTTGAAGCCCTCCATGGAGCCGACCTCCACACTGACCGGCTCGGCACTCAGGGCGTAGAGCTCCCCGTCCGGAGTCTGATAAACCGGATTCATGGCGATGACAACATTGGAGCCCTTTTCGCCGTAGATGGTGGCGTTGATCCGGCAGGCGGTGGTGGAGCCCACATGGTACTCCACACGGGTGTCGATCTCCGGCGAGGAATCGCTGGATCGGTACAGGGGCTCGCCGCTTCCGTCCAGGGCGTCAAAGCTGAAGGCGTACAGGCCGCAGCCCTCCGGGAACACATATTCCAGCGGGTCTCCCTCGCGCTTCTCGGCGTAGAGCTTCTGTCCCGCCATGTAGTGGTCGCTGAGGAAGTCCATCCCCGCGGCCTCCGCGTCCCAGTAGTCCACGATGGTGTCGCCCTCCTTCCGGGAGACGGTCAGGAAGAAGCCCGTCAGCTGATCCTGTCCGCTCGCGCCCGGCTTTGCCAGCGTACAGCCTGCCAGCATCAGCACGCTCAAAACAATTGCAAATAGTTTTTTCATTCCGCTTCCTCCTCGTCCAGCTGTCCGTTGAATTTCAGGATGTCGCCCACATCGCATTGCAGATAATAGCAGATGCGGTTGATGGTGTGGAAGCGGATGCCCTTGGCCTTGCCGCTTCTAAGGATCGAAAGGTTGGCCTCGGTGATGCCGACCTTCTTGCACAGCTCCTTGGAGGTCATGTTCCGGCTGCGCAGGACTTCGTCCAGATGCGATTCGATGCCCATACCGCACCCCCTCAGATGAAGAGGTCGCTCTCGTCCTTCAGCTCCTTGCCCCGGACGAGGAGCTTGGTCACCGCCAGCATGGCAAAGGACACCGCCAGACCCATCACCGGGAAATTGACGGTCAGATAGACGTTCAGCAGCAGACCGGACATCAGCAGCTGGCCGATGTTCAGGGCCAGGACGGTCAGGCTCATGATGACCAGGCTCTGGCGGCACCAGCGGCTGACCTCCCCCGCCGCACGGACGCATTCCTCGCTGAAGGGATCGGCTTCCAGCTCCTCCAGAAGCATACTGCCCTTATAGAGCACCACAGCCGTCAGCCCCTTCTCGGCAGCCAGGGCCAGATAGTCCAGGATCAGAAACAGGTAGGTGGGCTCCTTCACGGTGCCGAAGCCGTAGTCCATGCTGTTGCGCTCGAAGCTCTGCCGCAGACCGGCAAGCCCCGTGCCGAAGGCCTCCATCAGGCAGGATGCCGCGCACAGCAGCAGAAAGAGGCGCAGAACGCGGTAGATGTTCCGCTCCAGCCGTTCCTCCCCGGAGCTCACCAGCTTCAGCACACCCCAGGTCACGATGGTGCTCCAGACCGCGCTTACATAGACCGTGTCGCCCACATTGTTCTGCAGCAGGCTGTGCCGCAGATTCGGATTGACCATGTAGTACAGCACCAGTGCCAGCACGCCGCACAGCAGCACCAGCAGCCAGTCCTCCCCCTTCCGCTTGCTCCGTAGCCAGAAGATCAGGGGGATGCAGCAGACCAGCGCGTACAGCACGATAGCCGCGATATTTCCCGCGCCGCCGCTGAGGGACAGGGTTCGAAGCACCCAGCCCAGCGCCGTGAAGGGAAGGGTCAGCGCGCCGAAAATGCCGCCTCCCACATTGGGCACAAAGGACAGCACCGCCGCCAGCACAGCAGTCAGGATCAGCCACAGCTTTTCTTTCTTCATAACATCGCCTCCAATTATTGTTTTTCAATAATCCTTGTACCATTATACTAGCACGCAAATTATCGTTTGTCAATAATAAAATTGTTGTTTTTCGATAATTTCCAGGTGTGCAAAAGAGCCGCCCGAATTGGGCGGCTCTCTCAAACCTCTTGCCTCCCCCATTTATGGGGGAGGTGGCACGATGGCTTCGGGCAAAGCCCGGAGACATCGTGACGGAGGGGGCAAGGGGCGTTATGATGGTCATTCCAGCTTGATCCGGGCGCTGCTGAACCCGTCCCGGGTCTTGGTGACGAGGATCTGCTTGTCAATGCGCTCCTTCAGCTCTGCCACATGGGAGATGATGCCCACCAGCCGGTTGCTGCCGGACAGGCTGGTCAGGGTGCTGATGGCCTGGCGGAGGGATTCCTCGTCCAGGGAGCCGAAGCCCTCGTCGACAAACATGGTGTCGAACCGGATGCCGCCCGCCTGCCGCTGGATCATCTCGGACAGACCCAGAGCCAGGGACAGGGACGCCTTGAAGCTTTCGCCGCCGGAGAGGGTACGGACGCTTCTCGTCGAGCCGTTGTAGTGGTCGATGACATCCAGCTCCAGGCCCGTGAGCCGCCGACCGTCGGCGGCCTCCAGATGCCGGGTCAGCTCGTACTGGCCGTCGGTCATGCGAAGAAGCCTTGTGTTGGCGCAGGCGATGATCCGGTCGAAGTAGGTGGTCTGGACGAAGGTCTCCAGCATCAGCCGCTCCTTACCGGTCACCGCACCATTGGCAGTCTTCGCCAACGGCTCCAGCCAGCGCCGGCGCTGTTCCAGCTCCTCCAGGGCGTTGCCGGTCTTCTGAAGGCCCTCCCGAACCTGGCGGTTGGCCCGCAGGCGGCTGCTGGCATCGGTGTGCTTCGCGCGGAGGGCCGCAAGCTGTGCGTTGACCCTGGCCAGCTCCCCTGCCGCCGTCTCGAAGTCGATGGGCTCCTGGGCATCCAGGGCGGCCTGGGTGGCTTCGATCTTGCCCCGCAGGGTTCCGAGCTTTTTGTCCACATCCTGATGGCGGTTCTGGGCGGCGGACAGGGCAGTTTCCAACGCCGTCCGTGTTTCATTCAAAATCCGAATCTGCGCCAAAAGCTCCCCTTCTGTGGGATAGGGCAGCGCGGCGGCGGCAGCCTCCATCTGCTCCCGCCGGGACTGGAGCTTTGCGTCCAATGCGGCAGCGGTCTGGGCGTCCCGGGTCTGTCGGGCGGTCAGCTCCTCCAGCTTTTTCTCCAGTTCGGGGACGTCCCGCTCCAATGCCCTGCGCCGATTCTCCTTGGCCGCAAGGGTTTCGCCGACCCGACCGCACTCGGTCAGCTCCCGCCGGTTTTCCTCCATGGCGGCGGGCAGTCGGTCATCGATCTCATTCAAATCGCAGCCCAGCAGCTTCCGGACGGACTCCGTCAACGCCTGCTCCTGCTGGGCCCGCAGGCCATCCAAACGGCCCGCCGTGACACTGGCAGAGACTGCTTTTTTCTGGGCGGCATCGGCCCTGGACTGGGCAGCATCCACCGCATCCTGGGTGGGTGCCTGATCCGCCAGGGGCGCGGGGGCGGGATGATGGGGGGAGCCGCAGACCGGACAGGGCGCACCCTCGGTCAGGGAGCTTGCCAAAATGCCCGCCTGGGCATCCAGAAAGGCCCGGTAGAGGGTCTGGTACTCCCCCACCGCCAGGTCTGCCGCCTGGGCCGCAGTCCGGTAATCATTCTTCGCCTTCTCATGCTTGCGGCAGGTGGCCCGGAATTCGGCGTTCTGCTTTTGCAGAGCGTCCAGCTCCGACTGCCGCCGGTTCAGGGTCTCCTGCTGCTGGCTGTTCCGGGCCAGCTCCAGGGGCACATTCTTCAGTGCTTCCAGCTCCGATGCGGAACAGCTCTGCTGCTGCCGGACAGCGGTCAGCTCCGCTTCGGTCTTCGCTGCATCACGCTTCAGACGCTTAATCTGGGCTTCCTCGGCTGCCTGGGCCCGGCGGAGATTCTCCAGCTCCCCATACCGGGGCTTCACCGTCTCCAACGCAGCTGCTTGCTCCATCAAAACCCTGCGCTCCGGCTCCTTCGCCTGACATTCCGCCAGCTCTGCGGCGGCCTGGGCCAGCTGGGCAGCGCCTCTGCCCTCGGACTCGCGCATCTGCACCAGCAGCTCCCGCTGGTGCTTCTGATTCTTCGCCCGCTCCGTCAGAGCGGACAGCTCGCCGCCCCGCTGTTCCAGAACGCCGATCCGGGCATCCAGCTCCTCCAGCGCGGCGGCATCCGCCGTCAGGGTATTCTCCAGCAGCTCCCGGACTTCCGCCATGGGCAGTCCCGCCACAGCCGTCCCATCTGGCGTCTGGATCATGGCAGCGTACTGCTCCTGGCTGGCCCGGAAGCGGCTCCAGCTCTGCTCCACCGCCCGGGCCTCCTGGCCCAGACGATCCTGGAGCACCTTATATTTGTCGGTATCAAAAATCTTCCGGAAGATCTTCACCCGATCCTCGGTCTTCGCCAGCAGAAGCTGCTGGAAATCCCCCTGGGCGATCATGGCGATGGAGGAGAACTGCTCCTTGTCCACCCCCAGGATCTCCCGGATCATGGCGGTGACCTGCTTTTCCTTGGTGATGGTCTTCCCGTCGGGCAGGTACAACACCGCGTCGGGCTTCTGCTCCACCATGGCGCTGCCCCGCTTGGCGGGCCGCAGGTAGCCGGGGTTCCGGCGGACGGTGTAACGCTGCTCATGGTATGCAAACTCCAGTTCCACGAAGGTGGGGGTCTCCGGCGCGGCATACTTGGAGCGGAAGAGGTCGGAATTGTCCCTCGCGCCGCCGCTGGCCCTGCCGTAGAGGGCGTAGCAGATGGCATCGAAGATGGTGGTCTTGCCCGCTCCGGTGTCGCCGGTGATGAGATACAGTCCGCCTGTGCCCAGGGATTCCAGGTCGAGGACACATTCCCCGGCGTAGGGGCCGAAGGCGGAGATGGTCAGCTTTAATGGCCTCATACGTCCTCCTTCCAGATCGACTCGATCAAGCCCGTCAGATACGCGCTCTGTTCCTCGCCCAGCGGGCGGTTGTTCTGCTTTTCATACAGGAGCCCGAAGAGCTCCAGGGGCGAGGTCTCCGGCTCGGCAGCCTCCGTCAGGGGATTCTGCCGCTGGCGGGTGCGGGCGTTGTCGTAGCTGAGCTTCATGATGTTCGGATACACGGTGCGCAGCCGTCCCAGAGCTTCCGGCACATCCTCCTCGTCGGTGAGGGTGATGTGCAGATAGCAGTCGGGCAGGCCGGTATTCAAATAGTAGTCCCGGCTCATGAGCTCGTCGTAGGTACCCTTGATCTCCTTCATGTCCCGCATGGGGGTCAGATCTCGGGTGGTGATCTCCAGGCTCCCCTTCTCCCCCAGCTTCACAAAGGTCACGCTCTTGTGGTGGCCCGCTTCGGAGAAGGAATACTTCAGCATGGTACCGCAGTAGCGGATATGATCCCCTCCGGCCCTCTGCGCACCATGGAGGTGGCCCAGGGCCACGTAATCGAAGCCCGCGAAGACCTCGGCGTCCACATTGTCGCTGCCGCCGATGCTGAGCTCCTCACTCTCGCACCGCTCAGAGCCGGTGACCAGCTGGTGGGCCAGCAGCACATGGCGGTTGCCGTCGTTCAGATCGATGCCGGACAGCGCAACCCGGACGGCATCGGTGTAGCTTTCGATGGTCTCCTCCGGGTAAAATCTGCGCACCTGCACGGGCTTCAGGAAGGGCAGCAGATGGAATTGCACGGTTCCAAATTCGTCCGTCTGTTCCATGGTCGCCACCGTCCCGTCATAGACCGGGGACAGGTAGACCTTCGACGCCGCCAGCAGCCGCCCGCCGAAGGCCAGCCGCTCGGCGGAATCGTGGTTGCCGCTGATGATGTACACGGGGCAGCATGCCGCCAGCCGGGACAAAAACCCGTCGAAGAGCTCCACCGCCTCGGCAGAGGGCACGGTCTTGTCGTAGATATCGCCGCAGAGGAAGGCGGCGTCGGGCATTTCCTCCTTCGTCATGTCCAGGATCTGATCCAGCACGAACCGCTGATCGGCGATCATGGAAAATCCATTGACCCGCTTGCCCAGGTGCAGGTCGGATAGATGCATCAGCTTCATCATTCGATCCCCGTCAGGTCAAAATTGTCCAGGAACTCCTTGGCCTTGATTGCGATGTTCTTCAGGCACTCGGGATCGAAGGGGCTTTCGAGACCCGCCTTTTCAAGCAAGTCGGTAAAGACCATGCTGCCTCCGAGACGGGTGTAGTCCATGTAGGTCTGCCAGGCAGCATCCCGATCCTCCTGGATCCGTGCCCAGAACTGAAGAGCCACGGTCTGGGCCAGGCAGTAGTCGATATAATAGAAGGGCCGCTTGTAGATGTGGGTCTGCCGCTGCCAGGCGTGGCCCTCGCCGTAGAAGGGCACCTCATCGGGCCGCAGCCAGGGCATGTACACGCCCAGCAGCTCCTGCCAGACCATGTGCCGCTCCTCGGGGCCGAACTCCGGGTACTCGTAGACGATGTGCTGGAAGTGATCGACCATGGTGCCGTAGGGGATGAAGCACAGCCGCTCGGCCAGATGGGTATAACGGAATTTGTCGGCATCTGCGCCGAAGAACAGCTCCGACCAGGGCTCCGCAAAGAATTCCATGGCCATGGAGTGTACCTCGCAGCCCTCCAAGCTGGGCACCATGCTCTCGGAGGGGACACGGTCGCGATTGACATAGAAGGCGAAGGCGTGTCCGGCCTCGTGGGTGATGACCTTGACGTCGTGGGCGGTGCCGTTGAAATTGGCAAAGATGAAGGGCATCTTGACAGAATAGATGCCGGTGCAGTAGCCGCCCATGGACTTACCGGGCTTGCTCTCCACATCCATCATCTCCCGCTCCATCATGCGCGTCCAGAATTCCTTCGTCTCCGCGCTGAGCTCGGAGTAGAATTTGGTTCCGGCGGCAAGGATATCCGCGGGAGTGCCCACAGGCCTGGGGTTGCCGCTGCGGAAGGCCAGATCCTTGTCCGCAAAGCTCAGGGGGAACTCAAAGCCCATGCGCTTGGCCTGGGCCATGTAAATGCGCTTGCACAGGGGCACGACATAATTCTGCACGGCGATGCGGAACTGCTCCACGTCGCGCTCGGTGTAGCAGTTGCGCTGCATCCGGTCGTAGCCCAGCTGGGTGTAGCCGCTGTGGCCGAGCTTGCGGGCCATGCCGTCGCGCAGCTGCACCAGCTCATCGTAGATGGCGTCCAGCTCCCGGCCCTGCTCCCGGAACCACTTGCCCTCGGCCGTCCAGGCCGCCCGGCGCAGCTCGTCGTCGGTGCTGAGCTTGTAGGGCTCCATCTGGGGAACGGTGCACAGTTTGCCGTCAAAGGGGATCTGGGCAGAGGCGATCAGCTTGGTATAGCGGCTGACCAGCTCGTTCTCCTTTTGCAGATCCTCCACCAGCTCGGGCTTGAAGGTGCGGTTCATAAGCTCTGCGTTCAGAAACGCCACCTCGCCGTACTTCTCCTCCAGCGCGGCGCGGAAGGGGCTGCGCAGCAGCTCATTCGTCCACGCCTGCTTCAGGGGCTGCACCTTGGGCAGCTCCCGGTTGTAGAATTTCATTTCGTCATCGTAGAATGCATCCCGGGTATCGATGTCCCGCCGGATCTGAGCCACCGTACGCATGGTGCGCAGGGTCTGCCCATCCAGCTCGTTCATCTCCAGGTAGGCCCGCTCCGCCTCCTCAAAATTGGAAGCGGCACGCAGCCGCTCGATCAACGCAGTGATTCCCGCCTTCAAAGCCTCCAGATCCACACGCTGATATTCGATCTGAGAAAAAGTCATCATGGTATTCCTCCATTGTAATAATTCTTCTACCAGTATATCATAATTCCATAAAAATGGAAGCAATGATTGCACCCCCTCCCCCACTCAGATGGCCCCGAAAAAACTTTTTCATTTTCTGAAAATAGTTCTTGACAAATCATCCGCCCCATGTTATTATACATAAGCACTCAAGAGTGCACACCGAAATATCGCGGAGTAGAGCAGTTGGAAGCTCGTCGGGCTCATAACCCGGAGGTCGTAGGTTCGAGTCCTGCCTCCGCAACCATAAAACAGCCGGTTTCATCGCGAAATCGGCTGTTTTCTTAACTTTTTTGAGCCAACTTTTTTGGTAGCCAGCTGGCATGGGGTTAATTTTGGTGTTACCTCGGTTTTTCTCATTTTTCGCCCCAACTTTTCGGGGCAAAATGGCAAAGTCAGCTCAAATATGCGTTTTCATAGAAAAAGTTGAGGATTCCGCCTTTCGGAACCCTCAACTTTTCTATGCTCTTTTGCGTTTCGTGGGCTTCTCTTCCCTTGAGGAGAACACGCCGCCTCGAACCTTTGCAGCCCTCGCCTTGGCGATTGCGATCTGGTGGGCGTATATATTTGCGGTGGTGGTGGCGTTGGCATGGCCCAGCTCATTGGCAGCGGTGACGAGGTCAACGCCGTTGGCAATCATCGTAGATGCCGCCGTGTGTCGGAAGGCGTGGGGATGGATGTGAGGCAGGTCATGCCGGTCGCTGAACTTGGAAAGCCAGTTGGTAATGCTGTCCGGGTGCATGACGGTTCCGTCATCGTGGGTGAAGATGAAATCCGATCTGACCCATCTGTCACCGCACAACAGCCGCAGGCGGTACTGCTCATTGTGCCACCGCTTCAGAAGCTCCAGGCACTGGGGAGCCAGCATCAAGGCTCTGGGCTTGCCCGTCTTGGTTTCGCCCTCATAGGTTCCCTTGGAGGACGAGTACAGCAGCGCATGGTCGATCACCAGCAAGCCGGTATCCAACTCCACATTCTCCCATTTCAAACCCATCAGTTCTCCCCTTCTGCATCCCGTGTCGATCAGCAGATAGGTCATGGTTCTCCATTTCAGAGGTTCATCCTCCAGAGCCTTCAGGATCTCATCGATCTCATCAGTCTGGTAGTAGTCCGGCTTGGGAGCCTTGGGTCTGGGTGGTGTGGCCTTGGCTGCGGCGTTGTAAGTCACCAGCATCTCCTTCTCGGCCTGCGCCAGGATCGTGGAGATCAGCCGGTGATGCTCCAGGATCGTCTTATCGGAAAGCGGCATCCGCTTATCCTCCAGCTTGAACAGCTCCTCAAAGTCCAGCTCCATGGCCGCTGCAATGGCATCGGCGCATTTGATGGAAATGGGCTTATAGGCCGTGGCCGAGGTCAGTGTGCTTGCGGCAACACCTGACTTCCTTGCCAGGAAGCCCTTGCTCCATTCCCGTTCCCGAAGCTCCGTATTCAGTGCCCTTCTCGCCACAGCCTTGGTGCTGTTGGCACAGGAGCCGTTGATCTGGAGGTCTTTGTAGAACTCATTGAGATGCTGGGGACGGAGCTTTCCGATGGCCACGTGGCCGATGGCAGGATTGATCCGGCGCAGCAACTCGATGTAACGGTCGATGGTGGAGGGGCGAACACCGGTTTGCTCCTTCAAATCCAGCACATACTGGGCGTATTCGCTGAATTTCTGGGAGTTGTCCAGAATATAGCCCGCCTTGATCTGCTCCTCGAATTTATAGGCAGCGGCGGTGGCCTCCTTCAGCATCTGCCGTTCGGTCATATCATGCCGGGGCGGCGTCCAGATGCAGCGTCTGCGTATCTGTGCGCCATTGCTGTCGATGCCGTCAGACACGACAAGCCGGTAACTGGTGATCTCACCACGGGAATTCCGTCTGGGTTCAACATACGGCATAGTTTTCGCTCCTTTCAAATGATTCTGCAATTATGATAGCGCAGAAGATCATTTGATTCCAATGTACGGGAATCTGAACTTTTTCCATCTACTTTCTGCCGTTATAACCGGAAACTGCATTGTCACAGTCATCTTCGCACATGATCCAGCGAACAAAGAGCTTCCAGGGGATCAGATATGTTCTGTCCAGCTTCCGACAGGGCAGCTTTCCCTGCCGGATGGCACGGCGAATCGTATAGTCAGTGATGGACATCCCACACTGATTCGCTTTTCGGACAAGCTCCCGGATCTTCAGCACTTCCATGCTGATCTCGGCTTGCTGTACAACCATATAGGTTCCATGCTCCATGGTATCCTCCTCTCACTCTGTCCCGAATCTGCAAACGCAGAAAATATCGTCGTACCAACCGCAGTCATGGCAATGGCCTGTGCAGTTGGGGCCGTTCTTGTAGTTGTAGGTCGCAAGCCAGCTCTTTCCCTGGTATCTGGGATCATACTCCAGATTATGGCTTCCAGCCAGGAAGCCACGATGGTAGCCGTCCTCATATCCGTTGGTCACGCCGGCCATGAAGCCCTTGCGGTATTCCGTTTCCGTACCGACAGATACTTCTCTCAGCCCGTACTCACTCAGCGGTTTGATGACGACTCTCCCCTGTTCCCGGCTTGCGATGAACATGGGGTCGGTTTGTTTGTTGATGATATCCAGCAGCTCATGGGGAACCAGAACTGCAATGCGGATCTTTACATCCACGGTAATCATCCTTTCGTTTATAATCTCAGCTAATAATCACCGTGCGATGGTTATTAGGTGAAACTACAAACGGCAAGATCCGATTTCTCAGATCCTGCCGTTCTCGTTTATGTTGTCAGTCTGTCCCTTTAATCTGAATTTCTGCTTGCAAAGGCCACAAGCTGCTTCGCCAACGAAAGAGCCATTTCATTGATGCTCTTCTCTTCTTCCTGCTCTCCCATCAACAAATAATCCGTACTGATTCCAAGTATCCGTGAAAGACGAATCACAAACCCCAGCGAAGGACATCTCATTCCCCGTTCAATCTTTCCAAGGCGGTAATATTTCTAGTGCCTGCTGCCGGATAGCCCTCGTTTTCTGCCTCCTGGTTGATCTCCAAACCCTCGATGATGCTCTGCAAGGCAGCATTCACTTCATCCATTTTATCAAAGGGAATACCGTGGATCTCAAAAACCCTGGCTCCTGGTGATGTGTACGGTGCCGTTGCCGTATTCCTCGGCAATATGCTGCAGCACACCCAAATATTTGGCTTCCAGATGTCCCCTGGGAACATGGACACGGGAAGCAGTCAGGCCACGCCCTTTGGTCACCCGGCAGGCATTTTTCTTCGGTTTTGTCCCAGAGTCAGGCGGTACAGGGACAGGATCTTGAAATGATCTGAGGATTTTTCTAGCAAACGTGCCCGTGCCCGTCTTTCGCAGACTACATATCAATATTTGATTAGCTCCTTTATTCTCCATGTTTTTCCCGCTTTTTGATGAATATTTGTTGTATTATCCGTATCTTTCTACGGCGGACACTCAAATTTCTTTCTAACACTTTTTTGACACACTCAAATCCTCAGTCATTCAGGCTGAGGATTTTTTGTATCTATGCGCCCCTTTGATACGAAAAAATTGTGCATTTTATAAAAAGAATGTTGCAATTACCCCCCCCCGATTGGTTATAATGGACAATGTATAAATCAGGGCAGGCTGAACGGGCAGCCCGTGCTGTTTTGTGCAGCTGCTGCATGGGGTTCCGGATCTTGTGCAGCGAACTATCAGGGCATTGCTCTGAAAAAAAACAAGGAGGAAAGAAGCAAAATGAAACACACCACAAAAAAGGCGCTCTCCCTCGTGCTGGCCGTGGCCATGGTCCTGTCGTGCATGACCGGGCTGTCCACCAGAGCACAGGCCGAGAGCATCGATGCAGTCGATGTTACCGTAGAAGGTAACAGCGTCGTCATCGGCAACGGCTACATCAGCCGCGAGTTCTCCGTCGCAGACGGAAAGCTCAGCACCACCGAGATCGTCAACCACCGCGCCGATGAGGTCTTCACCCCCGCCGAGGGCAGTGAGGAATTCATCATCCGCATCACCAAGGAGGGCGATTCCACCGCTCCCACCGTCCCCGCCCTGGATCGGACCGGCTGGACTGCCGTTGCAGACAGCTACCACAACGCCTCCGGCCCCAGCGACGGCCCCGGCTCCAACCTGATCGACGGCAATGTTGACAGCATCTGGCACACAAACTACGGCAGCGGCACCGGTGACCAGAGCTACCCCTACAATGTTGTCATCACTCTCAACGGCACCAAGACCTTCAGCTGCTTCTCCTACACCCCCAGACAGCAGGGTGAGGACACCAACGGCAACATCCTGGGCTACGAGCTGTGGTACGCCACCACCGAAGAAGCTCTGGACTTCAATGCCGAAGGCTGGATCAAGGCCGCCGAGGGAAACTTCAAGTATGAGGGTGTCAACCCCATCTATGTCAACCTGGACGAGGACGTGACCGCGACTCAGGTGAAGCTGGTCGCCACCTCCTCCAAGAACGGCCAGAGCTTCGCCGGCGGCGCAGAGTTCAACCTGCACACCGAGCGCGTCGCTGCCGCTGGCAACGACCGTGAGTTCGCAGCCAGCGCACTAGAGCTGGACGGTGAGCCCGTCGTGGCCGACACCTCCGCAGTCATCAACGACGTGGAGAAGTCCGGCAAGATGGTCACTTTCAATTTCAAGCCCTATGAGTTCAAGGGCGTCAGCTACACCATCAGCGAAGTTGTTGTGATGTATGACGGCGATCACTTCATGCGCAAGTATATGGAGATCAGCGTTCCTGAGGATCAGAAGTCCCTGGCCACCATCGACTACATCGATCTGGAGTCCATGGCCGTCAATGCCGACGATGCCCAGTGGACCATCCCCCATGTGGGCGGCATCGTTCAGATGAACGAGTTCAAGGCCAACCTGGGCCAGCCCATCTACATCCAGGGTATGTTCTTCGGCTGCGAGTTCCCTGAGACCGATACCCAGATCGAGGAGGGAACCGGCCATATCCGCTACTACACCGGCAAGAGCTTCGAGCGGTTCGAGGCGGATAACCAGCTGACCACCGACGGCAAGTATGTCACCTGGCAGACCGTGGCCGGTGCAGCCCGAAGCACCGACAACCAGGTCATCCAGGCCGACTTCTTCGAGTACATCTACTCCATCGCAACTCCCTCCGAGTTCCGCATCCAGTACAATTCCTGGTTCGACAACATGATGCTGATTTCCGATGAGAACATCCTGGAAACCTTCATCGAGGTCGATCAGGAGCTGAACAAGACCGAGGTCCGTCCTCTGGATTCCTATGTCGTGGACGACGGCTGGATCAACTATAACAACACCTACGTGGTGGATGCGGCCCGCGCCGGTACCACCCTGAACCAGTCCGGTTTCTGGGAGTTCAACTCCAAGTTCCCCAACGAGCTGTATCCCTCTTCCGAGCTGGCCAACAAGTTCGGCTCCAACTTCGGCCTGTGGGTCGGCCCCCGTGGCGGCTATAACTTCTACGGCCACCTGGCGGATATCATCGCCAAGAGCGGCAAGGGCACCAAGGCCGGCGGCTCCATCGACGTGGCTGACCGCGTATACGTGGAGAACATGACCAACATGTTCTGCGACTTCCAGAACCGCTTCAAGGTCAACTACTGGAAGTGGGACGGCTTCGTTGACAGCCATCAGTACGGTGCATTCCCCGCTGCCGACGGCGTTCCCGGCTATGCCAACCATCACATGACCGGCGGCTACAACAACATGTATCATGTCACCGACATGTGGGAGGCATGGATCGATCTGATGGAGGTCGTCCGGGCCAATGCCAAGGAGAACGACATTGACAACCTGTGGATCTCCCTGACCTGCTACACCAATCCCAGCCCCTGGTTCCTCCAGTGGGCCAACTCCGTCTGGATGCAGTGCACCCATGACCAGAAGGATGCCAACTTCGGTTTGACCAAGATGGACAAGCAGCTGACCTACCGTGACGCTGTGTACTACGACTTCCTGGTCAACCACCAGTTCCAGTTCCCTCTGGGCAACATCTATAACCACGATCCCATCTACGGTAAGGAAGGCACCGGCATGACCAAGGCCAATGTCAGCGACGAGGACTTCCAGAACTACCTGTACATGCAGTCCACCCGAGGCATCACCTTCTGGGAGCTGCTGATCTCCGACAGCCTCATGACCGACGAGAAGTATGAGGTCGCCGGTGAGTTCCTGGAGTGGGCAGAGGAGAATTCCCACATCCTGCGCAACGCCAAGATCTTCGGCGGCATGCCCGACCGCACCTTCCTGGAGAATGCAACCTCCAACGAGGCTTATGCTGAGGCCTACGGCTTCTCCTGCTTCGACGGCACCGACGGCATTATCTCCATCCGCAATCCCCATTCCTACCAGACCAAGACCGTCTCCTTCACCTTCGACCGCATCATCGGTGTGCCCGAGGATGCCGGTACCCTGAATTACTATCTGGTTCACAACTACAACATGCCCGCAGGCAACGACCTGACCGGTCAGTTTACCTATGGCGAGACCTACACCTTCACCCTCCAGCCCAACGAGGTTCGGATGTTCCAGATCTCCAGGGATGGCGACACCACCGCCCCCGTGATGGAGCGCGCCTTCTCCGACGGCGACAAGACCATCACCGTCCGCTTCAACGAGAAGGTCATCGGCGACGAGTTCACCGTTTCCGGTGCCGCCGTCGAGTCCGTCGAGCAGAGCGCTGACGATGTCACCTACCGCATCACCCTGACCGAGGCTCCCGAGAACGGCTCTGAGCTGATTGTCACCGCCAATGTCACCGACATTTCCGGCAATGCCTGTGCCGAGACCATCAGCGTCATCTGCAACAAGGGCAACCTGGTCACGGATTCCCTGCAGACCAACTACGGCTTCACCGTCTCCGCCGATGTTGCCGCCGCCGAGGCCGGTGTCCTGGTCGCCCAGGGCGACGCCTACGAGCTGGGCATCAACGCCGACGGCTATGCCTACTTCACCGTGAACGGTGCCACCGCCGTTTCCGACGTTACCGTCACCGTGCCTGAGGAAGCCGAGACCGCCACCATCATCGGCGTCAAGGAGAACAACGGCATCCTGAAGATTTACGTCAACGGCACCCTGGCCGGTTCCGCCTACAAGGCCGAGAACCGTTACTTCAACGTTCCCGCCGCCGAGATCACCGTGGGCGAGCAGGCCGTCAAGTCCGCCGTCTACGACGTGGCCCTGGGCTACGACGAGCTGGATGCCGCCGCGGGTCCTGAGTCCACCAAGATCGCAGGCATCACTGGCAATGCCAGCTCCACCGATACCACCGAGCCCGCCCATGACAAGTCCGTGGGCAACGCCTTCGACGGCGACTACAACACCTTCTGGGCCACCGTTCCCGGCGGCACCCTGAATGACGCCTACCTGATCGCCGATCTGGGCGGTGAGTACACCATCAACCAGGTCAACTACACCCAGCGTTTCGACTCCTCCGCCCAGTACAACTGCACCGGCAATCTGCTCGACTACATCATCGAGGTCAGCGTTGACGGCGAGAACTGGATCCAGGTCGCCGATGGCGATACCGTCAACGGCACCACCGTCATCGAGTTCGAGCCTGTTCAGGCCGCCTATGTCCGCCTGAGAGCCACCCGCTCCTACCACTGGCAGGACTCCAGTGCCAACACCGTCATGTGCGTTGCAGAGCTGGAGGTCTTTGAGCACATCGTGCCTCCCATGGAGCCCGACGACGACAGCCGGGATATCCCCCTGTCCGCTCTGGAGGTCTCCTGCGGCGACTATCAGCCCGGTCAGGCCACCGAGGGTCCTGCTGAATTCGCTGTGGACAACAACCCCGACACCCTGTGGCACACCAACTGGTACGGCACCAGCAACGAGAACCACTGGTTCCAGTTCGAGCTGACCGAGAGCTACAAGGTCGACGGTCTGCGTTACTGGCCCCGCCAGGCCGGCAACACCAACGGCACCATCACCAAGTACGAGATCCAGGTCTCCAACGACGGCGTCAACTTCGAGACCGTCGCCTCCGGCGATTGGGCCGCCGACAGAGAGTGGAAGATCGCCCAGTTCAACGGTCAGAATGTCAAGTATGTCCGTCTGGTTTCTCTGGAGGCTGTGAGCGATGTGTCCTATGTCCTCGCTTCCGCTTCCGAGATCCGTCTGACCGGTGTCAAGTCCGGCGAGCCTCTGCCCCACGAACACAGCTACGAGGCCGTCGTGACCGCTCCCACCTGCACCGAGGGCGGCTACACCACCTACACCTGCGAGTGCGGCGACAGCTACATTGCCGATGAGACTCCCGCCCTGGGTCACACCGAGGAAGTCATCCCCGGCAAGGACGCCACCTGCACCGAGACCGGCCTGACCGAGGGTAAGAAGTGCAGCGTCTGCGGCGAGATCCTGGTCGCCCAGGAGGAGATCCCCGCTCTGGGCCATACCGAGGAAGTCATTCCCGGCAAGGACGCCACCTGCACCGAGCCCGGCCTGACCGAGGGCAAGAAGTGCTCTGTCTGCGGCGAGATCCTGGTCGCTCAGGAAGAGATCCCCGCTCTGGGTCACACTGCTGCTGAGCCCGTGATCGAGAACGAAAAGGCCGCCACCTGCACCGAGGACGGCTCCTACGACTCCGTGGTCTACTGCTCTGTCTGCGGTGAGGAGATCTCCCGCGAGACCGTCACCGTTCCCGCTGTCGGCCACACCGAGGAAGTGATCCCCGCTGTGGAGCCCACCTGTACCGAGACCGGTCTGACCGAGGGCAAGAAGTGCTCCGTCTGCGGCGAGATCCTGGTTGCCCAGGAGGAGATCCCCGCCCTGGGTCACGACTGGCACGGCACCGGCTGTTCCCGCTGTGACGAAAAGCGCGAGAATCCCTTCACCGACGTTCCCGAGGATTCCTTCTACATTGATCCCGTCCTGTGGGCCGTGGAGAAGGGCATCACCACCGGCGCCACCGAGACCACCTTCAACCCCAACGGCAACTGCATGCGCGCACACGTGGTCACCTTCCTGTGGAGAGCCGCCGGTTCTCCCGAGCCCACCTCCACCAACAATCCCTTCGTGGATGTGAAGGAGACCGATTTCTTCTACAAGGCCGTCCTGTGGGCCGTGGAGAACGAGATCACCAACGGTCTGACCACCACCACCTTCGGCCCCTATGCCGAGTGCAACCGTGCTCAGGTGGTGACCTTCCTGTGGCGGGCCATGGAGAAGCCCGAGCCCACCGCCGCCGAGCATCCCTTCACCGACGTGGCTGAGGATCAGTTCTACTTCGTGCCCATGCTGTGGGCTGTCGAGAACGGCATCACCAACGGCCTGACCGAGACCACCTTCGGCCCCAACGCCACCTGCAACCGGGCCCAGGTCGTGACCTTCCTGTACCGCACCTACAATGTATAAAACAGACCAGGGAACCGTCACCTTCAATGGACTGTTTTATTCGGTGGCCCCATGTGCTTTTCCGATGTGCGTGGGGCAGCACACCGGAGCGATGCTCCGGAGTACAACTAAAAAGGAGGAAAACAAATGAAAATCTTCAAGAGGATCGCAGCCGGTTTTGTGGCAGCCACCATGGCGATCGGCCTCATGCCGTTCTCTGCGATTCCGATCCGGGCGAAAGCCGCCCAGGACAATTCCCTCAGACTGTGGTACGACGAGCCTGCGTCCCAGGGAACCAACATCCTGTCCGCCGGTTCCGGCTACAGCGATTACGACGGCTCCAACCGCTGGCAGCAGCAGACCCTGCCCATCGGCAACGGTGACATGGGCGCCAATGTCTACGGCGAGATCGTCAGTGAGCACCTGACCTTCAATGAGAAGACCCTGTGGACCGGCGGTCCCAGCGCCTCCCGTCCCAACTACATGGGCGGCAACATTGAGTCCAAGGGCCAGAACGGTGCCATGATGAAGCAGATCCAGGAGCTGTTCCTGGAGGGCAACAGCTCCTACGCCAGCTCCCTGTGCGGCAGCTATCTGGTGGGCGACAGCAATGGCTACGGTGCCTACCAGGCCTGGGGCGACATCTACTTCGACTTCGCCGGCCTGTCCACCTCCGTCACGAATTATCAGCGTGACCTGGATCTGACCACCGGCATCGCCTCCGTCTCCTTCACCCAGAACGGTACGGACTACTACAGAGAGTTCTTCATCAGCCATGATGACAATGTTCTGGTGGCCCGTCTGGAGGCCGACGGCAATGCCAAGCTGAATCTGGATGTGCGCTTCCCCTCCAAGCAGGGCGGCACCACCAGAGTTGAAGGCGACAACACCCTGGTTCTGTGCGGCCAGGTCAGCGACAACCAGCTGAAGTATGCCTCCTACCTGACCGTCGTCCCCGAGGGCGGCAGTGTCACCGGTTCCGGCAGCAAGCTGACTGTCACCGATGCGGATGCGGTTACCGTCTACCTGTCCGCAGCCACCGACTACAAGAACACCTTCTGGAACGAAGAGAAGACCGACGACTACTACTACCGCACCGGCGAGACCGACACCGAGCTGGCAGAGAGAGTCCAGGCCGATGTGCTGGCCGCTGCTCTGAACGGCTACGAGAAGGTCAAGGAAAGCCATCTGGCCGACTACCAGGGTCTGTTCAACCGTCTGTCTCTGGACATCGGCCAGACCGTCTCTGAGAAGACCACCGATCAGCTGCTGGCCGCCTACAAGAACGGCTCCGCCAGCGAGGCTGAGCAGCGTCAGCTGGAGGTCATGCTGTTCCAGTACGGCCGCTATCTGACCATCGCCTCCTCCCGTGAGGATTCCCAGCTGCCCAGCAACCTGCAGGGCGTCTGGAACTACATGAATAATCCCCCCTGGAGCTCTGACTATCACATGAACGTCAACCTCCAGATGAACTACTGGCCCACCTACTCCACCAATCTGGCCGAGTGCGCCCTGCCTCTGATCGATTACGTGGATTCCCTGCGTGAGCCCGGCCGCATCACCGCCGCCATTTATAATGGTGTTGTCAGCGGCGAGGGCGAGGCCAACGGCTTCTCCGCCCACACCCAGAACACCCCCTTCGGCTGGACCTGTCCCGGCTGGAGCTTCGACTGGGGCTGGTCTCCCGCCGCAGTGCCCTGGATCATCCAGAACTGCTGGGAGTACTATGAGTACACCGGCGACGTGGAATTCATGCGCGAGTACATCTACCCCATGCTGAAGGAAGAGGCTCTGTTCTACGACGCGACCATGGTTCGCGACGCAGACGGCAAGCTGGTCTCCGCACCCAGCTACTCTCCCGAGCACGGCCCCAGAACCGCCGGCAACACCTACGAGCAGTCTCTGGCCTGGCAGCTGTACGAGGATGCCATCATCGCCGCCGAGATCCTGGACGTGGATGCCGATCTGGTCGAGCTCTGGAAGGCCAATCAGGCCGACCTGAAGGGCCCCATCGAGGTCGGTGACGACGGCCAGCTGAAGGAGTGGTACGAGGAGACCACCCTGGACTCCATGAAGAGCCAGGGTGCCGATCCCGCCGGTCACCGGCACATCTCCCATATGCTGGGCCTGTTCCCCGGCGATCTGGTGCAGCGCAATCCCGAGTGGGTCGCCGCGGCCAAGGTCTCCATGGACTACCGTACCGACAACTCCACCGGCTGGGGCATGGGCCAGCGCATCAACACCTGGGCCCGCCTGGGTGAGGGCAACAAGGCCCACGAGCTGATCCAGAACCTGTTCAAGGGCGGCATTTACCCCAACCTGTGGGACTCTCATGCTCCCTTCCAGATCGACGGCAACTTCGGCATGACCTCCGGTGTCGCCGAGATGCTGATGCAGAGCAACATGGGCTTCATCAACCTGCTGCCCGCCCTGCCCGATGTCTGGGCTGAGGGCTCTGTCAACGGTCTGGTTGCCCGCGGCAACTTCGAGATCTCCATGGAGTGGGTCAAGGGCGGTATCGTCAACGCCACCATCCTCTCCAAGAACGGCGGCGAGGCCATCGTTCTGGCCGACAACATCACCCTGGCCACCGTCACCGACAGCAAGGGCGATGCCGTCGACTTCACCGTCACCGAGGACGGCAAGATCTCCTTCGACACCGTCGCCGGTGAGACCTACACCCTGACCATCCCCGAGCGTCCCGACGCTCCCACCAACCTGGCTGTCCTCCGCGATGGTCTGGAGATTGCAAACCTGACCTGGAACGCCGTTGAGGGTGCTTCCTACAATGTCTACCGTGCCTCCGGCAGCGCCGCTCCCGTTGTGATCGCCGAGGGCCTGACCGAGACTGCCTACACCGACGAGGAACTGGATACCGAGGTTCCCTCCGTCACCTATTATGTCACCGCAGTTAAGGGCGGCATCGAGTCCATTCTCTCCACCGGCGTCGTGCTGACTGCCCCCGCAGGCTACGGCATGATCGACAACCTGGATCAGCGCATCGCCTACGCAGGCGGCTGGGCCAACTGGTCTGAGAGCGTCAACTACAACGGCTCCATCATGTATCTGGAGGGCGGTTCCTACTCCACCGATGCCACCGTCACCCTGCAGTTCATCGGCACCGGCATCGAGGTCATCACCTGCACCAACCACGACCGCAGCTACTTTGAGGTCATCATCGACGGCGAGTCCTGCGGCGAGGTGGATACCTACAGCGCTTCCACCGTCCGTCAGGTGAAGATCTTCTCCAAGGATGATCTGGAGTACGGTATGCACACCATCGTCCTGAAACCCATGGAGAAGAACAATCCTTCCTGCTCCAGAAACGGCACCTACAAGCTGGAGCTGGATGCCTTCAACGTCCTCGACGCCGTTGCCACGGCTCCCGAGGAGGGCGAGGTCAACCTGCTGGTCGGCGAGTCCGCCACCTACACCGATGAGACCGGCTACTACGTGGATGCCGATACCTCCGCTCTGGATACCTCCATTGCCACCGTCGAGCTCAGCGGCGAGGTCACCGGCTATGAGCAGACCCTGTCCGAGAAGGTCACCGGCGTCAACGACGGCAAGACCTACGTCTTCCTGAACAAGGTCGCCGGCAAGCTCGTGAGCAATGAGTGGGCCGATGCCTCCGTTGGCGGCGGCGGCTCCGACGGTCTGGCTCTGGGCTCCACCCTGGAGAACTTCGATGAGAACGATCTGTGGACGATCACCGCTGCCGAGGGCGGCTGGTATGTCCAGGATCAGAATGGCAAGTACATGTCCATCGCCCGGGGCAAGGGTCTGGTCAAGGACGAGCCCGTGGTCATCGACCTGGACTTCGATGGCTCCGACTGGACGATTGGTGAGAACGGCGAGTACGCCAACGACTTCGGCGGTGCTCACACTGCCGTTGCCGGCTGGAGCGACATCAACGATGTCAACTCCCAGTGGGAGATCTACGAGGTTTCCAGCGTCGCCCTGGGTACCACTACCATCACCTTCACCGGTGTCGCTGCCGGTGAGACCTCCGTCCAGATCGGCGATATCCTCTATCAGATCACCGTTTCTGAGCCCTATACCGATCCCGCTGACTCCAGCCGCGACATCCCCCTGTCCGTCCTGGAGGTCTCCACCGGTGATTACGAGAAGAACGGCATGCAGTACAACGAGGGCCCCGCAGAGTTTGCTGTGGACAACGATCCCAACTCCCTGTGGCATACCGACTGGTACGGCACCAGCCGCGAGAACCACTGGTTCCAGTTCGAGCTGACCGATACCTACAGCGTTGACGGTCTGCGCTACTGGCCCCGTCAGGCCGGCAACACCAACGGCACCATCACCGAGTACAAGATCCAGGTCTCCGATGACGGTGAGAACTTCCGTGATGTCGCCTCCGGCACCTGGGAAGCTGACCGGAACTGGAAGATCGCCAAGTTCGATGGCGAGACCGTCAAGTATGTCCGTCTGGTGTCTGTAAACGCCCTGACCGACAACCAGTATGTCTTTGCTTCCGCCTCCGAGATCCGCATCACCGGCGTGAAGACCGATGCACCTCCCCACGAGCATCAGTACGAGGCCGTTGTCACCGCTCCCACCTGCACCGAGGGCGGTTACACCACCTATACCTGCTCCTGCGGCGACAGCTACGTTGCCGATGAGACTCCCGCCCTGGGCCATACCGAGGAGGTCATCCCCGGTAAGGACGCCACCTGCACCGAGCCCGGCCTGACCGAGGGCAAGAAGTGCGCTGTCTGCGGTGAGATCCTGGTTGCACAGGAAGAAATCGCAGCTCTGGGCCATACCGAGGAGATCATTCCCGGCAAGGACGCCACCTGCACCGAGCCCGGCCTGACCGAGGGCAAGAAGTGCGCTGTCTGCGGTGAGATCCTGGTCGCCCAGGAAGAGATCCCCGCTCTGGGCCACACTGCTGCTGCGCCCGTGATCGAGAACGAAATGGCCGCCACCTGCACCGAGGACGGCTCCTACGACTCTGTGGTCTACTGCGCTGTCTGCGGTGAGGAGATCTCCCGCGAGACCGTCACCGTTCCCGCTGTCGGCCACACCGAGGAAGTCATCCCCGGCAAGGCTGCCACCTGCACCGAGACCGGCCTGACCGAGGGCAAGAAGTGCTCTGTCTGCGGCGTGACCCTGGTCGAGCAGGAGGAGATCCCCGCTCTGGGCCATGACTGGAAGGGAACCGGCTGCCAGCGCTGCGATGCCACCCGTGAGAATCCCTTCGTGGATGTCCCCGAGGACAGCTTCTACATCGATCCCGTCCTCTGGGCGGTCGAAAAGGGCATCACCACCGGCGCTACCGAGACCACCTTCAACCCCAACGGTGTCTGCCAGCGTGCCGCTGTCGTCACCTTCCTGTGGCGTGCTGCCGGTTCCCCCGAGCCCACCACCACCGTCAATCCCT
>SVLP01000017.1 GCA_015067895.1 Oscillospiraceae bacterium | reverse complement strand
AGGTGGTGGTGGTCAGACCGTTGGTGATCTCGTTCTCCACGGCCCACAGGACGGCCTTGTAGAAGAAATCGGTCTCCTTCACATCCACGAAGGGATTGTTGGTGGAGGTGGGCTCGGGAGAACCGGCAGCTCTCCACAGGAAGGTGACCACGGCGGCCCGCTGGCAGACGCCGTTGGGGTTGAAGGTGGTCTCGGTGGCGCCGGTGGTGATGCCCTTCTCCACGGCCCACAGGACGGGATCGATGTAGAAGGAATCCTCGGGGACATCGGTGAAGGGGTTCTCACGGGTGGCGTCACAGCGCTGGCAGGAAGTGCCCTTCCAGTCATGGCCCAGTGCGGGAATCTCCTCCTGGGCAACCAGGATCTCGTCACAGACAGCGCACTTCTTGCCCTCGGTCAGACCGGTCTCGGTACAGGTGGCGTCCTTACCGGGGATGATCTCCTCGGTGTGGCCGACAGCGGGAACGGTGACTGTCTCGCGGGAGATCTCCTCACCGCAGACAGCGCAGTAGACCACGGAGTCGTAGGAGCCGTCCTCGGTGCAGGTGGCGGCCTTTTCGTTCTCGATCACGGGCTCAGCAGCAGTGTGACCCAGAGCGGGGATCTCCTCCTGGGCAACCAGGATCTCGCCGCAGACAGAGCACTTCTTGCCCTCAGTCAGGCCGGGCTCGGTGCAGGTGGCGTCCTTGCCGGGGATGATCTCCTCGGTGTGACCCAGAGCGGGAGTCTCGTCAGCAACATAGCTGTCGCCGCACTCGCAGGTGTAGGTGGTGTAGCCGCCCTCGGTACAGGTGGGCTCGGTCACGACAGCGGTGTAGCTGTGCTCGTGGGGCTGCTCGCCGCCCTTGACGCCGGTCAGACGGATCTCGGCTGCGCAGGCGAAGACGTAGGCGTTGTCAGTCTCAGCATTCAGCGCCACCAGGCGGACATACTTGGGCTGCACACCGTCGAACTGAGCGACCTTCCAGTTCCGGTCGCCCGCCCAGCTGCCGGCAGCGACAGACTCGAAGCTCACGCCGTCGTCGGAAATCTGGATATCGTACTGGGTGATGATGCCGTTGGTATTGCCGGTGATACGGGGCTTGTAGCGCAGACCGTCGACCACATAGTCCTCGGTCAGCTCGAACTGGATCCAGTGGTTGTCCCGGCTGGTGCCGTACCAGTCGGTATGCCAGATGGTGTTCAGGTCATCGTCCACGGCCAGCTCAGCGGGGCCCTCGCTGGCACCGCCGCTGGTCTCATAGTCGCCGCAGGAGACGATCAGGGTGTTCAGGGGAACGATGCCCTCGTTGTAGTCCAGCACGGGGGCGACGCCCTGCTGAACCAGGATCTCGCCGCAGACGGAGCACTTGACGCCGTCGGTGGTGCCGGTCTCGTCGAAGGTAGCGGGAGTGCCGGGGATGATCTCCTCGGTGTGGGGCGCAGTGGGGATCTCACGCTTCTGGGTCCAGCCGCACTCGGAGCAGGTGCGCTCCTGCATACCGGTCTCGGAGCAGGTGGGCTCCTTGGTGACCGTCCACTCGTCGCCGAAGACGTGCTCGTGAACCTCGCCCTCCACATGGCCGCACTTGTCACAGACGTTGTCGCCGTCGGCATCCACATGGTCGCCGGGCTCATCATAGTTCTCGCGGTTGGTATAGCCCAGCTCGGTGCAGTTGGCGTAGCCCTCGTACACCACGCCGTGCTCGGGATCCAGAACGGGAGATGCATCAGGCTCGATGCCCTCCAGATCCAGAGCCTGATACCAGACATTGGCAGTCTCGTTCAGCTCGGCTGCGATCTCGCCGGAGGCGAACTGCTCTGCGGTGGCTGCAGTCGCGCCGTTGACGGAGCTCTGGCTGCCCTGCAGGTAATAGAACCCGCTGACGGTGCCCTTGCTCAGCTTGCCGACAACTGCGCCGGTGTTGGAGGAGCCGGTGACTGCGCCGGTGCTATAGCCATTGCTAAACTCGACAGTCTGGGGGGTCTTCTGGTAGCCGGAGACACCTGCGATGCCGCCGACCCAGCTTCTGCCGCTTAACTTGCCGGTGTTGTAGCAGCTGGTGATGACGCTCTTGTCCAGGTTGGTGCCGTCGATGGCACCGACCACGCCGCCCACGGCCTCGGAGCTGGCTGCGCCGGTCACATTGCCTTCGTTGAAGCTCTCGGTGATGGCGGCACCGAGACAGGCACCGGCCACGCCGCCGATGTAATCGGAGCCGCCGGTCACGGCGCCGGTATTGCCGGAGCCGACGATCTCGCCGCCCAGATGGTTGCCGACCACGCCGCCCACATGGGTGCCGGTGGCGTCGACGGCGGCGGTATTCAGGGAATCCTCAACCGCGCCCTCGTTCATGCCGACGATGCCGCCGACGGAGCTGGTGCCGCTGATGCTGCCAGCGTTGTCGCAGGACACGATCTCGCCGCTGTTCTCGGCGGCGATGCCGCCGGTGGTGGCACCGGTCACGACACCGGTGTTGACGCAGTTCAGAACCAGGCCCATGTTCCGGCAGACGATGCCGCCGGTGGCGCCGGTGCCGGTGACGCTGCCGGACTGGGTGCAGCCGATGACGTCGCCGTAGTTATGGCTGACGATGCCGCCGATGTCGGTGGCGCCGTTGATGCTGGACTCCGCCAGGGTCAAGTTCTTGACAACGCCGTTGCTGTCCACAGTGCCGAACAGACCGGCATTTCTGCCGTCAAACTTGGTGTTGTCGTAGGTCAGGCCATAGATGGTATGGCCTGCGCCGTCGAAGGTGCCGGAGTAGCGGATGAACTCCCGGCCGCTGGTGTACAGGCCGATGGGCGTCCAGGCCTGCTCGCCATCGAGGGTGATGTCAGCGGTCAGAACGGCATCGTAAGCATCGCCGTTGTCGCCGTCGTACTCATTGTCGCCGGAGTTGACCAGAGCTGCGAACCAGAACAGCTGGCCCGCATTGCAGATCTGGTACACGCCGCCCTCAACGGGGGCAGCTTCCAGGTGGCCCGCCACGGAGCAGATACCATTGCGGTATTTGCCGGAGCAGCCGTCCTCTGCGCAGGGCGTATCTGCGGAGAAGACCGTCATGCTGACGCTGGGCAGCAGCATGGCCAAAACAAGCAGAAGCGCGATCACTCTGCTGATATTTCGGTTATTCTTCATTTGATTTCCTCCATGATTCGTGGTTTCCCGTGCATTTCCTGCTCAGGAAATCAGCCGGCCCTGGTGATCTCGATGTAATCGATCTGGGGGCCCTTATATTCGCCGCCGCTGAACTTCAGCACGCCGTCGCCGCCTTCGAGCACCTTGATGGTGAAGGTGGCCTCGTGGGTCGCACCTGCGCCGTCACCGGCACCGGCACTGGCATTGCCGCGTTCGATCTTGCCGTCGTCGTCGTACCACTCGATGCTGTTGCGGGTATCGCCGCTGCGGTAGTACATGGTGCAGCTGTACTCGCCAGCCTCAGCGGTGTAGTACAGGTAGACCTCGTCCAGACCGTTCAGGCAGTTGAGGAACTTGCCGCCGCTGGCCCAGTCCTTTTCCGTGATCCGCAGATCCCAGCCGTTGTCGTCAGAGGGATCGTTGTGCAGCTCAGTCAGCTCCATTTCCAGAGTCGTGCTCTTGCCGCTGGCAGGGAACTGGAAGCGGTCGTCGGCGGTGTAGGGATCGGTACGGGGAGTCTCGGGCTCGTCGGTATCACCGCCATCGCCGCCGCCATGGGTCTCGGTATCCAGGATGGTGATGCGGGCCACGGTATTGAAGCCCAGGATCAGGTCATCCGTCTCGGTGGACAGCTCGATGGTGAAATACTGGTCGCCGGTGGTGTTGGTGTTGCGCTTGGTCTCCACCAGAGCGGTCATTTCCTTGACGCCGTCGGCGAAGGTGATCTCCTGGATCAGCTCGGTGTTGTAGTCGCCCTGAACGGCGGAGCCGGGGTTGGGGGAGACCAGAACGGTGGCTTCACCGGTGGTGCCGCCCACGCGAACCAGCTTCACTTCCATCTGCGAAGCCTCGTTCATGGTGTACTTGGCGTTCTCAATGCCGATCATGCCGACGCCTCCATTGTTGATGACGTAAGCGCCGTCAATGCCGATGGTGCCGGTGGCCTGCAGGGTCAGGGTGTACTCGCCGTGCTCAAGATCGTCGGAGGTATAGATGATCTGGCCCAGGGCACGGGCGGAGGCCCGGGTGTTGATGGTGGTGGTCACGCCGTCAACGGTCACATTGGCGGTACCGTGGCTGGGATCGACGGTGCCCACCAGATAGATCTTGCTGCCGGTGAAGTTCACGGTGAAGCTTGCGCCGGAGTTGCACCACTTGCCGGTCTGCTCGATGGGGAACTGGGGGCCGGACTCGTTGTTCCAGTAGCCGCTGTAGCTGAACTGGGAATCCCGCTCGTCGATGACCTCCATGCCGTCGGGAGCACCGGAGCCCAGAGCGAAGCCCTCGGCAGCCTTATAGATACCGACCTCAGCCAGCATGGGGACGGAGCCCTTGGCGGCGGTGTTGGCACCGGAGTAGGTGTAGACATTGCGGTCGTCGGTGGCGACGGTGATCTTCACGTACCGGGCCTTGACGGGAGCGGAGCGAACCAGACGCTTGGCACCGACGGTAGTGCCTTCCTTCATGGTGCTCCAGTTGGTTGCATCGTTGCTGTATTCCACACGGAAGGAGGTGATCCGCTGGCCGAACTCGATGGACTCCTCGATGGAGACCACGTCGAAGGTGGTGGTCTTGCCCAGATCGATCAGGACGGAGCCGGAGGTGGCGTTGTCCTCCACCGTCCAGTAGGTCAGAGGATCGCCGTCCAGCAGATTGGCGGGAGAGTAGGCGATGTCATTGCCGCGAACCTGGCTTGCGGAGATGACGGAGCCCGCGGCCTTGTTGCTGGCGAAGGTGCCGGAAACGGCCTCGCCGAACTCTGCCACCCGGGCCAGGATCTGCTCATCCACGTTGCCCACATTGTTGGGGGGGACGTTGAGCAGCATGACGGAGTTGTAGCCGACAGAGCTGAAGTAGCGGTTGGCCAGATCCTCCATGGTGGCGGGGGTCTTCTTGTTGTTGCCCCAGAACCAGCCGGAGGTGATCTTGGAGTCGGCCTCGGGAACCGTCCACTGGTTGCCGTTGGACCAACCGGCGGTGTAGGAGCCGATGTTGTTGCTGTTGATGGTATTGCTGGTCTTGTCGGTCACAGACTTGGACCAGGTCTGCTCGTTGGACAGACCGGACTCGTTGCCGATCCAGCGGACGCCGGTGTAGGCCTCGGCACCGAAGAGCATGGCGTCGGCGGGATAACCAGCCGCCACGCCCTCATACTTCTGGATGGTGGCGAACCATCTCTGGAAGTCGTAATCCTGGGCATTGGCACCGCTGCCCTTTGCGCCGTCCATCCAGACCTCGACGAAGTGGCCGTCATTGCCGTAGATGGGGTTAGAGAGGATCTCCTCCAGCTGGGCATTGTAGTAGTCATTGTAGTCCATGACGTCGGAGGAGGCGTTTCCGCCGTAGCCGTCGGCGGTGTAGTAGCCGTAGGCGGGATCATGGATGTCCCAGGGGGACAGGTACAGGCCCATATCCAGGTCGTACTTGGTGCAGGCTGCGGAGATCTCCGCCAGGACGTCGCCGCCCATGCCGTCATAGTCATACCCGCCGTAGCTGGACTGGCTGGAATTGTAGGTGGTGTAGGCGCTGTCCCAGATGCAGAAGCCGTCGTGATGCTTGGCGGTCACGATCAGGGTACCGAAGCCGGCCTCCTTCAGCGTTCTGACCAGCTGCTCTGCGTCGAAGTTCTCCTCCAGCTTGAAGATCTCGTCGGGGGTCTTACTGCCGTAATGCTCGCCCCATTCGATCTCGTTGAATGTATTGGGGCCGAAATGGCAGAAGGCCGACAGGCCCTTCTTCTGGTACTGATACTGGTTCGCATCAGGAACCACCGCGTCCTTCTCGGGGGCCGGTGTGCCGTTGTCCGCCAGGGCATCCACGGATACATAGTTATCCGCAGCATTTGCCCGGGTAGAGAAGGCAGCAACAGCCACCGAGCACATCAGTGCGATGGCCAGCACCAATGCGATACGTTTCTTACTTGTGCTCATTGTGTTTCCTCCTTGTTTTTTTGCCACGATGGGCTTTTCTCGCTTCCGCCGCAAAGTGGTTGGTACTATTATAGCAAAGGATGATATTTGTTGCCCCCCCCGAATATTCCATAAACTTTTCTGCATTTTTTGGCAATAATAACCAAGAACCAACGTACAAAAACAGGGTGGCAGGTTTCCCTGCCACCCTCAGTGTGTCGAAGAACCCCTTGCCTCCCCCATTTATGGGGGCACCCCAGGGTGGCCTCTCTTGCCCCTGCGGGGCAATTCACCTTCAGGTGACCCGGTGGATTCGGGCAAAGCCCGGAGCCATCGTGACGGAGGGGGTCTTCCCGTTTTTCTGTGAAAACGGGCTTTTCCGAATATTTGCGTTGCAAATATTCGGACTCCCCCCGCCCTTCGGGCACCCCCCTCGTAAACGCGGGGGGCAAGAAAACCACATTTCTCGACAGTCTAAGGGTGGCAGGTTTCCCTGCCACCCTTTGGCATATTACGTAACGATTACTGCCGATCTATACCGATCAGGGCAGCACAACAGAGGTCTTGCTGAAGGCCCAGTCCTCAATGACAGCGCCCTCACGGAAGGAGACGTCCTCCAGCGCGGAGCAGCCGTAGAAGGCACCCTCGCGGATGTATTCCACGTTCTCCAGGTTGATCCCGGTCAGCGCGGCGCAGTTCTTGAAGGCGTAGCCGCGGACTTCCTCCAGGGACTCGGGCAGCACCACGGTCTGCAGATTGGGCAGGCCGTAGAAGGCCATCTGGCCGACGGCGTTGACGCCCTCCTCAATGACCACGGTGGTGATCTGCTCGGCATACGCGCCCCAGGGCAGGGTCAGCTCGCCGTTTACCTTCCAGTAGTTCTTCATATTGCACTTGCCGCCCCAGAGCTGGTCGGTGGGAGACACGGTCAGCACGCCGTCGTCGGTCAGAACCCAGGTGGTGTAGCCAGACCAGCCGGAGGCGATCACCTCGGGCTCCTCCAGCTGATGCACGAAGAAATTCTGCACATCCAGCGCGCCATCCCACAGGCCAATGCCCACATGGCCGTCTGCGAAGAAGCCTTCCGTCTCCTCGAAGGTATGCTCCAGGCACAGCTGCTCATCCACATAGACCAGGAGCGTCTGACCCTCCCGGATGACCTTCACATGGTGATAAGTGCCATCGTTGATGGGGCTGTCCATGGTTCCCCTTGTAAAATCATCCCTGCCGAAGGGGAACAGCCGCACATTCGCATCATAGCCGAACTGGATGGTATAGGCACCGACGCCCTCATGGGGATCCACATTTTCCGACGCCAGGAACAGATTGATAAGGCCCCTGGTATAGCGGATGTCGGTCTCCAGCACATAATCGCCCTCGATGGCTTCGGCAGACATATAATAGTCGTTCTGTCCGCCATTGGAGACCGACAGGGTCTCATCATCGATGATCCAGCTGCCGTTTACAGCGACAAACTCCGGGATATTGGTCTTGAAATTGTTCTCGGTCACCCGGATCGTAAATTCCTTTGTCAGCTCCGGATCCGCCTTGCTTGCGGCGACGATCACCGCAGTGCCCTTCTTCAGGGCCGTCACGGTGCCGTCATCATCCACCTCGGCCACATCCTGGCCCTCCTTCACAGACCAGCTAAGCTCCTGGCTCACGCTGGTGGGCAGCACATAGGCCTTCAGCGTCAGGCTTTCGCCCACATACAGATTCTGGCTGGCGGCCATGGTCGTTCCGATATACTGGGGCTCGGTCACCTCCGCCTTGTCCGTCCAGATGCTGTCCAGAGGATAGATGGTGATGTCCGCCTTCGCGGCAGTACCCTCCACAAGCACCCCGGCACCCACGCTCAGGGGGCTGGGGAAGATCTGCACGGCACCGGCGGCGGTGTAGTCCTTTGCAAAGACCTCCACGCTGGCCTTGTCCACATAGATGTGCAGCTCCACGGTGCCGTCTGCATTCCGGGTCACATGCTGAGAATTGACCTCGGCAAATTTGCCGCTGATGAGGACGCCGGAGCGGCTTCTGTCGATGGACAGCTTCTGCGCTTCCAGATCATAGACGACCAGGGTCTCCTCGCCCTCGCCGGTGCGCACCTGGAAGCCCACCTTCCGGGTGCCCTCCTGCGGATAGAATTTCGCGATGATCTCATAGGTATCGCCCACAAAATCCTTCAGGAGCGCATTGTGTTCTTCCACGGTCACCTGCGTCCATTCCAGCTTTTCCTCCGTCCGGCGCAGGGTCTCGTAGCCGCTGATGGGGGTCTGGGTCAGGACGTATTTCTCTCCATCCTTGATAAGTCCCAGCTTCAGGTTCAGGTTATAGGTTCCGTTGAAGTCCTGGCCCACCTTTTCCGCCACCTGGTTGCAGTAATCGTCCCAGGTGTTCATCCAGTTCACTTCCACCAGCTCCGGCAGCGTGGGATCAGCCGCAGTGCCGAAATCCTGGACATAATAGGTCATGGCCGCATAGGAATCCCGGCCGAAATTCATCACGCCATTGCCGGTCACATACTCCGCATCCGGGATGAAGCGCCAATTGCCGTCCACGGTCTTGAAATCGCCGACCTTGTAGAAGCGGCCGCCGCCGGAAAGCACCCATTTGATCTGACCGTCGGGAGCCTCGATGGGGTACAGATCGGGACACTCCGTATGGAGATCCGCGCAAGCGGCTTCGCAGACCCAGGTTCGCAGGTCATCCGAGGAGTAAATTCTGAGGGGGCCGCCCGCCACGACCATGAACCACTTGCCCTCCCAGCGGAAGACCTTGGGATCCCGGAAGGCTGCGTCCCGCAGAGGGTCATCCGTCCAGTCGGCGGCGATCTCGTCCACCTTCGTCCAGGTCTTGCCCGCATCCAGGCTGTAGGCCAGCTTCATCCGCTGTCCGTTGCCGTCGGCGGTGATGATAGCCACCAGGCCGCCGCCCTCGATGCCGTCAAAGAAGCCGGAGGTGTTGTGCTCATCCACCACGATGCAGCCGGAGAACATGGCACCGTTGGCATCGGGATACAATGCGATGGGCTCCTCCTGCCAGTGGATCAGATCGGTGGAGATGGCATGGGCCCAGTGCATGGGGCCCCACTTGATGTCATCGTAGAACTGGTAGAACATGTGATAGGTGCCATTATAATAAACCAGGCCGTTGGGGTCATTGCCCCAGCCTTCCTTCACGGAATAATGGTACTGGCCGCGGTACGCCTCATTATAATAGACCTCATCTGCCTTGAACCGGTGCACATTGACCCGGTAGACGACGGAGGCCGTGGTGCCGTCGTCTGCGGTCACGGTGCTCTTGACGGTGATGTAATTGCTGCCTTCCCCGACAGGAATGTTCTTTCCGTCGGGATAGACCATGCCGCTGGCATCCCGGATCTCCACCACAGCGTCCTCGCTGGCGGGGACGGCCTCAATGTTAACGGCGGCGGCATCGTTCTTCACATACTGGATCGTGATGGGCTCCGTGGGGGTGAACTGGGTCTTCTCCTCCACCGTGCCCACATCGGAGGTCACCGTGATATCGGTCAGGATGGGGTTAAAATCACCGCTCAGCTCCTGATAATAGGTGTTCTGGAAGGTCACCCTGCTGTTCCAGTTCAGCAGACCGAAGAAGCCCTCCTGGATGGCCGTGTTCTGTCCCCGGTTGCCGGGCTGGAGCACGTAATCGCCGGTGCTTCCGATCAGCTGGTCGTTGACATAATAGAGGATCCAGGAATCATAGGCCACGACCTTCAGGGTGTATTTTTCATCGGCGGTGGCAGGCACCTCCCGCTCGTCGATGAGCTGGAGGGCGTCGTTTCTCTGCCAGCGCCAGAACTTGCAGCGGTGGCTGCCCACGTCGATGTTGACGGCGTAGCATTCCTTGTTGCCCAGATCCCGGTTGCTGCGGAACACCAGCGCCGCCGCGCCCTCGGTGCCGTCAAAATCGATCTCCGTGGAGTATACAAAATTCCTGCCCTGCACCTCGGAGAAGGCGAAGCAGTCGCCCCTGCCGGTGGCATCGGAGTACAGGCCGTTCTCCGTCATGATCCAGGTGCCGCCTGCATAGGTCAGCTCGCCGAGATTGGTCTTGTAATCCGTATCCGCGGGGATCTCCTCCTCCAGGGTATAGGTGGTATTGGTAAATACCGCACTGCTGTCAAAGGTCAGCAGTCCCAGATGACCGCCCTGGTAATCGCTCAGGTTGCCGATGACGGTGACCTTGTTTTCTGCGTTATCCGTATTGTAAAGCTCATAGGTCACCAGGCCGTCGGAGGACACCTGGAGCTTTGCATGGATCGTTTTGGAGCGATCCAGCTTTCCCTCCAGGACTGCGCTGCCGACATCCCCTGCGCCATAGCCAACCTGAAACACGCGGGCACCGCCTGCGCCGTTGTGGTCATTGAAATTGAAGTTGGCTCCGATCCAGCCTTCCCCGGGAGCTTCCGGGTTCCGGATGCCGATGGTGAGCGCTGCGGAGCAGGTATCCGCCGCCAGATCGATGTCCGTCTCATAGGTGAAGCCCTGCTCCGGCTCCAGCTTCACGTCGGAAACCACGTGGGCATCGCCGTTGACACCATGGATGGTCACGCCGTCCTCCGCGCTTTCCAGCGCGCCGTATTTCTGTCCATCGACGGTGATGTTGGAGAACACCGCCCGGGAGGCAAAGGTCATCAGGCCAAAGCGTCCGCCGGTATAGCGGTCATTCAGGATGCCCTGGGCAGCCGTCACCTTTTCCCCGTCGGTATTGGTCAGGGAATAGGTCAGCACATATTGGTTTTCGCTGTTTTTCTGAACGGAGACCTCCATTCGGAAGGTCTGGGTCACATCGATCCCGTTGTCCTCAAAGAACCGGTTGGCCTGTCCGTTTTCGCCCGGACAGCGCAGCTCGTCGGTGCCATAGCCCCAGACGCGGGCGGGCACGTTCCAGTCGATCTTCTTGTGGACATTGGCCTTGATGGCATGGCCGTCATCGAGCAGATTGTCCCGGACACCGAAGATCAGAGCCGCAGACTGCTGCTCATCGGGATTGGTGAAGGTCACGTCCGCACCGAATACGAATTCGTCCTCGGCGCTCAGGGGCTGCAGCAGCACAAGGTTGTCGCCGCCGGTATTCTCCAGCACGATCTCCCCCGGAATGTGTGAGGTGAAATTGGTGACAGCCACGCTTTCCGTTTCCTCTGCCCGGACAGGAAGGCCGGACACGCTGCCGATCGCCAGCGCCAGGGCAGTCAGGCCCGCCAGGCTCCGCTTCATCAGCCGCTTGATTTTCTTTCTCATGCTGTTTTCTCCTTTCATACTAATTTTTGATAAAAGGGCCTTAAGGCTCGCCGAGGATAAATTGCGCCGGAAAAGGCCGACGACGACGGTGGGCTGTCGCCCACCTAGGAGGAGAACGCATTCCGGCACAATTTAGGCCGGCGAGTATAAGGCGATTTTATTAAAAGTTAGTATCATATAACGCTTTTGGGGCGGCGGAAGGAAGGATCCTTCCGCCGCCCCTAGGTAAGGATGAGATGCGGTTCAGTTCAGAGGATCAGTCAACCAGCAGAGCCATACGGCCGGGGTCGTTGGCGAAGACTTCCTTGGCGTTGTCCTTGGTGACCACGACAGGGGGCAGCTCGTAGACCAGAACGTCGATCATGCCGTTGTTGGCAGTGACCTCGGTGGCGGGCATGCCGTTGCCGGCCTGCAGGGACTTGATGATCTCGATGGTCTGGGCGACCAGAGCATCGGTGGGCTTGGCGACGGTGGAGTACTGGCGGCCTGCCCAGATCCACTCGATGGACTCGTTCTCAGCGTCCAGACCGGAGATGGCGGGGATGGCCTGACCAGCCTGCTCACAGGCGGTGATGATGGCGCGGGCGATGCCGTCGTTGGGAGACAGGACACCGTGGATCTCCTTGTCGGAGTAGAAGCCGGACAGCAGGGAGTCCATACGGGCCTGGGCCTTGGAGTTGTCCCAATCCTGGGTGGCGCACTGGGTGAAGTCCATCTGGCCGGAGACAACGGTCAGGGTGCCGTCGTCGATCAGGGGCTGCAGAACGCTCATGGCGCCCTTGAAGAAGTTGGGAGCGTTGGGGTCAGCGGGGCCGCCGCCGAACAGCTCGATGTTCCAGGGGCCCTCGCCCTTCATTTCCTTCAGACCGTCCAGCAGAGCCTGAGCCTGCAGCTCGCCGGTCTTGACGCTGCCGAACTGGACAACGCCGTCAACGCCGGTGGTATTCTCCAGGAGACGGTCATAGCCGATGACATAGATACCGGCGGCCTTGGCCTCCTCCAGGACAGCGCCCAGCTGGGTGCCGTCGATGGGGCCGACGACGATGACCTTGGCACCGTTCTGGATCATGGACTCGATCTGCTGCTGCTGCTGGGGAACCTTGTTGTCAGCGGCCTGGATGATGGGCTTGAAGCCGGCAGCCTCCAGCTCGGTCTTGAACATCTCTTCGGCTTCCTTCCAGTTCTGGGTGCCCAGCCAGGGCAGGGAGACGCCGATGGTGGCACCGGCCTCGAAGCCGCCGTTGGCAGCCTCATTGTCGCCGCTGGGGGTCTCGCCGCGGCCGCCGCCGCAGGCGGTCAGGGACAGAACCATGACCAGAGCCAGGAGCATTGCAATCAGTTTCTTCATGTTTGTTTCCTCCTACTTTTTATTTGTTTTTATTAAGGCCCGGCTTTGAAGATCCGTCAGGACTTCTTCTCAGCAGGGGTACCTTCCTTGGTTTCTGCCTTGTTCATGCCGAACAGACGCTTGGTGATGGAGACGTGACCGGGACGCTTGTTGTAGACATCGAAGGCAACGGCGGCCAGCAGAACCAGACCCTTGATGACCTGGGTCTTGTCGGCGCCGACGCCCAGGAGCATCAGGCCGGAGTTCAGAACTGCCATGACCATACCGCCGACCATGGTGGCCATAACGGTGCCGACACCGCCGGACACGGCTGCACCGCCGATGAATACGGCTGCGATGGCATCCGTCTCCCAGCCGGTGCCGTCGGAGGGGCCTGCCGCAGTGGAGCGGCCCACGAACAGGATACCGGCCACGGCAGCCAGAAGGGACATGTTCAGCATGGTCAGGAAGTAGGTCTTCTCCACGTTGACACCGGACAGTGCTGCGGAATTCTTGTTGCCGCCGACGGCGTAGATGTGACGGCCGAAGCGGGTCTTCTCGGTGATGATGTGGTAGATGATGACCAGGATCACCAGGATCAGGCCGGGAACCGGGAAGGAGGTGCCGGGACGGCCGGTGCCGAACAGCCAGGTCAGATAGCCAATGGTCACGCCGATCAGGGCGATGCGAACCAGCACAGGCCACAGCTCCTCCTTGCCGCCGCGCATGGCGTTGGCACGCTTATACTGGCGCAGCTGGGAGATTGCGAAGAATGCGATGGCGAAAACACCCAGCACGAGGGTGGAGTTGTTCATACCCGTAAAGGTGGGGCCCCACTCAGGCAGATGACCGGCACCGAACCACTTCAGCTCGGCCGGAGCGGGAACGGAGATGGAGTGGGAGATCCAGATGACCGCGCCGCGGAAGATCATCGTGCTGCCCAGGGTGGTGATGAAGCCGGGGATGCCCATCTTCGCCACCCAGAAGCCGTTCCAGGCGCCGACCAGAGCACCGATGCCCAGGCCCAGCAGCACAGCGGCCCACCAGGGGAAGTTCCATTTCTGGAAGGCGATGGCCATGACCATGCCGCAGAAACCGGCGACCGAGCCAACCGACAGGTCGATGTGGCCCACGACGATGACCATCAGCATACCGATGGCCAGGATCAGCACGTAGGCGTTGCCCGACAGCAGGTTCTGGAAATTGGAGGGGGTTATCATTTTACCGCCGGAGGCGATGTCGAAGAAAATGACCAGGGCGACCAGCGCGATAATCATCGTATATTTGTGCAGGCCCTCGCCCAGGACTTTTTTGATCTGTTTCATGGGACGATTCCATCCTTTCCTTATGCTTTTACATCAGATGTGGTTGTCATCAGCCGCATCAGCTTCTCCTGATCGGCATCACGGCTGTCGATCTCACCGGTGATACTGCCTTCGCAGATGGTGTAGATGCGATCCGACATACCCAGCAGCTCCGGCAGCTCCGAGGAGACCAGGATCACGGCCTTGCCCTGATCCGCCATCTCGTGGATCAGGCGGTAGATCTCGTACTTGGCGCCCACGTCGATGCCCCGGGTGGGCTCATCCAGGATCAGAACCTCGGGCTGGGTGAACATCCACTTGCCCAGGACGACCTTCTGCTGGTTGCCGCCGGACAGGGTGGTCACACCGGCGTCCACGGAGCTGGTCTTGATTCTGAGGGCTTTTCTGCTGTCCTCGGCGTACTGGAGCTCCAGGTCGGAGTCCAGAAGTCCGCGTCTGAGGATGGCCTTCAGGTTTGCCGAGACGATGGTCATGCGGATGTTGTCCAGCAGGTTCAGTCCCAGGTTCTTGCGATCCTCGGGGACATAGGCGATGCCCGCCTCGATGGCAGCGGAGACGGAGGAAAGATCCAGCTCCCTGCCCTTCAGCTTCACGGAGCCGCCTCTGAAAATGCCATAATTGTGACCAAAGATGGAGCGCATCAGCTCCGTCCGGCCAGCGCCCATCAGACCGGCAAAGCCCACGACCTCACCGGCGCGGACATGGAAGCTGGAGTTCTTGCAGACCAGTCTGCCCGGGACATTGGGATCCTCCACACACCAGTCCGAGACCTCAAAGACGATCTCGCCGGGGTGGGCCTCATGGGGCGGATAGCGGTTTTCAATGGCGCGGCCCACCATGGAGCGGATGATCCGATCCTCGTCCACCTTTCCGGCCTCCACCGGGTAGGTCTCGACGGTTCGGCCGTCGCGGATGACGGTGACCGCATCGGAGATGGCCGCGATCTCGTTGAGCTTGTGGGAGATCATGATGCAGGTGATGTCCTTGCGCTTCAGCTCCCGCATCAGCTCCAGAAGATTGGCAGAATCGTCCTCGTTCAGGGCGGAGGTGGGCTCGTCCAGGATCAGCAGCTTGACGTTCTTGGACAGGGCCTTTGCGATCTCCACCAGCTGCTGCTGGCCCACGCCCAGGTTCTTGATGAGGGTGTTGGGATTCAGCTTCAGGCCGACCCGATCCAGCAGCTCCATCGTCCGCCGGCGGGCTTCGTCCCAGTCGATGAGGCCGTTCCGGACGATCTCATTGCCCATGAATATATTTTCCGTGATGGAAAGCTCGGGGATCATGGTCAGCTCCTGATGGATGATGACGATGCCCGCGTGCTCCGATTCCTTGATGTTCCGGAACTTGGCTTCCTCTCCCTTGTAAATGATCTGTCCCTCATAGGAGCCATAGGGATAGACGCCGGACAGGACTTTCATCAGGGTGGATTTTCCCGCGCCGTTTTCGCCGCAGATCGAATGGATCTCACCCCGCCGTACTTCCAGGTTCACGCCGTCCAGCGCCCGCACGCCCGGAAAGACCTTGGTAATTTCCCGCATTTGGAGAATGATAGAATCTTCCATATGCAACCTCCTTCGAATGTATCTGTAACAGGGAAACGATGCTCATTGCACCTTTGGCGCTTTCAGGCGCAGGCTGTTCAGTGCAATGTAGATACCCTCCTCATCGTTGGAAGCCGTCACGTAGTCCGCCGCTTCCTTCACCTGTCTTGGGGCGTTCCCCATGGCGACACCCAGTCCGCAGTACTCCAGCAGATCCACATCCACGTCGCTGTCGCCGAAGGCCACGGCCTGCTTTGCGCTCAGACCGTAATGCTCCAGCAGCACCTGGGCCGCGCTGCCCTTGGTGCTTTCCGGGGGAAGGATCTCCAGGTAGGTGGGCTTGGAGCGAAGGGCCGTCAGCTGAGGAAACTGCTGCCGGATCTCCTTCTGCAGCGCCCGGATCTGGGCTGCATCACCGATGCACAGCAGCTTGTGGATATGGGATACCGCACCGGCCACCTGCTCCAGGGAGCCCATGAAGGGCGCGCAGCCGGAGATCTCCGCCTCCTGGCGGATCAGGGGATGCCGGGGATCCTCTGCCATCCAGACATTGTACAGATAAGCACTGACCACCAGCTCCGGGAACCGTTCTGCGGCGAACTGCCTGACGTCCATTGCCGTATGGATATCGATCCCCACGTCCCGCAGGATCGTGCTGTACTCGTCGTAGATCAGGCCGCCGTTGTAGCAGGCCTTGGGGCCATAGAGTCCCACCTGTCCGGCCACCAGATCCACGCCCTCGGGAGGACGGGCAGAACACAGAACGACGGGAACGCCCTTTCCGTGCAGATCATTCAGGCGATGGTGGGTACGGGGCATGACCCTGTGCCGGGAATCCAGCAGGGTTCCGTCAATGTCCAGAAAAACGATAGAATAGGTTTGCATCCGTTTCGCTCCCTTCTTCTTTGGTTCGCTTCTGTCTATATAATACAAAAATACCAGAATATATACAGTGTCATTTGTCATTGATTTCACATGACATTTGTCACGTTTTCCCGAAATTTGTGAAAGACTTTTTCAAATCCGCAAAAATCCGCCCCCTGTTTTGTGCAGAACATACAACAAGGGCCTGCCCGGAAATCCGGGCAGGCCCTTGCTCTGCAACGTTATCATAGCGTTATCATTTGTTCAGGAAAAGATTGATCTCACTCTCGGCGATGAGCATTCCACTCTGTCCCAGCTGATGATCGGCCGCCTCCTGGATCGCCCGCTCTGCCATAATCATCGCCTGGCTGTACCCATCGAATTTGGGCGCGACCACGGCGTTGCTCATGATCTGATGGATCATCTCCGGGGAGAAGCCGCTTCCCTCGGGGATGTCATGGTGGATCTGCTGCAGCAGCTCGGGATCCTCCGCAACGGCCCGGAGGGGAGAGATTCCATGGGAATGGGTGTAGAGCTTCCGCTGCACCTCCTCATCGATGGACAGCAGCTTGCAAAATTCCCAGGCCAGCTCCTCATGACGGGTACGGGAGCTGATGCCCAGCATCATGGTATGGATCTGGGAAATGTTGGCGCCGGAGGCACCCGCAGGCATGCTGACGCAGTCCCACTGAAAGGCGGAGTATTTCTTCACCCGCCAGGGGTAGGGCTGATAGGCCCGGTACTCCGAGTAAAGCAGCGGACAAAAGGCCACCCGGCCCACATCAAAATCCCGGGCGGTGACACTGTAGCCTTCGTTCAGATCCATGAGCCGGTCGGTAAACTGAATGGCCTCCAGCACCTTCTCCTCGGACAAAAAGCAGCGGCGGCCATCCTCGGAAAACAGGGATGCCCCGTTGGAATACATGGCATCGAGCCAGGTGTAGCTATATACGCCGTATTGGCGCCGATCCACGTCGGTGACCTGCTGACAGATGCCGTAAAAATCCTCCCATGTCCAGTCATTGTCCGGCATGGGGATGCCGCTGGTCTCCAGCAGCGTCTTGTTCACGAACATGATGGTGGGAACGCTTTCGTGGGGCAGGGCATACTGCCTGCCCTCGGACTGTCCCGAGCGCAGACAGGGCTCATAGTAAGCCGCCGTGTCGAATCCGGGATCCGAGGCGATCCGTTCATCCAGCTGGGCCAGAGCCCCGGAGGACACCAGAAGGTCAAAATCCTCCGGCAGCACGAAGTACAGATCCGGCTCTGTTCCCATCATGATCTGTCCCGCCAGCCACTCGCTGTAATCGCCCGCAGGAATGCCGCTGACATACTCCACTTTTACGCCGGGGTGGGCTTCTTCAAATAAGGCAATGGCATCGTCCAGGATCTGATAGGAGTTCCCATTGGGCGTATTCCAGTAGCTTCCCGAATACACCCCGATGGTCAGCACGGTTTCTTTGTTTCCTGCGCATCCGACCAGACAAAGGCAGGTCATCAGCAGTACAAACCAGCAAAGCAGTCGTTTTTTCATAGCGGCTGATTCACCGCCCCGGTCTGCACGGCCCAGATGGCCAGCTGGGTGCGATCCCGCAGACCCAGCTTGAACAGGATGTTGCTGATGGAGTTGCGTACCGTTCCCTCGGACAGGGAGAGCTCCTGGGCGATCTCCTTGTTGGACATGCCGCTTCCCACGGTCTGGATGATCTGCCATTCGCTTTTGCTGATATCCTTGACCGCCTCCTTGTCCACCCGCAGCCGGGACGAGCCCTGGGCCATGTGGGAAAACTGATGGATCACCTTCGTGGCCACGGCGGGCGTGATGATGGCTCCGTCCTCGTAGGCGATCCGGATGCTCTCGGACAGCTTGGAGATGCTGCTGCCCTTGAGCAGATAGCTGGTCGCACCGTTTTTCAGTGCTCCAAAGATGTACTCATCGTCGTCAAAGGTGGTCAGGGCGATGATCTTCACATCGGGCCACCGCTTTTTGAACAGTCTGGTTCCCTCGACACCATCCATGCCGGGCATACGCATATCCATCAGCACCACATCCGGCCGCTCCCGTTCCGCGCTGAGCAAGGCCTGGGACACACCGGGCACCGCGTCGGTCACCTGAATGTTTGCGCTGACGCCCAGCACCACCTTCAAACTCTCCCGAAACAACTCCTGGTCGTCCACGATCAATACCTTAATCACAGCTCATTCCTCCCTTCTGTTTCTGACGGGCAGACTCACAAGTATGTAAAATCCAATGTACCCTTCCCCGGCATCCCGGCCCAGATTTCCGTAGGCCAGAGTACCGCCCAGCATGTCCAGCCGTTCTCTCATGTGCCGCAGTCCGAAGCCCTCCACCGGCTTCGGGCAGCCTGTGCCGTTGTCCCGGATGCTGACGGTGACCATATCGCCCGACCGGGTGATCCGGATCTCAATGTGGTCAGCCTTGCCGTGACGGACGGCATTGGTCAGTCCCTCCTGGACGACACGGTACAGGGCATCCTCCTCATCCGAGTCCAGCTTCAGCTCCTCCGCCTCCTGGAAATAATCGATCCGGGCGGAGGTCGTGAGCCGGAAATTCTCCACCAGTCCCTCCAGAGCCTGGGCCAGGGTGGAATGCTCCAGCGCGTCAGGACGCAGGGCCTTGATGGATCGGCGCACATCCGTCAGGCCGTCCCGGGCGGACTGGGCGACCACCTGGATCCGCTTCTTGGATTCCTCCGGCGCAACGTCAAACAGCGCCAGTCCCGCATCGGCGCCCATGATGATGCCGGTCAGGGTGTGGCCCAGGGTATCGTGGATCTCCCGGGCCAGCCGGTTGCGCTCCCGCATCTGGGTCATGCGCTCCATGTTGACCGCGTAGTCCCGGAGCTGATCGTTGGCCTGGTTCAGCTGTTCATTCAGCCTGCGGATCCGTTCATTCTCGTCCTTCTGGCTGGTGAACAGCAGGATCATGTACAGCACGAACAGCAGGATGTTCAGGCAGACCATCAGGCTCTCCAGACCGGTGAACCAGCTCTGGGTCATGGGGTTGTAGTAATCGAGGTAGGCCCCGAAGGGGATGCCGCCCGTGAATTGCGCCATGATCTCATACCGGCCAAAGGCAAACATCAGGCTGAGGATCACGATGATGCCCAGCCGCATCTTGTTGCCGCGGATGTAGTGGACGAGATCCGCAAGCACCAGCAGCGCCACACCGTTATAATAGAAATCCATCGATACGATGATCCCTGCGCACAGGGCCACCTCCACCGCGAAGATCATGACCCGGGTGTGAAAACGCTCGATGGGACGAATGCTCTTGAAAAAGCTCACCGAGCACAGCAGCGCAAAGAGACTCAGGGACTGAATCGGCATCTGCCAGGGATATTGGGGTATTTGCCGCACGGCATTCAAAAAATCATGGGCTCCCAGGGATCCGCAGATCCGGTAGGTGGTGGTCATGCAGATCAGGGAATAAAAGGTGATGATCGAGAAATTCAGGACAAACATCACCGAGGCGATATGGATCAGATTTCGTTCCTTCTTCATTATTGCCACCCATCTATTCCATATTGATCTACGTTCTCTGCGGTCAGCAGCTCCACGTCCACAATGACCTCCTTGTTCTCACAGCCGCCCTCTATGGCTGCATAGGCCTGCTTTACCGCTTCCTCTGCGACCCTTGAGGGGAACTGGGCGCAGGTGGCGGTGAGGAAGCCGCTGCTGACCATGGCCTTTCCCTCGGGGGAGCCATCGACGCTGTACACCAGGAACCGATCCGAAAGGCCTGCACCCTGGATCGCCGCCAGACCGCCAAAGGCACTGGGGTCATTGAGCGCCATCAGCACATCGGCCTCCGGATGGTCTTCCAGCAGCTGTTCCATGACCGGCATGGCGTTTTCGATCTGCCCGTCCGATTCGCCGGAGCCCAGGATCTCGAAGCCCTCATGGCCGAAAATGGTGTCCTTGAAGCCCTGGATCCGGTCTGCACCGGAACGGGCGGAGATGTGCTCCAGCAGGAGGATCTTCGCACTGTCCCGGACGGACAGCAGGTGCCGTGCGCACAGGACACCGGCATAATAGTTGTCCGACAGCACGGAGCAGGCGGCCAGCTCGGAGTCCTGGATCGGGGCATCCACCACGATGATCGGCACCCCTGCATCGGCAGCGATCTGGACGCCCTCTTTGGAGGTGTCCCACTCCACCGGCGTCATGAAAATGGCACAGACGCCTGCCTCCACCAGTTCCCGGATCTCCTGGTTTTGCCGCTGCTGATCCATGGCCGCATCCCGGGTGAGCAGGATGTCACCGTTGAGCTCCAGATGTCCCTGGATCTGGGCATCCAGCATTTGGAAATAGGGATTGTTCATGGTCATATAGGTCGCGCCAAATACACGCTGCTCCCCCGTCTGTCTGGCGGACAGGTCTGCGGGACACCAGTAGAGCAAATAGATCGTGACCAGCAGAGGTATCACAACGATCGCAATGGCCGCAATGGAGGCAATTCTTCTGCGAATGTGCTTCATGAGCGTCTCATCTCCCCGGATAACATCAAAAGAAACATGTTTTTACGGATATCTTCATTATACGGATTGGGGAATCTCTTGTCAATCCGCTTGACACCCCATGCCCCAAACTGTGGCCTGTCCGCCAGTGGGGCATTGTCAGAGGGTGGAGTACATAGCAGCGGTGACGATCTGAGGATACAAAAAGCTGACAGGAACAAAACCTGTCAGCTTTTCTCGTTTCAGGAATCCCCGCCGGGTGAAAACCACTCTGAAATTACACTACTCTCAAACCCTTGAGAACCTTGTCGTAGAACAGGTTCAGATTAAGACCACTCTGAAATTACACTACTCTCAAACGGATAACCCCGATCCTCCACACCACACCCGGATTAAGACCACTCTGAAATTACACTACTCTCAAACCTATAACAAGGCCGGTTCCATCATTGACAAGATTAAGACCACTCTGAAATTACACTACTCTCAAACCTGCCTCATAGAGACCGGCCAGGGCCTCCCGATTAAGACCACTCTGAAATTACACTACTCTCAAACAGCTTGCCGATCTGACAGGCGTTGGAGAAGGATTAAGACCACTCTGAAATTACACTACTCTCAAACACTGCACGACAGATTATCGAGATGGGCGTTGATTAAGACCACTCTGAAATTACACTACTCTCAAACACGACCTGTTCCTGTTCAAGAGCTGGGAGAGATTAAGACCACTCTGAAATTACACTACTCTCAAACATTGAAAATGGTTTGAATCCTTGCCGATATGATTAAGACCACTCTGAAATTACACTACTCTCAAACCGTGGAGGACACCGATATCCCTTCGGGATTGATTAAGACCACTCTGAAATTACACTACTCTCAAACATCAGAGATGCCCTTGACCACGCCAGCCTTGATTAAGACCACTCTGAAATTACACTACTCTCAAACATCGGGAGACAGCTTTGCAGAGATGGGTTCGATTAAGACCACTCTGAAATTACACTACTCTCAAACCATCCCGCCAGCCGTCCGAGGACTTGCGGAGATTAAGACCACTCTGAAATTACACTACTCTCAAACGATCGAGGGCCACGCCAAGAGCGGCGAGGAGATTAAGACCACTCTGAAATTACACTACTCTCAAACTGTGCAGCAGCCTTGGTTCCAGGTATTTGCGATTAAGACCACTCTGAAATTACACTACTCTCAAACTGGTGAAGGGAATCTGCACGCCGGAGGTGTGATTAAGACCACTCTGAAATTACACTACTCTCAAACTGTTCAAGAACTACGATGTGAAGGACTGGGGATTAAGACCACTCTGAAATTACACTACTCTCAAACCCGCCGCTGCGTCGAACCGGGGGCAGATGAAGATTAAGACCACTCTGAAATTACACTACTCTCAAACCATGCCGAAGAACATAGCGGACATGCTCAAGATTAAGACCACTCTGAAATTACACTACTCTCAAACATGTCTGGCGGTGCCGCCTTCACCTTCCACGATTAAGACCACTCTGAAATTACACTACTCTCAAACCTCAAATTCCCGCCAATGCGGGAATATTCACGGTCACGAGCCGCTGAGGGAGTGTAATTTCACTTCTATTTTAGAATTCACACAGGTCAATGTCAATGGTCAATCGCTTTTCACCGGGCAGTTTTTCCCGGGCGATGCAGTCCATAAGCAGGATCCGGTAGCCGTGGCCCGCCGCAGTTTTCAGAAAGGCCCCCACCCGTCCGTCGGAAAAGAAGCTGCGCAGGCCCACGATCACAAACAGCTTGTCCCGGTCGAATTCCCGCACCAGCTCCATAAAGTCGAGCAGCCGCTCCAGTGGGTCTTCATACGCATCCCGCAGGCTGATGCCGATGCCCTTCAGCAGTCCCGCCACGGAGCATTTTTCGCACACGATGTCCCCCGGCAGTTCAAAGGCCAGCTCGTCCACATATCGTTCCAGCTCGGACAGCAGCTCCGAAGTCTTCAGGAAAAAGCCCTCGGAAACCGCCGTCCGCTCCATTGCAGCGCATACTTTGGTCAGCAGAGATTTCCGATTCAGCTCAAAGTGGATGCAGTTATCCACCAGCTCCACCCATTTGCCGATGGGCAGGGTCTTCCCTTTCTCCGAGAGGATCAGCTTTCCCTCGTCCCCCTGCAATTGTCCGTACAGATCACAGAGCAGACTGCGGTAAAAATCGGGATTCTCCACCACCAGGGCGTTGACCCCATTCCCGTCAAATTCCAGCACCGTATCCAGCTGCGGATGGGCCAGGATCATAGCTCCACCAGCCTTTCGTCCGAATCGATCACATCACTGCTCCACGCACCTGTGATGTACTCCATTTTTGCAAACTGCTTCTCCGTGATGGTCAGCATCTGCACGATGCCCTCCGGCGGGTGGTTCCGCCGCAGCAGCTCCGCCATGGCGGTCTGGGCCGTGGAATTGAGCAGCAGCTTGCAGTATACGGATTCCTGCAGCATCAGAAATCCATTCCCGATCAGCAGCTTGCGGAACCGCCGGTACTCCCGGCGATCCGCTTCCGTCTCGGTGGGCAGGTCAAAAAACACCAGCATTCGCATAAACCGATAACTCATACCTCGTAAAACTTGATTCTGCTTGAATCCTTTTCTGTCAGGGCGTCAAATACACTGCGCACATAGATGCCGATGGCCGCCATCACCGTCTGCCGTGTCCCGTTGATGGAGACCTGCTCGTTCAGCACATTGGTCAGCTTCCGCTTGTTCTGGGTGGTCAGCTCCTGCATATCCTCCCGATATACCGCCCGGTCGATGAGAATGCGGAAGGGCTCCATCAGATCGCTGCTGAGATTGAACTGGTTGAACACATTCCCGTGGTGGAGCCCCAGCTGGGTGGCATAGCCGCAGGCGGCGATCTCCCGGTTGAAGGCCGAAAGCAAAATGCTGTAGCCGTAGTTCAGGGCGGCATTGCGGGGATGGTCACTGCGCCGGGAAAAATCCATGCCGAAGACGGCGTTGAAATAGACCTTGGCGGCGTGGCCCTCCCGGTTGGTGGCATCCTGAAATTCGATCTGGCTGATGTAGCCTTCCAGCAGCTCCGCTTCTGAAGCATAATTCAATTCCTGAAGAAATCGAGCCTGCTGGCGGATCTTTTCTGCAATGATGTTCCCCCAGACCGCACCCTTGACCAGCTCCTCCCAGCCGATTTGTATCCGCAGCTTCCGGGAGGAGTCGTGGCTGCCGTAGTAGGGCACCAGCTCCCCCTGGGGCATGTGGCGGCTGTCGCAGAAGATCACCTTGATCTTCCGCTCCATCAGCTCCGACAGCAGGCAGCCGGTCATGGCCACCGCCGGATTCTCGACGATGACCACGGCGATCTCATCCAGAAATATCCTGCGAACCTCCTCGCCCCTGACCACCATGTAGCCCATCTTGGTGTCCAGCTTGCACCGGCTGGAGATCACCACCGTCCGCCAGCTCATAGCAGGTCGAGGAGGTTGCCGCTGGTTTTGCTGAACAGGCCGGAGGCGGATTCGTCGATGATGCGGACATCGGAATAGCGGCTCTTCCAATTGGAAATCTTGGCATTGGCGGACTTTTTTCCCGCTTGTCCAGTTCCTCCGCAGCCTCGGAGATCGACACCGGCACTACCCGGGCCCATCAATGTAAGGATGTTCATCAGGCAGGTGATTTGCTCGGTAATTTCCTTGGACTCGAAAACTTCTCCACCGCGCTCCAAATTCTCCTGTTGATTTCCCGGAAACTGCTTGAAGGGCCATTCTCCCATTTTTTTCGCCAGTATTCTGTACAGGGTTGCGTTCTTTTCCCCGGTTATTCCGTCGCGTACCTCATTCGGCTGTAAATTTTTGTTGTTTTTTTGCTTGTTTTGGAAGGATTCCAAGCGTTTGGCATATTGCTCCCATTCCGGCGCAAGCATCAAGGCAACCAGAGGTGATAGCATCACATTTTTACCGCCATTATCTTTACTGGCCAGAACCATCTTCGTTCCGTCAAAGCTGAACACCGTATTGATTTTCAGCGGTCTGCCGTTCAGCAGCAGCTCCAGGTTCTCCGGTTTCTTGCCGATGATCTTTTCGACGGTCTGCGCAGCATACTGCTGTGCAAACGTGCGGTCATCCAAAACCCGATCCTTTACCAGCAGCTCCACAGGAACCAGCATCACTTCCCGTTTGCCCTTCAGTTCAAACCGAACCAGCATGAAGCACGATGCCGTGGCCTTGTTATAGCCGCCGTATTTCTCGGTAAGCAGGCCCTTCTTAAGCTCCACCAGGCCCTCTGCCGCCTTCACCGGCTGCTGATCGAACAGGCCGCCCTTGCGGATAAACGCATACCTGGTCAAATGCACCGCATTCTTCGCCATATTCTTCCTGACCCGGGCGATATCCGCTTCCCCGTTCCAGTAGCACTCGCCGCCGTGGCTGTGGGGCTTGGCAAAGAGCTTCTTCACCTGCACATTGTAGTGTTCCTCAAGACGGAACCATTTGCTGGTGAACCGCTCGTGGTACACATTGCCCACCACGATATTTAAGTAAGCATCCTTGGCGTGGTGCAGGTCGTTGACCGAGCGGCACTTGAGCAGTCCGAACTCCTGCCGGAATTCTGACACCAGTCCCGCCTTCACATAGACGATTTCCGTTTTCGGGAACCGCTCCTTCAGCAAAGCCGCAATGACCTTGGTGGACTGTCTCGTCTCCACCAGCTGCCGGTTGATGAAGCCCAGCTTCTCATCTGCGGTAAATGGATGGGGCCGGGTCAGGCGGCGGTACTTCTCCTCCGTCATCAGGCCGTTCTGCTTCAGCATCGACCAGAAAGCCCCCATCTTTTTGCGAATATCTCCATCCACCGGGTAAGCATCGCTCTTTTGACCATTGACCTCCGATTCCACCAGCACCAGATTGTTCAGCAGACTGTCATCCTTGACCAGGGACTGGGGATAGATATGCTCCAGATTGTAGCTTCCGTCTGCCAGCCGGGACAGCTCGATGGGACGGCCCGTATAGGCGCACCTGCCCAGCTGCAAGTAGTACAGGTACAGCTTCCGATCCTGGAGCCGGTCGTCCACCTCTGCTCCCATGTTCTCCAAGGCTTTTACGAACTGTGATACATCTTCATCCTTGACTTTTTTGTAGCAATCCAGAAGCTGTTTCTTTCTGGAATCCGTACGCTTCCCCTTCTGATCCGGGGTGCCGCCCCTTGCCATCTCCACGAAAATCTTTGCGGGCGCTTCGCCGGTGGCCTTGACCACATCGGAGACAATGTCCAGGGCCCGGAAAATGGGCCGCTTGGCGGCGTTGGACACATACATCTCGGAAAGCCGATCCGTCAGCCTTCGGGGATGCTCGGAATAGTATTCCTTACAATACTCGCTGATCTGCTCGGCATAGGTATATTTCTCCGACAGCAGCTGCATCAGATTGCAGTTGCTATTCCACAGCATTTCCATGATGGAATACGCATCGCCATAGGAGTCCCGTTCCGTGCCGTAAAGCCCCGTCAGCAGCTTTCGGGAGAGTCTTCCGAATTCCTTCAGCTTCTGCTTCAGGATGTACTGTACATCCCCGTCGGTCAGCTGGGGGTAGGTGCTTCGCAGCCATCGGCCCATTCGGGACTTGTCCTCGGTATAGGCTCTATGGAGGATGATCTCCTCCACCTGCGCTTCCGTCAAAGCCCCGCTGCCCAGCAGCCGCTTGAAGATGTGATGGGAACGCAGGCCGGATTTGAAGGTGCTGTCCAGGCCCGTCAGTTCTTCGTCCTTTGCCATATACCCATGCTGAAGCAAGTATTCCCGGATCCGTTTCACCGGAACCCTGGGCAGCTCCTGGAACAGCTGGGTATACAGCTCCTGCTTCACCGCCACGGGGATCTCCCTGCCGTTGACCTTCAGATTGTTCAGCGCATTCAGCACCGTAAACCGTTCGTACAGCAGAGAATTGACGGGCATCACATCCTCTCCGGGCAGGTATGTACACTTATTCAGCATTTTATCGATGAATTTTTGCTCACTGGCATCCAGATCCACCATCTGCTCAAAGTTCCAGGGCAGAATTTTTCCCTGCTTCCGCTCGATCCAGGCCGTGCTGTTGGGGTGCCGTACCAGCGGCCCAACATAATAGGGGATACGAAAATCAAAGATGGACAGCAGCTTTTCCGATACCGACAATCCGTCGGCATTCTTCTCCCGAAGCATGGGCAGATACCCCTCTGCCCGCTCCAGAATTGCCGCCAGCTCCTGCCGGTACAGCTGCTGGGGGATCACCCGGTTATCGGTATCCCGCTGCCTGGGCAGGAAGCTGTAATGCTCCAGCCGATTCATCATGCTGTCATATTCCGCCTTGTCCGCCGGTTCCACCTTCAAGCCCTTGAGCTTCTTTTTCAGATACTCACTGAATCCCACCTTATTGATCCGCTTGACCTTTTTCTTATCATTCTCCGAACAGGATTGGACATTCCCGGAATAGGCCACATAGTTGTCCGCCACCGCTCTGCGGAAGATCTCATTGTACTGCTTCGGGCAGTAATTCCGCACCAGCCGTTTCAGCAGCTCCAGATCCTTCTGGTGCCGCTCATAGATGGCGACCTTCGAGGAGGAGATACAAACAGGATCCCCCTCCCGGCAATTGGACATGGTGGCGATCAGCTTGGCACAGCTGTGCAGGCTGCGCAGCTGCCGGAGCAGCTCCCCGTCATCGCCCAGCTCGGACACGATCCGATCAAACTCCTCATCACCCATGTCCAGAGACACCGATTCCATCTGCTCATAGGCTTCCTTGTCAAAAAGATCCCTCGGCTTTACCTTTCCGCCGGACAGCAGGCCTACGATCCCCTCCGGGCTGTAGGGGAAGTCCTCCGTACCTTCCTTTGCAGGCTTCTTCCCCCCGAATACCCGGATCTTGAAGGCTTCCTTCTTTTTTCCGACACCCGCATCCATTTGCAGGATCTCCAGCACCGTATCCGCGGAGACAGCATCCGGCCAGGGCATCGAATAGCCCTGCTCCTGCAAATAGTCTCGGAACGACCCATAGACCTCCCCGAAATTCAGCAGTCGATCCGTCTGATCTGCGCCGAAATCAAAGAGGAAATGTCCCCTGTGGGCCACCAGCCAGGCACAGGCCAGATACACCAGCCGCACATCATGGGGTTCATTACTGGTCATCAGCTCCAGAATAAGATGGTGAATGGTGGGATATCTCCGGTGATACTCCCGGTCAGTGATCCCGCCGCCGTCAAACAGCCTCACCCCGTGGGCCGTATCCTCCGGGAACAGGGCGCTTTCCTTTCTGCGGACAAAGAAATTGGGGTCGATCCTCCGGATCTCCTCCGCAAACAGCTCATTGACCAGGGCGACACGCTGCTGTCTCCGGTCGATCCGGCGGCGGTTGGTCCGGTGGAGCCGCCGGTCAGCAGATTCCTGCCCGCCTTCAAACAGATGGGTTCCCCACATGGGCTCTCCCTTGAATTTGCGCAGGGAATACGCCGGATCCGTCACCGCATAGCCCACGGAATCCGTACCAATATCCAGCCCGAGATAGTATGCTCCCATCTTGACAACCTCCCGTTTTTGCTCTATACTTGTCATCAGAGGGGGATCCCTCTGAAATTACACTACGAGTTCAAATAAAGATTCTTCGAAATCGCGGCTTGTCCGTCAGCACAGGTGTGCTTCCAAAAGACCTCTTCGGAGGTCTTTTTTCTTTCGTTTTTTTACAATTATTATAGGAATGAACCACGAAAAATGCAACCATCCCAATGCAAGATTCCTCCCGATAAAGTCCAATAACTCGTACATATCATGTGATATATTTATATATTTCCGCAAAACAGCGTCAGATGAGAGATCCGAAATCGACCAAATCGGCCCATCATTTTTCGACATACTTATCAAACACCACATATTTCAGAATTTTATCAGTTATACTCTACAACTCTACATATTTCGCATTGAATTTCAGTTTCAACTGTGATGTACAGAAATCACTCAGCCAAAGGGAGTGATTACCATGATCAAACGGGAACAGTATATGCGCAGAATTCGGCCCTTCATCTGCAGCGAGCTGGTCAAGTTCTTCCGCAGCGAAAAGCGCACCGTGGCCACGGAAACCATTCTGAACTATCTGCGGTTCTGCTCCGACGCGTACCTGCTGTTCCAGGTCAAGCGTCAGGATCTCCAGGGCAAGCAGATCCTCGCCACCAACGAGAAATACTACATCGCCGACCACGGCATCCGGGAGGCCGTCTACGGCGGCAATATGCGGGATATCAACCTGATCCTGGAGAACATCGTCTATCTGGAGCTGCTGCGCCGGGGCTACACCGTCACCGTCGGCAAGGCTGGGGACAGGGAGATCGACTTCGTCTGCGAAAAGCGGGGCCAGAAGCTCTATGTCCAGGTCACCTACCTGCTGGCCTCCCCGGAGACCATCGACCGGGAATTCCGGGTCTACGACACCATCCGGGATAATTTCCCCAAGTATGTGGTCTCCCTGGACGAGTTCGACATGAGCCGGGACGGCATCAAGCATTTGAACATCCGGGAGTTCCTGCTGAAGCCGGAGTGGAATTAAGTCTAAACAGCAAAAGCTGACAGGCCCAAAACCTGTCAGCTTTTTGTCTTTATTGCCGGTTCTAAACAAATGCTCCCCGCCCGATGGACAGCGGGCGGGGAGCGTAAGGAGATGCACCTGCCGGTGCGGTTGTATTATTTCACAGTCTCGTCGGTGATGGTGCGCATGGCTTCCTCCATGGACATACCGTTTGCCACGGCCTGCTTCCGGGCGGCGTTGACCGCCTGGATGGTCTTGACCCGCTTGCCGTCCAGCTCGTAGCCCTTCATCGACCAGAGCGTCAGCAGCCAGGCCGCCATGGGCACCAGGCAGAACAGGGCGATGACCACCCAGTTCATGCCGTCCACATAAGCGGTGGTCTTGGTGGGCAGGTCGCTGACGCCAATGAACATCAGGGCGATGGAAACCACGGTGGCGGCCAGAGAGGACACCAGCTTATCCACCAGAGAGAACAATGTGCCCATGATACCAGGGATGAACTTGCCGGAGCGGTACGTCTCATAGTCGGCGCAGTCGGCAACCATGGGGATGGGCATATCAGCGGTGGAATAGTAGGCACCGTAGCCGATGCCGAAGAACAGCACAAACAGGATGGTGTACAGATTCAGCTCCAGGCCGCCTTCGCCCATGATCGACAGGTTCCAGGCCGGATCGCCCTGCTTCCACAGCAGCAGCAGGGCCAGTACGCCCACATAGCTCAGCAGCGCCACGGTGACATAGGTCATCAGGGACTTCTTTTGGCCGTGCTTCTGGGAGGTGCGGACGGTCAGCAGGAAGAAGGGCGCGGAGAACACATAGCCCAGCACCATCATGGGCAGGTATAGCCCGTCGTAGTTGCCCATCATGCAGGAGTAGAGCATGATGAGGACGGTCAGATTGGTGGCGATGGACAGAGCCAGCTTGCAGCCGCCGCCGGCCACCATCAGCCGCTGCAGGGGCTTGTTGGCCTTGATGATGGAGATGTACTCGGACACCTTCACCTGCTCCTGCTTGCCGCCGATGCCGAAATACTTGGAATTGTCCTTCTCCCAGATGCCGATGATGGCCAGGATCGTCAGCGCCACGGAGATGACGATGCCGATGGGGGTCATGATGGCGAACCAGGTGGCGTTGAAGTCACCGGCGAAGCCGTCGCCGGCGATGATGGGGCCCAGAGCCTGCATCACGCCCATGCCCACCAGGGAGCCGATGGTGTTGAAGATGGTAAACAACGGCCGCTGGTTGGGATCGTTGGTCAGCACCGACTGGGCGGAGCGGGTGACGGAGGTCTGGAAGGTGTAGCCGATGACCCACACCGCATACAGTCCCACGAAGCAGGCGTATCTCGCCCACATCATGGTATTGGGGATCATGGGGGTCACGATGTACAGCAGCACCACGGACACCGCCATGATGGCGTTGCCGATGACCATGAAGGGACGGAACTTGCCGAATTTGCCGTCGGTCTTGTCCATCAGGGCACCGATGATGGGGTCGGTGATGGCGTCGAAGACACGCATACCCGTGACCATCATGGAGGCGAAGACCATGGCGATGCCCAGCACCGCATTGCCGAAGGTGGCGATGTAGCTCAGGATCAGAACATAGTAGACGTTGGTCGCGCCGTTGTTCATGGGGAACAGCGCCAGCTGATAGGGCTTGGCGCGGTTCATGGTAGTTTCATTCATAGCAGTACCTCCATTACACCCAGTCACCGGCGTTGCCGGCGTCCTTGCCCAGACGGTAATCGGGGTTGGGCTTGTCCACCTTGCGGATGGAGATCTCGTCGCGGAGCGCGCCTGCCCTGGCCTCGATCTTCATCTGACCGCTGACGGTGATGGGGAAGCGGAAGACCTTCTCGCCGGTCAGGGTCTGGTGCTTCTTGCCGTTGATGTAGAGCGTAACTTCCGGCTGGTTGGAGTAGACGGTGACGGTGGATTTTGCGTTGGGCCGATCCACAAAACGCCGTCCGGCGATGTAGACGAAGGGCTCCGTGCTCCACCATGCCTTGTACAGATAGAAGGCATCCTTCTTGATCTTCCGGTCGAAGGTGACCAGACCCTTGTGGTTCATGCCCGGCTCGCCGCCCTGATTTCTGGCATCGGCGGCGAAGTCGAAGGTATTCCACAGGTGGGTGGCCCACATGAAGGGGCGCTTGTCGAAGAAGCGGAGCATGTGCTCGTGGTACTTGCACTGGTACTCCTCACTTTGATCCAGGCGGCGGGGATGATCCGTGTGGAGCTGGGGCATACACTCACAGCCGTACTCGGAGTAGCCAAGACACCGGTCAGGATAGATCTTGTGGAAGAAATCCACCCACAGCTCATTGAGGAACATACCGGGCACATACCAGCCCAGGTACAGATTCCAGCTGACCAGGTCGGACACCTTGTGGGCCACGGGGTTGAAGGGGCCGCAGACGGAGTAGCAGGCCAGGGTGGTGGGACGGGAGGGATCCAGCCGGTGCACCAGGTCGTTGAGCACCCGGTGATTGTCCATCATGTCGGCCTTGTCCTTGGTGGAGATGGTGATCTCATTGGACAGACCCCAGACACAGATGGAGGGGTGGTTGTAGTTCTGGGTCACCAGCTCGGTCATCTGGGAGATGGTATTGGCCCGACCGTTCGGCATATGCTCGGAGATATAGGGGATCTCCGCCCAGACGATCAGGCCCGCCTCGTCGCAGAGGTCGTACCAATACTGGTCATGCTGATAGTGGGGGCAGCGCAGGGTGGTGGCGCCGATCTCCTTGATGATGGCCATGTCCGCGTCGTGGTGGGCGCGGGTCAAAGCGTTGCCGATGCCCTTCCAGTCCTGGTGACGGCACACGCCCCGCAGGGGATAGCTGCGGCCGTTGAGGAAGAAGCCCTTCTGGGGGTCAACATGGTAGTACCGGCAGCCGAAGCGGGTGCTGATCCGATCCACGGCCTTGCCGCTGACGAAGAGGGTGGCCTCGCAGGTGTAGAGGTAGGGATCATTCAGACCGTCCCACAGGTGGACATTGGCGATGGGCAGCCCGATGTCGGTGCCCTCGCCCCGGGCAACGGTCTGTCCTTCCGCGTCCCGGAGCAGGATCTCCACGGTTCCCTGGGTGTTGTGCCAGGTGCGAACCCAGACGTTGGCATCCTTGCCCTTGACCTCGGGGCTGACGGCGATGCCCGGGCCGCCGAAGTAGTCCAGGTCGAAGTGGTTCTTGTTGACGATCAGCAGCTTCACATCCCGGTAGATGCCGCCGTAGAAGGTGAAGTCCGCCTTCTGCGGGTACACCCGGTCGTTTTTGGAGTTGTCCACCTCCACCACCAGCTCGTTTTCGCCCTTCAGGTGGTCGGTGATGTCACAGCGGAAGGTGGAATAGCCGCCGTCGTGGGTCATGACGGTCTGGCCGTTCAAAATGACCTTGGCAGAGGCGTTCACGCCCGCAAAGTCCAGATAAACACATTCGTCCGCACCAAATTCCGGTGCGGAGAAGCTCTTTTTGTAGGTGCAGGTTCCCCGCCAGTAGTCACCGCCGCCGTCCTGGCCGTCCAGGGCGTTCCAGGTGTGGGGGAGGTTCAGGGCCGTCTCGGTGCCGTCGTGGTACCGGAAGATCCAGCCCTCGTTGATGATGAGGCTCTTGCGCATATCGTTCCTCCTGTTTTTCCGGGGGACTCGCCGCTTGCGCGGCGAATCCCCTCTTTTTGAAACCGTCTCTCCGATCGTGACACTTTTTTAGGCAAAATGGATTTCAAGGTGTGAACGTGATAAGGAGAAATGGAAGATCAGAGAGACGCAGTTTCCCTGCTCAGCCCAGGAGCGTCTGGGCCTGGTCGGCGGTCATGGTGTAGGTCTTCTCACCCATCTGGCCGTAGTTGACGGTGATATCCAGACCGCCCTCGGCGTTCTCGGCGATGGTGTACTCATAGGCCATTTCCAGCACCAGAGTGCCGTCGGTGACAGTCCACTTGCCTTCCTGGATGGTCTGCTCATAGTTCGTCCAGCCAGTGGTCAGCGTGCCGTCGGCGTTCAGGTACAGGATGAAGGGCTTGCCCTCCTGGGAGGAAGCGATCTCCAGTTTGACATCGGTACCGGCGGGAGCCGCAGCACCCAGCAGAGCGGCGGCCTGGTCGGCAGTCAGGGTATAGGTCTTCTCGCCCATCTGACCATAGTTGACGGTGATGTCCAGGCCACCCTCGGCATTCTCGGCGATGGTGTACTCATAGGCCATTTCCAGCACCAGAGCGCCGTCGGTGACAGTCCACTTACCCTCCTGCATGGTCTGCTCATAGTTCGTCCAGCCAGTGGTCAGCGTGCCGTCGGCGTTCAGGTACAGGATGAAGGGCTTGCCCTCCTGAGAGGAGGCGATCTCCAGCTTGATGTCCTCGCCTGCGGGCTCGGCGGCACCGCCCAGCAGGGCAGCGGCCTGGTCGGCGGTCAGGGTATAGGTCTTCTCGCCCATCTGGCCGTAGTTGACGGTGATGTCCAGACCACCCTCGGCATTCTCGGCGATGGTGTACTCATAGGCCATTTCCAGAGCCAGGGTACCGTCGGCGACAGTCCACTTACCCTCCTGCATGGTCTGCTCATAGTTCGTCCAGCCGGTGGTCAGAGTGCCGTCGGCGTTCAGGTACAGGATGAAGGGCTTGCCCTCCTGGGAGGAGGCGATCTCCAGCTTGACATCGGTACCTGCGGGAGCCGCTGCGCCCAGCAGGGCAGCGGCCTGATCCGCAGTCAGGGTGTAGGTCTTCTCGCCCATCTGGCCGTAGTTGACGGTGATATCCAGACCGCCCTCGGCGTTCTCAGTGATGGTGTAGCCGTAGTCCATCTCCAGCACCAGCGCGCCGTCGGCAACGCTCCACTTACCCTCGAGCATGGTCTGCTCATAGTTCGTCCAGCCGGTGGTCAGGGTGCCGTCGGCCCGGAACTCCAGGATGAAGGGCTTGCCCTCCTGGGAGGAGGCGATCTCCAGACGGATGGTCTCGCCTGCGGGCTCCTGGGTCTGGGGCTGCTCCTCACTGTCGGCGGAGGGGATGTACATGCCCCAGGGCTCGATGACGGTCTTCAGAGCGCCCAGCTTCACGGTGAAGCCGGTCTCGGTGACATAGAAGGTGGGGGTTGCGGCGTTGAAGCTGGTGGCCAGCCACTGGGAGAAGCCGCTGCCGCTCTGCAGGTCGAACTGCATATGGGAGCCGTTGTTGTTGGCATACATATAGCCCTTACCCACCTCGCCGGTGACGATGTCATAGGTCTGCTCGGGGGCGGACTCGTCGGGGGCGATGCCCTTGTCGGCATCATGGATCACGTAGTTACCATAGCCGAACAGGGAGCCGGTGGTCTGCTCCACGTTGTTGGAGTTGGTAGCGTGGGAATACAGGTAGTAGGTACCGTCCTCCAGGGTGACCAGGGTCTTGTAGGTCACGCGGCCCTGGAGCACAGAGCTGGTGTAGACATTGCGGCCCTCGGGAGCGGGCAGCTCGTCCTTGGCATCGCTCTGTCCGCCCACCACGAAGGTGCCGTCGGACATCAGGGCGATTTCCCTGGAGGCGTACTTCATGGCGTAGACCTCATCCCGGAGTTTTTCGCCGCCGGCCTCCTCAGCCGTCAGGTACTGGGCGTTGTAGTGGGTAAAGCCGGTGCCCTCGGGGTTCTGGGACAGAACGCCGATGCCGGGCTCCAGGGTCAGCATATTGCCGTCTCTGGTGTAGGTGCCGGTCATGTGGAAATACTCGGAGGTATGGGCGCTGCCGCCATTGACGGTGCGCTCATAGTAGGTCAGCTCATAGCCGCTGTCGGAGGTCAGAACCAGCAGGTCGATCTTCTCAACGGTCTTGTCGCCCTGGGTCTCCTGGGCGGTGGAGAGGTAGGCCTGCTTGTGGAAGTCATTGACCTGCTCACCGGCGGGGGCGTTGGCCTCTTCCTCCAGCTGCTGCAGGATGGTCTTGGTGCGGTTGGCGTCATAGATCCCGTACACGATCCGGCTGACGGGAGCAACAGCGATCAGCGCCACAGCCAGCAGGACGGAGGCCAAACCGATCAGCAATTTTTTCATCTTGGGATTCATTGTTCTCCTCCTTTAGCTGTTCTGCTTCTTTTTCTTGGACTTCATCACATCCCGTGCAGTCAGCGCCAGGAACACCAGGGCCGCCAGGGAGGAGAAGATGATGCCGTCGATCAGGGAGAACTGCCACCAGTTCATGGTGCTGACGATGACGCCGTTCTCGTTCATGGCGTTGGAGTTGGCGACGGTGTAGAGGATGCGGTGGGCAGCCTCACGCATGGCCAGAACCAGGTGCACGTCGTTGACGGCGGGATCCGCTGCGTTGTACACCAGCAGCTGGTAAGCCTGGGTGGTGGTGGAGCTGCTGTCGAAGGTGTCGGTACCGGCCAGCACGCCCAGCAGACCGTCATAGGTGCCGCGGGCATGGGCGGAGGTGGCGTAGCTGGAGCTGGTGTAGTCGGAGACACCGAAGCCCTTGCAGCCCCATTCGCCCCGGAGCACGTCGGTCATCAGACCCTCATGGGCACCGGTCCAGATCACGCCGATCCGGGCAAAGGCGTTCATCACGCAGTAGGCATCGCCATCGACCACGGCATGCTCGAAGGGCTGCAGATACAGCTCGCGCATGGCCTGCTCGTTGACGAAGGTGGAGATGGAGCGGCAGTTGGTCTCGCAGTCGTTCAGAGCGAAGTGCTTCAGGAACACGTACACACCCTTGGACTGGATGCCCTTGACCTCCGCAGCGGCGATCTTGCCGCCCAGGAAGCCGTCCTCGGAGTAATACTCGAAGTTACGGCCGGCGTAGGCGGTGCGGTGGGTGTTCATGGCGGGGCCGTACAGGCCGGAGTAGCCGGCCCACAGGCCGTCCTCACCGATGTGCTCGCCCACTTCCTCCATCAGCTCCACGTTCCAGGTGGCAGCCATGATGTTCTCGTCGGTGTAGGCGCAGAGGGTGACGGCGGAGCCGGTGATGTCGGTCAGGTTGGCGGAGAAGCCCTGGGGGCCGTTCTCGTCGTGGGTCTCGGGCTTGGAGACGGAGGGCAGATGGATGGTGCCGTGGTAGCCGACGCCGATCAGGTTGCACAGCTCCTCATAGGTGATCTGATCCAGCAGAGCCTCCCACAGAGGATCGTCGTAGCTGAGGCCGACCATGTCGGAGAGCCGGTGATTGGTGGCGGTGGAGCCCAGAGTGGGCATCACTTCGCCCTCCACCACGAGCTTCTCGTACTGCTTCATGCCGGTCATTTCCTTCTGCATGGCCTCGGTCAGCTCCAGCTCCAGCTTGACGGAGGGGAAGGTGCCCTTCCAGTCGCTGCGGCTGACGCACTTCATGTTCTCGCCGCCGTAGAAGGACAGGTCGCCGCTCTGGAAGCGGTTGACGATGGGCTCGCCGGTGACGGCGGAGACGGAGTAGGTCTCGGTGTCCATGTCCTCGTGCCAGGTGTGAACCAGGGTGGCATCACCGGTGGAGGTGGTCTTGTGACCTGCGGCCACCATGCCGGTGTGGCCCTGGGCGGCCAGGATGTTGTTCAGGGCGTCATGGGCATCGGTGCCGATGGTCAGGAAGTAGTCGCCCTCGTCCATGATGTAGGTGCCTGCGCCGTAGGTGTCATAGGTGCGGAACTCCTCCTTGTCCACGGTGATGGTCACCGTCTCGGAGGCACCGGGCTCCAGCTTCTCGGTCTTGTCGAAGCCGCACAGCTCCACGGCAGCCTTCTCGATGCCGTTGGCACGATCATAGTCGGTGTACTCGGACTGGAAGTAGACCTGGACGACCTCCTTGCCGGCCACGTCGCCGGTGTTGGTGACGGTGACGGTCACGTCGATGGTCTTGCCGTCGGCGGAGGGGGTGAAGGTCAGGTCGGAGTATTCGAAGGTGGTGTAGGACAGGCCGTAGCCGAAGGGGTAGGCCACATCGGCCAGATAGTCATAGCCTGCGGTGTTGCCGGTACCGGCGATGGCATCGGCATAGCGGGTCTCGTAATAACGGTAGCCCACATAGATGCCTTCCTGGTAGGCATTGAAGAACATATTGCCGTCCAGGTCGCCGCCGGAGGAGCCGGTCATCAGGCCGGTGCCCTTCCACTTGCCGGTGGAGGCATCATAGCTGGCACCCAGAGCCTCGGCGTTGGCCCAGATCTGGCTGTAGAAGTTGACCATGGCGGGGTTGGTGGTGTTGTCGTTGCAGTAGGTGTCCACCAGACGGCCGGAGGGGGTCTCGTTGCCCACCAGAATGTCGGCCACGCCGTACAGGCCCACCAGACCGGTGTAGCCGATCCACAGGGCGGCATCCACATCGGAGTCGGGGGCGGTCAGGAAGTCGCACTCCAGGGGGTTGGCGGAGTTGATGAGCACGATGACGGAGCCGAACTGCTCCTTGGCATTGTGGATCAGCTCCCGCTCCTGGATGGTCAGCTCCAGGGAGTTGCCGCTGCCGTTCACAGTCTCCTCGGCGTTGCCCTGGCTCTCCACGGTGGCAGGCAGGTCGTACATCTCGCCGCCCAGACGGGACACCACCACGATGGCGGCATCGGGATACTGGGCAAAGGACTCGGTCACACCGGCCTCACCGGTCAGGGTGGCCCAAGGCACTTCGTTGACCTTATAGGAGCCCTTGACGCTGCCGTCACCGCCGCGGATGGAGTTGTCACCCTTGGCGGGGTTGGTCTTGTAGGTCTCCTGCTCCGTCCAGTTCATGTAGGTCTTCCAGACGGTGTCGTTGACGGACACATCGCTGCGCTCCTCCAGAGCCGCCCGCAGGGTCAGGTAGCCGTTGGCGGACTTCAGGGAGCTGGGATATTTCTCCACATCCAGGGTGGCGTTGATGTCGGCGGAGCCGGTGCCGCAGACCAGGATGTTGGTGCTGGAGTGGCCCAGGATGGTGACCTTGGCATCGCTGGCCAGAGGCAGTGCGCCGTTGTTCTTCAGAAGGACGACGCCCTCCTCGGTCAGACGCTCGGCGATCTCCTTGTCGGCCTCCTTGGCCTCCTCCATGGAGTCATACTCGCTGGTGAAGCGGTTTTCCTGCTCCTCTGCCCCGGCGGGGTAGAGGGTCTTGAAGGAATTCAGACCCAGCGCCTGGTTGATGATCTTGGCGTAGTTGTTGGCGAAGACCCAGCCGAAGCTGAAGACCGCCACCAGAACCAGGCTGATGATCGACAGGATCAGGTGCTTGCGGGCAGAATTCGGTTTGCGTTCCTTTTTCATGTGTTTCCTCCTTACAAATTAAAAGCGGTGCTCTCCTCCTTACCTGACAGCCGGAGAGCCTGTCCGCTTTATTTACCTTGCAATCCGTATTATTGGGATATATAATGAATGATACAATCGTATCGTGAAATCCGTCAAAAAATCCAGTATATTTTCCCTAATCTTAACAAGATTTACCAGTGGATGCAAGAGACGGAAACACAAATGAAACACATGGGAGACATTTGTATCATGAAAGAGAGAAGCGTCACCACCGACATCACCGATGCCCTGTTCGAGCTGCTGAAAACCAGGGAGCTGCCCAAGATCACCGTCACCGAGCTCATCAAAAAGGCCGGTGTGTGCCGGGCCTCCTTTTACCGCAACTTCTATCTGACGGAGGATGTGATCCGCCAGTACGGCTCTGATATGTACGCGGAGATCAACCGCACCATCCCCCTGACCCCCGGCGGGATCTACGAGCATATCCTGGCGGTCAATACCTATTTGTATACCCAGCGGGAGCGGCTGACCCTGATCGAAAAGCGGGGCCTGTACCATCTTCTGGAGGAGCCGATCATGGAGCAGTGCGTCTACCAACTCCAGCGCCTGGGGGTCTGGAGCAACCACTACCAGGCCGAATTCTACGCCGGAGCCGTGACCCATATGCTCCGTGTCTGGGCCCGCCGCAGCTTCGCGGAATCCCCCGCAGAGATCACCCGGATCATCTACTCCCTGCTCAATCATGAGCCGCTGAAGAATCCATAAAGCCCGCAAAGGCGGCACCATCCCGATCAATACCAAAAGCCGGAAGGTAATCCCTTCCGGCTTTTTCTCATAAAACATAAAAATCGGCTGTCTGTTTTTCCCACCCTTTCCGCAACTCTCCATTCATATCGAACTGTGACCGGGACAAAATACTCCCACGGAAAGCACTTCACATCCCTCGGGAAGTGAACGCTTCCCGAAAAGAAAAAGGAGAGAATGACTATGAGCAGCAACAATTCTTCCAACCGCATCAACGTCCCCGAGGCCAAGCAGGCCATGGATCAGTTCAAGATGCAGGCCGCCAACGAGGTCGGCGTCAACCTGAAGCAGGGCTACAACGGCGACCTGACCTCCCGCGAAGCCGGCTCCGTCGGCGGCCAGATGGTCAAGAAGATGATCGAGGCCTACGAGCAGAATCTGACCAACTAATGGTCGTGCCCCGGAGGGTTTTCCTCCGGGGCATTTTTTACAGGAGCTTTTGCAGTTCCTCCCGCAGGATGCGGGCGCGTTTGGTGGGGTCGGGTTCGGTTTGTCGAAGCTCAGCGGTGAGGTCGGCGGTGGCATCGAGGATGGCTTCCAGGTTGTTGGGGAGGGCGGATTCGATGTGCTCGCGCAGGAGCGCGGACAGGGCCGGGGCTTTGCCGTTTGTGGCGATGCCGATGGAGACTTCGCCCTTTGTGATGAGGGACGGGAAGCGGAAGTCGCAGAGCTCCGGGCGGTCGGCCACGTTCACCGGGATGTGGGCTTCCCGGAAGCGGGCCGCCAGGGCTTCGTTGTCCGGGTGGTCTTTTTCCGCCAGGATCACCAGTGCCGGACGCTCGTCAACGGCAGGAGGGTAGGGACTGCGCAGAACGGTGCGGCAGAAGGGAGCCATTTTTTCCGTCTTGCGGTCGGCTTCCCTGCCCTCGCCCACCACCAGCACGGCATCATCGGACAGGTCGAGAAATGCGGGGAATAAGGGCATGGCGGTCACCTCATTTCAAGATGCCCACATCCAGAACCTCTCCCGTTGCCGCATCCACCGACACCCGGTAGACATCGTGGATCGAGCTTCCGTAGGGAATGTCTACAAAATAACAGGACAGCTCTTCAAATTCATGGAACTCGCAGCTTGCCTCCTCCGTTCGGAGATTTACAGCATCATACGCCGTCTGCAGATGCCCGGCGGCAATACGGACGGCCTCCTCGGCGGTGATGGGCTGGGCGCAGGCCGTCAGCAGCACCAGTGCCAGCAGCAGCGCGGAGATTTTGATTTTTCCCATGATCTTCCTCCTTTGTGTGGAATTACTTTGACATGGCGTACACATCTGCTATAATGGTCGGGAAAAGGAGTGTGTGCCATGGCGAATATCATTGAACTATCGGACTTTTCTGCCCCGGAACTGGATGTCTACGCACGGAAAACGGAAAATCAGCTGCTCAACCGGGAGCATCCCGAGGAGGGGATCTTCATTGCCGAGAGCCCCAAGGTGGTACAGCGCGCCATGGACGCGGGTTACGAGCCGGTGTCGGTGCTGGTGGAGCGGCGGCACATCCAGGGCGAAGCGAAGCAGATCCTCGCCCGGTGCGGCGATATCCCCGTATATACTGCCGAATTCGATGTGCTGACCCGGCTCACGGGCTTTCAGCTGACCCGGGGCGTACTCTGCGCCATGCGGCGCAAGGCTCTGCCCGGTCTGGAGGAGACGCTCAAGGATGCCACCCGGATCGCGGTGCTGGAGAACGTGATGAACCCCACCAATGTGGGAGCCATCTTCCGCAGTGCGGCGGCTCTGGGTATGGACGCGGTGCTCCTGACCCCCGGCTCCAGCAATCCCCTCTACCGCCGGGCCATCCGGGTCAGCATGGGCACGGTGTTCCAGGTGCCCTGGACATTCGCCCCGGAGGACTGGCAGGCGCGGCTGAAAGAGCTGGGCTTCGCCACGGCGGCGTTGGCTCTGCGGGACGACACCCTCTCCATCCGGGATGGGCAGCTGGCCAAAGAGCCGAAGCTGGCTCTGGTGCTGGGCACCGAGGGGGACGGCCTGGCCGACGGGACGATCACGAATTGCGATTACACCGTCAAGATCCCCATGACCCATGGAGTGGACTCCCTGAACGTGGCGGCTGCCAGCGCGGTGGCGTTTTTCCAGCTGGGGAACAATTGAATCGGAACCGCCTGCGGCTGCAGGCGGTTTTTGTTTTATTGCTTATCGACTTGCGTCAGCAAAACAGAAAGCCGAACTCTTGGCCCCCTCAGAGAGGGGGCTGTCAGCGAAGCTGACTGGGGGAGTGTCGTTGGATAGACACTGAATGTTCTATTTTAGGGCACTCCCTCCACCGCTGCGCGGTCCCCCTCCCTCCTGGAGGGAGGCAAGAGACGCGTTGCTTAGGTAAGCCGATAAGCATTTTTGTTTTTATTTCGCCTTCATAGCGCATTCCAGGAACAATCCCTCGCCGGGGGCGATGGTCAGGCGTACATGGTTTTCGTCCAGCTTTTCCCAGCAGACGTTGTGGCCCAGCACATCGCCCTTGATGCCCGCCGCGCCGATGGCTCCCAGGGGCAGGGTGATGGTCTGCTCCTGCTCGTCGGTGGAAAGGACGGCCACGAAGGCTTCATCGTCGGTGAAGCGGGAGACGGCAACGATGCGGTCTTTGGCGTACAGGAACTTGAAGCCGCCCTCCTGCAGAGCTTTGCGGGAGGTCTTCAGATGGGCGAGGGTGCGGATCATGCGGTAGGCTTCGGTATTTCGGAACTCCTTGCCCCAGGGCATGGGGAAGCGGCAGCCCTCGATGGAGTGGAACCAGCCGCCGATCTGAGCCTCGTCGCCGTAGTAGATGCTGGGCGCGCCGGGCATGGCGAATTGCAGGCAGACCACGCCCCGCCAGTGGCCGAAGGGCACATCGGGGTCGCTGGACAGCCGGGCGATGTCGTGGGAGTCGAAGAGGTTGAACTGGTTCTCGTGCAGGGCGTAGGGCATCCGGCCCAGGTGATCCAGGACTCTTCCCTCAAAATCCTCGGCACGCAGCCGGAAATTGCAGCAGCGGAGGGTGGGGCTGTCCATCTGGAACCAGTCGTTCTCCCCCAGCAGCTAGCGGACGGGTCTGCCGAAGCCGAAGTAGTTCATGGGGGAGTCCCACTCGGTGCCCTGGAGGTACTGGGCGCAGTCGCCCCAGTCCTCGGCCAGGATGTAGGCCTGGGGATTCTCCTCCCGGATGGCCTGCCGGATCTCCGGCCAGAGCTCGTGGGCCAGCTGGTGCTCGCCGTTTCTCGCGAACACATCCGCCACATCGAACCGCCAGCCGTCGATGGAGTAGGGCGGGCGCAGCCACTTGCGCAGGATGGAATCCTCCCGGCGGTAGATGATGTCCCGGAGCTCCTGGGAGGTGTAGTTCAGGGTGGGCATGTCGTGGACGCCCTTCCACTCGGTATAGGTGTTGCCCTGGTGGAAGAAATAGTAGCTCCGCTCGGGGGCATCGGGGTTGTTGTACGCGCCCACGGATTTGTCGAAATACAGACCGTCCCGGTTGAACCAGCGGTGGGCCGCGCCGGTGTGGTTGATGGAGATGTCCAGGATCAGCTTCATCCCGTTTTCATGGAGGGCCTGGCTCAATTCTGCCAGCGCCTCGTCGCCGCCGAAGTGCTTGTCCACGTGGAAATAGTCGATGCAGTCGTACTTGTGGACGGAGGGAGCTTCAAAAATGGGATTCAGGTACAAAGCGGTGACGCCCAGCTCCTTGAGATAAGGGATCTTCGCCTTGATTCCCTGCAGGTCGCCGCCGAAGAAGTCCATGCAGTGGCCCTCGTTCCACTCCAGGGGCGCATCCTCCCAGTTCATTCGGATGGAGGGATAGCCGTTCACCGTCAGCTCGCCGGACTGCATGTCATTGGAGGGGTCGCCGTTGCAGAACCGCTCCGGGAAAATCTGGTAGAAGACCGCGCTTTTCACCCACTCCGGCTGGACATAGTCGCACAGGAGCACGAAATCGTGGCTGTGGTCGGGGATCCGGGTGTGGACGCCGTGCTGATTATAATAGTATACCTGGTTTTCGGTGACCAGGCAGAAGTGGTAGTGCATGCGGCGTTCCCACATGGGCAGCTGGCCGCACCAGTAGACGAAGCCCTGCTCCCGTTTCTCCTCGTGGAGGTCGAGCCAGATGTTCTGGCCGTTGGGCATGGTGCGCAGGACGACGGCCTTCACCGGGGTATCCTCGTAAAAGCGGATGCGGACGGTGACCGATTCGCCGAATTCGGGCTTCGGGCTGCTGACAAAGGCGGCAGAGCCGTCGGAATAGATGCTTTCAAGCCAGGTGTTCATGGGGTTCTCCTTTGAATTAGTGCTGAGTGTTTTCTCTCGGACACTCATGCAGCAATTGTAAATATGTGGATAGTATAGCGCAGGGGGGTGGATATTTCAAGTGCTCCACCTGTAGGACGAAGGCATGCCACCGCCCTGCATTGGGGAACAAAGGGTCTTCCCGCGATGAAAAATCCCCGGCTCGGGTGAGCCGGGGATTAAACATTGTCACAAAGACGTGCTTCCGATGCCGAAGTCGAGCGGGCCCAATGGCGTACCCAACTGTGCCGCACCGAAGAACGAATTGCCTGTCAGGGCTCCTGACTTACAGCTGGGGGCCAGCGGCGACCAGAGCCTTGCCGGCATCGTTGCCGGTGTACTTGACGAAGTTCTTAATGAAGCGAGCGGACAGATCCTTGGCCTTCTCCTCCCAGATGCCAGCCTCAGCGTAGGTGTTGCGGGGATCCAGGATGTTGGTGTCGACACCGGGCAGAGCGGTGGGAACCTCCAGGTTGAAGTAGGGGATGGTCTTGGTCTCGGCCTTCAGGATGGAGCCATCCAGGATGGCGTCGATGATGCCGCGGGTATCCTTGATGGAGATACGCTTGCCGGTGCCGTTCCAGCCGGTGTTGACCAGGTAAGCCTTGGCGCCGGACTTCTCCATCTTCTTGACCAGCTCCTCACCGTACTTGGTGGGGTGCAGCTCCAGGAAGGCCTGGCCGAAGCAGGCGGAGAAGGTGGGGGTGGGCTCGGTGATGCCGCGCTCGGTGCCGGCCAGCTTGGAGGTGAAGCCGGACAGGAAGTAGTACTGGGTCTGCTCGGGGGTCAGGATGGAGACGGGAGGCAGAACGCCGAAGGCGTCGGCGGACAGGAAGATGACGTTCTTGGCATCGGGGCCCTTGGAGGCGGGACGGACGATCTTCTCGATGTGGTCGATGGGGTAGGAAACGCGGGTGTTCTCGGTGACGGAGCCGTCGGCGAAGTCGCACTTGCCGTTGGCATCGACGGTCACGTTCTCCAGCAGAGCGTTGCGCTTGATGGCGTTGTAGATGTCGGGCTCGGACTCGGCATCCAGGTTGATGACCTTGGCGTAGCAGCCGCCCTCGAAGTTGAAGACGCCCTCGTCGTCCCAGCCGTGCTCGTCGTCGCCGATCAGCAGACGCTTGGGGTCGGTGGACAGGGTGGTCTTGCCGGTGCCGGACAGGCCGAAGAACAGAGCGGTGTTCTCGCCGTTCATGTCGGTGTTGGCGGAGCAGTGCATGGAAGCCATGCCGTTCAGGGGCAGGAAGTAATTCATCATGGAGAACAGACCCTTCTTCATCTCACCGCCGTACCAGGTGTTCAGGATGACCTGCTCCTTGGAGGTGATGTTGAAGATGGCGGCGGTCTCGGAGTTCAGACCCAGCTCCTTGAAGTTGGTGACCTTGGCCTTGGCGGCGTTGAAGGAAACGAAGTCAGGCTCGAAGTTCTCCAGCTCCTCAGCGGTGGGAGCGATGAACATGTTCTTGACGAAGTGGGCCTGCCATGCCACCTCCATGATGAAGCGGACAGCCATGCGGGAGTCGGGGTTGGTGCCGCAGAAGACGTCCATGACGTACAGCTTCTTGTTGCTCAGCTCCTCAACAGCCAGGCGCTTGCACTCGTTCCAGGCCTCGATGGAGGCGGGCTTGTTGTCGTTCTTGAACTCGTCGGAGGTCCACCAGACGGTGTTCTTGGAGTTCTCGTCCATGACGATGAACTTGTCCTTGGGGGAGCGGCCGGTGTAGATGCCGGTCATGACGTTGACGGCGCCCAGCTCGGTCAGCTGGCCCTTCTCGAAGCCCTCCAGGGAGGGATCCATCTCAGCTTCGAACAGAACTTCGTAGGAGGGGTTGTGGATGATCTCGGTAGCACCGGTGATGCCATACTTGGTCAGATCAAGCTTTGCCATAATGCAGTAACCTCTTTCTTGAAATAGTTTGTAAATTATTGGGAATTCCTCGGTTCTGCGCCGTTTTTCGGCGTTTCGGGGATCCCCATATCTCGCATAATAATAGTACAACAAAGAACCGTCAAAATCAATGCAGAAATATGTTCAATTTTTACCTGTTTTATCGATATCTTTTTAGCAAATCTACGGGATAGCTTTTTTGCACCAAAACATATTATAATGTATCCGTACCGCTTTGTAAAGATGTCTCTGATAAGCGTACATCCCTATTCTCCGGCAAATCCCTCCGCACCTCCCTGCTCCGGGGGCGCCCTTTCTCCGGGCAACCCTAAGCCGTACAAAAGGTGCACATTACGATTGTTTTTGCAAAATCTTTTGTGAAATATGAACAATTTCGGTTTTGGTTCAGTAAAGAAACGTTTTTCGCGGAAAATAGTGAAAATTTCCCTTTACTTTTGGAAATCGATATGTTAGTATGTAATTCGGTAAAGGTTGCTTCTTTCGGGGGTTTTCCCCTGAAAATGTATCTTTTTGATATCTGCAACCGGCAATTTTTACCTTTTTCGATTTTAACCAAAGGGGCAGCTTTCCTGGAGCTGACCTTGGTTCAAAATACACAAGGCAGCCGCATGTCACCGGTTCCGGAGGGGCTTCCGGCGGACAGGTGTCCGCGGCACACCATCAAAATCCATTTTGGAGGTATATAAAATGGCAAGAAAAGTTCAGTTTGTCGAGACTGTTCTGCGTGACGCAAACCAGTCCCTGATCGCGACCAGACTGCCCTACGAGAAGTTCGAGCCCATGCTGGAGACCATCGACAAGGCTGGTTTCTACGCAGCAGAGTGCTGGGGCGGCGCCACCTTCGACGTCTGCCTGCGCTACCTGAACGAGGATCCCTGGGAGCGTCTGCGCAAGATCCGCGCCAAGATGCCCAACACCAAGCTGCAGATGCTGCTGCGCGGCCAGAACGTGCTGGGCTACTCCCACTACCCCGATGACTTCGTGAAGCTCTTCGTTGAGAAGGCTGTCGAGAACGGCATCGACGTCATCCGCATCTTTGACGCCCTGAACGACGTCAACAACCTGAAGGTCGCCATGGAGGCCACCACCAAGGCCGGCGCCATCGCTTCCGGCACCATCTCCTACACCACCTCTCCCGTCCACACCCACAAGAAGTACGTGGAGATGGTCAAGGAGCTGAAGGCCATGGGCGCTTCCACCATCTGCATCAAGGACATGGCCGGCATCATGGGCCCCCAGGAGGCCTACGACATGGTCTCCGCCATCAAGGACGCCGTGGACATGCCCATCGACCTGCACACCCACTCCACCACCGGTCTGGCCTTCATGACCATCCTGAAGGCTGTTGAGGCTGGCGTGGACATCATCGACACCGCCATCTCCCCCTTCTCCGGCGGCACCTCCCAGCCCGCCACCGAGACCCTGGCCTACGCGCTGCGTCAGCTGGGCTACGAGGTCGACCTGGACGACACCGCCACCAAGGCAATGGCCGACTACTTCAAGGGCGTCCGCGATGAGTTCGTCAAGGACGGCACCCTGATGCCCAAGGCCATGGCCACCGACACCCAGTGCCTGACCTACCAGGTTCCCGGCGGCATGCTGTCCAACCTGATGAGCCAGCTGAAGCAGATGAACGCTCTGGACAAGTTCGACGAGGCTCTGGCCGAGACTCCCAAGGTTCGCGCCGACATGGGCTATCCTCCCCTGGTCACCCCCACTTCTCAGATGGTCGGCGTCCAGGCTGTCCGCAACGTTCTGGACGGCCAGCGCTACAAGTCCGTCTCCAAGGAGATCAAGGCCTACTGCCGCGGTGAGTACGGCAAGACCCCCGCTCCCATCGATGCCGACATCCAGAAGATGATCCTGGGCGACGAGCAGCCCCTGACCGTCCGCTACGCCGACACCCTGGAGCCCATCGTCGACAAGACCCGTAAGCAGCTGGAGGGCGTTGCCAAGTCCGACGAGGATGTCCTGTCCTACATCGCCTTCCCCTCCCTGGCTGAGAAGTTCTTCGAGCAGCGCAAGGCCCGCGAGGAGAACGAGTGCACCTACACCATCGTTGAGGCGTAAGGAGGCACACCATGGATCATCTTTCCATTCTGGACGCCGGTGTCATCGCGCTGCTGGGTTATGCCGTTGTTTTCTTCGGCCTGATCCTGCTGATGGTCGTTGTCATGGCTCTGGGCAAGTTCTTCATTGCCCAGGAGAGCAAGGCCAAGGCCGCTGCTGCCGCACCTGCTGAGACTGCCGCTCCCGCCGCCCCCGCTGTCACCGCCGAACCCGCTCCCGGCTCCGCCGGCAAGCTGAAGCTCCACGACGTGGAGCCCAAGACCGCAGCCATGCTGATGGCCATCGTGGCCAACAAGATGGGCAAGCCCATCAACGAGCTGCGCTTCATTTCCATCAAGGAGGTCAAGTAAAATGAAATATAAGGTTACTCTGAACGGCCGTACCTACGAGGTCGAGGTCGAGGCAGGCAAGGCCATGCTCCTGGATGAGTACGAGGCCATTGCTCCCGCTCCTGTCGCTGCTGCTCCCGCCGCTGCCCCCGTGGCCGCCGCTCCCGCTGCTGCTCCCGCCGCTCCCGCCGTCACCGGCGCCGGTGAGGCTGTCACCGCTCCCATGCCCGGCAATATCCTGAAGGTCAACGTCAACGTTGGCGACAAGGTCAAGGAGGGCCAGGTTCTGGTCGTTCTGGAGGCCATGAAGATGGAGAACGAGATCATGGCTCCCAAGGCCGGCACCGTCACCCAGGTCGTCGTCACCAAGGGTGCCACCGTCGATACCGGTGCTCCTCTGGTCGTCCTCGCCTAATGGAGGATGACCCATGAATATTGGTGAAATTCTGCTGAACCTGTGGAATGATTCCGGCTTTGCCGCCATCATTTCCGGTTTCATGTCCGAGGGCGGCTGGCAGAACCTGGTGATGCTGGCCATCTCCTGCTTGCTGCTGTACCTGGCCATCGTCAAGAAGTTCGAGCCCCTGCTGCTGTGCGGCATCGCCTTCGGCTGTCTGCTGACCAACCTGCCCGGTGCCGGTCTGTACCACCAGGAGCTGTGGACCAACTTTATGGATGCCACCCATCCTGCTTACCACTCCTACGGCACCATCATGCGTGAGGGCGGTCTGCTGGACATCTTCTACATCGGTGTCAAGACCTCCCTGTACCCCTGCCTGATCTTCATGGGCGTTGGTGCCATGACCGACTTCGGCCCCCTGCTGTCCAACCCCAAGTCCCTGCTGCTGGGCGCTGCCGCCCAGATGGGCGTCTTCGCCGCCTTCTTCGGCGCCATCTGCATGGGCTTCACCGGCCCCGAGGCCGCTTCCATCGGCATCATCGGCGGTGCTGACGGCCCCACTGCCATCTTCCTGACCAGCCAGCTGGCTCCCCATCTGCTGGGTGCCATCGCCGTCGCCGCCTACTCCTACATGGCTCTGATCCCCATGATCCAGCCTCCCTTCATGAAGCTGCTGACCACTGCCGAGGATCGCAAGATCAAGATGGTGCAGACCCGTACCGTCTCCAAGGCTGAGAAGATCGTCTTCCCCATCGTGGTCACCCTGTTCGTGGCTCTGCTGCTGCCCGACACCGCTCCCCTGATCGGCTGCCTGATGCTGGGCAACCTGTTCAAGGAGACCGGCGTGACCGACCGTCTGAGCGACACCGTGCAGAATGCGCTGATGAACATCGTCACCATCCTGCTGTCCACTGCTGTCGGCTCCACCATGGTCGGCTCCAACTTCCTGACTGCCCAGACCCTGAAGATCGTTCTGCTGGGTGTCTGCGCCTTCATCCTGTCCACCTGCGGTGGTCTGCTGGGTGGCAACATCATGTGCAAGCTGACCGGCGGCAAGGTCAACCCCCTGATCGGCTCTGCCGGTGTCTCCGCCGTTCCCATGGCCGCCCGTGTGGCCAACCTGGAGGGCCAGAAGAACAATCCCTCCAACTTCCTGCTGATGCACGCCATGGGCCCCAACGTGGCCGGTGTCATCGGCTCCGCCATCGCCGCAGGCTTCCTGCTGAGCGTGTTCGGTTAATATGCCAAGACCCCACCGTCAGGTGGGGTCTTATGCACTTTTCAGCCACAGCGCGGCAGGAAGCATGCTCCAGCAGGCTTCCTGCTGAGCGTCTTCGGCTAAGCGGCGAGCCGCCGCTGGCAATGCGTTCTTCGGTGCAGTACTGATGGCAAGATCATCCGATCGACTTCAGCATTGTGAGAACGTCATGCTTACGCAACGAACCCCTCCGCGAACGCGGAGGGGTTTTCTTTGCGATGCTGCCCCCGCTGACACACCCGGATGACTGGATGGCTCCAATGAGAAGGAAGATCTTTCAACTATCGCTGTCATTGCGAGGCCCATCGGGCCGTGGCAATCTCCTGGTATTGCGTTCATAATTGTACATTGTACCAGGAGATTGCCGCGTCGCTTTGCTCCTCGCAATGACATGCTGACCTGAACCCGGCTCTTCTTCTTCGCACAAGGCAGATATCGTACCTGGTCGGCGGGGGCATGCCGCCCGCCCTACAGGACGCATTGACGAAAAGAAACCCCCGGTTCCGAGGAACCGGGGGCTTTCGCTTGAAATGCTGGATGTTCACAGGCAGCAGCCATCACCATAGCACCAAAGAGTCAACGCACAACATAACGACCCCACGTACCATAAAACGACACCCACCGCAGTGCGAACAGTTTGCTTGTCGGCGCTGCCGACCTTAGCGCTGGACGCGGCCGGAGCCGTCGCCGCCGGCCAGCTTCTCGACCTCAGCCACGGTCACGTGGTTGTAGTCGCCGCCGATGGA